>CAYLIC010000095.1:0-1016 GCA_964383815.1 uncultured Faecalibacterium sp. | reverse complement strand
TAGTAATGAACACAATTAAAAATGCAAAGAAAGGAGCAGCGGAACGATCAGGAGAAAGTTATGTTAAACAAGTAGAAACATCGATAATGGAATATCGTATGGAAAGTGGAAATACATTACCAGATGGAAAATATGATATCAATGAAGATGGAAACTTAACTGGTAATGGACTTTCTACACCATTAAAAGTAGAAATGAGTGGAACAAAACCAAGTGTTGGAAGTATAGTTATTGAGAATGGACAAGTAAAAAAAGAAAATAGTTCCATGAAAGTAGGAGATTATACAGTAAGTTATAATGAGACAACTAAAACATTTGTAGCTAGTGAAAGTACTGGAAATAATGTAGAAATATTATGTATAAAGGCAGATGGGGTAGATTTATCAAATTTAACATATGGAGATAAATTTACATGTGAATTAGGAGATAATGATACAAAAACATTTTATGTATTAGAAAATAATACAGATACAGTATCATTAATTATGAATATGAATATCGATGAAAATGGTAAAGGAACAACAAGTGGAAATACAGTAGCATGGTCTGCAGCTGGTAGTAATTCAAATGGACCAGTAACTGCATTAGCTTATTTATCATCAAGCACAAAAAGTTGGACAAAATTAAATGAATCACAAATAAGTTTACCAAGTGCAGAGCAAATAGCAACAGCTTCTGGAAAAACATTTAATCAATCATATATTTCAGGATTATCATCATGGCTATATGAAAATTTAAATTCTAATAGTGCGCCATATGGATATTGGACATCAACCCCTGATGCGCCTGGCTCTATCGATGCTTGGCATGTGGGCCGTGACGATCTTAACGGCGGCAGTGTTGGCTACGACGGCAGCGAAGGTGTGCGCCCAGTTATAACTATCTCAAAAGCACAATTAGGATAGAAGAAATTCTATTCTTTTTTTTGTTTCTATGTTATAATTAAAATAGGTGATTGAAGTGAGATTAAGAAATGTAAAAGGCGCAAAGGAAATAATAGAATCATCTAATTATGT
>CAYLIC010000094.1:0-1027 GCA_964383815.1 uncultured Faecalibacterium sp. | reverse complement strand
TGGCACAGGCTGTATCTGTGCCGTATGCAGTTGTTTTTATTCTGCCGCTGAAGCAAAGGCCGCTGTGCAACGGCTGTTGCCATCATCTGCAGAATCCGCTCATTTTTCGTTCGCCTTTGTGAAGGGCGAGGGCATCACCGCAGAAAACACGCCGGTGGGCACCATCGTCCGCAAGCGGTACTGCTTCCCCGTGCGGGGCAAGAGCAGCTACGCCTTCTTCGACGAAACCGGCCAGACGGCCTTCCTGGGCATGAACGGCGAATACAGCAGCCGGGCCACCGCGACCTGGGAATGGGCCGATGGCTGCGACACCGTGCCCGCAGTTGCGCCGGCATCCCGCAAGGCCACCCGCGCCCCATGCAGCTCATCCCCTATGGCTGCGCATGACCCAAATGCCCCAAACCGCAAAGAACCAACCCGCGAAAAGCCGCATATCACCAAAGAAAAAAGCCTTGCAGCTTGTGTGCTGCCAGGCGTGTGGCGGAGACGGTGGGATTCGAACCCACGGAGCATTGCTGCTCAACGCATTTCGAGTGCGCCCCGTTATGACCGCTTCGATACGTCTCCACAAGGGTTGCTCCGCCGGCGCAGGGCGTGGCGGAGGCTTGCATGGGTTATCATACCACATTTTTGCGGCGTTGGCAAGAGTGGAAGGACAAAGACCGCCGCCAGGCTTGCTGCGCTGCAAACATACCATGCAATCGCCCTCCACCCTTGACACCCACCCACACAAGTCGTATTCTGTCACGCGGAAGGCTGCCGATGGGCGGCTTTTCTAAGGGCGCATGGTTAGATGCGTTTAACCACTTGGGCGTTCAGAACCCGATGGTTAGCCAGTGTTAACAGCTTGCGAACAAAAGAAGGAGGTTGGCGTATGAAGCCGGCTGCCTGATGCTGCAAGGCTCAACGCTGCCGGTGGGCAGAAAAATAGCGAAACCGGCGTTGCAGCAGGAGGAAACACCATGCCAAAATCCGCGTCAAAAATGCAGGAAAGCATGCAGAAAGATTGTGAACTGCCGTTGGTAAA
>CAYLIC010000093.1:0-1183 GCA_964383815.1 uncultured Faecalibacterium sp. | reverse complement strand
AGGTAGCGAAATTCCTTGTCGGGTAAGTTCCGACCTGCACGAATGGCGTAACGATGGCCACACTGTCTCCTCCCGAGACTCAGCGAAGTTGAAATGGTTGTGATGATGCAATCTACCCGCGGCTAGACGGAAAGACCCCATGAACCTTTACTGTAGCTTTACATTGGGCTTTGAACCAGTCTGTGTAGGATAGGTGGGAGGCTTGGAAGCATTGACGCCAGTCAGTGTGGAGCCGTCCTTGAAATACCACCCTGGTTTGTTCGGGGTCCTAACCTGGGTCCGTCATCCGGATCGGGGACAATGTATGGTGGGCAGTTTGACTGGGGCGGTCTCCTCCAAAAGCGTAACGGAGGAGTTCGAAGGTACGCTAGGTACGGTCGGACATCGTGCTGATAGTGCAATGGCATAAGCGTGCTTGACTGCGAGACCGACAAGTCGAGCAGGTACGAAAGTAGGACATAGTGATCCGGTGGTTCTGAATGGAAGGGCCATCGCTCAACGGATAAAAGGTACTCTGGGGATAACAGGCTGATTCCTCCCAAGAGTTCATATCGACGGGGGAGTTTGGCACCTCGATGTCGGCTCATCACATCCTGGGGCTGTAGTCGGTCCCAAGGGTATGGCTGTTCGCCATTTAAAGTGGTACGTGAGCTGGGTTTAAAACGTCGTGAGACAGTTTGGTCCCTATCTGCCGTGGGCGCTGGAAGTTTGAGAGGGGCTGCTCCTAGTACGAGAGGACCGGAGTGGACGGACCCCTGGTGTACCGGTTGTCACGCCAGTGGCATCGCCGGGTAGCTAAGTCCGGAAAGGATAACCGCTGAAAGCATCTAAGCGGGAAACCTGCCTCGAGATGAGACTTCCCGGAGCCTTGGGCTCCCTGAAGGGTCGTCCCAGACCAGGACGTTGATAGGACGGATGTGGAAGCGTGGCAACACGTTGAGCTGACCGTTACTAATTGCCCGTGAGGCTTGTCCCTATGACCCTGGCGGTCGTAGGTGCGCTGCGAAGAAGACGCGAAGGACACTTTACGCTTGTATGCGAGTTACCGGATTGTGACAGCTTAATGCCTGATGGCCATAGCAGGGCGGTCCCACCCCTTCCCATCCCGAACAGGACCGTGAAACGCCTCTGCGCCGATGATAGTGCCGAAACCGGTGTGAAAGTAGGTTACCGTCAGGCAATC
>CAYLIC010000092.1:0-1357 GCA_964383815.1 uncultured Faecalibacterium sp. | reverse complement strand
CTGCCTGTGTACGACAAGCCCATGATTTACTATCCGCTCAGCACCCTGATGCTGGCGGGCGTCAAGGATATTCTCATCATCTCCACCCCGGAGGACACGCCCCGCTTTGAGCATCTGCTGGGCGATGGCAGCCAGTTTGGACTGAACCTGTCCTACAAGGTGCAACCGTCACCGGATGGCCTGGCCCAGGCATTCCTGCTGGGCGAGGAGTTCATTGGCGATGATGCCTGCGCCATGGTGCTGGGCGACAACATTTTCTATGGCAATGGGTTCAGCAGGATTCTCCGTGCAGCCGTGGAAAATGCCCAGCAGCGCAGCCGCGCCACGGTGTTCGGCTATTACGTCAACGACCCGGAGCGTTTTGGTATTGTGGAATTTGACGAAAATGGCAAGGTGATTTCCGTAGAGGAAAAGCCCAAGCAGCCCAAGAGCAACTACGCCATCACCGGTCTGTATTTCTATCCGGCTGGCGTTAGCGCCATGGCCCACGAGGTGAAGCCTTCTGCCCGGGGTGAGCTGGAAATCACCACCCTGAACGAAATGTACCTGAATCAGGGTCAACTGGACGTACAGCTGCTGGGGCGCGGGTTTGCCTGGCTGGACACCGGCACCATGGACAGCCTGGTGGAGGCTGCCGACTTTGTACAGATGGTAGAAAAGCGCCAGGGCATCAAGATCAGCGCACCAGAGGAAATTGCCTACAAGAACGGGTGGATCAGCAGGGAAAAGCTGCTGGAATCCGCCCAGCGCTATGGCAAGAGCCCCTATGGTGCCCACCTGAAGGCCGTGGCAGAAGGGAAGGTGCAGTACTGATGAAGCGTATCGATACCAAACTGCCGGGCGTATGCATTCTGGAGCCGGACGTGCACGGGGACAGCCGCGGTTATTTCATGGAAACCTATTCAACCAAAAATTTCGCAGATGTGGGCATCCACACCGTTTTCGTGCAGGATAACCAGTCCTACTCCTCGCAAAAGGGCATTCTGCGGGGCATCCATTTCCAGAATGTCCCCATGGCCCAGGCCAAGCTGGTGCGTGTCACCAGGGGCGCCGTGCTGGACGTGGCTGTTGACCTGCGCAAGGGCAGCCCCACCTACAAGCAGTGGGTTTCTGTGGAGCTGAGCGCCGAAAACAAGCGGATGTTCTTCATTCCCCGGGGCTTCGGTCACGGCTTTGTGACCCTGACGGACGATGTGGAATTCTGCTACAAGGTGGACAACCTTTACAGCAGGGAGTGCGACCGGGGCATCCGCTACAACGACCCCACCATCGGTGTGGACTGGGGTCAGGTGAACGATGCGCTCCTGTCCCCCAAGGACACAGCCAGCCCCCTGCTGGATGACAGCGACTGCAACTT
>CAYLIC010000091.1:0-1434 GCA_964383815.1 uncultured Faecalibacterium sp. | reverse complement strand
CGGAGGAACGGCCGTCAGGCCTGCCTGCAGGCCTGACAGTGACGGAGCGCAATTCTTCGAAAAAGTGGCTCTGCCACATTTTCGACACGCAATGCGGCCTGCATCACGCAAGCCGCATTTTCTTATGCTTAGCGGTAGGACACGTCGGTTGCGGCGTTGGTAACCACAATGAAGCTCTTGCCGCGCTGCATGGGCAGCTCTTCGCCATCGGGGCCAACGAACACAATGCGATCATCCTGGCTCTTGCGGAACCAGGCGCCGCGGACATACTTGCCATTCTGGAAGATTTCTGCCACGCCGCTGCCCACCAGGTGATCCTTCAGGTACATGTAGCCGCTGTTCCAGCTGATGGGTACCCGGAGCACAATCACGTTGGCAAAGGTCACCAGCTCCTGGTTGTCCCTGTCCACATAGGGGCCGGAGGAATTGGTGCGGGTGTAGGTGCCGGTGGCGGCATCGTAGGTAAAGGTGGCATAGCTGGCGCTGTTGGAGCGGCCGTCCTCATCATTGCCCCGGTGAATAACCTCGATGAATTCAGCATCGGCGCCATCGGTGCGGGGCTCATCGGCAAACAGGAAGGGACGCTCCTTGAAGGAAACGCCGTCCGCCACCAGCTTCTGGTGAATCTCCAGGATATGGGTAGAGGAATTGTGGGGTGCGTTAATACCCGACACCCGGTGGGCATAGCGGCCCAGGGTGTTGAAATCCTTGCCTGCGGAGCGCATGCCGAAGCTGCTCATGAGCTTGGTGGGGTCAACATTCTTGTTGTCCACGCTGGGGCCGCCGGCATGGGCCAGGGCAGCATCCCAGGCCATGGTCAGGGGAATCATGGTGGCGCGGGCAGAGCGGGTGCCGCCGGCGCCTTCAGGGTAATGATCGGCAAACAGGGCCAGCAGCTTGGTGGCGCCGGAGCCTGCATTGGGAACCTGGAAGATGATGTCCGCCTGGCTCACGCCCCAGTGGGGATAGGCATCCTCAGCATTGTCCAGCACGGTGACGATGGGGGTGTACGCCTCGCCGGAGGCAGGCAGGCCCGTGGTGGAACTGATGCCCTCCATAATCTGGTTTGCGGGGTAGGACTTTTTCAGCTTGATGGTGTTCTTCTCCGTTTTCTCAATGAGGGTCAGGCCTCCCTCTGCACAGGCGGAAGCAAAGACCATCAGGAAAACCAGTATCAGAGAAACGATGCGCTTCATGCAATGACCTTCCTTTCGTTTGATGGAATCTTTATACCATTATACATGAAAAAAGCCGGGAATGCAACCGTCCACGGGCATACCGGGGTCTGGCACCCTGATGGCGAAGGGCGCCACGCCGGCGTTAAGGTTTCGCCGGTTGCACAGCTCCGGAATCAGGTGCAGCAGTCCTCGCCATACACAAAGTTGCAGTCGCTGTCATCCAGCAGGGGGCTGGCTGTGTCCTTGGGGGACAGGA
>CAYLIC010000090.1:0-1474 GCA_964383815.1 uncultured Faecalibacterium sp. | reverse complement strand
CGTCCACCTTCTTCACGGTCTTCTGCAGGTCGATGATGTAGATGCCGTTGCGCTCAGTGAAGATGTACTGAGCCATCTTGGGGTTCCAGCGGCGGGTCTGGTGACCGAAGTGCACGCCCGCTTCCAGGAGCTGCTTCATGGAAATGACTGCCATTTGGGTATTCCTCCTTGTTTTTCCACCCTCTGCCCCTGCGCGACCAGCCACCGCATCAGCGGCACAAGCAATCGCAGGACAAAGGTGCGTAATCGTATAGATTATAGCACGGCTTCCCGCCGAATGCAATACCTTTCCGCCGGTTTTTCACCCGTGATGAACTAACTCTTGCAAGGAATGTACAGGACATGGTATAATATAAGATGCGTTCGTGTAAACACGGACGGGTTAGGAGAATGGCATGCTTGATTTTGTGAAAAAACTACTGGGCAATGGAAACGATGCACAGTTGAAAAAGCTGACCAAAACGGTCAACGCCGTGGAGGCCCTGGAGGAGGAATACCGCCAGCTGACCGATGCGCAGCTCCGCGCCAAGACGGAGGAATTCCGCGCCCGCCTGCAAAAGGGCGAAACGGAGGACGACATTCTGCCGGAGGCCTTCGCCACCGTGCGGGAGGCTGCCGACCGGGTGCTGGGCATGCGCCCCTTCAGGGTGCAGGTGCTGTGCGGCATTGTGCTGCACCAGGGCCGCGTGGCAGAAATGAAAACCGGCGAAGGCAAAACCCTGGTTGCCACCATGCCTTCCTACCTGAATGCCCTTTCCGGCAAGGGTGTGCATGTGGTTACCGTTAATGACTACCTGGCCCGCCGCGACTCCGAATGGATGGGCAAGGTGCACCGCTTTCTGGGCCTGAGCGTGGGCCTGATTGTCCACGATCTGGACAATGCCCAGCGCCGCAAGGCCTATGCCTGCGACATTACCTATGGCACCAATAATGAGCTGGGCTTCGACTACCTGCGGGACAACATGGTTATCCGCCAGGGTGACCTGGTGCAGCGGGGCCACCACTACGCCATTGTGGACGAGGTGGACTCCATCCTCATCGACGAGGCGCGCACGCCGCTGATTATCTCCGGCCAGGGTGAAAAGAGCACCGTGCTCTACGAGAAGGCCGACCAGGTTGTCCGCACCATGAAGCTGGACACCCACTATACCTACGATGAGAAGAAGAAGGCCGTTGTCCTCACCGATGAGGGCGCACAGAAGGTGGAGCGGGCCTTCGCCATCGACAACCTGAACGACCCGGAGAATGCCGAGCTGAACCACCACATTCACTGCGCTCTCCGCGCCCATGTAACCATGAAGCGGGACGTGGACTATGTGGTTCAAAATGGCCAGGTGGTGATTGTGGACGAGTTCACCGGCCGCCTGATGGTGGGCCGCCGGTACTCCGAGGGCCTGCACCAGGCCATTGAGGCCAAGGAGCATGTGAAGGTGGAGCGGGAAAGCAAAACCCTTGCCACCATCACCTTCCAGAA
>CAYLIC010000089.1:0-1492 GCA_964383815.1 uncultured Faecalibacterium sp. | reverse complement strand
TCTCTATACTGCTTTATTTGAACATATTCAGCCTTTTTTAATTCATCCAAAGTTGTTCTAATAGCATATTTACCTTCTTGTGATATTTTTTCTAGTCCACTTATAGAATAATCCCAATCTTTAGACATAGACAGCATCATAGATAGTAATCCTTTTGCTTTAAGTGACAGACTTGGATCTCTTAAATGATAGTTTGACATAACAGTATATCCAGTAATACCAAAAACTTCAAAATCTCTTGTACTATCATTCATATTACATTCCTCCAAATTAAAAAGAGCTATTGCTCTTCATTCACATATTCCACCTCTACATAATACTTTATATCTTCATAATCACAATGACTTCCATCAGATGGATGAATTATTTTATCTAATCTAAAATACATTTCTTTAATAATATCAGTCAAAACATCCTCATTTGACCAATAATTATACTCATGTAACAACATAGCATATGAATATAGGTGCATATCATTATTCCAAACATGTTTAATCATTCTATTTCCATCAACATACTCTATTGGTTTTAAATTATAATCTCTTTTTGACATTTCAAAAGTAGGATTATTATATGGCACCCCTTCTGAAAGACAAAATAACCAATCAATAAGTTCATTTACCTCTTTACTTGTACTATCAAATTCTTGCATAAGATAAGACATTCTATTTATGAATATAATTCTTTTTTTGTTTTTTTTATCAACTTTTCCTTTAGAATAATCAAAACACCTTTCCATAATTCACCTCTTACATTCAGTTATATCAATCATATTGTATAAAGTTAACTCTTTGATAACTACTTCATAATATCTTCAATTTCTAATGGTGATTCCCTTGTTATCTTTAACTCATATGTTTCTTCTAATATTTTCTTTACTAATTCTATATCACAGTCAGCATTTGTAAATTGTGATAAATCATCTATAGCTGTACTTACTTGATTAGAAAATGATTGTTGCCACATTGCATTGCCTCTAAAATATACTGCTATATGAAAAGCAATATATTGATTAAAAAAATTGTCTTTAACATAATTAGTTACCATTTCTTCACAAGGACTAACAACTCTAAAAAACTCTTCATCTGAAACATCATCCATATCCGTTCTAATCATATTGCACCTCCATGATTCCAATTATAAATAAAACTATTTTAAAAGAAAAAGGTGCTACAAACTTTAAGATTTTAATTCACAGATTATTACTATTTGTTTTTGTGTACTATGTCTGCAAGTTATAAGTGTTAAGGTTGTTTCTTTTGTATCTCTTATTATTTTTGCAATACCAGTTTTTTCAATATCATATATATTCACAACTTTATAATTATAAGTCTTTTCTTTATAGTCTATACTCACCATATCACCTAATGATAATTTATCCAGATTTCTAAAATATGAAATTCTAGCATTTCCTGAATGAGAAGCTAATATTAAATTTCCATTTGCTTGGTCTGGCATAGATGAATTTTTTAATATTTGAACATTATAATTA
>CAYLIC010000088.1:0-1567 GCA_964383815.1 uncultured Faecalibacterium sp. | reverse complement strand
TGTCCAGAAGCTGCTGATTGCTCTGCGCCTCGGGCACAGGCTCGGCGCTGTCGATGACTATGACGTCCCTGCCCCAAAGCGCGTGGGTCAGCGCTTCGTGCAGAGCCTTCATTTGAGCATTGTCCAGAACGGACAAAAGGGACTGTTCAACTTCCGTGATGAATAATTGCTTCATGTTGGTACACTCCTATCTGTAGTGGGGTGTACCAACATCCTGCAACCATCGAGTAGTTATTTATTCTTTTGTAGGGATTAACAATAGTTCGTTGACACGCTTTTGCAAAAAAGCTTCTATTGCCTTCAAACGCTTTTCTGGCAAATTATAACTGCTGTGCCTTTTAAACTTAAACCCAATCATTCGGCGCAGTTGTTCTTTTTGACGTGCTGTAATGAACTCTCGGACGATGTTTTCAAAAGGCACACCATATACCGATGATCTCGTTTTTGCATATTCTTCCAAGTTTTCAAAATCATCAGCCATGCCATAATTGAATAACGATAAGCCGTTATCAAAAATTGGCGCAAATTCATAAGGCGTATTTGTTTTGTTATCCACCATCATTCCGAAATTACCAAAGTGACGATCCTCGTTATAGATAAGGGCGTCAAAGATCAGCATATCAACAAAGCTGTTGTATCCATCGTCACCAAAATTTTGGAAATACTCTGCTGCTGTTCTCAGCGAACAGTTTTTTAGCAATCTATGGATTGGCACAAAGGAATGATCTATATCGCAAAAGAGTTCGCAGGTTGAGCAGAGACTCTTTTTCCATTTTGCCAGTCCATATGAAATATGCCTAATACCCATTTGCTCGGCAATTTGTGCCGCATAAAACTCGCTATAAGGTTCATTACCGGTGTTGGCTGCGCCGCTTGTACCACCTTTATAAAGCAGAGTTTTTCCATTTATACGTCGCCAACCTTTGCGCAGCATACCTGCGGTCGTAAACTCTGGAGACGAGGAAAAGCCCTTTGCCCGGGAACTTCCATACCCTGTATAGGCAATCAGAGAAAGTGTTGTTGCAAAGGAGTTCTCAAAGAGATTGTATTTTGCAAAAATTCCTTTAAAATCATCTTCGACAACCCAGTAGCTGTCATTCAGCGAGAGTCCGCGGCATACATTCAGGATTCCGCGTGTGTCGCTATGAGACAAACCGTTTTTTGAAAGGAATTTATTCACAAATTCTCTGTTTTTGGGAATAATTCGACTGCGAAGCCATGACATTACCCCGGCGTTGTCTAATTGCATGCCAAGGGGCAACATTTTCTCATTTTCATGATAGATTTTGCATATCCGGCATTGCTGCCCGTCGATAGCATCTTCTATAATCTCAAAAAGCATGAGAGGGGTATCGTATTGCTTTAGACAATACATGGTTGCACCTTCTTTCTGCAATACTATTGCATTTATTATATCCCAAACCACTCATGGCTAGACATTTGAAAAATGCTTCCTGCCAATGCGCCCAGCTATGCCTATATCATCCAAAGTACTGCTGCATGAGCGATTTTTTGAGCGTTTCCAGCTTTTCAAGGCTCTGCTTGACTGCCAATTTTGATTTGTCGA
>CAYLIC010000087.1:0-1596 GCA_964383815.1 uncultured Faecalibacterium sp. | reverse complement strand
ACCGTCAGGCAATCACCAGTGCTGGAACAGGCTGTATGGCGGCATTGGATGTCCAACATTATCTTGAACAGAAATCATAATGGCTTCAATATCGAGAAAAGTTCCAGACTTGAAGAGTCTGAAGAAAGTAGTCAAGCAGGTTAATGCCCAGAGAGAGCTGGAAGAGCGCGAAAGGCGTGCTGCGGAACAGCAGGCAATGTCGGATCGAGATCTTTTTTTGAGTGCCATGGGGGCTATCGGTAATGTGACTAGGCTTGATTCCTCTGACAAGGTAGTGACGACACAATCTCGTCCCAAACCTGTTCCTGTTCAGCGGATTGCAGATGAGAAGAAAGTGCTGGAACAGTCACTGTCTGATGAATTCAGTGTTGAAAGTCTTTTAGATACTGATGACCAACTGAGTTATCGGCGTGATGGTATCGGTCCTGATGTCGTGAAAAAACTGAGAAGAGGGTATTGGATTATTCAGGATGAGTTGGATCTTCATGGCATGCGTCGTGACGAGGCGCGTGAAATGGTGGTCGAATTTCTGAAAATGTCTTCTATTCGAGGGATTCGTTGTATTCGGATTGTTCATGGTAAGGGACATGGTTCAGTCAATAATGAACCAATACTGAAGAAACTGGTTTTCAAATGGTTGGTTCAACGGGCAGATGTTATGGCTTTCTGTCAGGCAAAACCTGCTGATGGTGGCGGTGGTGCAGTTGTTGTCCTCCTGAAAGGGCGTTGATGTAGCAGGTGGCATACCATAATCAGTCTTCTTTTGGTAAACTCTGTTCCTAAGTTTCCGAAAGGACTTAACAAAGAGGTTTTCATGTCAATTTCATTTAAAAAACTGTGTTTGGCGATTGCTCTCACTGGAACAGTCGCTTTCTCCTTGACAGGTTGTTCTTCCAGTAAGGATGCTATTGTTATGTTGACTGCCAAGGCAGAAAAGGGCGATGTGGATTCTATGGCTAAGCTGGCCGATCTTTATTGCCGAGGTGGGTATCATCTGGATCCAGATGATCAGGTCTGCGGTATGTGGATGAAGCGTGCGGCAGAGAAAGGACACAGAGAGGCTCAGTATAATCTGGGGATGATGTTTGAAAAAGGCGTTGGCATGAAGGAGAATCTCGTCGAGGCTTATCGTTGGTATAGTGTTTCCTTTACCAATGGTCATCTCAGATCAGAGGTCAATGCACAGCGTGTATGGGAAAGATTGTCTGCAACCCAGCGTGTTGATGCGAAGAGATTGGTTGATACAGGACTGGGTATCCAGAAATGACCCTGTAAACGTTTCTGTGGGAATTTCAAAATCTGATAACTTAGGAGGAAATCAGAATGGAGTTGCCACAAATGGAACAAGACAAGATCAATGACATCATCAACCGGCTTGATGTCGAAAGCATCAAGCCGGAAGAAATCGATACCTTCATCATGGGTATGCGCAAGCGCCTGATGGAGAAAGCCCTCGAAGGGGAACTGGCTGCCCACTTGGGATATGAGAAATATGCCAGGAATCCCGGTTCAAACAGCCGCAACGGCAAATCAAGGAAGACCGTCAAGACCGAGAAAGGTCCCATCACCATTGATGTCCCTAGGGACAGGGATGGC
>CAYLIC010000086.1:0-1601 GCA_964383815.1 uncultured Faecalibacterium sp. | reverse complement strand
TCTCTGCTGATGGTTTTCGCAGCGCAGAAGCTGCGCATGATGAAAGAACTGAATGCACCTACTGTTTTGATTGTCAACGACCGCATTGATCTCGCTGGCCAGATTTTCGGTACTTTCTCCATGGCCGATGTGCCGAATCTCGTCCCGGCAGAAACCAACGACGAGCTAATTAATCTATTGAGGACGGACACTCGCAAGGTTATCATCACAAAAATCTTCGAATTTGCCCGTGTGGAAGAAGCTCTCAATTTGCGCGACAACATCATTGTCATGGTTGATGAAGCGCATCGCACGCAGGAAGGCGATCTGGGTGCAAAAATGCGTCTGGCACTGCCGAATGCTTTCTTCTTCGGTTTGACCGGCACGCCGATCAACCGTCTGGATAAGAATACCTTCGCCACCTTTGGCGCAACAGAGGATCGCACTGGCTACATGAGCCGCTATTCCTTTGCTGATTCCGTCAGCGACCGCGCCACGCTGCCACTGCATTTCGAGCCTGTTCCGGTTAAGCTGAAAGTAGATCAGACTGCCATTGATGAGGCTTTCAAGCAAATGGCGGATGAAGTTGGCCTCACGGAAGATGAGCGTTCCAAAGTAGCTCAGCGCGTCCGTATGGCAGCCATCATGAAGGATCCTGAGCGTATCCATGCTGTCTGTGAGCATATTGCCGAGCATTTCATGACGAAGATCAATCCGAATGGCTTCAAAGCACAGGTCGTCTGCTATGACCGCGAATGCTGCGTGCTCTACAAGAAAGAGCTGGATAAGCTCCTCGGCGAAACGGCATCCACCATCGTTATGGATACCAACAACGATAAAGCTGATGAGTATAAGAAATGGCGTCGTACCCGCGATGAGGAAGCCAAGGTGCTGGATGATTTCCGCGATCCTGCCAATCCGCTGCAGATCGTGATTGTTACCAGCAAGCTGCTTACGGGCTTTGATGCCCCGATCCTGCAGGCAATGTATCTGGATAAGCCGATGAAGGATCATGCGTTGCTTCAGGCTATCTGCCGCACCAATCGTGTGTACGGTCAGGACAAGACGTACGGATTGATTGTGGACTATGTCGGCATCTTTGACGATGTAGCTAAAGCGCTCGCTTTTGATGCCGATGCTGTCGAAAAGATCATCACAAATATCGATGGTGTAAAATCCAAGGTACCACAACTCGTTGCCGGTTGTTTGAGCTTCTTCCCTGGCGTAGACCGTACAAGTGATGACTGGGAGGCCCTCGTTGCTGCACAGGATTGCATTCCGACGGATAAAGATCGTGATGCATTCGGCGCACAGTATCGTGTTCTGAACCGTGTTTGGAATGCATTGTCGCCGGACGATTGCCTGACACCCTTTAAGGTAGATTACCGCTGGCTTTCCAAGGTGTATGATTCCGTTCGCCCTGTGGATGAACGAGGCAAACTGATCTGGGCAGCGCTTGGCTCAAAGACTCTCCAACTCGTACATGAGAACATCTCCGTTGAGGAAGTTGCCAAAGACGAGGTAGTCCTTGAGATGGATGCTGCAATTATCGAACGGTTCATCGCAGGCAATACCACGCAGGATAAACGCCGTCGCAAGGTGGAACTTGACCTTGCTGCCAT
>CAYLIC010000085.1:0-1630 GCA_964383815.1 uncultured Faecalibacterium sp. | reverse complement strand
ATATCTGCAGAATAATTGCGGTTACCGACGAGAATGGAAGACATATGCTCAATCAGATCCTTAAGCCGCGCATCAGAGAGCTTTCCTTTGTCCGTCCAATTCGCATCATCGAAGGAGGAAAAAAGGCCAGCTAGGGTGTCTGGATTCGCATGCTCAATGCCCATCATCGCGTCAACGATGGCCTTGCCAACATCCTCAGAGGTTACGCGAACATCATTCCAGTGACAGCCCTCCGGGATGATGAAATCGTGCAGTTCTTCCTCGGGATAGAACGCCACATCTTCTCCATATTCCTCAATGGCCTTTTGCGTTTCCTCGTCATATACATCGGAAATTCGCTTAAAGAACAGGAGCGGAATCACATAAGATTTGTAATCGTCCTGGTCAATTGGGCCACGCAGAATGTTGCAATCCTGATATAGGTGATTGAAAAGACGGTTGGCTGTCGTTTCCTCGTCTTCGGTTTCGTTCGATTTTTCAGCCTTTTCCGCAGCATCAAGCGCTTCTAGCATGGACATCTGCCGGTTTCCAGATTGCGTATTTTTTCCGGAAGTATAGGAAATAGGGCGAGTCGCATTGGCTGCAACCGCCTTCTCAACGATAATACCGTATTTGGCTTCAAAAGCATTCAGGATGCCCAGCTGCGTTTCATCCAGGAAGGTGAGCGCAAGTTTGCGAGTGTCAGCAGGGATGCCATAATACGCTTCGGCGATACTGCCAGTAATAGCAGCAATGGTATCGCTATCTCCACCGATGGAGATGGCGTTACGAATGGCATCTTCAAAGCCGGTGGATTCAAAGAATGCTTCAAATGCTTGAGGGACTGTACCTTGACAGGTTTCGTCAAAGGTATAGGTTGAACGAATATCATCCAAGGCAAACGAAATATCATAGTAGTTCTGGACGATATAGTCGCGAATTTCAAGAATGCTTCTCCCCTCGCGGGCCAAATAGATAGCGACCGCAACGGCTTCAGCACCTTTCATCCCTTCTGGATGGTTGTGAGTTACGCAGGTAACATCATGGGCGAGGGTCTTGGCTTCCTCTACATTTTTTGCAGCAAAGCCACAGGCGCTGACACGCATGGCTGCACCGTTTCCAAAGCTGTTATATGGCTGCGGATTATTAGAACGAAGCCAACGGCTAAAGAAGCCACCATAACCAGCCTCGGGGTATTTAGCGCCTAGCCTTTGCATATTCCGAATTGCACGTTCGCGCAAAGAGCCCTGCTTATCATCCTCGAGCAGAGCTTGTGCGATGGCTAACGACATGATAGAATCGTCAGTCGGTTTGCAACCGCCAACATGCGTGAGTAAATCAAAGCTTTTTGTCTTTTGATTGTTCCATTCAAAGCGTGATCCGGCAATATCGCCAATGATTGCGCCAAGCATACATATTCCTCCATGTTTCTCTATTCGAGAAATCTCGTAATGTCAAACGATACTGATGCCCATAGTAATTCTTGCCGCCAGAGCGGAGTTATGTCCCGCAACTGAATCGGCCAGCAATAATCCTGCAGCATTTCGCATTTCATGCTACTGTTGAACAGCATCCATGAAGATAGCTTAGATTTGCGCACGGGCCATTGTACATTTCGGTAAACTAACCCAAATTTATTATATCACGGAAG
>CAYLIC010000084.1:0-1711 GCA_964383815.1 uncultured Faecalibacterium sp. | reverse complement strand
CCAGGTGTTCAGGATGACCTGCTCCCGGGAGGTGATGTTGAAGGCCACGCAGGTGCTGGAGTTCAGGCCCAGCTCCTTGTAGTTTTCCACAGCAGCCTTGGAGGCATTGTAGACAACGAAGTCAGGCTCGAAGTTTTTGAGCTCCTCCTCAGAGGGCACAATAAACATATTCTTGATGAAGTGGGCCTGCCAGGCAACCTCCACAATGAAGCGCACGCTCATGCGGGTGTCGGCATTTGCGCCGCAGAAGGCGTCCACCACATACAGCTTCTTGCCGGACAGCTCCTTCATCGCCAGGTTCTTCACATTGGCCCAAACATCCTCGCTCATGGGATGGTTGTCGTTCTTGAACTCGTCGGAGGTCCACCACACGGTGTTCTTGGAGTTCTCATCCATGACGATGTACTTGTCCTTGGGGGAGCGACCGGTGTAAACGCCAGTCATCACATTCACGGCGCCCAGCTCGGTCAGCTGGCCCTTTTCATAGCCTTCCAGGGCAGGGTTCATCTCTTCCTCGAACAGCATTTCGTAGGAAGGGTTGTGAACGATCTCGGTCGTGCCGGTGATGCCATACTTGCTCAGATTCAGCTCAGCCATTGTTGCAACCTCTTTCTTTGATAACTCGTTGCGGAGCGGTATTTGAGAGCCAGTGCCCAAATCAAACAAACCGCCCCATTGTGTACGCTATCATCTTACAACATCCCGCCCCCGAAATCAATAGCTTTCATAATTATTTAACAATCTTCTTCCAGGGGTAGGTTTTCCCGATTCCTTTGAGAAAATGCACAAAAGGGCAGCTGCTGCCACCCTCTTGCGTTGCCTTACACAGGCATGGTTTTGTCGTTCTTGTCCAGCATGGTGGAGTCAATCTTCAGCTGCTGGGCCTGGCGATACTCAAAGAACTTGGGCGCAACCTTGGGGAACATGGCGTAGGACAGCACGTCCTCCTCCTTCTGGTACCACTCGCGCATTTCCTCGCGCAGGGTGTCCAGCTCAGGGGGCAGGTCATCCGCAAAGCGGTGGGTAATGACCTGGGTATCGCCAATGCACTTCTTGCGCACGTCCTCATTGACGGGTGCGGGCAGCCTGCCATAGCGGCCAGCCAGCAAATCCTTGGACTCCTTGGGCACCATCTTGTAGCGCTCGCCGCCCAGCACGTTCATCACGGCCTGGGTGCCAACAATCTGGGAGGTAGGCGTTACCAGCGGAGGATAGCCAAAGTCCTTGCGGACGCGGGGCACCTCAGCCAGCACATCGTAATACTTGTCCATGGCGTTGGCCTGCTTCAGCTGACCAATCAGGTTGGACAGCATGCCGCCGGGCACCTGATACTGCAGGGTCTTCACGTCCACACCCAGCACGCGGGAGGGATCGCGCCAGCCATCGGCAGTCAGGCGATCCGCCACACCGCGGAAGTGCTCCGCCAGCTTTGCCAGCAGGTTCAGGTCCAGGCCGGTGTCATACTCGGTGCCCTGGAGGGTCGCCACCAGGGACTCAGTGGCAGGCTGAGAAGTGCCGCTGGCCAGGGGGGACAGGCAGGTGTCCACCACGTCCACACCGGCCTCAACGGCCTTCAGCAGCACCATGTCGCCGGTGCCGGTGGTGTTGTGGGTGTGCAGCACAATGGGCAGGCTGGTGGCGGACTTCAGGCGCTTCACCAGGCTGTATGCCTTGTAGGGCAGCAGCAGGTTCGCCATGTCCTTGATGCAGA
>CAYLIC010000083.1:0-1838 GCA_964383815.1 uncultured Faecalibacterium sp. | reverse complement strand
GCCTGACAGTGACGGAGCGCAATTCCTCGAAAAAGTGGCTCTGCCACTTTTTCGATACGCAAAAGCCTGCATCCGCAAAGATGCAGGCGTAACGGGCAGGCGGAGAGGTTAGTCCTCTTCCTCCTCCTCGGGCAGCTCGGCATTGTGATACACGTTCTGCACGTCGTCGTTATCCTCCAGCATGTCCAGCAGCTTCTGGATGCTCTTGAGGGTGTCGGGATCGTCGATGGAGACGGTGTTCTGGGGCAGCTTGTCCACCTCGGCGGTCAGGAAGGTCAGGCCCTGCTTCTCCAGCGCTTCACGCACGGCGGAGAAATCGGCGGGAGCGGTGTAGATTTCGTACACGTCCTCCTCGGCCTTCATGTCCTCGGCGCCAGCGTCCAGGGCCAGCATCATCATCTCGTCCTCGTCGCTGCCGGGGGTGCGCTCCACCACCAGCACGCCCTTCTCGTCAAACATGAAGGACACGGAGCCGGCGTTGCCCAGGTTGCCGCCGTTCTTGGCAAAGCAGTGACGCACATCGGACACGGTGCGGTTGCGGTTGTCGGTAATGGTGTCCACAATCACCGCCACGCCGCCGGGTGCATAGCCTTCGTAGGTAATCTGTTCATACACCACATCGCCCAGCTCGCCGGAGGCCTTCTTGATGGAGCGCTGGATGTTGTCGTTGGGCATGTTGTTGGCCTTGGCCTTGGCAATGATGTCCCGCAGCTTGCCGTTGGACTCAGGATTGGCGCCGCCGTCACGAACAGCAATGGCGATTTCGCGACCAATCTTGGTGAAAATCGCGCCGCGCTTGGCGTCCGCCTTGCCCTTCTTCGCCTGAATGTTGTGCCACTTGGAATGACCGGACATGATGATACCTCCTGTATATACAAAGGAAATTCAAAAAGCAACACTTTATTATACCATCACACACGGTGTTTCGTCAAGGCTTTGGGGCAGGAATAACACGATTCGCCGCCTCAACGCACGCCATCGCCGCCGCAGGCGGAGCAGCGGGTGGAACGGGGCTGGATGCACCCGGCGCAGTCAGCGGCAGCAGAGCAAGCAGGCGTTTCATTTTTCATCATCCATCCGGATTTTTTCAATCAAACTCCTGCACTGCGCGCATGAGCAAGAAAAAGGTGAAAATGCAGCAAAAAGCCCGAAAACCATTGCACAGCAACGATTTCCGGGCTTCGTGGCGGAGAAGGCGAGATTTGAACTCGCGCTGCGGTTACCCACACTACTCCCTTAGCAGGGGAGCCCCTTCGGCCTCTTGGGTACTTCTCCATGTCAAGTGATATGAGCGGACTCCGCTATTTGAAAAAGCTGCGGAGAGAGAGGGATTCGAACCCCCGGTGTCTTGCGACATCACTGGTTTTCAAGACCAGCGCCATCAACCGCTCGGCCATCTCTCCACCAGGAACCAGCTTTGCTATTATAGCACGGCTGTTTCTTTCCGTCAAGGGTCAATCATGAAGTTTTTCTGCCGGAGGAGAAAACAGGCGGAAAAGAAGGCCTGCAGCCGCATGATGGCGGGAAAAACCGTGCAAAGAAATGTTAACATTTGCCTTGCTTGCGATAAAAATCCCCCGACCCCTTGACAGACCTATCAAAAGAAGATAAAATAACCTATGTCTGAATGCCTGGTTTGATGCGGGACATGCAGGTGTAGTTTAGTGGTAAAACTCCAGCTTCCCAAGCTGGCCTTGTGGGTTCGATTCCCATCACCTGCTCCATCTCCGCATCAACCCCTCATCCGGCTCATGCCGGGTGGAACGCAATTATTAAGGAGGTTTTTCCCATGGCTAAGGAGCATTACGAGCGTAAAAAGCCGCACGTTAACATTGGCA
>CAYLIC010000082.1:0-1885 GCA_964383815.1 uncultured Faecalibacterium sp. | reverse complement strand
GAAAGGAATGAACGTATGAAGTCGCTAGGCATGAAGCCGTTCCTGGTGCGGCTGGCGGCGTTTGTGGCGGTATTTTTGCTGCTGGCTGCCGGCATATATTGGGTTATCGGGGACGATTGGGCCGTGACCGCCGTGCATACGGACAGCGTATCCATGGGTTATTTGCTGCCTGCGGAGAGCACGGTTTCCCAGACGCTGGAGCTGCCCATGGATGGCCTGGAGAGCCTGACCATCACGCCCCATTTTGACGCAGCGGAGGCTGCTGGCACGGTGGTGCTGAGCCTCACCGGCGGCGATGATCTGCTGTGGACGGCGGAGCTTCCTGCCGCCGGGCTGGTCAGCGACCAGGCCAACCGGGTAGCCGTGTCGCCCACGCTGTACAGCCAGCAGAAGCTGACGCTGACCATCCAGCCCAACGGCACCGGCCTGGCCCTGTGGGCAGGCACCACCATGAACGCCGGAAAGTTCGATGTGGCGGTGCCCGTCACCGGCCTGCTGGTGAATGGCGAAGCAACCGATGGCAGCCTGGCGCTCAGCCTGTCCGGGCATGACCTGCTGAATGCCAGGCGCCTGTACTGGCCCGTGGCCCTGGTGCTGCTGGTGCTGGCAGTGGCGCTGATTTGCCTGACCCATGTGCAGAATGCCAGGGGGCAGCGCAGCATCCTGACCATGGCGGTCACCCTTTTCAAGCAGTACAAGTACCTGCTCAAGCAGCTGGTGGACAGGGACTTCCGCGTGAAATACAAGGCCAGCACCCTGGGCATGGCCTGGAGCTTCCTGAACCCGCTGCTGACCATGCTGGTATACCTGCTGGTGTTCTCCACCATCTTCAGCAGCGACATTCCTTATTTCCCGGTGTACCTGATGAGCGGTATCGTTTTGTTTTCCTACTTCTCGGAGGCCACCAACCTGGGCATGGCCTCCATTGTGGGCAACAGCTCGCTGATTACCAAGGTGTACATGCCCAAGCTGATATACCCCCTGAGCAAGGTGCTGTCCTCCGCCATCAACTTCTGTATTTCGCTGATACCCTTGTTTCTGGTCATGATTTTTACCGGCGTACCCATCCACAGGAGCATCCTGCTGCTGCCGGTGGTTATTCTGTTTCTGCTGGTGTTCAGCTTTGGCATGTCCCTGATTCTGGCAACCCTGAACGTTTTCTTCCGGGATACCCAGTTCCTGTGGGGCGTGGTGCTGACCATGCTGAACTTCCTGACCCCGGTGTTCTACCCGGAAAGCATCATACCGGAACAGTTTATTACCATATACCACATGAACCCCATGTATCAGATAATCTTCTTCATGCGGAAAATCATCCTGGACGGGGTGTCGCCCACGCCCATAACCTATCTGTACTGCATCCTGTCCTCGGGCCTGGTGCTGGCGTTTGGCATCTGGGTGTTCCGGCGGAACCAGGATCGGTTTGTGCTGTACCTGTAAGAAAGGAAGCTGGATATGGATAAAATCATAACGGTTGACAACGTATCCATGCACTTCCGCATGGACAAAAACAAGACCACCAGCCTGAAGGAATGGGTGGTATCCCACCTGAAGGGCCAGCAGCAGTACGAGGAATTTCACGCGCTGAACAACGTGAGCTTTGAGGTGGAGCGCGGGGAGATAGTGGGCATCATTGGGCGCAACGGCGCGGGCAAGAGCACGCTGCTGAAGGTCATCTCCGGCATATACAAGCCCACCCACGGCAAGGTGATCACCGCCGGCCGCGTGGCACCCATGCTGGAGCTGGGCAGCGGCTTCGACCCGGAGCTTTCCGGGCACGACAACATTTTCCTGAACGGCGCCATCCTGGGCTTCTCGGAGGACTTCCTCAAGAGCAAGTACGATGACATCGTGGCCTTTTCGGAGCTGGGGGACTTCATCCGCA
>CAYLIC010000081.1:0-2035 GCA_964383815.1 uncultured Faecalibacterium sp. | reverse complement strand
TGGCAATTGGTCTCCAAAACCTTTGTTGAGGGTTCGAGTCCTTCTGCCCCTGCCAATGGAGCTTTTTCTGAAAAGGAGAAGCTCTTTTTTGTTTTTCTGGCAAGAGCGGAATGCATCTGTTAAGAGCTTCGGTGCGACGATTCCTCCAGCCATGCTGACCTTTTCGGCGGGACATACTATAACATCACGAAAGGAGCCTCCCTAACAAGAAAGGGAGGCTGATTTTCATTCATTAGAGAACAAAACCATTGCATCAACTGTCGCAGGAACGATGCTATTCATCTTGTAGTGTTCCATCAAGTCTCTATCGACGTAGAGTTTTGTTGTTACGGTGCTGCCGGGATGAACTGCAACATTAGAAAGTGACTTCGAATCAACAAACACCAAATTGCCGTCAGCATCATGCAAAGCAGCCACAATATAGAAATCATAAATTGGTTCTTCCGATGTATTGGTGAAGGTTACATAAACGTAATTCTCGTAGCTGTCAGTCCCTTCCAATTCGAAAGTTGCTTCGCAGGGAACTTTGGTAAAAGTCTTGGTGCTTTTTCGCATCGGCACTGAAAACTTGTAATCTCCGATAGCCGCATTTTTCAATGCACTGTTCCACAAAAATTCCTTCACATACAGGTAGTCGCCGGGCTGTAGCACAATATATGAGGGAAGCGTAGTAATGTAACTATCCGTCAGAATAATATCATCATCTTCAGAAAAGATTACAAGGTCACCAGAGTCAACGCCAACTGCTACATCTCCCACATTCTCAACCTTCGCGTAAAAACATCCATTATCATCACCGGCGTAGACGAATAGATTCTTTTCTGTAACTTTCAATTTTCCTTCGGCTAATGCCGTGGCAGAAAACAGGAATACCTATACAAGCAATAGAGCAGTCATCTTTTTCATTATTATTTCTCCTTTCTTTTACCATACCGTTCGCACAGCTTCCTTGAAAGTGTGCTTCACAATCCCAGCCGTGCCTCTTACCCAGTCCGCCATTTGTTGGCTGGCTTACTGTGCATTGTTCCTTTCTGCGTCGGCCTTCGCCAGCAGCTCGGCAGTGACCGCCGAGTTTTCAATCAGCTCGCCAAAGCCGTAGGTGAAGAAGGAACCAATCCACGAAAGGAGCGCGCCGACAATCATCACAACGAAACCGATAGCAACCAATCCTTTCTGGCCGTACGGGCTCGAGCCGATAGCAATTAAAATGAGGCCCGCGAAAACGGATGCGCTGATACCGATGATGCAGAGGATGACCGTCAGCTTCTTGATTTTGCCACCGATGTTTGTAAACATTCACTTTCCTCCATTCGCGCGCTTGCGCTTGTATTCATCCAGGTAAGGTGTTGCTGTTGTCCGCTTGACAGCCGTTCGCGACAATACTGCATTGCGTTTATCCCTGAAGCCGAAAAAGTAAACAAAGCCGAGAGGAACGTATTCAGTACAATCTACAACGATGCACGAAAGGAAGTAATTGCTCAAACCGTAATCGCCCCAACTCAAATTATACCCGTCGTATATGAAAACTGCAATAACAGGAAGAGCGACAGCGCCCCACGCAATGAACGACCACATTCGGACATTTCTCTCTGGCATAAGCAGAAAGGCGAGCAACGCTACTTCTGGCAGGATGAAAAAAATATCCAAAGCACCGCCTGGCAACGATACAGCAAGCTTGAAAACCAGTGCAATAGCGGCGCAGACAATAGCAGCCCGCACCTTGCCGTTTATGTTGCAAATAATCGCACTGACCGCAAGCAAAAAGCTTATCAGTCCACTAGTGAAGTATGCTGCATAAATCGCAAAAAAGAGCTTCAAGTTACCCTGGTAACTGATACCACCCAGAGCGATCAGGCAAACAACACTAATTGTTCCAAGGAGAAGGTGAGCCGCAACTGCAATCAGCAGCTTTTTGTTTTGCAGGAAAGCTTTTATGGTAATCACTCCTTGCCGCAGCCATTGTTCTTTCGTGCGTGCCGCTACGGTGCACCATCCTCAGCCGCACAGCAGCATGTTTCGCAGGCAATATCTCTTC
>CAYLIC010000080.1:0-2068 GCA_964383815.1 uncultured Faecalibacterium sp. | reverse complement strand
CGCTCCGGTGCCCGCGCTTCCATGCCCGGCATGATGGATACCATCCTGAACCTGGGCCTGACCGATGTGTCCGTCCAGGGTCTGGCCAAGAAGACCAACAACGAGCACTTCGCCTACGACGCTTACCGCCGTTTCATCGCCATGTTCTCTGACGTGGTTATGGAGATTCCCAAGAGCAAGTTTGAGGCCGTTCTGGACGAGTTCAAGGAGAAGAAGAACGTTAAGTTCGACCGCGACCTGACCGCCGACGACCTGAAGGAAGTTGTTGTTCGCTTCAAGGCTATCTATAAGGAAGCCATGGGCGTGGACTTCCCCCAGGATCCCAAGGTTCAGCTGATGGAGGCCGTGAAGGCCGTGTTCCGCAGCTGGGACAACCCCCGTGCTATCTACTACCGCCGCATGAACGACATCCCCGGCGACTGGGGCACTGCCGTGAACGTGCAGGCCATGGTGTTCGGCAACATGGGCGAGACCTCCGGTACCGGTGTCGCCTTCACCCGCAATCCCTCCACTGGCGAAAACAAGCTGTACGGCGAGTACCTGCTGAACGCCCAGGGCGAGGACGTTGTTGCCGGCATCCGCACCCCCCAGCCCATTGCGCAGCTGCAGGAGCAGATGCCCGGTGTGTACCAGCAGTTTGTTGACATTGCTGGCAAGCTGGAAGGCCACTATCGCGACATGCAGGACATGGAGTACACCATCGAGGAAGGCAAGCTGTACATGCTGCAGACCCGTAACGGCAAGCGTACCGCTCAGGCTGCCCTGAAGATTGCCGTTGACCTGGTGGACGAAGGCGTGCTGACCGAGGAAGAGGCCGTGCTGAAGGTGGAACCCAAGCAGCTGGACTCCCTGCTGCACCCCGCTTTCGATGCTGCCGAGCTGAAGAAGGCTCCCGTCATCGCCAAGGGCCTGCCCGCTTCCCCCGGTGCCGGCGCTGGCGCTGTGTACTTCACCGCTGAAGCTGCTGCCGAGCACGGCAAGGCTGGCGAGAAGGTTATCCTGGTTCGCAAGGAGACCACCCCTGAGGATATCGAGGGCATGGACTTCTCCCAGGCTATCCTGACCGCTTTCGGCGGCATGACCTCTCACGCTGCCGTGGTTGCCCGCGGCATGGGCCGCGCTGCCGTTGTTGGCTGCGGTGACCTGAAGTTTGACGAGGAAGCCAACACCGTGACCATCGCTGGCAAGGTGTACAAGGAGGGCGACTGCATCTCCGTTGACGGCTCCACCGGCAATGTGTACGATGGCCTGATCCCCACTGTGGAAGCCTCCATCTCCGGCGACTTTGCGCGCTTCATGGGCTGGGCTGACAAGGCTCGCAAGCTGTCTGTGCGCACCAACGCCGATAACCCCCGCGACACCATGAACGCTGTGAAGTTCGGCGCTGAAGGCATTGGCCTGTGCCGTACCGAGCATATGTTCTTCGAGACCGATCGTATCGCCGCTGTGCGCGAGATGATTCTGTCCGATACCAAGGAGCAGCGCGAGAAGGCTCTTGCCAAGATCCTGCCCATGCAGCAGGGTGACTTCGAGGCCATGTATAAGGCCCTGGAAGGCAAGCCCATGACCGTGCGCTACCTGGATCCCCCGCTGCACGAGTTTGTGCCCCATGTGGACATGAAGGACGAAATTGAAGAGCTGGCCAAGAACCTGGGCATCTCCGTGGACGAGGTCATCTACAAGATTAACGCCCTGCACGAGTCCAACCCCATGATGGGCCACCGTGGCTGCCGCCTGGCTGTGACCTATCCCGAAATCGCTGAGATGCAGACCCGCGCCGTGCTGCAGGCTGCCATCAACGTGAAGAAGGAATGCGGCTACAACATCGTGCCCGAAATCATGATTCCTCTGGTCGGCTCCAAGAAGGAGCTGGGCTTCGTGAAGGCCATCGTGGACGAAACCGCCAAGAAGGTCTTTGCTGAGCAGGGCATGGAGCTGGAGTATCACGTCGGCACCATGATCGAGATTCCGCGCGCGGCTGTTACCGCCGACGAAATCGCCGAGCATGCCGAGTTCTTCTCCTTCGGCACCAACGACCTGACCCAGATGACCTTCGGCTTCTCCCGTG
>CAYLIC010000079.1:0-2214 GCA_964383815.1 uncultured Faecalibacterium sp. | reverse complement strand
ACATAATATTGATTATGTGCCTTGCTGGAAAGGAGGGCGCAGCGTGGCTGTGGAGCTGTACCGGCACAACCAGGAGGCCTGCCAGGCCATGCGGGCGCTGCTGAAAAAAACAGGCCGGGCAGCGGTGGTTCACCCCACCGGCACAGGCAAAAGCATGGTTGCCTTTTGGTATGCACAGATGCACCCGAAGCTGCGCTTTCTTTGGCTGTCCCCAAGCGAATACATTGTCCGCACACAGGTGGAGAACCTCCGCCGTGCCGACCCGGAGGCAGAGCTTTCCCATGTGCGGTTCATGACCTATGCCCGGCTGATGCTGCTCCCGCCTGCGGACATGGAGGCGCTGGCCCCGGATTGCATCATCCTGGACGAGTTCCACCGCTGCGGCGCGGAAATGTGGGGTGAGGGTGTCCGGCGGCTGCTGAACGCCTTTCCCCGGGCCCGGCTCATTGGCCTGAGCGCCACGAAGATACGCTATCTCGACCACCAGCGGGACATGGTGGAGGAGCTGTTTGATGGGCATATTGCCAGCGAAATGACCCTGGGCGAAGCGGTTGTCCGGGGCATTTTGCCTGCGCCCAAATATGTTACCACAGTATACCAGTACCAGCAGAGCCTGGACAGATACCGGCAGCGCATATCCACCATGCAAAGCCGCCGCCAGCGGGAGCGCAGCGAAAAGCGCCTGCAGGCCCTGCGCCGCGCCCTTGAGCAGGCTGACGGCCTGGACAGGGTGTTTCAGCGCCACCTGACGGAGAAAGCCGGTCGCTACCTGATTTTCTGCACCAGTGTCAGCCACATGAAGGAGCTGCACGCCCATGTGCAGGACTGGTTTGGCAGCATCGACCCGGCGCCCAGCTGCTACTTCGTCTATTCGGAAAGCGCGGATTCCGCCGCAGCCTACCAGGCCTTCCGCCAGGATAGCAGCAACCACCTGAAGCTGCTGTTCTGCGTGAACATGCTCAACGAGGGCATTCATGTGGAGGATGTGGCCGGGGTGCTGCTGTTCCGGCCCACCATCTCGCCCATTATCTACAAGCAGCAGATTGGCCGGGCGCTGACCGCCGGCGCCTGCACAGCGCCGCTGATTCTGGACATTGTGAACAATGCGGAAAACCTGTACAGCATTGGCTCCATCCAACAGGAAATGGAGGACGCGGTGACCCGCCTGCGCGGCAGCGGACAGGAGGAGCTGATTGTCCGGGAGCGGTTCACGGTGATTGACCAGGTGCAGGACTGCCGTGTGCTGTTTGAGCAGCTGGAGGAAAGCCTGCACATCGACTGGGAGGAGTATTTCCAGGCGGCGGAAGGCTACCGCCAGCAGCAGGGGGATTTGCTGATCCCTCAGCGCTATGTGACGGAGGACGGCAAATGCTTGGGCGCCTGGCTGAACAGCCAGCGGGCCATTCACAACGGCAGCAAGGCGGGCAAGCTGACAGAGGCACAAACCCAGCGGCTGGAGGCCCTGGGCATTGTGTGGGACAGCCTTGTGGATGCCGCGTGGGAGGAACACTTCACCCAGGCCCGGCAGTACAGGGCCCGGCATGGGGACGTGAACATCCCCAGCACCTATGTGGACGCCACCGGCTTTGCCCTGGGCAAGTGGATTCAGCGCATGCGGCTGAAGCACCAGCACGCTGACACCCTGACCCCCAGGGAGCAGGCGCAGCTCTCCCGGCTGGAGGCCCTGGGCCTGGCCTGGGACAGCGAGCGCATCCGCTGGGAGGAACGCCTGGCCCAGGCCCGGCGCTACCGCCAGCAGCATGGCGACCTGCTGGTGCCCGTGGACTACAAAACCCCTGAGGGCGTCTGCCTGGGCCAGTGGATATTCAACCTGCGTGCCGTCCGCCGCGGGCAGACAGGCCGCCGCCTGACCCCGGAGCAGATTGCCCAGCTGGACGCCCTGGGCATGTACTGGGGCGACGTGAAGGACGACCGCTGGCTCCAGTGGTACAGCGCTGCCCGCGCCTATTACCAGGCCAACGGCAACCTGGCCGTGCGCAAGAATTTCGTTACCGAGGACGGCCGCGCCCTGGGCGTATGGCTCGTCAACCAGCGCACGAAGCGCAAAAAGAACGAAGGAACCGCCCGTGCCATGTCCCCCGAGCGCGTCCGCCTGCTGGATGAAATCGGGATGAAGTGGTAGAAAGCGGGATGGACTGGAAAGGAATGAACGTATGAAGTCGCTAGGCATGAAGCCGTTCCTGGTGCGGCTGG
>CAYLIC010000078.1:0-2431 GCA_964383815.1 uncultured Faecalibacterium sp. | reverse complement strand
CTCCAGGGTCTGCAGGCTTGCATTTTTCGTTTCCGGGCAGCGGAGCAGCAACTGAAGGATGAGGCACACCGCGGTTGCCTTGGGGTACCCCTGCTCGGCCAAATCCACCACCATTTGTTCTGGCAGCATTTGCTGCATGCGCTCCAGCGGATTTTCCTCACTGGAGAGAATCGCCCGCATGGTCGCCGCGCTGGGCCGGATTTCCTCCGTGGGGTTGGTCACAGCGGAATCCACTGCATCGTAAAGCTCGTCCACCTCAACAGGCTTCAGCAGGTATCCCTTCACATTCAGGTTAATGGCCTGCCGTGCGTAGGAGAAATCAGCGTAACTGGTCAGGATGAAGGTTCGGCCCGGCAAGTGCTCTTTTCCAGCCTGGGCCAGCATTTCCAGGCCGCTCATTTCAGGCATGCGAATATCGGAAAAAACCACGTCAAAGGCATAGGTGCGCATCATTTGCAGGCCTTCAAAGCCATCTGCGGCCGCAAGAACTTCATCCACCCGTGGGTGCTGTCGCAGCATGTCAGAAATGCCATCCCTTATCAGCTTTTCGTCGTCCACCACAAGAACCTTCATGCTTTCCTCCCGTTAGGCGGCGCAGGCATCAGGTGGAGGTGCACGCATGTGCCTTGCCCCTGAACACTTTCCAGCTCCATCCGCGAGCCTGGGCCGTAGAATAATTCGATTCTCTTGCTGATGTTGTACAGTGCATAGCCGTTATCGCTCTGGTTGTCCGTTTCGGCACGGTGGCCTTGGTGCAGGCCCTGGCGCAGTTCGTCCAGCCGTGCAGGCGATATGCCCGCGCCATCATCCTTCACGGTGATTTCCAGCGCCTTATCCCGAAAGAACACATGAATGAGGATGGTTCCGCTGTTGCGCTTTCCCTCCAGCCCGTGGCGGATGCTGTTTTCCGCCAGAGGTTGCAGCAGAAAAGGCGGACAGGGTTCAGCCAGGGAAACCTCCGGCTCCACCTGGCAGCTCCAATCCAGGCGATCACCCAAGCGCAGTTTTTGCAGGTTCAAGTACCGCTCCACCTGGCGCAATTCCCGGGCCAGGGTGGTTTCTTCTTCCGGTGCCAATGCATAGCGCATAATGCCCGCCAAGTCCAGAATGCCCCGAGCTACCTGCTGGTCGCGGTTTTTCACCGCAAGCATGCGCAGGTTTTCCAGCGTGCCATAGAGGAAGTGCGGCTCGATTCGAGATTGATATGCCTCGAACTCCGCCTGCCTGCGAAGGATTTCCGCCTTCTGCACCTGATTCACCAGCACATCCGTCCGCTGCACCAGGTGGTTGAAGGTCTGCACCAGGTCATCCACTTCGTCCCCCGCCGGCGGTTCTTTGGGCGTGTAGAGAAAGTATTCGCCCTCACCCAGCAAACGGATGTGATCCGTCAGGCTTACGATTCTCCTTGCAATGCCGTAAACGGTGTTCATGTTCACAGTCAGCAGTAGCAGGAAGCAAACAAACAGCCCGCCGCCCAGCCACGGTAGATAAGATGCCGCATTAACAAAAGCCACCCAGTAGTCCAGCACTTGAATGGCACGGATGCCCAGCGGATCAATCGAGGCCGCAATGCACCCATAGCGGCCAGAGGGCTGCCGGCTGATTTCCGCCGCCCGGGCCGAGCCGCTTACCAGCTGCCCCTTTTCGTCCACCAGGCAGTAGTCCATGCTATCGTTGCCCAGGGCCAGCAGCGCCTCATAGTTTTCCATCAGCTTGGCACTGACGGTCAATTCCAGTGCGTAGTCCACCTTTCGCAGCGCGCCGCCAGTCCCACCCCGGTAGCATTTCAAAGTATGGTCAGATTCAATCCTCCAGCAAAGCTCCGTGGGCCGGCACAAGGTCACTGGCAGCTGGCTCATGGGACTGAAATACCCGCCGGGGTTCAGCTGAATGTTATCGGTATAGATGTGCACATTCTTAATGTCCGTGCTGCCGCTTAGCACCCAGTGAATCTGTGGCTTGGCATAGCGCATGTAATCATACATGGCCTGCCAATCCGTGTCGTAGGTTGTGGCCAGGAAAAGCGGCAGGGTACCGCTCTCCAGGGTGCTGGCAGAAAGGGTTTCAATGCTTTCCAGCCGGTTCACCAACTCGCTGGTGCGAATACTCAGATTGCTTTGCATCTTGATGGTCTCGCTGCTGATGAAGCGGCTGGTGACTACGTACATCACAAGCAGGAAAAGCATGCATGCCGGAACGCAAACAATCAGCAGGTAGTTAAGCAGCAGGCGCTGTGTCAGTCGTCTTTTCATGATGCATCCCCCGTGAAAAAAAGTGAAAAGGGGGGTTGTCGGGCAAAACCGTCCGGCAACCCCCGATAGCTATTATTTCGCCATCGTGGCTTTGGCTTCCTGGTAGATGGTGTTCGCCCAAGCGTTCAATTCATCAGCACCCATGTTACGGGCCTGGTTCAGCATGGCGTTGTAGGCTT
>CAYLIC010000077.1:0-2766 GCA_964383815.1 uncultured Faecalibacterium sp. | reverse complement strand
CGCGTTGACTCGCTTGCGATACCGTATATTGCAGCTGGCTGACATACAGATTTGTGTCAATCGCGGCGATTGCATTTCGGATAAGCTCATCCGAATCAAAATCGACGGTATAAGCATAATGATGATTGATCGCTCGCCACAGGTTCTGGAAGGCTTCCTTGTAGAAGCGTTCGTTCAGAGGATTCTCCGGTGCTTTCGTCTGATTGCCATCCTTGAACATATCCTTAAGGATCGTATCATCATAGATCGCCTGTACCAGCTTATGCACTTCATCGCTAAAGGGCTGCAATGCCTCCGGAAGAGGAACCAGCGTATTTCCCGCAAGCGCAATGCGATATTCCTGCGTGATGCTGTCATCATCCGCAATATAGTCGTTCTTCAGCAGATATTTATAAATCTGCTTCGCCTGCTGCTGATCAATCTTAACAGGCTGCCCGGAAACCATGATTGTCTTGCCCGTAAAGTATTCGACGGTCGCTTTGGTCGGGCGATCATACAGAATGGCGCGCGTTTGATCCTGCAAATCGCGGACGAAAGTGGAATACCCTTCGCTGGCAATGACAGTCAGCGTATTGATTACCTGAACATTTTCGCCGCAGGAATCCACATCCATTCGATCGCCCTGCTGATTCACGCAAAGGCGCAGGCCACGACCGACCTCCTGCCGTTTCTGCGTAGAGCTGTCGCCGCCATGCTTTAGCGTACAGATCTGGAACACATTCGGATTATCCCAGCCTTCACGCAGTGCAGAGTGCGAAAAGATGAATCGTGTCGGCTCTTCAAACGAGAGAAGCCGTTCCTTATTCTTCAGGATCAAGTCGTAAGCAGAAATATCATCGGAGAATTCGCTGCCGCGCTTGAGCGTACTGTCCACTGCATGTCCGGTTTTCTTATCAATGCTGAAGTAGCCCTTGTGCGTGCTTTCAGCAGAGATACCATCGAGGTAGGACAGATAATCTAGATTCAGGAACTTGCGGTATTCGGCCAGCACTGCATAGTATTCCTCTTCGAAGATTCTGCCGTACTCTCCTAGCACCTCATTGCCGTCTGCATCATATTGACGATACTTCGCAACCTCATCAATGAAGAACAGCGAAAGGGTTTTGATGCCCATGCTGAAATTCTGTTCTTCCTTTTCGAAATGCGAAATGATCGTTTCACGAATCTGAACGCGGCGCATATCCTTTTCAGAAACATCGCCAACCACATCGCCTTTGCGAATCACGTCACCGTTCGTAAAGGTTAACGTACCGGCAATCGGATCAATATCGGAGATGGTGAAGTCTCGATACTGCTCCATCTCGTTGGAAATATAGTACAGGTTATCGCCTTTGCCGAGAATCCTAAATTCGCGGTTGATGGATTTCTGATACGCGATTTCCATTTCAAGGCGCACCTGCGGCGGTTTCTTTGGTGAAAGAACAATATTCTCCATGTAGAGATACTGATCCGTACCACGGAAATTCTTGACCTCGAATCCCTTTACTTCGATACGCTTTACCAGCCGCTTATTATACGCATCCAAGGCATCCAGCACATAGATCAAATTGTGCTGTTTTGCGTGGGTTGCAGAATAATTCAGGCAGAATAGCGGATTGAACGCCTTGAGCGCCTTCTGCGTTACGTTACCGCCCATCTTCTGCGGTTCATCCATGATAACGATCGGTCGGTTGGCAGCGATTACGTCAATCGGACGACGGGAAGCGAATTCATCGCGCTTGGAGTAAATAATGCGCGCTTCCTTGCTGCGTCCATCTTCCTTTAGCGAGGCCGCGAACGCCTGCGTATTGATAATCATGACGTTAATGCCGCTATCCGCCGAGAAAGAATCCAGCTGATTCAAATTGGCACTGTTGTAAATGAAGAAGCGTGCTTTCTTGCCGTAATGCTCCATGAAATGATCGGTTGTGATTTCAAAGGTTTTCTTTACGCCTTCGCGGATCGCAATCGACGGCACGACTACGATGAATTTGCTCCATCCATAGCGTTTATTCAGCTCAAACATCGTTTTGATGTACACGTAAGTCTTGCCTGTACCGGTTTCCATTTCGATGTCCAGCGAGCAGCAGCCCAGATCCTTGATGAGGCTGTCGGATAGATGAATGTTATTCTCCGCCTGAATGTCATGGATATTCTTGAGCAATTCGGCATCGTTCAGGCGCACCGCCTCGTTCTTGTAGCCGGTATCGTCCATAACCTCATCGAAGGAAAGCTGCGGATCGGGGAACATCGAAAGCTGACCATTCTGTGCGGGTAGAATGGTCTGCTGCTCGCCCAAATCGCGGATATAATTTATACCATTGCTGTAATGCTGTCCGCGAAACACCCGAACAACGCTCTCGACAGCATCGCTCTGATATTGTTGGATTTTGAATCGAAATTTCATTACAGCACCTTCCTTACCGTTTCAGGCGAATAGGTCTCGAAAATCTGGTCGAAGTTGGTGGCGACGCTATCATTTGCCATGCTGCTATCGCGGAAAATGGCATAGTAGGGCTGCTTCTTTGCAATGGCGGTCACGGTTTCGGTGGTGACGCCCGCATCAAAGCAGGCCAGCAGGAAGCCCTCCGCCACATCGAAAACGCGCTTGCCGGCAATGGTGGTTTCCACGATTTTCGAGGACAGCGGCACGCCCAGCTCCAGCATCACCTGGAACAGCAAATCCTCCGGGGTACGGTCGGGCTTGATGTTATCGGTGGTCAGATCGAGCAGGGACTGCGCCATATTGGCGGGATTGTAGTACACATCCTGCATGTTGCTGCTGTC
>CAYLIC010000076.1:0-2924 GCA_964383815.1 uncultured Faecalibacterium sp. | reverse complement strand
TGGTCAAGCTCATGGTACGCATGCTCAAGCCCAAATCCGGAGAATCGGTTTATGACCCGGCATGCGGTACTGGCGGCATGCTGATTGAAGCAATCCGCAACATGGATGATCAGAAGGCTTCCTATGGGAAGATTTATGGTCAGGAAAAGAATCTTTCAACCTCCTCGCTTGCTCGTATGAACCTTTTTCTGCATGGAGCACGCGAATTCAAGGTCGTTCAGGGGGATACGCTGCGCGATCCAAAGTTCATCCATCACGGTGCTATTCAAAAGTTTGATTGCGTCCTTGCCAATCCTCCCTTTGGCCTGAGCAAATGGGGAGCGGAGGCTTTCGAGGTAGACCAGTGGGGCCGCAATATCTGGGGCTGCCCGACTGATTCCAACGCCGACTATGCATGGCTGCAGCACATGGTCAGCTCGCTGCGTCCTGGCAGCGGTCGCTGCGCTGTCGTCATGCCCCAAGGTGTTTTGTTCCATGGCGGCAAAGAAGGCGATATGCGTAAGAAGCTGATTGAGAGCGACATGCTTGAATGCGTCATTACGCTTGTTGGCAATCTTTTCTACGGGGCAGGTGTATCGGCCTGTATTCTGTTCATCAACAGTAATAAGCCAGTTGCCCATCGCGGCAAAGTGTGCCTGATCGACGCGAGTGGCATCTATACTGCCCAGCGCGCCAAGAATATCATGACCGAAGAAAATACGGACGAGGTCTATCGCCTGTGGGAGAATTACGAGAATGTCATCGACAAGTGTGCTGTCGTTCCGCTCGAAAGGCTCAAGGAAAAGGACTATACGCTCTCCGTCAACACCTATATCGAAAAGACGCCTGCTGAGGCCATGGACCCCAAGCAGGTGCGCCACAACTTCATGGAAGCGTTGCAGGCTGTGCGGGATGCCGAAGAAAATCTGAAGAAACTGTTGCAGGAAGGAGGATATCTCAATGTCGAATCGGATCACGATTGATGAGCTGAAGTCCTATTTGTGGAATTCTGCCGTTTTCCTCCGCACGAATATCGATGCTGGTGCCTACAAGCAGTACATTTTTCCGCTGCTGTTCTTTAAGCGTATCTGCGATGTATACGACGAAGAAACGCAGAAAGCCATTGAGGAATACGGTGAGGATATTGACCTCTATCCCGAAGAAGAATTGCACACCTTCCTTGTGCCCAAGGGACATCACTGGAATGATGTCCGCGAAGTGACCGAGGATGTCGGTGCGGCTATCGTTGCTGCCTTCCGTGAAATCGAAAAGGCCAATGGCGAAAAGATGACCGGTGTCTTTGGCGACGGCGCATGGACGAACAAGAACCGCCTGCCAGACCGCTTGCTCAAGGATTTGCTAGAGCACTTCTCCACAAAGACGCTTTCTCTGGCCAACTGCCCGGAGGATGAACTGGGACAGGGCTACGAATACCTCATCAAGCAGTTTGCCGATGACAGCGGCCATACCGCGCAGGAATTCTACACCAACCGCACCGTTGTTCATCTGATGACAGAAATGCTCAAACCGCAATCCGGTGAATCTGTCTACGATCCCACCTGCGGCAGCGCGGGCATGCTCATTTCCTGCATTGCCTATCTGAAAGCACAGGGAAAGGAATGGCGCAACCTGCATCTGTACGGTCAGGAGATCAATCAGCTGACCAGCGCCATTGGTCGCATGAATCTGTTCCTGCACGGCATTGAGGATTTCCATATCGTCAATGATGATACGTTGAAGAATCCGGCATTTATCGAGGGCGGTATGCTCAAGCAGTTTGATATCTGCCTTGCAAATCCTCCTTATTCCATTAAGCAGTGGGATCGCGGAGCCTTTGAAAACGATAAGTATGGCCGCAATTTCCTTGGCACGCCGCCGCAAGGGCGCGCTGACTATGCATTCTTTCAGCATATTCTCAAGAGCTTGAAACCCGGAACCGGTCGATGCGCTATCCTATTTCCCCATGGCATCCTTTTTCGCAACGAAGAAAAGGAAATGCGTAAAAAGCTCGTCCAGAGCGATATGATCGAGTGCGTTATCGGTTTGGGCCCCAATCTTTTCTTCAATGCACCGATGGAGGCTTGCATTGTTATTTGTCGAACGGAAAAGCGGCCCAATCGGCGTGGACAGGTTTTGTTCATCAACGCCGTCAAAGAAGTAACGCGCAAAAATGCCCAGAGCTTTTTGGAAGATGAGCATATCGCTCATATCACATCGGCATACGAGCATTTTGCCGATGAAGAACGCTATGCCAGGCTCGCAACAATTGCGGATATTGCCGAGCGTGATTATTCTTTGAACATTGCGCTTTACGTCCGCAATGAAATGGCAGCAGAACCCGTGCTTCCTGTGGAGGAATGTGCTGAGGACTGGTTGGTACAGAGCATTGCGCTGCAGGAGCAGATGCAGTCGCTTGTTGATATGCTGCAGAAGGAGGGCGAATAAAGTGCCGCGAGTTAAGCTCGGAGATGTTGCCCGCGAATACAAAGCGGTTAACAAGGATAATGCCAGCCTTCCCACTGTAGGCCTTGAACACTTGACGCCGGGTGATATTACATTGAGTCAATGGGATGAAGGCGTCGAAACCACCTTCACCAAATCATTCAAAAAGGGACAGATGCTTTTCGGACGACGCAGAGCCTATCTGAAAAAGGCCGCACTTGCTCCGTTTGACGGCGTTTGCTCCGGTGATATCATTGTCATTGAAGCAATTCCGGAGAAGATCAATCCGGCTCTCCTGCCGTATATCATTCAGAATGACCTGCTATTTGATTTTGCAGTCGGAAATTCTGCTGGCTCCCTTTCTCCGCGCGTGAAGTGGGAAAGCCTGAAAGAATATGAATTCGAACTGCCTGAAATCAGCGCGCAAGATAGCCTTGTGCAGCTGCTGGAAGCCGCGCATCAAGCGAAAATAGGGTATCAAAAACTGGTGGAGGCCACCGATG
>CAYLIC010000075.1:0-4111 GCA_964383815.1 uncultured Faecalibacterium sp. | reverse complement strand
TTCTTCGGTTGGCGTTCAGAACGTGCCAGCTTTTCCAGCTTAGCGATTTCCTTTTGCAGTTTCTCGCGTGCAGATGCGGCAGCCAGCTGTTCATCCAGCGTCTTGCCCTGCTGAAGCTCTACGCCTGCAATGCGTGAGACGGCATTTTCCCACGCCCGATCCAGATTCGTACCTTCCAGCGGAAGCGTAAAGGAATCCGGTTCTGCCCAGTCGGTCATGATGAGCTTCGTTTGCCATAGCGCTAAGCGCTGGCGATGATCCGCTTCCAGCACCATGATGAGCTTTTGCCCGAACAGGCGCGACAGATACGCGATGTTCTGCTGATCAAAACGATCTGATTTCAGCTGCACGTACAAAACGAAGAAGCTTTGAACGTTCTCACCCGCAGGCAGGTTGATGGAAACGGTTGAGATTTCGTTGGTTAACGTCATGCGCGCGATATCGGCATCGAATTTCTTGCGGCGTTCAGCGCTCATGTCCGCACCAAAGTGCTCATACACCTTCTTCTTGGGAATGAGCTTTTTGATTTCCGTAGAAGTCGGCAATCCGAGCATGGCTTTACCTCCGTTCCTTGACGACTAAGAAGCAGATCAATTCAAAATCTTCGATGCCGGAAATTGCGCTGCTGAGGAAGGACATTTGATTTCCTTTCATAAAGGAATCGATATCGCTTTCCTCTTTGACGTGGATGATCGAATCAATTGCTTCGGAAAGCAATTCGGAATAAGTGGACATGTCGCGCCCATCATCCGTTTCTTCGTTGAATATACGGCAGAGGCCTTTATTCGGCTCGGTTTGATTCTTGCAAAGCAAACGCATTCGATCCAGCATCGCTTTGGGCGAAAGATGATCGCAAATGATCTCGCCATCTTCGCCGACATAGACCATATAGAAGGGGTGCAGGCGATTTTGCCCATTGATATTGACCTTGGCGTTGATGTTTTTCAGCACGAATACGACGCCGGGCGGGACGTCATCGGACGCCTCTACGACTGCATGTAGCCCATGCGGCGCATTTTCCAAATCGCCGTTTTTCTTGATATAATCCAGCAGGTCGAGGCGGAATTCATTCAAGCCCAGATCCATAATGGAAATGCCGCTGGACATCTCTTCGATATCTACGACTTCCTCCTGAAGGCGCTTGAGCTGCGCGCGACGGTATTCCAAATCGCCCTTCTCCTCGGCGTTGATCAGATCATCGTCGCCGGTGGAGGTCATGACGGAAATCTTCATGCGTGTTTCGACGCGTGCCTTTAGATTGATGTACTCATCCAGATCCATATCTGGCCAGAAGTTGACAAGCTGGATGTAGTTGTTCCTGCTGCCGATTCGATCGATTCGTCCGAAGCGCTGAATGATACGGACAGGGTTCCAGTGGATATCATAATTAACGAGATAATCGCAGTCCTGCAGGTTTTGACCTTCAGAGATACAATCGGTCGCAATCAGAATATCAATTTCCTCCGCACTGTTCGGCATGAGGACATTTCGTCCTTTGGATACCGGCGAGAAACAGGTCAGAACGGTATTGAGGTCGCCACGCAGACGCGGCAAGGTTGTCTTACCATCAACTGTGCCGGTAATTTCCGCCGTGTGCAGACCATATTCCTTCATGGCAAATGCAGATACGTTCTGATACAGATAATCCGCCGTATCCGAAAATGCTGTAAAGATGATAATCTTCTTGTTTCCTGGATTGATCGGCGCATTTTGCTTATCACGAATCAGGTTGAGCAGGGTTTGTAGCTTCGTATCATGCGCAGGCGTAATATCGCCTACCAAATCGGTCAGAAGTTCAAGATTCTCAGCATCGCTTTCCAGTTCATGCAGCCATGATTTGTAGTCCAGATCAGCAAGGCTGATGCGCACCTTCTTGCCTACAGAGAAGAAATCCATGTTCTGGTCATCGTCATCGAAATCGACTGAAGTGATATCCTTCAAATCGATTGCCTGATCGCCGCCATGATAGGCACGAATGATTTCGATCGTTCCATCGATCAGCGCCTTGATGCGTTCAAGCGTCAGTCGAAAGGAATGAACGGAAGATTCGAGACGCTTGAGCAAGTTGATGCTCATCAGCTTGCGGATGCCTTCTTCACGGCCGCGCTGCGTGAGCGTATTGCCTTTGTTGTGCGTCAGATCGATATACTTTGCCACCTTGCTCGGTAGGATATAATTGCTTGGCGTATAGATGGCAAGGTTCAGCAGCATCAGCACTTCGTAGATATCATTATAGTTGATTGCGCCGCGCAGATCGGTCAGATTGGGCCGGAGAGAAATCGGTTTTAGCCGTTCAGGGAATTTGCCGATTTCCGTCGTCGAGTAATATTTTTCGATATGCTTACGGCTGCGAGCGATCGTTACGCTATCCAAAACCTCAAAGAAGTCGAAATCCAGTGTTCTGAGCAATGCTTCCGTACTCCTCTGTTCGGCAGGCAGCTTACTCCATGCATTGAATGCGGTCTGTGCTTGACGAAAAATTTCATCGATCGTATGGCTGGTATTGAGTTTCTCATCGATTTGTGCGGCGTTCCCCTCGTAGGCCAGCGCCAACTGATTTTTCAGATCGACAAATCGATTGTTGACCGGCGTGGCAGAGAGCATTAGCACTTTCGTACGCACTCCGGCACGGATCACTCTATTGAGCAACCGCAGATAGCGATTCTCGTGTTCATCTTCGCCGTAAATTTCGCCGCCATTGCGGAAATTGTGCGATTCATCGATCACTACCAGATCGTAATTGCCCCAGTTCAGGCGCGCGAGGTCGATGCCTCCGGACATTCCCTTTTCACGAGAAAGGTCGGTATGATAGAGAACATCATAGCGCAGCCGATCCTCGGCGATAGGATTGTTGACATAATTGCTCTTGTAAGTTGACCAGTTTTCTGAAAGCTTTTTCGGGCAGAGAACCAGAACTGATTTATTGCGGTTCTCGTAATACTTAATCACAGCCAGCGCCGTGAAGGTTTTGCCCAGACCTACGCTGTCGGCAAGAATGCAGCCATTGAATTGTTCAAGCTTACTAATGATTGCAAGCACTGCATCCTTCTGAAAATTGTAGAGCATTCCCCAAATTTTCGACTGCTTGAAGCCGGTAGCCTCGTTGGGCAATACGTCTTCTGAAATATCATCGAGAAATTCGCTGAAGATATTGTATAGAGTATAGAAATAAATGAAATCCGGAGAATTTTCGCGATAAGCCGCAGAAATGCTTTCAACAACAAGCTCGGTTACGTCCTGCAATTTCTTTGCATCGCTCCAGATTTCATCGAATAGATTCAGATACATACGACCGTTTTCCGGCGCTTCGGACTTCTGGACATAGTAAAACATATTGTTGCCGCGTTCGCAGCCGAGATCGACGGTCGTAAAACCATTCATAGGCATATAGGTGCTTTCGTCCACGTTCAGAAAGCCCATCATCTGCTGCGGCGCAGTATTGGAACGAAACTGCACTTTGCGACGAATCCAGTCAGCGCACTCCTTGGCAATTGCTTTCTGAGTCAGTTCGTTGCGCAGCTTTACTTCAAATTCAGTTCCATAGAGGCTACGCTCCCGAGAAAGGCGCGGAATATAGAATTCGCGTTGTTCCTTTGGCGTTTTTTCGCTGACGAATGTGGGCGATGTAAAAATGAACCGAATTTCTTCGACAGATTCCAGCTGTCTTTTCAGTTCCTGATAGGCATAGATCGAAAAGCAAGCCGCAGCAATGGACAGCTTGCTTCCCTTGTGAATTGTCTGCTGGAGGTCATCACGAACGGTCGTCGTGATGTTATCAATCATCTTCATGCGTACACCTCACACGCCTTTTGTTGAATCGATTGCAGATAAAAAAGCTTACACGTACCTCAATATAAATTATAGCAAGAATTCATGAATTTCGCAATCACACCTCATACCTGTGATGTTCGAAATACAGTTTTTTTCTCTGGTTTTCCGAAAAAAAGAGACACTAGGCCTCTTGAATGTTATTTAGTCCTTCATCAGAAAGGATCATCCATATAGTCCACGAGATCCCCGTGGATCTCTTTTATATCATCAACCCTGATTATACTCCCTGCAGACCGTCCATTGTCAGCCAGGAACACTACCGTCCGCTCAATCGGGTCGA
>CAYLIC010000074.1:0-4391 GCA_964383815.1 uncultured Faecalibacterium sp. | reverse complement strand
CAGTGACGGAGCGCAATGCCTCGAAAAAGTGGCTCTGCCACTTTTTCGACACGCAAAAGGCCATGCCTCCCTTGCAGGAAGCATGGCCCTGAATGCAGTGCGGGAATTACTTGGCGTATTCCGCAGCAGCAGCACCGGCAATGCGGCCAAACACAACAATGTCAGCCACAGCGTTGCCGCCCAGGCGGTTGGCGCCGTGCACACCGCCGGTAACCTCGCCAGCCGCATACAGGCCGGGGATCACGTTGCCGTTGGTATCCAGCACCTCGGTGTTGGTGTTGATCTGCAGGCCACCCATGGTGTGGTGAATGCCGGCAGTCACCTTCACGGCATAGTAGGGAGCGGTGTTCAGGGGGTTGGCGAAGGACACACGACCGAAGTCGGGGTCATTCTTGGTCTCCACATAGGAGTTCCAGGTGTTCATGGTCTCGGCAAAGGCGGCAGCATCCACACCAATGGCAGCAGCCAGCTCTTCATAGGTGTTGCCGGAGAAGGTGAAGCCCTGCTTCACATAGCCCTGGATAACGGTGGAAGCCTGCAGCATGGCCTCGTCCACCACCAGCCAGGAATAGGAGCCGGTCTGGGCGATTTCAGCAGCGGAAACCACATCGCGGGTGCCAACCTCATCGATGAAGCGCTTGCCCTCGGCATTCACCAGGATAGCGCCATCGCCGCGCAGGCCCTCGGTAATCAGGGCAGCGGTGTCGGCCTGAACGGTGGGGTGAATCTGAATCTGCTCCATGTCAACGGTGGCAGCGCCGATGGCGGTAGCCATGGCAATGCCCTGGCCCTGCAGGCCGGCAGCGTTGGTGGTCATGAAGCCTTCCAGCGCGGGATTGTACTGGGCAACCATTTCCAGGTTCGCGCCGAAGCCGCCGCTGGCAAGAACCACAGCCTTGGCATTCACGGTCACGGTTTCGCCGGCCTTGCCGGTGGCAACCACACCGCAGGCAGCGCCGTCCTTGGTCAGGATGGTGTTAGCGGTGGTTTCCAGCAGGATGGTGATGTTTTCGTTCTCGTTGCAGGCAGTCTCCATCAGGGGCACCATGTAAGCGCCAACGGAAACAGTCTTGCCTTCAGCATTGGTGGGGCGATGGATGCGCTTCACAGACGCGCCGCCGAAGGAGGCCACATCGTGCAGGTCGATGTTGATGGTCTTCAGCCAGTCAATGGCGGGAGCGGTGCCGTTCACCAGGGTCATCACCAGGTCGGGGTTGTTGATACCCTTGCCGCCAATCATGGTGTCCAGAGCCATCAGTTCAACGGAGTCGAAGTAGGTGGTGGGGTTCTCCTGAGCGGTGTACTCCTCCCACTGCAGCTTCACGGTGTTGGCCAGAGAGGTGATGGTCTCATTGTCGGCATAGCCTTCAGCGGAAACGAACACCTTCTCCACACCAGCGGTCTCACCGAAGGTGTTGTTGTCCTGGTACACGGTCTTGGCAGCGTTCATGCCGCCGGTGGCCTTAACGGTGTTGCCGCCAACCATGGGCTGGCTCTCCAGGATGATGACCTTCTTGCCAGCCTCGGCAGCGGTCAGGGCGGCGGTCATGCCGGCGCCGCCAGCACCAACGATCACCACATCGGCATCATAGGTGGCATCCTCAGCCTTGGCGGCCTCGGCCTTGGCAGCGTAGTCATCGGGATTCACGCCGGCAGCGGTCAGGGCGGCCTTGGTGGCCTCGATCAGGCCATTGGAGGTCAGGGTTGCACCGGACATGGCGTCCACATTCCAGGTGTTGCCGGCCACCATGGCGGCGGGCAGGCTCTCAATGGCCTTGGAGCCGATACCATCGGTCTCATTGGGGCCTTCAGCCTTCACATCGGTCATCACACCGTCGGTCAGGGTCACGGTGACGGTCACGTCGCCGCCGAAGCCCTTGCCGGTTCCGGTGCCGGTTGCCTCTTCAGCCACAGCGGCGGTCATGGTCAGCGCCATCACCAGGGCCAGCAGCAGCGCAGAAAAACGCTTCATCATTCGGGGTTTCCTCCTTATCAAAGTTCTGCCTCTGGCAGACCTGACAACAGTATACCATAGGCACCGGGCCAAAATCCATGGGCTTATCAGAAAAGTTAACCGGGTTTCAGTTTTGATAAAGGTATAATTTACCGCATCGGGGCATACCCTTTCGCAAAAAGGTGCAAGGAGGCAGCAGCAATGGCACAGGCACGGCACAGCAGCGCAAGGGGACACGCAGGACTTTCCCTGTTGAAGGGATTGGGCGCATCCGCCCTGGTCACCCTGGCAGGGGTGGTGGTATTCGCCCTTCTGATGCAATGGATAAAGCCCACGGAAGGCCTGGTGCGGGTGGTGAACCAGGTGCTGAAGCTATTGTCCATCGCCGTGGGCGTATGGGTGGCGGTAGGCCCGGGCGGGCGCGGCGGGCTGCTCCGGGGCGCGGCGGTGGGCCTGGGGTACATGCTCATTGGCGTGGCGCTGTATGCGCTGCTGTCCCGGCAGGGCGCTTCCCCCGCATCCTACCTGGCAGATCTGGGCATGGGCGTGGCAGGCGGCGGCATTGTGGGGATGATTGTGTCGAATATTTCGTCCAGGTGATTGCAAGAAACGAAAAAATGGTGTATAATACCCATATCCCATTAGTAAACGGAGGAATTTCCCATGAAGCATATCGAAACCATCCAGTCCCCCTGCCTGAAGCAGTCCCTGGTGCACGGCGGCTGCGGCGAGTGCCAGGCCTCCTGCCAGAGCGCCTGCAAGACCAGCTGCACCGTGGCTAACCAGTCCTGCGCCAACAAGGAGAACAACGCTGTTCTCGCCGGCAACGAAGGCAAGATCCGCCGCGAATCCAAGTAAGGTCACGATTTTTCTTGAAAGGGCCGGAGGATAGCTCCGCCCTTTTTCTATGTGTAGGAGGAAAGCACTTTGATTCATACCTTCAAGGCCGTTGGTCAGCCCATGATGCTGGATGTTGGCTCCGGCGCCGTTCACGCCCTGGACGAACTGGCCTACGATGTTCTCACCCTTTGGAACGATTGCTCCACAGAGGAAATCAAAACCAAGCTTAAGGACAAGTATGCCGAAAGCGAGCTGGACGAGGTGATTGCCGAGCTGCGCCAGCTGGAGGAGATTGGTGCCCTGAATGCCCCCGATAATTACGACAATGTGAAACAGCTGCAGCAGCCCGGCGTGGTGAAGTCCATGTGCCTGCATGTGGCCCACGACTGCAACCTGCGCTGCAAGTATTGTTTTGCTGCCACTGGCGATTTCTGCATGGGCGAGCGGAAGCTGCTTTCCTATGAGGTGGGCAGGAAGGCCCTCGACTGGCTGGTGGAAAAGAGCGGCAAGCGCGTTCACCTGGAGGTGGACTTCTTTGGCGGCGAGCCGCTGATGAATTTCGATGTGATGAAGCGCCTGGTGGAGTATGGCCGCTCCATTGAGGCGGAAAAGAACAAGAAGTTCAAGTTCACCACCACCACCAACTGTGTGCTGATGACAGACGAAATCATGGACTTCTTCAACAAGGAAATGGGCAATGTGGTCATCTCCATGGATGGTCGCCCCGAGGTACACGACAGGATGCGCCCCACTGTGAACGGCAAGGGCAGCTATGCCATCATTGCAGAAAAAGCTAAGGAGTTTGCCCGCCGCCGTGGTCAGCAGGAGTACTACGTCCGCGGCACCTACACCGGCTATAACAAGGATTTTGCCAACGATGTGCTGTTCCTGGCGGACGAAGGCTTCGAGCAGCTGTCCGTGGAGCCTGTTGTGACCGACCCGGCCTGCGAGTATGCCCTCCACGAGGAGGATCTGCCCCAGCTGCGGGAGGAATACGAACGCCTGGCTGTGGCCTACATGGATCGCCGGGCCAATGGCAAGTGGTTCAACTTCTTCCACTTCAACGTGGACCTGGAGGGCGGTCCCTGCCTGCGCAAGCGCCTGACGGGCTGCGGCGCCGGCAATGAATATGTCGCGGTAACCCCGGACGGGGACATATACCCCTGCCACCAGTTTGTGGGCCGGGAAGGCTACCGCATGGGCAGTGTGCTGGACGGCACCTTCGACAGCGGACTGCAGAAAAAGTTTGCCAACAACCATGTTTTAACCAAGGAAAAGTGCCGGGAGTGCTGGGCACGCTTCTACTGCTCCGGCGGCTGCGCTGCCAATGCCGAAGCCTTCCATGGCGACATTTCCCAGCCCTACGACATGGAATGCCAGCTGGAGCGCAAGCGCCTGGAGTGCGCCATGGCCATCTATGCCAAGGAGCGCGCCGCCCGGCAGGGCAAGTGACCCGCGGCGCTTAAGGGCTCTGCCCTTAAGAATCCTGCTTAAGGGATTTCATCCCTTAAGAATCCCTCTTTCTGTATTGGAAGAGGGATTTCAGACTGTCAAAAAACCTCCGGGAGGTGTCGGAGGGCCCGCAGGCCCTCTGACT
>CAYLIC010000073.1:0-4573 GCA_964383815.1 uncultured Faecalibacterium sp. | reverse complement strand
CCAGCCGCACCAGGAACGGCTTCATGCCTAGCGACTTCATACGTTCATTCCTTTCGTAAACCCCTAGCCTTCTTGCCGTGCTCAGACCCCGGAGGGCGCACCTCCGCAACGTATAGCATAGCAGTTTCAGTATACACCATCTTCCTTCTATTTTCAAGCATTTTTTCCATTGACTTTCCAGCGCTGCCGCACAAAAAAGGCCGACCCTCTGCTGTCGGCATGGCAAAAGGGTCAGCCGTTGTCCTCCGGCGGGTCCTGGGCGGTATCCACCACCACGGGCTCCTCACCGGGAAGGGTGACCACCACCGCATCCTGCTGCACATTCTCCGGCACGGGGGATGCATCGGGCACAGGCTCCGGGGCGGGCGCAGGGGTGGGCGGCGCGGGCCTGGGAATGCACAGGGCCAGCACCATCAGCGCCAGGCCCAGCAGGCCTTGGCCCAGGAACCCGCCGGGGAACAGATACCCCTTGTCCAGGGTGACGCGAAACCAGGTGAACGCACCCAGGCTGGCGATGGCCTGCACCGGGCGGAACAGCCGCTGCGCCACAGGCAGGCACAGGCAGCCGGCCAGGCAGCCCAGCACGGCACACAGGCCTTCCCAGGCGGGCCCGGCGCCCAGCAGCGTGCCGGAGGTGCCGGGCACCAGGCCGGCTGCACCCAGGGCCAGGCCAAACAGCACGCCGCCTGCCAGGGTGCCCAGGTTCATGTCCGGCACGGGCACTGTGTCCACATCGATAACCGCCAGCCACATCATCAGGGCGGATAGGGCGGCGCCTGACCCCAAGGCCAGCAGCAGCGCCCGCAGCAGCGGCACATCCCGGCCCGGGGCAGCGGCCTTCACAAGATGGCGATGGTGCAGCTGCAGCCGCACCTGGGCAATGCCCATGAGCAGCCCAGCCAGGCCACCCAGCAGCAGTTCCTTCATGGATGCTTCCTCCTGATTCGGACGGTGATGAGCGCCGCCAGCCAGGCCATGGCGCAAAAGGCCCAGGCGCCGGTGCTGCCCTGCATGAGGCTTTGGGCCAGATGACCCTCCAGCTGCCCCAGGCCCAGGGCCAGCACCATGACGAGCCCGGCGCCAAAGCACACAAGGCACCCCTGCCAGGCGGAGCGCTGCCTGGGTGCCTTTCTGCGGCGGATGCGCCCCGGCAGCGCCGCCAGGAACGCGCCTGCCGCCGTCATGGCCCACGCCGCCGGGAGGCTTGCCTCGCCCGCCATCACCATCAGCGCCACCGTTACCGCCGCCAGCAGCAGCCAGCCTTTGGGCTGCGGGGTCACCGGGCGTTCTCCCAGGCCCGGCGGATGGCGGTCAGCATGTCCCCATGCTCGTCCCGCAGGGAGATGGTAGCGCCGGACACCACATCCGCCAGCTGAGCCTTCTCTTCCTCTGATAAGGCGCTGTATTGTTCCTGCTCCTGCCGGCTGTCCGTGTCCGGCTGCAGGGGTCTACCGGTTTCCTCGGAGCAAAAGCGGCTGTACCAGCCCTCGATCTCCTCCACCGTCATGCCCACAAACAGCCTTTCATAGGTGTCCACCTGCTGGCGCCATGTGCCGGCGGGCAGCTTGTACCCTTCGCCCAGCTGGCCTTTGGTTACCCACGCCTCCACCTGCTGGCGGAAGGAATCTTCCGTTGCCTCCCCCTGGCCCGGAAAGCCGCCAAAGCTGGCCTGCCCGCCGCCGCCCGGCGTCAGCACCTCCAGCTGGTCGATGTTCAGGCTGGTCACCCGGCCTGCCTGGTCAAAGTCCGCATGGGCAAACACCACGTTGAAGGAATACACGGCATTGCCGTCAGCATCCCTGCCCGGGCCGATGCGCCCGTTGGCTGCCATGCCCATGCCGGATTTCACACCCGCTGCCCGGGTTGCGGGCGCAGTTGGCGCAGCCTCGCCCATGGCCATGCGCACGGCCTCCTTCAGGGCATTGCTGGTGATGGTGGCGCCGGTAATGCCATCCACATCCCAGGTGCCTGCCGCCGCCATGGCGCCCGGCAGGTGGTCAATGGCCCGGGTGCCCACGTTTTCCGTTTCGCTGTGCTCCAATACCTCCACCCGGGTCAGCCTGCCATCCTCCGTTTTCACCCGCACCTTCAGCAGGCCGCCATATCCCTGGGCCTGGCCCACATGCTCATCCGCGCTGGCGCTGCACGCCGCCATGCCGCAAGCCGCCAGCAGGCATAGCACCACTTTCGCTGCATTCCGCATTTTCTTCCCCATCCTTTCCAGTGCTGTTGCGGCTAGCATGCGTCGCGCTGGCACAAAATATTCACCTTTCGTAACTTTTTTGCAATGAAAAGAAGGAATTTCCGCCGCCTGTGGAGAACCAAAACATGAAGAAATAGGTTGCTTGCGTCCTTTTTCAGGAAGGTTTTGGCGCGTTCAACCGTTTCATCTTTGGAGGTTGACCCCATATCACCCTTGCGGAAGGCAGGTGCTTCACGAATATGAAGAATCAAAAGCGGCGGGATCCCATCAAGGTCATGCTGATTTGCACGGTGGTTCTGGCTGTGCTGGCGGCGGCCTCTGCCCTGATTGGCAACGGCATTGCGGATTACCGGGCCGGTCTGCTGCAGGACATGCGCCAGGAGGTTGAGGCCGTTAACACCCAGCGGGATCAGGAATACGCCAAGGCGCTGGCGGAGTTTGAATCCGCCACACAGACGGGCGCCAACCTGGCCTGGCCTGCCCCCAGGGCCGAGGGCTGGGACGTGGTGGATTTGACCACCTATCCCCTGGAAAACCCTACCACCCTTTCCCTCTACCGGGCGGACATCATGAACAACGGCCTGCTGCTGGTGAACCAGTGGCACTCCCGCCCGGATGATTTTGCCGAGGACGGCCTGGTGTCCATCGGCACCCATGCCGGCAGCGCCCTGCAGGTGGACAACTACGACCTGCAGCTGTTCCCCGTGGCCATCGATGCGCTGACTGCCGCCGTGGCCGATGCCAAGGCCGCCGGGCACGACTACTACATCGTTTCCGAGGCCTACCGCTCCTGGGAGGAGCAGAACCGCATTTTCAACAACTACATGGCCAAGTATGCCGACAAGTATTCCGGCCAGGAGCTGATTGAGCGCACCATGCGGGACGTGAACTACCCCGGCACCAGCGAATACAACACCGGCCTGGCCTTCCGCCTGAAGCTGTACAAGCGCGGCGATGCCACCGTGACCGGCGCCAACTATGTGGATACCGAGGCCGGACAGTGGATGAGCGAAAACTGCTGGAAGTATGGCCTTGTTTTCCGCTTCCCCAAGGCAGATTTCCCCCTGAAGGGCACTGCGGACAAGAGCTACAAGACCGGCATCAGCCTTTCCCTGACCACCTACCGCTATGTGGGCAAGGCCCACGCGGCGGTGATGCACCACCTGGACCTGTGCCTGGAGGAATATGTGGAGTACCTGCAGGAGCATCCCCACATTGCAGTGTTTGAGGATGGGAACCTGCGGTACGAAATCGTCCGCCAGCAGGTGGGCGACGGTGTGAACCCCGTGCAGGTGCAAATCACCAGCCGCGCTGCCAGCTATGTTTCCAACCTGGACAACATGGGCGGCGTTGTGACCGTATTCGAATATTGATTTTCTTCCAGTATAGCCGTCTTTTCCTGTGCGCCAAATGATGGTATCATGGCGTGGTATACGGACGAATCGCCCGCCCCTGAGGAGGATGCTGCCATGCCTTCATTATCGCCCTACAAGCCGGAGCTGGACTACGGCTACGCCCCCGGTGCATTCCCTGCCATGGAGTGCCTGCTTCACCGGCCCCAGTGCGCCCGCCGGGTGCTTTTGCACAGCAAGGCCCAGGGCACGGAGGCTGCGGAAAAGCTCTGCGCCCTGGCCCGGCAGCTGCACATCCGCGTGGAGCTTGCTGACAAGGCGCTTTCCCGCATTTCCGGCAAGGAGAATTGCTTTGCCGCTGCGGTTTTCAGCAAGTTCACAGACAGCCTTGCGCCCGGCGCGCCCCATGTGGTGCTGCACAACCCGTCCGACCAGGGCAACGTGGGCACCATTCTGCGGACGGCACTGGGCTTTGGCGTGGAGGATGTGGCGCTGATTCGCCCCTGTGTGGATGTTTTCGACCCCCGCGTGGTTCGGGCCAGCATGGGCAGCCTGTTCTCCCTGCGGGTGAAGGTGTACGACACCTTTGAGGACTATCAGGCGGATCACCCGGGCCGGGCGCTGTATCCCTTCATGCTGGATGGCTCCCGCTCCCTGCCGGATGTGCTGGCCCAGCCCGTGCCCGCCTGCTGGACGCTGATTTTCGGCAACGAGGGCAGCGGCCTGCCTGCCGGGTTTGCCCGCATTGGTCAGCCGGTGCGCATCCCCAGCAACGACCGGGTGGACTCCCTCAACCTGTCCATCGCCGCCGCCATTGGCATTTACGGCTTCACCCAGAAGTAAGGCGCCAGAGGGCGCTGCCCTCAAAAATCCCCTTTGTGCGCCGTCCTGGCGCTGTTGTGGTGAGCGTGAGATAGAGGAATTTTTTGTTAGAAAGGATTGTGTCACATGAAAGGCATCATTCTCGCCGGCGGAGCTGGCACCCGGCTATACCCCCTCACCATGGTCATGTCGAAGC
>CAYLIC010000072.1:0-4944 GCA_964383815.1 uncultured Faecalibacterium sp. | reverse complement strand
GAAGCGCTGAAGGTGCTGGAGGAGCTGCACTTTCTCGTGGGCGAAATCTGCATTCTGATGCAGGTTGCGCCGGATTATCCGGAGTTTGAAAAGCCTACGCTGCAAGCCGCGCCGAAGGCGGAACCCGTGGTGCAGGCCATCAAGGTGGAGGTCGCGCCGGAATTGTGCGCCATCTACGCGGAAAAGCTGCGTTATACCCGCTTTAACGTCGCCCATGGCCGCGATGAAAGCGAAAATAAGAAGCTCTTTTTGCACGCATCCCTGCGCGAGGCTGGCTGGCCGATGGTCAACCGCGTCAATACAAATATGCCCGCCGCTGTCGCCATCGATTGCAAGCTGGATAGCGGCGATTCGGTGGATTATGTGCTCTGCGGCAGGGATAATAAGCCGCTGGCGATCATTGAATATACTACCACGACCCAGAACCTTGTCGAGGGCCGCACCAAGGGCATCGACAAGGCCAATCAGCTTGCGAAAAAGTATGGCTACAAGCCCGTTGTGTACTATACCAACGGCTACTATATCTATTGCATCGATCAGCTGGGCTATGCGCCCCGGCGCGTGTTCAATTTCCATTCCATTGAGGAATTGGAGCTGCTCAAGCTGCGCCGAACCATGCGGCAGGATATTACCGATCCCGTGATCGACGACGTCATCACCAACCGCGATTATCAGAAGGAAGCCATCCGCAGCATGTGCAAGGCGTTTTCCGATATGCGCCGCCGCAGCCTGCTGGTCATGGCTACCGGCACGGGCAAAACCCGCGTGTCCATTTCCTGCGTGGATGTGCTGATGAAGGCGGGTTGGATCAAGAACGTGCTGTTCCTTGCCGACCGCACAAGCCTCGTGCGTCAGGCGCATAAGAATTTCAATAAGCTGCTGCCCAACGTGACCACCTCGCTCTATACCGGCGGCAGCCTGAACCGCGATGCCAATGCCCGCGTGATTTTCTCCACCTATCAGACGATGATCAATCTGGTCAATGACGATACGCGAGAGTTCGGCATCGGTCGCTTTGATCTGATCATCATCGACGAAGCACATCGTTCCATCTTCAAGAAATACGGCGCACTGTTCAACTACTTCGATGCGTTGATGATCGGCCTGACGGCCACACCGCGCTGCGAGGAGAACAAGAGCACCTATGATACCTTCCAGCTGGAAGACGGCAAGCCGGACTTTGCCTATGAGCTTGAGGAAGCCATTCGTGACAAGTATCTGGTTGGCTTTTCCGTGCAGGATAAAACAACGGATAAAATGCGTCGCGGCATCTGCTATGATGATCTGACTGAGGAAGAAAAGGAATCTTGGGAAGATGGCTTTGCCGACGCGGATGAAGAAGACATCGACTTTACCGGCGCGGAAATCGAAGGCCAGCATATCGGCAAGAATGTCATCAATATCGGCACCATTGACGCAATGCTCAATGATCTGATGCAAAATGGCCTGAAGATCGATGGCGGCGATACGCTGGGCAAGACGATCATCTTTGCCGCGAACCATGTGCAGGCGGTGCATATTGTGGCGCGCTTCCAGCATATTTATCCAACATTGGGCATGGATTTCTGCAAGCTGATCGACAGCCATGTAGAAAACAATCTGACGCTCATCGAGCAATTCGAAGTGCGCGGCGGCATGCCGCAGATTGCCGTCAGCGTGGATATGATGGACACTGGCATCGACGTGCCGGACGTCGTCAACCTCGTATTCTTCAAGCAGGTACGCTCCAAAATCAAATTTCTGCAGATGATCGGTCGCGGCACGCGCCTTTCGCCGGGTCTCTTTGGGCCGGGCATGGACAAGCAGGGATTCCTGATCTTTGACTATTTTGATAACTTCCGCTACTTTGCCACCACCGGCACATGGTCGACGGTGGAAGGCAGCGGCAGCACCATCCAGAACATTCCGCAGACGGTGACGCTGAACAAGCACCGCCTCGGCATATTGATGAATCTTCAGCAGGAATCGGCGCTGTGCGCGTTTGATTTGGCCTATCGCGACGAGCTGAAGGCGCATTTCATCAGTGAAACCAGAGGGCTGAATAATGACAATATCGCTGTTCAGTACCACATGGCATATGTCAATAAGTATCGTACTGCCCAAATGTGGGACAATCTGGACGAGCGGCGTGAAGCAGACATCATCGAACATATTCTGCCGCTGTTCCCTTCGGAAAAAGCGCCTGTCAAGGTCAAGTCCTTTGATACGCTGATCTATCTGCTTGAAAAAGAAGTGCCGCGCCTTGAAAAGGAAGGCAAGGACATTCGCAAGATTCGCAATGGTTTCAGAAGCGTTGCCGCTGAACTGACCTATCGCATGGAGGCATTGCTCAAGCTCAAGACCATTCCGGCAATCGTCGCGCAGACGGAGCTGATTTCCGCCATGATCGACGGTGAATATCTGTTCGATCATTTCTCGCTGGAGCGCGCGGAATCTGTGCGCAAGGCGCTGCGCGATCTGATGGCCTATCTGCCCAATGAAAAGAACTATGTCATCATCAATGTGCGGGACTGGGTGGAGGATAAGGAGAATATCGATCCCAAGGACAATGAGCAGCCCTATCCGCAGCGCGCGCAGGCGTTTTTGAACAGCAGCAATCTGCCTTCGCTGGCAAAGCTGCGCAATCTCGACCCGCTGACGGATGAAGAAAAGAAGGAGCTGGAAAGCGCCTTCATGGGCAAACTGGGCATGCCCGCCGAGTTCACCGCGTGGTCGGGCGGCATGGCGCTTCTGCCCTTCCTACGCCTGCAGGTGGGTATTGCCGATGAAGCGATCGCCACAAAATTCGGCTCTTTCCTGAACGATCAGACGCTCAATCCCATGCAGATGAGCTACTGCCAGCAGATTCTCGACTACGCGCGCAAGAATGGCGATATCACCATGACGGTGCTTCTGAAAGAAAGTCCCTTCTGCGATATGGATGTAACGCAGATTTTCGGCACGAGCATTGTCTATATCAAGCATCTGATCAACGGCCTGCATAAGCCGGTTATGTGAGGAAACGCTTTATGCAAGTGCTCGATATTCTAAAAAACAACGCAAGCGACCTGTATCCCGATGATCTGGCTTTTTTCGAAGCCGAACTGGATACCGGCGACTATCCCCTGGAATATATTGACCAGTGCAAAGACCTGATTGCCGAGATTCGCAATCAGCGAAAGCGGGCAGCCAAGGGGGATGTGCAGGATGTCATTCCTCCCGGCATGCTGGTGAAGCCGGAAAACCTCGTCCCCGGTGCAACGCCAATCGAAAAATCACCGCAGGAAAAATCCGCCGAGATTGCTCACGACCTTGCACAGATGCGCACGGCGCCCCATTACAAAACGCGCTTCAAGCAATATCTGACGGCGCATCCGGAGATCGACGAAGCCTTCATCGATCAGCACATCGCGCTGTTTCGGCCGACTGAGCTGGAAGCTATCCTGATGGTGATGCCGCTAAGCGAAGCGTTTCTGGAAAAATACTTTGCCTCGCTGGACGCGGATAAAATCGCCCGCTACCAGCAATTCAGCGAAAAATTCTTCATTCGTCACTATGCGCAGATGGATGTGGAAATCGTGCTGACCAAGGGCAAAAACGAATGGCGCAAAAAGGAAAACCGCAGTTCACAGCTGGATGTGTTCCTGCGGCTGAAGGGTGTTGGAATATGATAAGTATCAACGAAGCCAAGCGACTGGTCAAGCGAGCGCTGCTGGCCAATCTGGCAACCGACAAGCGCGATCTTGCCATCACGCCGCTGGTGTCCGGTCGCCACGGTATCGGCAAATCGCAGATGGTCAAGAGCATCGCCAAGGAGCTGGGCGGCGTGTGCATCACCATCGAGGGCGGCACGCTCAAAGAGGGCGAAATCACTGGCCTGCCCTACCAATACAAGGATGAGAATGGACAGATTCGCTTCCGTTTTCTGCCTTACTATGCCGTGGAGCGCATTCAGGCGGAGGAAAAGCGGCTGTTTGAGCAATCCGGCAGAAGCCTTGCCTCCGAAGCGCTGTCCGGCGATGAAAACCGCTATGCCATGAACGACCTGACGCCGCAGGAGAAGATTGACGCACTGCAAAGCGGCAGGGTACGCCCGGTGATTCTGTTCATTGATGAAATCAACCGCACGGAAAACAGCGTGTACAAAGAGCTGATGAATATCTTGCTCACCCGCAGCGTCAACGGCTACGAATTTCCATGGTGGGTGTTTTTCGTGGGCGCGATGAACCCCAGCACGCAGAACAGCGTCTACGCCACCAACGAAATGGACCCTGCGCAGCTGGACCGCTTCATCAAGATCAAGGTGGGCGACAATACAAAGGAATGGCTTTCCTACGGCAAGAGCGTCGGCATCGACTCGCGCATTCTGTCCTTCATCAAGGACAATCCCAAGTGTCTCTCCTCGCAGGCGAAGGATCTGGACGACGAGGAAAAGCCCGAGCCCTCGCCCCGCGGCTGGGACATGGTGGATACCCTGCTGTCCTCCGAGGAGCTGCTGCGTCCCTTCTTTACGGAAAAAGAGAACGATCCCAAAACAGTGGAGAAGGACATGAAGAATCTGGTAGCGGCGAAGCTGGGCGCTTCGGTGGCGACGATGTTCTTTGCCAGCATCGTTTCCAAGGCGCGTGCGCTGATGCCTGAGGAAATCTTCGCGGACGACGTAAGCCTGACCAACACCAGCCCTGTCATTGCGCAGCTTTCCGCCGCCAAAAAGGTGCAGACCTGCAACCTGATGCTGGACTACCTGAAAGAGAACATCGAATTCATCATGCTGAACCGGGAACAGTTTGCCATCATCAAGCAGCAGCTTTCCACGCTGGTGGAGCTGCTGGACGCTTCCACCCGCCTGCTGTTTGCCCAGAACCTTGCTGGCGCCCAAACGGAGGACGGCAACAGCCTGATTGAAATGCTCTTTGATGTGTTTGAAAAAGATTTGGTGGATATGCTGGAGCTGTCGGAGAAAAC
>CAYLIC010000071.1:0-5296 GCA_964383815.1 uncultured Faecalibacterium sp. | reverse complement strand
TTGGGGTTTCCCTCCTTTACTCGTTGACTTCTTCAACCTTCACCATGTGCTTCACGGCGAAGATCTGCCCGCGGACGCAGGCGTTATCGGGCTGAATGACGGTCTGGCCGACCTTCTTCAGGCCCATCGCAGCTACCGTAGCCTTGTGCTTGGGCAGGCTGGCGATGGGAGACTTGATCAGGGTGATCTTCAGTTTCATCGTCATTTCCTCCTTAGCCCAGGATTTCTTCCACGGTCTTGCCGCGCATCTTGGCAACATCCTCAGCGCTGCGCAGCTGCTTGAGGGCCTCCAGGGTGGCCTTAACCATGTTGATGGGGTTGTTGGTGCCAAAGGACTTGGTACGGATGTCCTTCACGCCAGCCAGCTCCAGCACAGCACGGGCAGCGCCGCCGGCGATAACGCCGGTACCTTCGGGGGCGGGCAGCAGCACGGCCTTGGCAGTGCTGAAGTAGCCAGTGGTGTTGTGGGGGATGGTGGTGCCATTCAGCGGAACCTTCACCAGGTGCTTCTTGGCATCCTCGTTGGCCTTGCGAATGGCCTCGGGGATCTCGGCAGCCTTGCCCATGCCGGCGCCCACGCGGCCGTTTTCATCACCGACCACGACCAGAGCGGAGAACCGCATGTTGCGGCCGCCCTTCACCGTCTTGGACACGCGATTGACAGCGACCAGACGATCCTTGAATTCGCTGACCTGTTCGTAGCGTTGCATTGCGTGTGTCCTCCTTCTCTTAGAAATCGAGTCCGGCTTCACGGGCGCCCGCGGCGACTTCCGCCACGCGGCCAGTGTAGACATAGCCACCGCGGTCGAACACCACGGCCTTAATGCCAGCCTGGACAGCACGCTCGCCGATCAGCTTGCCAACGAGCTTGGCAGCACCCTTCTTGTCCAGCTCATTCAGCTGCTCCTGAATGTCCTTCTCCAGGGTGGAAGCAGCACACAGGGTCTTGCCGGCGATATCGTCGATCAGCTGGGCCTGAATGTGCTTGTTGGAACGGTACACGGAAAGACGCGGCATATCGGGGGTGCCGCTGATCTTCTTGCGGACGCGGGCATGACGGATCTCGCGGATCTCATTACGGTCACGCTTCTTGAACATTTGCAGTCACTCCCTTTCTTACTTCTTACCGGTCTTGCCTTCCTTGCGGCGGATGTGCTCGTCCGCATACTTGATGCCCTTGCCCAGGTAGGGTTCAGGCTTGCGGATGGCGCGGATGTCAGCAGCAAGGTTGCCCACGACCTGCTTGGAAATGCCCTTCACAACGATGGTGTTGGCGTTGGGCGTTTCGAAGGTAACATTTTCGGGGGCATCGAGAATCACGGGGTGGGAGAAGCCGATGTTGATGGTCAGCTTCTTGCCGCCCTCGGCAGCGGCGCGGTAGCCGGTACCCACCAGCTCCAGCGTCTTGGAGAAGCCGTCGGTCACGCCGACGACCATGTTGTGCACCAGCGCACGGTACAGGCCGTGCATAGCCTTGTGGGGCTTGGAATCCGTGGGGCGCTCGAGGGTCAGGATGTTGCCCTCCTGCTTCACGGTGATGGCGCTGTTCACCTGCTGGCTCAGGGTGCCCTTGGGGCCCTTCACCGTCACCAGGTTGTCGGCGTCAACCGTAACCGTCACGCCCGCGGGAACAGTGATCGGAAGTCTTCCGATACGAGACATAATCACACCTCCATTGACGTGTCGGTCTTACCAAATGTAGGCAAGCACTTCGCCGCCGATGGCGTTCTTCCGTGCTTCCTTGTCAGTCATCAGACCCTTGCTGGTGCTGATGATGGCGATGCCCAGGCCGCCCAGAACCTTGGGCAGCTCTTCGCAGCGCGCATACACGCGCAGGCCGGGCTTAGAAATACGCTTCAGGCCCGCAATGACAGGGGTCTGCTTGCCGTTGACATACTTCAGGGTAATCTTAATCTCGCCCTGCAGTCCGTCGTCGACATAGTCCACAGCCTTCACATAGCCTTCGTTCAGCAGAATCTTGGCGATGGCCTTCTTTGTGTTGCTGGCAGGCAGCGTCACAGCGTCGTGCTTGGCGACCTGGGCGTTGCGGATGCGGGTGAGCATATCGGCAATGGGATCATTCACAACCATGATGGTACCTCCTTCCGTTCTGTTCCCCGCTTACCAGCTGGCCTTGCGGACACCGGGGATTTGGCCCTTGTAGGCCAGCTCTCTGAAGCAGATACGGCATACACCGTACTTGCGCAGCACAGAGTGCGGACGACCGCACAGGCGGCAACGGGTGTAGGCGCGGGTGGAGAACTTGGGCGTCCTCGCCTGCTTGAGTTTCATGCTCGTCTTAGCCACTTTGATTTTCCTCCTTCAATTACGCCTGCGCAAAGGGCATGCCCAGCAGCCGCAGCAGCTCCATGCACTCCTCATCGGTCTTGGCAGTGGTGACGAAGATCATTTCCATACCGCGGATCTTCTCCACCTTGTCATAGTCGATTTCGGGGAAGAGCAGCTGCTCCTTGATGCCCAGGGCGTAATTGCCGCGGCCGTCAAAGGCCTTGGTGCTCACGCCGCGGAAGTCGCGCACACGGGGGAGCGCAACGCTGACGAGCTTGTCCATGAACTCCTCCATGCGGGCGCCGCGGAGGGTAACCTTTGCGCCAACGCTCTGGCCTTCGCGCAGCTTGAAGTTGGCGATGGACTTCTTGGCCTTGGTCACCATGGGCTTCTGGCCGGCAATGGCAGTCAGCTCATTCACCGCCATCTCCAGGGACTTGGCGTTGTCCTTGCACTCGCCCAGGCCCATGTTGATAACGATCTTCTCCAGCTTGGGGATTTCCATGACGTTCTTGTAGCTGAACTTCTGCTGCAAAGCAGGAACAGCCTCGGCCAGGTATTTTTCCTTCAAACGGGTAGCCATTTGGCTTTTCCTCCTTTATCAGTCGATTTCCGCGTTGCACTTCTTGCACACACGGATCATTTTGCGGGTAGCCTTGCCGTTCACTTCGGTAACGGTCACCTTGTGAGCAACGCGGGTGGCCTTGCCGCACTTGGAGCACACCAGCATCACGTTGGAAGCGTCGATGGGCAGCTCCTTCTTGATGATGCCGCCGGGCTGCATGGCATTGCGGGCCTTCTGGTGCTTGGTAGCAACGTTCACGCCCTCAACAATCACGCGACCGGTCTTGGGGAAAGCGGCAGTAATCTTGCCCTTCTTGCCCTTGTCCTTGCCGGAGATGACAACGACCTGATCATTAGACTTAACGTGCATATCGTTTTACCTCCTTACAGAACTTCGGGAGCCAGGGAGACGATCTTCATGAAGTCCTTCTCACGCAGCTCGCGGGCCACAGGTCCAAAGATACGGGTGCCACGGGGCATTTTGCTGTCGTTGATGATAACGGCAGCGTTGTCGTCAAACTTGATGTAGCTGCCATCAGGACGACGCTTGTTCTTGCGCATGCGGACGATAACGGCCTTAACCACATCGCCCTTCTTCACGGTACCGCCGGGGGTGGCGCTCTTCACGCTGGCCACGATGATGTCACCGATGGAGCCATCACGGCGGAAAGAACCGCCCAGCACGCGGATGCACATGATTTCCTTGGCGCCGGAGTTATCGGCAACCTTAAGCCGGGTTTGCGGCTGAATCATAGTTTTTCCTCCTTAACGCGCGGATTACTTGGCCTTCTCGATGATCTCGACCAGGCGCCAGCGCTTGTCCTTGGACAGCGGGCGGGTCTCCATCACCTTGATGGTGTCGCCGATACCGCACTCGTTGTTCTCATCATGCACCTTCAGCTTGCTGGTCTGGTTCATGATCTTGCCATACAGGGGATGACGGACGCGGGTCTTGATCTGGATAACGCAGGTCTTGTCCATCTTGTCGGACACGACAATGCCAATCCGGGTCTTGCGCAGACCACGCTCCTGAGTGTTGTTGATTTCAGACATTGAAGCGGCTGCCTCCTTTCAGTAACTCTTACGCCTGTTCCTTGAGGCGAAGAACGGTCTTGGCACGAGCGATGTCGCGCTTGACAGCGGTGATCTGCATGGTGTTCTGCAGCTGACCGGTGGCAAGCTGGAAACGAAGGTTGAACAGCTCGCTCTTGAGTTCCGCAACCTTGGCAGTCAGCTGCTCCTTGTTCATAGCGGAGAATTCATTTGCCTTCATTATTCTTCACCACCCGCTTCAGTCTTAGCTTCATCTTCACGCTTGATGAACTTGGTCTTCATGGGCAGCTTGTGGGCAGCCAGGCGCAGGGCCTCGCGGGCAACCTCCTCCGGCACGCCAGCCACTTCGAACAGAACGCGGCCGGGCTTCACAACTGCCACCCAGTACTCGGGAGAGCCCTTGCCGGAGCCCATGCGGGTCTCAGCAGGCTTCTCGGTAACGGGCTTGTCGGGGAAAATCTTAATCCACACCTGGCCGCCACGCTTGGTGTAGCGGGTCAGGGCGATACGAGCGGCCTCAATCTGCTGGGAGGTCACCCAGCAGGGCTCCATCGCCTGCAGGCCATACTCGCCGTAGGCGATGAAGTTGCCGCGGTGAGCGGCGCCCTTCATGCGGCCACGGAAAACCTTGCGGCGCTTAACTCTCTTGGGCATCAGCATGGGTTACTTTACCTCCTTCGCGGCGGGAGCCTTCTTGGCCTTGGGAAGAATCTGTCCCTTGTAGATCCAGACCTTCACGCCCAGACGGCCATAGGTGGTCTTGGCTTCGGCAAAGCCGTAGTCGATGTTGGCGCGCAGCGTCTGCAGCGGGATGGAACCCTCGTGGTAGTGCTCGCTGCGGGCAATGTCAGCGCCACCCAGGCGGCCGCTGACGCTGGCCTTGATGCCCTTCACACCATTGATCTTCATGGCGCGCTGCAGGGCCTGCTTCATGGCGCGGCGGAAGCTGATGCGCTTCTCCAGCTGCTGGGCAATGTTTTCAGCCACCAGCTGAGCATCAGCATCGGGCTGCTTGATCTCCATCACGTTGATGTGAGCAGGACGGCCCAGGAAGCTGGTGATGTCGGCCTTCAGGGCCTCAATGCCAGCGCCGCCGCGGCCGATGATCATGCCAGGCTTGGCGGTGAAGATGTTCACCGTAATGGTCTGGGCAGTGCGCTCAATATCAATGCGGCTAATGCCGGTGGAGTAGTACTTTTCCTTCAGCATCTTGCGAAGCTTGTGGTCTTCAACCAGGTTGTTCGCAAAATCCTTCTTGCCGGCATACCAGCGGGTGGACCAATCGAAGATCACACCAACGCGGGCGCCGTGGGGATTCACTTTCTGACCCATGGATTAAGCCTCCTTCGCCTTCTTCTGGTCCAGCACCACGCTGATGTGGCTGGTGCGC
>CAYLIC010000070.1:0-6407 GCA_964383815.1 uncultured Faecalibacterium sp. | reverse complement strand
CCAGTGGACGCCTGATAAGTACACCGTCACCTTCAACAACAACGGCGGCACCGGCAGCATGGCGCAGCAGATCTTCACCTACGGTGAGTCCCAGAATCTGACCGCCAACAGCTTTACCAAAACCGGTCACAGCTTTGGCGTCTGGAACACCAAGGCTGACGGCAGCGGTGACAGCTACACCGACGGGCAAAGCACCACCCTGACGGAGGACATCATCCTCTACGCCCAGTGGACGCCTGATAAGTACACCGTCACCTTCAACAACAACGGCGGCACCGGCAGCATGGCGCAGCAGATCTTCACCTACGGTGAGTCCCAGAATCTGACCGCCAACAGCTTTACCAAAACCGGTCACAGCTTTGGCGTCTGGAACACCAAGGCTGACGGCAGCGGTGACAGCTACACCGACGGGCAAAGCACCACCCTGACGGAGGACATCACCCTGTTTGCCCAGTGGAAGTCCACGCCCACGCCTACACCTACACCTACACCTACACCCACACCCACGTCCACGCCCACACCTACCCCGCAGCCTGCAACACCTACACCTACCCCGCAGCCTGCAACACCCACACCTCAGCCTGCAACACCTACACCTCAGCCTGCAACACCCTCCCCCACCCCGCAGGCAACCATCCCGCCCAAGACCGGTGATGAATCCAACCAGGCTCTGTGGCTGGGCCTGTGCATGGCCAGCGTTGCTGCCATGGCTGGGCTGATTGTTGCAAAAAAGAGCCGCTTCTCCCGGCGGTAAAGCGCAAACCCTGTTGTAGAACAGGAAAATAATTGGCGGCCTTGCTCCGAAATGCAAACGGAGCAAGGCCGCTTTTCATGTCAAAAAGGCTGGTCATATAAATAAACAATTATCGTCCGCAACGTCCACATCATCACATCCGATTCCGTGGATTGGCTTCAAAGCTGTCGGAATCGAAGGCAAGTGCTTCAGCGGTACCTCCTTGTAGCAAAAGCCTTCCTGCTTTCATCGCATTACGCCTTCGCCCCCAGCTGCAGCTCCTGGGCGTGCTCTTTCATGGCTTCGATGCAGATGGCAGCCACATCCCTGACCTCCATATTCAGCATCTGGCAGCCCTGCTTGATGAGCTCCCGGTCGCACTTGGCAGCAAATTTCTTATCCTTGAACTTCTTCATGAAGCTGGAGACCTCCATGTCGGTGATCCCGGCGGGACGCATTCTGGCAGCGGCCTGAATGATACCTGTCAGCTCGTCCACGGTAAACAGGGACTTTTCCAGATTGGTTACCGGCTCCACGTCACTGCAAATTCCATAGCCATGCGCCAGGATGCTGCGAATCTCTTCATCTGTGAGGCCTGCCTCCTTCAACGGCTTTTCCGTATGCTGCAGGTGCTCGTCAGGGTACTGCTCATAGTCGTAATCGTGAAGATAACCAATGGCCATCCAGTGCTCCACATTTTCCCCGAAATGCCTTGCAAGGCCACCCATGGCAATCATCACATTTTTTGCATGAAGAAACAAGTGCTCCTGGGTGATTGTGGTGTTCAGCAATTCGTTGGCTCTTTCGATTGTCAGCATATAGAACTCTCCCTTCACCGTCAGAATGTGAAAAACATGATGTATTATAGTGCATCCGAAGGTTTTTTTCAACTGCATCTGTGCCGCTGATAAGCTATCTATATTTCTTGCTGACGCATCAGCTGAGGTGCGATGCAGCGTGTTGAAGCGTCATCACGCGCAGACTGCCCAAAAACCTCCGGGATGGGGTCGGAAGGCCCGGTGGCCTGACAGCAATGGAGCGCAAATCCTCGAAAAATGCAGCTCTGCCGCTTTTTCAACACGCTGACGATAACCCAGCTATCGTCTGTGCACCCAATGAGAGGAAACGGGGTCATTTGGGTGCAGTCGGATGCAAAAACGGCTCGGTGGGTACAATACCGGGCTTTCGCTTTACAATCACGACTTATTTCACAAACAACGCAACCCTGAACACCACATTAGGGTGCCTGCCATTTCCAGGTAGCGGATCACGCACTGCGGCAGGGTAATCGCTGCCACGGCAAGGGCCACCCATCAGATTATATCCGCCGCCGCGCATAACGTAGCTGTCGGAGCCGTGATGCTCCTGCGTCCATTCCCAGTTGTTGCCTGCCAAATCATAGATGTTGTTTGATTTGGCTTCCTCCCACAGGCCGGTGGTGCTGCCATCAGCGTTGGGAGAGAAAGCATCATTGCTGTAGTTTCCCCAGCTGGTACTATCCTGCGTTACTTCTTCCTCCGTCTTGCAGCCGGAATCAATCAGCCATTGCAGCGTGGTGTCATAGTTAATCCCCCAGGGAAAGAAACCCTGAACCGTTTCATTATCGGCATACAGATTCTGGCAGGCAATAGTGGCATCCTGCGGGGAAAAGCGAACCCAGATCCGCCCGGAATCAGCACGCTCCACGCGCTTGCTGGCGGGTGTATAATCAGACAGATCGCTGCCGCTTCCATAGCTTGCTTCATATCTGCCCATGTAGAATCCACCGTATGTGCCTACGCTTGCAACCATTTCCTGATAAAGCGGTAAATCTGTTTCATCCCAGTAATCAGCCGGATTCCATCCCCATGATACATAGCTTCCGAAGTCATGGACGGCAAGCGCAGTCTGCGTAGTCGGTACCCATACAAACTCGCTACCGTCCGAGCCGATCACCACGACACCGGTTTTCACTAGTTGCTCGTCTGTTTTTTCGGATACGGCAAAGTCCTTCGGTATGACCACAGTATCTCCGTTTGCATCGATGTACACGCTTTTCTCACAGGCAATTTGTCCCGGCTCAACACGGGGCATGGTTTCGGACATCAGTGATTCCTCCAGGCTCGATGGAGCATCGATTTGGGATGATGCTTCACCAGCAGCACAGGCTGTTAAGGCCAGCGTCATCATCAATGTCAGCAAAACGAATACCTTTTTCATTGTGTGCCCCCTGTCTGCGCGGTATTTATCAGAAGTTCACAACCTCGTGTTTTCCACTGAAAGCGTCAAACGTTGCAGTCGCATTCTTGAAATACAACACCTGCATGTTGCCATCATCGGCGGCGTAGGTCTTCTTCATGAATGGATAAGCATCCAGCATGGCCTGACGGGTTTCCATGCGGTCATCCTCCGCAAGCTCTCCGGCAATACGCACCCATTCGGTACCGATGCACGCGCAGACCTCCACCTTGCCATTGGCGGCGATCTGTTGAGCAACAGGCTTGCGCTTGCCGGTCATGATGCACAGCCTGCCGTCAATGATATGGGCAATGCCGAAAGGCCGCACCCGCGGCTGGTCGCCGTCCATGGTCGCAACATAAAACACTTTCGCCTTTTGCAGAAATTCGCATACCTTTTCCATCATTCATTTCTCCTTTCCTTATGCCAATGCCGTTCTGCCATTGGTGAATACAAAATTGCGCATGCCGCGACCCCTGACCTTTGCCTCGGGGATCGCTGCCTCGATGGCGCGGACATCCTCCTGCGTCAGCGTAATCTTCAGCGCATCGATGGAGGTTTCCCGGCTGCTGCGGTTCATGCCCATGGCGCCAAGGCCAGGGCGGTTCAGGTCGATCATCGATGTTTCCTCCTTACCGATATTCTGCCATATTGCCGCGGCTATAGCCGCCGGTAAACGCACCGCCGTCATCGCCAGTAACGTTCATTCCATTGCTCAGGGTGACTTCAATTTTCCTGACATCGTCGATGTAAAGCGCATAGGTGCTTCCAGCCAGCAGGTCTGGCGAGGTGAATACGGACTGCACAGCCTCCTCCCGCGTTGTCAGTTCAACAATGCTCTTACCAGCTTCATCCCGAAGGGAGAGCACAGTTCCCTTGGGCAACTCGTTTTTGTGAGATACCCACAGAATTGGCTGCTGATCCCAATAGACGTTTACGCCCATGCAGCCAACGGATGCGATTGTGCCGCCGGTGATGGTCACATCTCCATTGCACAGCAGCGAGCCTTCATAATCCGGCCACGGCGGAGCACTGAGCCAAAGTGTGCCGCCGGTGACGTAGATATTGCCGTTGGAGTCCACCACATCTCCGCCAGCGACCGCCTCCAGTTCACCGCCGTTAAACCACGCCTGCACACTGGGATTGCCGCCTCTGCCGGAAAAGCTATCCGCCTCAGGCGTACCGGCAGCAGCGCTGATGGCATCATTGGATGCGTCAATGAAGGATTTCCCGCCGTTCACTTCAATGATCGTGCCTTCAAAGCCCTCATAGCACACGGGGATTTCAATCACGCCGCCGTTGATGTACAGGTTGCGGTTGGCATGGATGCCATCATCCATGGTTTCAATGGAGAAGGTTCCTCCGTTGACAAACACATCCGCATCGGCGTGGATGGCATCGTCACAGCTGATGATATTGAAGGTTCCGCCGTCAACGGTCAGTATGCTGCCGGCCTTCATACCCTTTTGGCTGCTGGAAGTGCCCGCAGGCGTGCCCTCGGTATGAATATCATAGATGCCGCCGGAAACGTGCAGGCTGTTCTCAGCCTGAATGGCATCACCGCCGCAACGGATAACACAGGTTCCGCCTTCCAGCACAATCCACCCTTTCGCAGAATCCCCTGCCTTGCTGGAACGAATGGCGTCCCGGCCAGCCGCAAGGTCGAAGCTGCCTTCCTTCACCGTCACGGAATCCGTACCCCGGATAGCGTCCATTGCAGCGCTGACGGATATCGTGCCGTTCATCACCACCAGATCATCCTTGGTGTTAATGCCGTGGCGGAATCCTGCATTAACCGTCAGTTGACCGCTGCCGCCAATGGATAGATCGCACTTGCTGAACAGCGTCGCATCCGGTTCCTCTTTTTCTCCATCAGCAAAGGAAAAACGGGGCGCATCCCTCAGCGTATTATGCGTACCTTCAGCCAATGTGATGATCAGCTCATCAGCCTCTTTGCAGTAGATGGCAGCGTTCTCGCCGGCGGTAATATCCACCCCCGCAAGCACCAGCTCCACCGCAGCTTCCCTGGAGGCATCAATCACCACCTGACCGCTGGAAAGGCTTCCAGTCAGCTCATACACGCCATCTGACGTGATGGTCAGTGTGCTGCCTTCCGCCTGCGCACCGGGGCCGTCAATGGTGATTTGCTCATCCGTAAGCACGATCACCGTTGACCCGGCCTTTGCCATGGCTGCAGGACCCGAAACATTGCAGCACACCAGAAACAGCGTCAACAAAAACAGGCAGAAAAACGTTTTGTGAGCATTTGCCCTATCCATCGAATGGCCTCCTTCTTCGCAGCCTCAACGCCGCACAGGTTCTTTGGTTTTCATGGTCACGAAAGGCCGTTAGCCTGCCAGGATCTTTTTGAGCAGGTTGACCAACTGTTTCCTTTCATCTCCTGTCAGGTTTTTTGTTACCTGTTTTTCAAGGGATTCTCCCAGTGCATACAACTCTGCTTTCATCCTGACAGCACTTTCCGTCAGCCTGAGCAGTTTGCTGCGCTTGTCATCCGGGTTTGCAATGCGCTCCACCAGTCCTTTCTTTTCAAGGTTCTGGAGGATACCCGTCACGGTTGGATTCGTCATGGAAAAATGGGATTCGATGTCGGTCTGCCGGATGGGTCTGCCCTGATTGTGGTAGAGCAGCATCAGGATTTTGTACTGTGTGTGTGTCAAGTCATAGGGCGCAAGCGCATGGTTGGACAGCTTCTCAATCGCCAGTGCCGTTTTTTTCATCAAAATAGCAACCTTATCGTTAGGCAACAGCATGACCCCTTCCCATCATTCCAAAAACATAGGATCCTATGCGATTATAACATAGGATCCTATGTCTTTCAATAAACAACCTGTAAATAGGCTTTTCAGTTTGCATCTGCGCTTTCCTTCTCCAGCGCTTTGCCGGCTGTGGACAGCATCAGTTTGATACGGTTCAGCTGCTTGATGGCCCCCTTCCCCACCACATGGTTGGGCAGGCATTCAAAGGCCAGGATGCACACAATACTGGGAACGCCCGTGGTAATCAGTTTCACCATGTCGCCAGTCAGGAACCACCCGCCGCCACACTGGTTGCCCAGCGACAGAAAAGGTTTGCCAGCTTTGCAGCCTTTTCAATGGGCATGGGGCTGTCGAACAGCTTGCCTTTTGTAGAATATCATTCACCTGATCGAGGGTCACGGCATCCAAACCGCATCCGAAGGAGTTAAGCTGCACCAGCTTCAGATCTTTCAGGATGCGTCCTGCTCAAACTGACTGTTGTACAGCTCGGCATAGAAGCCGTTTTTAGCCAGCAGGTCATCATGGGTGCCGCTTTCGATGATGTCGCCATCCTTCATCACCAGAATCAAATCAGAATTTTTGATGGTAGACAGGCGATGTGCAATCACGAACGAGGTACGGCCATGCATCAGCTTATCCATGGCATCCTGAATCTTCTGCTCGGTGCGGGTATCCACGGA
>CAYLIC010000069.1:0-6916 GCA_964383815.1 uncultured Faecalibacterium sp. | reverse complement strand
GGCAGGGACGCTGTCCCTGCACCCTGCTTAAGGGATTTCATCCCTTAAGAATCCCATTTGGAGATGCGCTGCACGGCACGTTTGCTTACGCGCCCGCTCTGCTTATGTGGAGCGGGTTTTTGTGTGCATTCCTCTGCTGCCCAACACAAAGGGTCACACATTGCATGCTGCAACATGTGACCCGTCAGGTGTATCCACATTGCCTCCGCCATTTGGCGAAGGTCAGGGCGCATCAATCGTTCCGGGAGCATTTTTCCGCATCGATAGCCAGCACGAGCATCAGCGCCCACAGGGCGTCCCGGGGGTTCACCACGTCAATCACATAGGTGTCCGTCCAGTTCAGCAGCTGCTTGGACACGGTGGCAACCTGGCGTCCGCTGCGGTCCTGCACGGCGTAATTCCACTCGAACAGGTTGCCCTCCACATGCCAGCCGTTGAAATCAATGTTGTACCTGGGCCGGAAGAAGGCGAACTCCCGCCGGATGCTGCCAAGCCGTGTGCCGCCCTGGTACAGTTCGAAGGCGGGCATCCAGGTGAGGATTCGCTGCTTCACCATGCCCACTTCCTGCCGGTGGCTGTCGAATATCTTCAGCAGGTGTCCCCAGGCCAGCTGGCCCTTGACGGTGTAGACCACGCTGCCGTCCTCGGCATAAATGTCATAGCTGTCGAACCAGGAAAAGAACCGCTGCTTGAACAGTAGCTTCATGCTTGTTCCTCCTTATGCGGGTGATTCATTTCCTCCACCAGGGTGGCGGGTTTCACGGTCATCTCCGCCCAGGCAGGCGAAAAGCCGCTTTTGATGGCGTTCCGGGCGGAGCGGATGTTGGACCAGGCGCAGCAGTAGAAGGGCACCCGGCCACGGGCCAGAATTTCGCAGGCCAGGCGGCTGGTCAAGCTGGCGGCAATGCCCTGGAGGCGGTAGGCCGGCAGCACATCCACGCCGATTTGCCACATGGCATCGCAGTCGGCAGAGCAGGCAGCCAGGCCGATGAGCCTTTCGCCATCATACGCGCCCACGCCCAGCACGTCCAGCTCCTTCCGGTCGGCACACAGGGCGTTGCTCCATTCGGGCTGATACAGGGGCGCAAAGTCTGCCTGGGTCAGCACCTTTGTGGGGTAGGCACAGGGCAGTGCTGTGAGCCGGGACATATCCGGCAGGAAGTATTCCGCCATGAAGCACACCCGCTGGCCCTGGGCCTGCATGCGCTGGTCCAGCCAGTACAGGTTGGGGGTTTCAAAGCAGTGGTAGAAGGTGAACTGCGCCAGGTATTCCTCCACCAGGGGGCGACAGGCCTCCTGTACGGAGGCAACGATATTGCTGCCGTAGGACACCAGGCTGCAGGCAATGGGCTCCCGGTAGTATTTCCGGGAGGCTGCGCCCAGGCAAAAAGGCGTGATGACCGGTGTGTCCCGGGTGAAGTCCTCCGGTGTGGCGTTCAGCTCCACGGCGGATTGCGCCATGGCGATGGACAGTATCTCCTTGTTTGTCATGCTTGTGCCTCCTGGGTGAAGGTGGCGCCGCAATCGGTAACGAAGGCCACGGGATCGATGAAGGAGAAGCGCACCTTCTGCAGTTCGCTCCGGTCGAACAGCACCTGCAGCAGGGGTGCATCCGCCTGCAGGGCGGTGACCTGCACCTGCCGCACGGGCAGCAGCGCCATCACATCCCGGGCGGAGCGCAGCGCCACGGCACACAGGTAGCGGCGAACCTCCTCCGCCTGCTTGTCCATGTAGGCCGGGTGCACGCCAAAGCGCACCTGTACCCTGTCGGCTGTTTCGGCCTCCACATCGAAGGATGCGGCGTAGGGCGCCAGGTCGCCCAGGGGGTTCGCGGCCTTGAGCACCTCCACATAGGCGGCAATGTCGCCATCCAGTACCCTGGCGGCGTGCTGGTGGAAGAACTGCCACAGGTGGGCGGAGGTCAGGCCATCGGTAGGTTCATCATGGGCCAGGGCGTCCGTCCAGTCCACGGTGTCATCGGCGGTTTTCCACATTTGCTCGAAGGGCGGAAAGGTGGACTTGTATACGGGCCGGGCAGCTGGCGCAGCAGCCTGCCGGGCAGGCGTGCCCCACAGGTCGCCCACAATATCCGAAAGGGAGCGCAGGGTGTTATCAGGCATGGGGGTTCACCTCCACAAGGTCACAATGGATGCAGGGCGGCTTGGCGGTGGTGTCAAAGCGCTGGATGGTTACCTGGGCGCTGGACAGGACTTCATGGTCGAACAGCCAGCGGGACAGGGGGTTGATGAGCAGCGCCTCCACCTGGTTGCCCACGCCGCGACCGCCGTTGCTCAGGTCGCTGAGGGCGGCTGACTGCAGCTGGGCATAGGCTTCCTCCGCAATGGTAATGCGGATGCTCTTCTGCTCCTCCATCCGGCGGATAATCTTGTCCACCTGGGCGCGGAGAATGGCCTGGCCTGCCTCCTGCCGGATGAAATCGAACACGACGATGTTCTCGCCAATGCGGTTCAGGATTTCCGGGCGGCCCAGCTCCAGCTTGAAGTATTCCTCAATGGCGGTGCGGATGCGCTTTTCCACCTGGGGGTAATCCATGTCCATGGTCACGTTCTGCTGGCGGTTGCCAAAGGCGTCCTTCACATACATGCCCAGGTTGCTGGTGAAGACGATGATGGTTTCGGAAAAGTACACCGTGTTGCCCTGGCCATCGGTCATGCGGCCGTCCTCCAGAATCTGCAGGAACTTGTCCAGGATGGAGGGATGCGCCTTCTCAATCTCGTCAAACAGCAGAATGGCAAAGGGGTTCTTCTTCACGGCGTTGGTCAGCTGGCCGCCGGCCTCGTAGCCCACATAGCCGGGAGGTGCGCCCAGCAGCTTCTGATCGGAATGGCTCTGACCATACTCGCTCATGTCAAAGCGGATGCAGGCGCTTTCATCGCCAAAGAGCTTCTCTGCCAGCGCCTTGGCAGTTTCCGTTTTGCCGGTGCCCGTGGGCCCGGCGAAGAACAGCACACCCTTGGGCTTGGCAGTGGAGGAGGAGCTGAGGCCGTTCATGCCGGTAACAGCCCGCTTCACCACATCCAGGGTGCGCTCCAGGGCGGCGTTTTGCCCCTTGATGCGCTTTTCAAAGTCCTGCCTGGCATGGCGCAGGCTGTCCATGGAAAGCTGCTCCCAGGGGTTTTCCTTAATGCCATACTTGTACAAATCCACCACGGTGCACAGATCACGGATGGGCAGGCACTCCTGCTTGCTCAGGCGGCGCATGGCATCCAGCTCGGTGAAGGTCAGGCCTTCCGTCAGGCCAACGAACTTCTCCCGCAGGCGCTCCAGTTCCTCCGGGTGCCCGGTGTAGTAGGGCATATCCGTGCGGTACACGGTGCTGTCGAAAAAGGTGGCGAAGGCGCTGCCGCTGATCAGGTGCTTGCGCTCCTCCCGGTCTGGGGCCTCCAGGCGAATCACCTTGCACACCGGGTTGTTCAGGTAGAACCAGGCGGGCAGGTCGTTGAGCTTGTTCACCAGCAGAATCAGCAGGTTCTGCCGCTTGCCCATGGGGGTCCGCACGGTGGCAGCGCTGAGGGCGGACTGCAGCAGCAGGTTGAAGCTGTTCACATCCTGCTGATCCATCCGCTCTGGGGTCACGATATAGTGGCTGGCAAGCTCCAGCACAACGGCGGTGGCCTCCCGGGTCTGCGCCATGGCCCGGCGGATGATGTTGGGCGCGGTGTCGGCCTTGGTGCCCTTGAACTCAGCCGGGATCACCCCGCCCTGGGCCTGGGCACCGCTGGCCTGGGCAAAGCGCTCCACCATCCGGGGCGCATAAGGGTTCATAAAGCCCACCAGGTTGGAATAGAACACCACCTGGCTATAGCCGCTGTCCGCCAGGTAGCCGTGCAGGTACTGGGGCAGAGGCACCAGCGTGTCCTCCGGGATGGAGCCAGCCACCGGATACCGGTACTGATCCAGCACGTTGCCTTCCAGAATCATCAGCGGCTTGATGGCGGAGAACAGCTCCAATTCTCTGTGCCACTTGGAAATCAGCTCGTCCATGGGCGGGAACCTCCTGTATATGTTATCCATATTATATCACACAAAAGCGGGAGCCGCAATGTGCAGCTCCCGCGGGCATGCCCGGCTTACTGTACGGACGAGTGCTGGTCGTAATAGCTGGTGAAGGTTTCCTGTTCAGGCTCGCTATCGCGCCTGGCGCGGTGACGGCGGATGAACTCCACAATGCCGCCAATGGCAATGCCGATGAGCGTCAGCTTCACACACAGGCCCACAATGCCGCCCAGCAGGCCGAAGAACCCGCCGATGAGGTCAAACAGGCCTTCCAGCAGAGCAAAGGCAACCGTAAAGGGAAGCAGCAAAAGATCCAACATAATTCATTCCTCCTACGATGGATAGTCTACCACGGTGAAAGGCGACTTCCAAGGGAAGAATGATTAGAAAATCATGAGGATTCTTTAATCAACCGGGCAATGGCCTGCGCCGGCAGGGATGCGCCGGCCTGGCCCACCACCGCGGCAGATACCCGGTTGGCCAGGCCCACGGCCGCTGGCAGCGGCATGCCTGCAGCCTGGCAGGCCATCAGCGTGCCAATGTGGGCATCTCCCGCGCCGATGGTGTCCACCACCCGGGCCGGAAAGCCGGGCACATGCTCACCCCTGCCGCCGGAGAGCACATAGGCGCCCTCAGCACCCAGGGTGACAATCACATCGCCGCCTGTCAGGCTGTGGAGCATGCGGGCGGCCTGGGGTACATCGTCACAGCGGGTGAAGGCGCACACCTCCGCCTCATTCAGGTGAAAAACCGGGCGAAGCGCCATAAGCCGGGCCATTTTCTCCGGCGGAATGTGCAGAATCCGCGGCCCGGGCGCAAAGTACAGCCGCCCTGGCGGGTGCTGCTCCAGCCAGTCCAGCAGCACGCCGCCTGTGGGCTCCTCCACCTCCAGGCCGCAAAGGTACACGCCCTCGTATTCGCCCAGGCCCTGGAACCACTCCGGCTGAAAACGGTACTCCGCGCCGTGCTCACACAGGAAGGTGCGCTCCCCGTCCGGCTCCACCAGACAGTAGCAGCAGCCGTTGGGTGCATCCACCGGCGGCACAGCGGTGGAAAGGCCCCGCGCCCCCAGGGCAGCGCGAACCCAATCGCCCCACAGGCCTGTGCCCACCGGGGAAAACAGCGTGCACGCCGCCAGGCCGGTGCTGTTGGCGGCATAGAAAGCATTGAACCCGCAGCCGCCCAGGGACACCTGCTGGCTGGCAATGTTGATGTCATCGCCTGTCCGGGGCAGGCAAGGGGTGCGGATGAGCACATCCGCCACGGTGGAGCCAATGAACAGCAAACCCATGGAAACACCTCCATTGAAAAAAGCGGGAGAAGCCTCCCGCAGAGTGGTTGACACAAGCCGCCTGGTGCGCGTTCTGTCACATAGGCCGCTTCTTGCCCATGAAGCACAGGGCGATAACACCGGGGCCTGCGTGGGCGCCGATAACCGGGCCAACATTCTCAATGCGCATGCGCAGGGTGGGCAGCTTGGCAGCGGTCATGTCCATCAGGCGCTGGGCATCGGCAAGGGAATCGGCATGGAGCACCAGGGCAATGGACTCCTCCGGGTCTACGATGTTCTCCACGGCCTTGTCCACAATGTAGTTCATGGCCTTGCGGCGGCCGCGCACCTTGTCGGCAGCGGCCAGCTGGCCTTCGCAGGTTTCGGTGAGGATGGGTTTCAAATCCAGCAGGGTGCCGATGGCTGCTGCCGCCGGGGACACACGCCCGCCGCGCTTCAGGTATACCAGGTCATCCACGGTAAACCATGCCTGGGCACGGCACTTGTTTTCCTCCAGCCAGGCGGCAACCTCCTCCATGGATGCGCCTGCCCTGTACATTTCGTGGGCCTTGATAATCAGAAGCGTTTGGGGCCCGGAAATGGACAGGGTGTCCACCACGATGAACTTGCGCTCCGGGTATTTTTCCAGCAGCTGCTCCCGGGCGGCGTAGATGGCGTTAATGGTGGCGCTGAGCTTGCTGGAGAAGGCGATGAACAGCAGATCCTGCTCCTTGAGAATCGGCTCGAAATACTCCAGGTAGACAAACTCGTTCAGCGCGGAGGTGGTGGGATGCGCACCGGCGCGCATTTTGTCGTAATACGTTTTATGGTCCAGGGTCTGTCCCAGGTCGTCCAGGTACTCCTGCCCGTCCAGGGTGTAGGGCATTTTAACCACCGGGATGTTCATTTCCTGTTGCAGGGCGAAGGGCAGATCGCTGTCGCTGTCCGTCATGATGATGTAGCTCATTTCCCTTATAACCTCCTTTTGATTGCCTGAGGGACCATGATGACAAAATAAATCACTGCCATTGTACCCCGAACCGCAAAAAAAAGCAACCCCCCAGAGGCGAGGCTGTCACCTGTGACTTGACGGAGAAATGGGTGGTGGGTATACTGGAAACGGGTGAGTGAGATGGAGTATGTGGTGAAGGTGGATGGGTGCAAACTGCGGGATGTGCTCCGCAGGGACATGGGGGTGAGCTATACCGCCATGAAGTCCGCCAAGTGGGACAGCCGCATCTGTGTGGATGGCGTGCCCACGCCGGTGAACGCCGTGCTGCATGCAGGCCAGGTGGTGAGCATCGTTTGGCCCGGGGAAAGGCCCCGGTACCGGCTGCGGGGGTATGAAATGCCGCTGGATATCCCCTATGAGGACGGGCACCTGCTGGTGATCAACAAGCCTGCACCCCTGGCCAGCCAGTCCAGCGCCGGGCATCCGGACAATTCGCTGGAAAACGCGGTGTATGCCTACCTGGGCTGCCCGGCGGATTTTGTTTACCGGCCGGTGAACAGGCTGGACAAGGGCACCAGCGGGCTGATGCTGGTGGCGAAAACACCCCATGCCCAGCACCGGCTGCAGCAGCTGCTGCACACGGAGGACTTTCAGCGGGAATACCTGGCGGTGGTGGA
>CAYLIC010000068.1:0-6954 GCA_964383815.1 uncultured Faecalibacterium sp. | reverse complement strand
TTTTTATTCGCGATAGTTCGCCATCAGGGCGCTGAAAAGCTCCTGGGTGGATGGCGGCGTGTAGGTTATGGCATTGGCACCGACCTGAATGGTCTCCAGCACGGTTTCATTGGTCTTGCCACCGGAGGCGATGATGGGCGCATCCGGCGCCTGGGCACGGACATAGCGCACAACCTCCGGGGTATTTCTGCCGCAGGCCACGTTCAGGATAGCCGCGCCGTGGGCCAGCCTGGCGGGAATGTCCGTCTTGTCGCTGGTCACGGTGATGATGGTGGGGATATCCACCGCATTGGCCACAGCCAGCAGGTTCAGGTTGGTGATGGGTGCATTCAGCACCACACCCATGGCTCCCTGGGCCTCCACATCCTTCGCCAGGGAAACCGTGCGGATGCCCTTTGTGGTTCCGCCGCCCACACCGCAGAACACCGGGATGTAGGAGGCCTTGATAATCGCATCGCTGATGGCCTGCTGGGGTGTGAAGGGATACACCGCAAACACCGCATCCGCATCGCAGTTGCGGATAATCGCCAAATCCGTTGTAAACACAAAGCTCTTGATCCGCCTGCCGTTCACCACAATGCCGCTGGCCCTGAACACCGCCTCCGGCATTTTTAATATGTGGGATCGCAGGCGGCCTTCCACCTGGGGAATGGGCGTGCTTTCGCTCTTCATTCATTTCACCTCACTGCTAGCAGTTGATCATATGATGATGAATCCATCATGAATTACACCAAGTGCAGGCCCTGTATCAGCATCATCCGGGCCGGACAGGGCAGGAACGGTCATCGCCTGCACCCGGCAGCTCCCTGGTTTCTGTTCCTCGCTCGCGCCTCCTTTGCACACTTGTTCAGGCAGCGCAAAAAAAGGCATAAAAATACCATTGCATGCGCAGCCCGTCTGCACCGATCAATAGGATGCTGTGGCTGAAGCAAGCAATGGCATACGCTGGTTTATTCAGCAGGGCAGACCACGGGCGGCCTGCCGGAGCGCGGGAATGCCATTCCTTGCCTGCAGCTGCAGCTACTGCCGTCCATAATCTCACCTCACATTCACAGGATGATAGGTTTACTCTATGCCCTTTTGCCGCATTTGGCAAGGGTTTCGCACCAGTGTTTACAAAAAAGTCATTTTCTCATCACCGGGTAAAGGCCCGCTTCCTTTCCGGCACAAAGGCGCGGGCAAGGGTCAGGCGCAGCCGCTGCCAGCGGGTCAGCCGGGGAAGCAACCGCCGGCAGGCATCCGCCGCCATGGCAGTTTCCTCCGGCTCCGGGTCCAGCCGACCGTAGAACACCAGGGCCATGCACTCGCCCAGGGGCAGCAGCTTCACCCCAAAGCGGTGCAGCCCGTCCACCCGGCGCATGTACGCCATGGGGGATTCGTTGCTTTCCCGCCCAAGGCCTGCGGCATTCAGTGCATCGCCAACGGCCTGCATCCAGGCAGACCAGCGGCCCATCTCATCCCTGGCCCGGCTGGCGCAGCGCTCCGGCTGCACCCACAGGATGCGCCCCGCGCAGGCCGCTGCCAGCAGCAGCAACAGCAGCAGCCACAGCCAGGTTGCGTTATTCTTCGGCTGAGCATCCGGCTCCTGGTTGGGTGCATCGGGCTCCTCCGGCTGGGGCGTAGGTGTGTCCTGCTGCTCCGGCTGATTCTCCGGCTCCGGGGTGGCGGTAGGCTCCTGCTCCGGCGGCATGGGGGTATCCTCCGGCTCGTCCTCCTCCGGCGGCAGCATGTCCTCCGGGGTTTCATTGGTGCGGTTCTGGGCAGGCGTGGCATCGAAGGTCAGCCAGCCAAAGCCGGTGAAGTACACCTCCGTCCATGCGTGACCGTTCATGCCCGTCACATAGGCGTGACCGCTTTCGTCCGGCTCCGCCAGGTAGCCTTCCACATACCTGGCAGGCAGGCCAGCCATGCGGCACAGCACCGTCATGGCGGAGGCAAAGTGTGTGCAGTAGCCTTCCCGGGTGCTGAGGAGAAAGGTGCTGACAAAGTCCAGATTTTCCGGCTGGGGCGCCACATCCAGTGTGTATTTGAACCCCCGGGACAGGTAGGTCTGGATGGCGTAGGCCTTGTCGTAGGGCGTTTCTGCACCGGCAGTGGCCTCCCGGGCAATTTGATACACCTGCTCCTGCAAATGGTCGGGCAGGGCGGTGTAGTCGCTGAGAATCTGCGGGTACAGCGGGTCGGCAGTGGTGGCGCAGGCGGCGATCAGCGTGCCCAGGCCCGCGTCGCCCGCCTGCATCAGCGGCGCAGCAACGGTGTAGGTGTCGCCCTCCTGCAGGTCGCGGGTAACGAACACCTCGCTGCCGGAATTGAAGTACGGCACCAGCTCCCCGCCCGGGTTCAGGCTGCGGATCCGCTGGGGAACAAACATGCTGGATGCGCTTTCGTCCAGCAGCTTTACGCTGATGGTATGGTAGGCCGTCAGGCCGCTGTCCTCCCCCAGGGCACCCTGGGGTAAACCCATGTTGAAGGTTTCCGTGCGCAGGTCCCGCCATTGCAGGCTGCTCCACAGGTAGCGCCGGCCCGCCATGGTGTCCAGCCAGGTGCGCCCGGTGTATTCATTCTTCACGCTGCCGCGCAGGTAGGTTTTGCGGGCGGTTTTCACCAGCATCACAGGGTGATCGGTAGGTTCGGCCTTGCCGCCCAGCTGGTTTTGACCCTGGGGGTAATAGCCTTCCGTGGCCAGGGTGAACACATTCCGCGGCTGGGTGAACATAAACCGGGCCAGAATCTGCTCCCGAAGGTAATCGGCGGCATCCTTCATGGGTTGAATGGTCACGCCGCTCTGGGGCGTCAGCAGCAGCGCCATGGCAGCCAGCACAGCCGCCAGCGGCAGGCACCTGGGCAGGGAAAGCTCACCATGGCGCCCGGAGGCAGCCTGCACCAGCAGCGCCGCCACCGCAGGCGTCAGGCAAGGCAGCGCGCCGGGCATGTCCGCCAGCCATAGCATCAGCGCCGCCAGCACAGTTGCCGCCAGCGCCGGGTAGCTGCCCAGGCTCAGGCCTGTCATGCAAAAGCAGGCCAGGCCCATCAGCACACCCAGCCACAGGGACAGCTGGCCTGCCACCATGGGCAGTGCGCCATTCACGCCGGAAAAGTGCAGGGTTACGGCCCGGATGATTTCCTCCGCGGTGCTCATGCCGCCAGGCAGCAGCACCCACAGGATGTTTCCCGCCAGCACCGCGCCCACGGCAAGCCACCGGGTCTGCCGCTTCACGGAGCACACCGCCAGCAGCGCCACCGTGGCCAGCGCCGCGCCGCAGCCGGGCAGCGCCCAGGCCATAAGACCCATGCAGCCCAAAACAGCCAGGGTCAGCCCCAGGGCCAGCAGCAGCGCCACCGTGCCATGGCGGATTGCCTCCTTCATGCCGTCACCCTCCTTTCACTTGTTATGCAGGCACCGGGGTCACATAGCAAACCTCAATTTCCGCCTGCTGCAGCTTGCTGATCAGCGGCAGCACCAGCGGATCATCCGGGGTAAAGGTTACCAGATACAGCCGGACAACAGGCCCCATGCGGCGCATGCGGATCATCACATCCACCATGCTGCTGCCGAGCCTTGCGGAGATGATCACCGTTGCGCCCACCTTGCGCATGCGGCGGGTTTCCAGCAGAAGCACCCGCTCAAACCTGTCCGTTTCGGAAAAGTCCACCCGGGCCAGGTTTTCCAGGATCATGGGCATGCCCATGGCCTTTTCCAGCTCCACCGGGTGCCCGCCCAGCAGCGGCAGGCGCACGGCATGGTCGTTGGTCATCTGTCCCGCCACAATGGAGGCAGCGGTTTCCAGCAGCGCGTCACGCACGTCCGCCTCGGCCTCCGGGTGGCCCCAGGAGGGTGGCGGCGAGCAGTCCATCAGCACCAGTGTATCGGGCAGCACCGGCTCCTCAAAGCGGCGCACCACCAGCTCACGTTTTCTGGCGGATAGCTTCCAGTGGATTTTTTTCAGCGCATCGCCGGGCATGTAGGCGCGGATGTCGCTGGGGCTGGTCACATCCTCAGTGGCCCGGGCCATGGTCTCCAGGCCGGAATCCCCAGGCGCAAAGGTCAGTGCCTCCACCTGAAAGGGCAGCGGCAGCACCAGCAGCTCACTGCGGGCGGCCTCCGGCGTTTTGGTGATGGAGAACAGGCCAAACAGGTCCTCCACCGTGCAGCTTTTCACGCCCGGGCTGCTCACACCCACATGGGTGGCGTGGAAGGGCAGGGTCAGCCTTTGCGTGCGGCCCGGCGCATCCTTCAGGCGGACGGCGGTTTCCGGGGTTTCCGGCGTGGCGTACAGCTCCAGCAGCACCGGCGCAATGGGGATAAGCCCCCTGTGCCGCACGGTGACGGTCAGCTGCACATCCTCACCCCGCTGAACGGTGTGCCCGCTCATGCTGCCGCTGATTTCCAGCGTTCCTGCGGCCCAGCACACGCCCACCAGGCTGGAGAGCATCACCAGCACCAGCAGCGCCGCCGCCGCCAGAAACACCGCGCTCCCCGTGGAAAACGCTGCCACCAGCAGCATCACCGTGACAGCGGTGGGAGCAATCAAGTGCATTTTCATAGCTTTACGGGCACCGCCACATTCTTAAGAATCTTGCCAATCACCTGCTCGGCGGTCACACCCTTCATGCGGGCCTCCGGGTTCAGCGTTACCCGGTGGGACAGCACCGGCAGTGCCATGTGCTGCACATCCTCCGGGAGAATGAAGTCCCGTCCGTCCAGCAGGGCGCAGGCCTGGGCGCCGTGGATCAGCGCAATGGCGGCACGGGTGGAAACGCCCAGGGTCAGCGCAGGGTCCTGCCTGGTGGCAGCGGCAATGGTTGCCACATAGGAGCGTACCTCAGGCGAGCAATAGATGGTGGTCACCATCTGCTGCAGAGCGATGATGTCCTCCGCCGCGCACACGGGCTCCAGCACAGCCATGGGCTTCACCGTGCCGGAGTAGCGCTCCAGCACGTCCATTTCCTGTTCAATGGTGGGATAGCCCATGGCAATCCGCAGGAAGAAGCGGTCCATCTGTGCCTCGGGCAAGGGATAGGTGCCCACAAACTCGCTGGGGTTCTGGGTTGCCAGCACAATAAAGGGCTGGGGCAGCTTGTGGGTGATGCCGTCCACGGTCACCTGCTGCTCCTCCATCACCTCCAGCAGGGCAGATTGGGTTTTGGGGCTGGTACGGTTAATCTCGTCCGCCAGAATCACCTGGCTCATCACCGCGCCTTCCTTGAACTCCATTTCCCCTGTCTTGAAATTCACCAGGGTAAAGCCCGTCACGTCCGAGGGCATCAGGTCAGGGGTGAACTGAATGCGCCGGAAGGAGCAGTCCAGCGACTTTGCCAGTGCGCTGGCCAGGGTGGTCTTGCCCACGCCGGGCACGTCCTCAATCAGCACATGACCCTTGCACAAAAGGGCAATCAGCGCGTACTCAATGGCCTCCTCCTTGCCCACGATAACCTTGGAAATATTCTCCTGCAGAGCCTGTATAATGCGCCTGGGCTGCATAGACAAGGCCTCCTTCATGACAAAAGTTTTTCAATTTATTATAGTCAATCTTTCATATTTTTTCAAGCATTTGTTGCTTTTATGCTTGAATCTGCTGCCGCAATGCGCTAAAATGTGTTGTAGCGCAAGGCTTTTCGCATGATAACGAATTTGTAACATTTTTGACGAATTGAGGTGCTTGTCCATGCCCCATGCTGCCGATTCCCTTTCCCCGGAGGCCTGGCTTCCCCTGCTGACCACCAGGCAAATGGGCCGTGGGCAGGCCGCCGTGCTGGACACGGTTACCTCCACCAACACCTACCTGAAGGACATGGCCCGGAGCGGCGCGCCTGCCGGAAGCCTGTGCCTGAGCGAAGCACAATCCGCCGGGAAAGGCCGGCTGGGCCGGGCATGGCACTCCCCAGCCGGGCAAGGCCTGTGGCTTTCCGTGCTGGCAAGGCCGAACATTCCGCCTGCGGATGCACCGCTGGTCACCTTCTGCGCCGCCATGGCCATGGCCCGGGCCGTGCAGGAGGCAACCGGCCTGTCCCCAGCCGTCAAATGGCCCAACGACCTGGTGCTTTCCGGCAAGAAGCTCTGCGGCATTCTGCTGGAGGTCAGCGCCAGTGAGAAGCTGGACTACATCATCATTGGCACCGGGCTGAACGTGGGTAAGAATGCCTATTCTGCAGAGCTGGCCCACCAGGCCACATCCATCGGGGATCACACCCAGCCGCCTGCCCGCAGCCTGCTGCTGGTGCATTACCTGGCTGCGCTGGAGGATTGCCTGACCCGGCTGGAGCAAGGGGGTTTCGCCGCCCTGGCGGAGGATTACCGCCGCCTGAGCTGCACCCTGGGCCGCCCGGTGCAGGTCATTGGCAGCGAAACCTTCTCCGGCGTGGCAGAGGGCATGGACGCCGCCGGCGCCCTGCTGGTGCGGGACGAGGCCGGCACCCTGCACCGGGTGCTGGCTGGCGATGTTTCCGTACGGGGGGTGATGGGCTATGTGTAAGGTACTGGGCGTGGGCATCGACCTTTGCGACATCAGCCGCATGGAGCAAGCCTTGCAGAACGACCGGTTTCTCACCCGCTTCTTCACCCCGGACGAGGCTGCGTATATCCGCAGCCGCGGGCTTGCCGCCAGCCAGTCCATGGCAGGGATTTTCGCCGCCAAGGAGGCCTTCCTGAAGGCCATCGGCACCGGGCTATCCCTGCCCATGAAGGACATTGAGGTGTGCCACACGCCCCTGGGCCAGCCGGTGTACCGCCTGAGCGGCAAGGCCCTTGAAGCCGTTGACGGCGGCGAGGTGCTGCTGTCCATCACCCATGAGGGACTGATGGCTGCGGCGGTGTGCATCTGGCAGAAATGATAACAGCATCCGTGTTCATGCGGATGCTGTCTGCGTGTCGAAAAAGTGGCAGAGCCACTTTTTCGAGGAATTGCGCTCCGTCACTGTCAGGCCTGCAGGCAGGCCTGACGGCCGTTCCTCCGC
>CAYLIC010000067.1:0-7781 GCA_964383815.1 uncultured Faecalibacterium sp. | reverse complement strand
ACCAAGACAGTTACCGCTAACGACGGCTGGAAGGCCACCTTCGAAAACCTGCCCAGGTACAACGGCAACAATGTGGAAATCACTTACACCGTTGCCGAGGATGCTGTCACCGGCTACACCCTTTCCACCAGCAAAACCGGCAACACCATCACCCTGACGAACAGCTACAACCAGCAGCCCGGCACCGCCCTTGTGCGGCTGGAGAAGGTCGACCGCCTGAACCCCAGCAAAAAGCTGCAAGGCGCGGAATACACCCTCTACCAGGAGGAAGCCTGCCAGAACCCCGTGCTGCTCAACGGCAAAGCTGCGGTGTTCGTTACCGGTGAGGACGGCATTGCATCCATCAGCGGCCTGCCCATGGGTATTTACTGGGTGAAGGAAACCAAGGCGCCTGCCGGGTATGAGGTTGACCCTGTGCCCTACAGGGTGGCTGTGCTCCAGCCCGGTACCCAGACACCCCTGGTGCAGGTGAGCGACTACCCGCTGCGCGGCGTGCTGCGCCTGAGCAAAACCGTAACAGGCGAGAACACCGACAAAGCCTTTGAATTTGACATTCTGCTGGCATCCCCCAGCGGCGATCCTATTGTGGGCAGATATGATGCCACCCTGAATGGCAATCCCTCGCCCCGGGTGAGCTTCACCCAGGCGGAGAGCGGCGCCAAGGCCACCGTGCTCCTGAAGAACGGCGAAACGCTGGAGATCAGCGGCATTCGCGCCGGCACTGCCTACACCGTGACCGAGCATACCGCCAACGGCTATACCGTGACGGTGAATGGTGTCGCCACCGCCACCACCACCGGCACCATCAGCGAAACAGCTGCCAGCGTGGCAGCCTTCACCAACAGCCGCGTGGAGGAAACCATCACCATCCGCGTACAGGAGGTGTGGCACGGCCTGGACAAGGACGAAAAGGCGCCCGACACCCAACTGACGCTGTACTGCAACGACAAGGTGTACACCACCTCCACCCCTGTGCCGGACAAGAACGGCTGGTATACCTATGCCGACCTGCCCGCCTATGTGGACGGTGAGCCCGCTGTATATACCGTCAAGCAGGACCCGGTTACCGGCTTCACCACTGCTTACCTGAACCGTGGCAATCACGCGGCGGACACTACATGCGCCTACAACAACGGCGTGATTGAAAACAGCAAGGTACCCAAGACCGGCGACCACGCGCCCCTGGCCCTGTGGGCCACCCTGACGCTGGCAACCGCCCTGGCCCTTTGCCTTCCCGCCCTGCGCAAGCGCACCCGGTAATACAACACACAAGCAGAGCCTCCCTCCATGAGGGAGGCTTTTGCATATGGTGCATATGCCAGTGCAGATGCAACGCACCCACGATTTCCTTCCGCCTGGTATGCATATGTTACAGCAAGCTTGAGATGATAAACCGTGTATCAATACGGCTGGGGTATGCCCGGCATCGCTTCTCCATGAATTGCCTGCGATCCGGCAAAAGGAAAAAAGAGGAAGTTGTGATTGCTTATAAAGGATGCTATAATGGGCGCGAAAGGGGGAGCATATGAACATTGGGCTATATGCAAGAAAATCAAAGGCGACGGATAAAGGCGAGTCCATTGATAACCAGCTGACAATGTGCCAGAGCTTTGTGTCGGCCATGTATCCGGGACAAGAGCACACGTTTCTCGTTTACAAGGATGAGGGATTTTCCGGGAAAAACACCAGGCGACCGGATTTCAGCCGCATGATGTTTGATGTGAAGGCAGGCAGGATTGACTGCGTGGTGGTCTACAGGCTTGACCGCATCAGCCGAAATATCATCGATTTTATGACCATTATTGAGAAGCTCAACAAGCGCAATGTGAGTTTTGTGAGCGTGAATGAGAAGTTCGACACGGGCACACCCATGGGACGCGCCATGATGAACATTACGGCTGTGTTTGCTGAGCTGGAAAGGGAAACAATTGCGGAGCGCGTTCGCGACAACATGCTGATGCTTTCGCAAACGGGCAGATGGCTGGGAGGCAAGGCACCTCTCGGGTTTGATTCAGAACGCATGCCCGGCGATAAAGCACTGGGAACAAAGGCAAAATCCCGGCTGAAAAGAAACAATGAGCAGATGGCGGCTGTCCACAAAATATATGATCTGTATGAGGAGCTGGGTTCGTTTCACGCGGTAAGAAAGTATCTGTTTGAGCACAACTACGAGGTGCGTGGCAGGAAGACATGCACCGACTCCCTGATAAAGGGCGTGCTGCAGAATCCAACATACTGCATTGCCGATGAAGATGCACTGGACTACTTTCAGAACCTTGGCGCAACCCTGCCGGACAACGCGATGGAGCTGTTTGACGGCAAGCATGGGTTGATGCCCTACAACCGCCACCAGGCAAAGGGGGATACGATTGTAAGCCGGGACGAGGATGAGTGGATGATTGCAGTGGGGGAGCACGAGGGAGAAATCAGCGGTGCGCGCTGGGTGCGCATTCAGCGGAGAATGGAAGAAAACGTGAAGCGGTTTGACTGCTTTTCCTCTGCGACAAACAACTATGCATTGCTTTCCGGCATGCTTGTGTGCGCCAGGTGCGGCAAGCGCATGTACACCAAACCCCAAAATAAGAAAGGCAGAAAGGGAAGCGCAAGCTCGTTCTTCTACGTTTGCGAAACGCAGAAGAAATACACATCGAAGGCTTGCCCATGCAAGGCGGTGAGGGGAGACCGGATTGATGTGGCATTCAAGAATTTCTTTTTACAGATGGCTGACCCTAAAGAAGCCATTGCTGAAGCCATGAAGCATGTGAAAAGCCGTTCATCCGCCAGAAACCAAGAGACAAGGATTGCCGCACTGGAATCCAGGATTCGTGATCTGGAAAAACGCCGCAACGGTCTGTTCTCGGTCATCGGTTCTCTTGTTTCGGAGGGAAAGGAAATGCCGGAGGACATGAAGCAGCTGGTAATTGACCTCGGGCAGCAGATAGCCATGCTTAACGGGGAAAAGGATTCCTGCAGGGAAGAAATATCCAAAGAGCAACAGCGGGAAGCTACCCTGCGGGAATACAACAACCTGATAGAGCATTGGGCAGATGAAGTAAACAAACTTCCCATACCGATGCTGCGAGATAAGCTGAAACAGTTTATTGACCGCGTTGAGTGGGATGGGGAGAACCTGAGCGTTTTTTGGAAGGGTGCATGATGAAAGCTGCTCGCGCATGCGCCCGGAAGTGACGAACTTATCTTTATATAGCAGACCCGCTGATTGGCAGCGTCCACGACCCGATTTATCAGGGTGCAGGCCCGCTGGGCGTGCAGGGTGTGCCACAGCCGAAGCCGGGCGCCGTTAGCAAGGCCCATGGAGGTGTGCTGTTTCTGGACGAAATCGGAGAGCTGCATCCCATCCAGATGAACAAGCTGCTGAAGGTGCTGGAGGACCGCAAAGTGATGCTGGAGTCCGCCTACTACACGCCGGAGGACAGCAGCGTGCCCAGGTACATCCATGAGGTATTCAAAAAAGGTTTGCCGGCGGACTTTCGGCTGGTGGGCGCCACCACCCGCAGCCCGGAGGAGATCCCGCCGGCGCTGCGCTCCCGGTGCATGGAGGTTTTCTTTCGTGCACTGACACAGGAGGAGGTTGCCTCCATTGCCCTGGGCGCGGCAAAGCGTGCAGGCTATTGCCTGGAGCAGGCAGAGGCATTGACCATCGGCCGCTATGCTGCCTGCGGGCGGGATGCGGTGAACATGGTACAGATGTGCGCCGGCCTGGCCCAGATGGAGGAACGGAAAACCATTTCCGCGGAGGATGTAAGCTGGGTGGTACAGTCCGGCCATTATGCGGTGCGGCCTGAACAGCAGGCTGACCTTTCGCCCAGGGTGGGTGCCATTCACGGGCTGGCGGTGTATGGCAGCCATCAGGGCGCGTTGCTGGACATTGAGGCCGTGTCCACCCCGGGCACAGGCCAGGTGATGGTGACGGGCATTGTGGAGGAGGAGGAAATGGGCCAGGACAGCCGCCGCATGCGCCGCAAGTCCACAGCCTGGTGCTCTGCTGAAAACGTAAAGACCCTGCTGGCGGAGCTGGGATTTCCCCTGGGTGCCAGAAACCTGCACATCAACTTTCCCGGCGGCGTGCCGGTGGATGGCCCGTCTGCCGGTGTGGCAATGGCCGTGGTGGCCATCAGCGCACTGACCGGGCAAAAGGTGGATGGCAGCTGTGCTGTAACGGGGGAGATTTCCGTACTGGGGCAGGTGAAGCCGGTGGGCGGCGTGCCTGAAAAGGTGGATGCAGCAAGGCAGGCAGGCGTGCGAAAGGTGTTCATCCCTGCGGAGAACGACATGGAAACCCTGCACACCATGGGGGTGGACATCCGCTGCGTTGCCCATCTGCGCCAGGTGCTGGAGGAGATCCTCCTGCCTGTTACCGTGGAGGAAACGCCTGCGTGCATCCCTGCATCAACCTGACACTTGCCAAATGGCTGAAAAACAGGTATACTGATATTTGTCGGAATTTGCGTTTCGGCAAAGTATGCATTCCGGCACAAGCTGTGCCGGGCAGGAGGAACTATGCCAGCGAGAAAGAAAACCATTGCCATGCCGGTGCTGGCCCTGCGGGGACTGATGGTGTTTCCCCACATGGTGCTGCACTTTGACGTGGGCAGAAATAAATCCGTTGCGGCACTGGAACAGGCCATGATGGATGGTCAGCAGATTTTCCTGGTGGCCCAGAAGGACGCCGAGGTGGAAGATCCGGGTGTGGAGCACCTGTGCCGGGTGGGTACCATTGCCACCATCAAGCAGGTGATGAACCTGCCCGGGGACAACCTGCGTGTGCTGGTGGAGGGCGAAAGGCGCGGCGTTTTGCAGTCCATCACCCAGGAGGAACCGTATCTGCAGGGAAATGTCCGCCCGGATGAGGGCAAGGCTACAGGGGATGAAATGGAGCTGCAGGCCCTGGTGCGCACGGCAAAGGAATATTTTGAAACCTTTGCCAAGGCCAGCCTGCGGGTAAGCCAGGAAACGGTGGCCTCCGTGAACGATGTGGAGGCACCCGACCAGATTGCGGACATTATCGCTGCCAATATCCTCACGCGGCTGGAGGACCGGCAGAAAATCCTGGAGGAGCTGGACGTGAAGCGCCGCCTGGAGAGCCTGTGTGCCATCCTGGCCCGGGAGACCGAGCTGGCTGGCGTGGAAAAACAGGTGCAGGCCCGCATCAAGAAGCAGATAGAGAAAAACCAGAAGGACTACTACCTGCGGGAGCAGATCAAGGCCATTCAGACCGAGCTGGGGGACACCGAGGCCACCGATACCGATGACCTGCGGGAGCGCATGGAGCGCACACCCCTGAACGAGGAGGCCCGGCAGAAGTGTGAAAAGGAGCTGGAGCGCCTGGCACGCATGGCGCCCGGCACCCCGGAGGTTGGCGTGAGCCGCACCTACATCGAGTGGATTCTCGACCTGCCCTGGGGCCAGACCACCGCGGACAACCTGGACCTGAAGCGGGCACGGAAGGTGCTGGCCCAGGATCACTACGGGCTGGAAAAGGTGAAGGAGCGCATTGTGGAATACCTGGCTGTGCTCCGCATGAAGCAGGACATGAAAGGCCCCATTCTGTGCTTTGTTGGCCCGCCCGGCGTGGGCAAAACATCCATCGTTCGGGCCATTGCACAGGCGGTTGGACGCAAGTTTGTCCAGATGAGCCTTGGCGGCGTGCGGGACGAGGCGGAGATCCGCGGCCACCGGCGCACCTATATTGGCGCTATTCCCGGGCGAATCATTGCGGGCATCAAGCAGGCCGGCACCATGAACCCGGTGTTCCTGTTTGACGAAATTGACAAGATGAGCCACGACATGCGCGGCGACCCTGCCAGCGCCCTGCTGGAGGTGCTGGACGCAGAGCAGAACGAAAACTTCCGCGACCATTACATGGAATTGCCCTTTGACCTGAGCAAGGTGATGTTCATCACAACCGCCAACTCCGTGGATACCATTCCCGGCCCGCTGCTGGACAGGATGGAGGTTATTGAAGTACCCTCCTACACGGAGGAGGAGAAGCTGCAAATTGCCAGGCGTCACCTGCTGCCCAAGCAGATTGAGGCCCACGGTCTGCAGCTAAGGTCCGTTAAAATCAGCGACAGGGTGATGCGCAGCCTGATTGAAGGCTACACCCGGGAGGCGGGCGTCCGTACCCTGGAGCGCACGGTGGCGAAGGTTGTCCGCAAGGCGGCTGTCACCATGCTGGACACCGGTGTGACAGAGGTCACCGTGACGCCTGCCAGGCTGCAGGAATACCTTGGTGCGGCACGCTTCACCCGGGAAATGCCGGAGAAGGAACCCCGCATCGGCGTGGTGAATGGCCTGGCCTACACCACCGTTGGCGGCGAAATGCTGGAGGTTGAGTGCGCGGTGATGCCCGGCAAGGGTGGCCTGCAGCTGACTGGACAGCTGGGCGATGTGATGAAGGAATCTGCCGAGGCGGCCTTCACCTGGGTTCGTGCCCACAGCGCGGAGCTGGGCCTGAAGGATGACTTTTATAAGGAAAAGGACATTCACATCCATGTGCCGGAAGGCGCCGTGCCCAAGGATGGTCCCTCCGCCGGCGTTACCATGACCACCGCGCTGACCAGCGTGCTCACTGGCATTCCTGTCCGGCAGGATGTAGCCATGACGGGTGAAATCACCCTGCGCGGGCGGGTGCTGCCCATTGGCGGCCTGAAGGAAAAGACCCTGGCAGCCTACCGGGCGGGCATCAAAACCCTGCTGATTCCCAAGGAAAACGTGAAAGACCTGGAGGACATTCCTCCCCATGTGCTGAGCCAGTTCCGCATTGTGGCTGCGGAAACCATTGAGGATGTACTGACGACCGCCCTGGTGCATGCGCCGGGCAAGGAGAACAAAAGTGGAAATCAAAACAGCTGACTTTATTACCTCCATGGCGGAGTATGGCGATTTTGCAGGCCGCGGCCTGCCCCAGGTGGCGGTGGCTGGCAAGAGCAATGTGGGCAAGAGCAGCCTGATCAACAAGCTGTGCCGCCGCAACAAGCTGGCCCGAACCTCCGCCACACCAGGCAAGACCCGGCTGATCAACGTGTTTCTGCTGAACCAGCAGTTTCACCTGATTGACCTGCCCGGCTATGGCTTTGCCAAGGTGGACAAGAAGGAAAAGGCCCGGTGGGGTCAGATGATGCAGGATTACTTTCAGCAGGCAGACGAGCTGCGCCATGTGCTGTGCCTGGTGGACATCCGCCACGAGCCCACCGAGGACGACAAGCAGATGAACCTGTTCCTGCGGCAGATGGGTATCCCCTTCACGGTGATTGCCACCAAGGCGGACAAGATCAGCCGAGGCGCCCGGCAGAAGCAGCTGGCGCCCATTTGCCGCGCGCTGCTGGTTCAGCCCTGGGAGATTATCTGCTTTTCCTCCGAGGATGGCACGGGCCGCGACCAGCTGCTGGCCCTGCTGGAGCAGGTGACCCGGGAACCTGCTGCGGAGGAAATGCATACCATGGAGCAGCCTGCCGAATAAGGCTGGCCCCATGGAGGTGCACACCATGCAGCACAGCATCCATCATCCTGCCATGACCAGGGCCGAAGCCGCCCTGCTCCCTGCACAGCTGCCTGCCCCAAGCACATTGGGGCAGGCACTGCTGCATGCGCCCGGCATCACCCTGCCCGGTGCAGCCTTTTCGCCCCGAAAAAAACATGGTGGGTCAAGCCTTGCACATTTTGTGTTCATGTGCTATAATAATAATCGCTGCTCATGGCAGCACATGCGCCCGTAGCTCAGTAGGATAGAGCGACCGCCTCCTAAGCGGTAGGCCGTG
>CAYLIC010000066.1:0-7822 GCA_964383815.1 uncultured Faecalibacterium sp. | reverse complement strand
CAGTCAGAGGGCCTGCGGGCCCTCCGACACCTCCCGGAGGTTTTTTGACAGTCTGTCCTCCCATGTAAGGGAGGTTTTTTTATGCCAAATTCGAACGAAATATGCGGATTTCGATTGTTTGCAGCAGAAAGGCCCATGCTATAATCTAAACAGAAGCTGTGCCATAAAAACAATGAAAGGGTGAAGAAAATGAAGAAGCTTCTGTCTGTATTGCTGGCTATGGTTATGCTGTGTGCTTGTGTGCCTGCCGTTGCCGAAATGCAGGTGAACAACGACCTGAGCGGTACCATTACCATTTGGGACTGGGATGGCTCGGGCAACAGGCTCCTGGCGGAGGAGTTTAACAAGTATTACCCCAATGTGACGGTTGAAGTGGTGGATGTGGCCTGGGCGGACTACATGGAAAAGCTCCAGGGCTCCATCATTTCCGGGCTGGATGTGCCGGACATTCTTCTGGGCGAAGGCTGGCGCGGCCAGCTGTTCGAAATGGGCATTTGCGAAAACCTGGAGGCTGAACCCTACAACCTGAACAGGAATGACATGGTGGCTTCCTCCGTTCCGCTGATGTGCGACCAGAACGGCAACGTTGTGGGCGTTGAGATGCAGGTGGCTACCGCTGGCCTGGCGTACAAGCGCTCTGTGGCCAAGGACGTACTGGGCACGGATGACCCTGCTGAGATTGCAAAGATGATTCCTGACTGGGCCAGCTTTAAGCAGGTGGGCCTGGATGTTGCCGCAAAAACTGATGGCCGGGTGAAGATGATGCCTTCCCTGGGCGATGTGCTGCTGGTGACCACCAACCAAAGTGCTATGGATTTCATTGGCGAAGATGGCACGGTGGACATTTCCAGCCGCATGAAAACGGCTGTGGACACCACCATTGAAATGCGGGATGCGGGCATCATTGGCAACATTGAGATTGACTCTGCTGCCTGGTATGCGGCTTATGCTTCCCCCGATTACCTGTTCTACGAGTGCCCGTCCTGGTGCGCATCCCTGGTGATTCCCAGGAACGCCGAGGAAACCAAGGGTGATTGGGCTGTGACAAAGGCCCCTGGCGCCAGCCTGACGGTGGGCGGCACCTCTGTGAGCATTTACACCGGCAGCAAAAACAAGGATGCGGCCTGGGCCTTTGTGAAGTTTGCCTACTTCTCTGAAATCGGCGGTTCCATCATGTATGAGAAGATTGGCAACTACACTTGCTACAAGCCCTATTACGCCAGTGAGTTTAAGCCTTACGAGGTGGAAGGCCCCTATGATGCTTTCTTTGGCGGGCAGAGCCTGATTGAATTCTACACCACAGTGCTGACCCAGGATGCGCCCAATGCCCCCAAGACCAGGTATGACTCCATGATTGACACCACCCTGCGCAAGCTGTCCACCACCTTCATGAAGGATACGAGCATCACGGCGGAGCAGGCGCTGACCATGTTTAAGGACGAAATTCAGCTGAACACGCTGGATGCCATCATCAGGTAAACCCAGGCCGGGCGGCAGGAGGAGCCTTCTGCCGCCCTTTATTCATCAGCCAATGAGGTGCAAGCCATGAAAGCTATTCAAGCATGGAAGCCCGGCCAAAGAAATGTGTGGCCATACGTTTTCTCCGCGCCGTTCATGCTGGCGTTTCTTGCCTTTTCCGTTTTCCCTATTCTGTATTCCTTCTATCTTAGCGGGTTTAACTGGAACGGCATCTCCCCCGCGAAAACCTTTGTTGGGTTGAACAATTATATTCGCCTGCTGACGGTGGACAAGCTGTTCCTGACGGCCTTGGGCAACACAGCTCTGTTTGTGGTTATCATCATTCCGTTGAACATGCTGCTGGGCATCTTGCTGGCCTATGCCCTGTACAGCCTGAAAAAGCGCCAGCGGTTTTTCCAAACCATTTACTTTTTGCCTTATATCACCACGCCTGTAGCCATTGGTGTCATTTTTTCCTACATGTTCGATTGGAACAGCGGCATTCTCAACAGCATTCTGACGCAGCTGGGCGTGCTGGAGGAAAACTACGCCTGGCTGCATGAGGTGGGAACGGCCCGCATGGTGGTGATTCTCATGTGCGTATGGCGCAACTTTGGCTATTACGCCACCATTTACCTTTCAGCCATGATGGCTGTTCCGGCCGAGCTGTTCGAGGCGGCGCATATTGACGGCGCAAACAGCTTTCAAACCTTTACCCGGGTGGTGATTCCCTCCATCCGCCGCACCACGGTGTTCTTGATGATTACCGGGTTGATTGGCTGCTTCCAGCTCTTTGATGAGCCCATGCAGCTGTACTCTGGCTGGTCGGTGGGTGTGGGCAATGTGGGCGGGCCCAGCTATTCGGTATATACGGTTATATGGAAGTTCTACAACGATGCCTACAAGACCAACAACGCTATGGGTTATGCCTCGGCTGAGGCAAACCTGCTGTTCCTGATCATTGCAGTTTTGTCCCTCATTAGCTTCTTTGTAACCAGCAGAAAGGAGCAAGCGTAATGAAAAAAAAGGCTCCACATGCGGCACTTCTGTTCGGGCTGCTCCTGCTGGCGCTGATTGCTGTTTTCCCGTTTTACATGATTTTTGTGATGGGCACCTACAGAACGGCGGAGCTCTTCCGCGGATTGCCGCTTTTGCCCGGCAACTACTTTCTGAATAACCTGCACACGTCCTTCCAGAATAACCTTTTTGGGGCCTACGCCAACAGCCTGCTCCTTTCGGCGGCGGCGGTGGTGCTGTCGCTGGTTACGTCCTGCGGCATTGGGTATGCGCTGGCCAAATTCCGCTTTATGCTCAGCAAGACCTTCACCATCTGTGTGCTTGTGGGGATGATGCTGCCCACGCAGATTTCCGTAATCGGCTACATGATTGAGATGCGGGTGCTGGGCCTTAGCGGCAGCTATTGGCCGCTGATTTGCACCTGGGTGGCGCACCCCTTCAGTGCCTATTTTATGTGCCAGTTCATCAAGGATTCTGTGCCGACAGAAATGCTGGAAAGCGCCCGCATGGACGGTTGCTCCGAGCCGGGAATTTTGCTGCGGATTGTGGTTCCTTGCATCAAGCCGGCACTGGCCACCATGGCCACGCTGGTGTGGCTCTGGTCCTGGAACAATTACCTGCTGCCGCTGATTGCCATTAACAAGCCGGCCATGTACACCATCCCTCTGATGGTGGCGAACCTGGCTGCGGCTTATTCTACCGACTATGGTGCGCAGATGTGCACGCTGGCATTGTCCACCCTGCCGATTTTGATTTTGTTTGTGTTTGGGTCAAAATATTTCATGAAGGGATTGACAGCAGGCGCTGTTAAGGGATAATGAAAGCATAAGTATTTCATGGGGGGTGAACACATGGATTGGCGCAAGCGTATGCTGGTGATTTTCATGCCCCTGTTTGCACTGTGCTTAGTGTTTTCTCTGGTAATGTCCTACTCCATTCTATCCAAGCAAATTGCTGTTCGATCCCTTCAGGACAATCAGAACGTGGTGCAGCAGATTCGCGTACAGGTGGAAACCGTGTTTGAAGATGTGGAACTGTTTTGCACCATGATCTGCACGGACAAGAGCATTAACACGCTCTTGGCCCAGCACCCTCAAGAGGTGAGCCAGCAGACGGATATACGCTATCGTGTGATGGAACACCTGCGCACTTACTCCTATCTGTGCCAGTATGTGGACACCTTTGTTATCGAGCGGGCCGATGGAGAAATATTCACCAGTGTGCGTGGGTTTGAGCAAGACTATCAATCCCTCCTGCAGGAGGATTGGTACAGGGATTACCTGACCAGCGAGAAAAACGGAGCCTTCAGCGCCAAGCACATGTTCTTTACCCCTTATGGCAGCAAGAGGGTGGAGGGTGTCAGCTACATCCTTCGCTATCAGCCGGAGCCTGAAAAGGCCCGGCAGTACAACCGTGTGATTGCTGAAATCCGCTTTCAAATATTCGAAAAAATGCTAAAAGCCTACACCAGCCACCATGGCAGTATCTATCTGCTGGACGATGCAGGCCTGCCCCTGGGCGAAACACCGCCGGAAGGCTTTTACCAGGGTGCTGCCCTGGAAACAGGGTATGATGATGAAGGAAGGTATATCTTCACCACGGCACGCATGGAAAAGCCGGATTGGACCATTGTGCTGGCGCTGGACAGATATGCCATGAACCAGGATGTGTGGCGGGAGCTGCAAGGCTATGCCCTGCTGGAGGGTGCCATTTTCCTGATGCTAACGGTGGTGGCCGCTGGATTCATCTTTCAGAAAAGCAAACCCATTGGGGAACTGACCCGTGCTGTGCAGGCCATTGCAAAGGGGGAGCTTTCCACACGGGTGCATCTGTCCACCCATGACGAGCTGGAGGCACTGGGGCAGCACATCAATACGATGGCGGAAGAATTGCAGCGGTATATCGATGCGGTGGTAAAGGCGGAGGAGGATAAGCGCCAGGCGCAAATGAACCTACTGATGGCCCAGATTCGCCCCCATTTCATTTACAACACATTGAACTCCATTACCTATCTGATTGAGGAGAACCGACCTCAGGAGGCAATCACCAGCACCAATGCGCTGATTACATTGCTGCAGGACACGGTGCACTTCTGCCAGACGGATGCCATGAACACCCTGGAAAGCGAAGGTCGCATCCTGCAGCATTACCTGACCATTCAAGCGGTGCGCTACCCTGAGGCCTTCATCTATGCGCCAAGCCTGCCGGAGAATGCCGGGCAGTTGCTGATTCCCCGGATGCTGTTGCAGCCATTGGTGGAAAACGCGCTGCTCCATGGCATTGTGCCAAAGGGCGAAAGATGCACCCTGCGGGTGGAGGCCCGGGTGGAGGGCGAAAGCCTGCTGCTTTCTGTGGAGGACAATGGTGTGGGCATGACGGAAGGACAGCTGAAAAACTGCCTGACTTACCATGAAAGCAACGGCATGCGTGGCATTGCCCTGAGCAATATTGTGGAAAGGCTGGAACGTACCTATGGCCCGGGCGGATACCGCTTTACGGTGGCGTCCACCTGGATGCAGGGCACCTGTGTACGGGTGCAGCTACCACGACAGTGCAAGGAGATTACGCGGTGAATAAGATTTCCGTTATGATGCTGGATGATGACCGCCTTGCGCTGAATCACCTGTGCCGTATGGTGGATTGGGCCAGCCTGGGGTATGAGGAGCCTGTCTGCTGCACGTCCTTTATGCAGGCCCGGCAGGCTTGGGACAAAGGGACATTCCAGCTGTGTATTCTGGACATTGAAGTGCCGGGCGGCAATGGGCTGGACTTTGCCCAGCAGATACGCACGGAGCACCCGGGCACCTTTGTGATGATGCTGACAGCGTACAGGGAGTTTCACTATGCCCGCAAGGCGGTGACGGTGGGCGCATTTGACTACCTTATTAAGCATGAACTGACCGGCGATATTTTGACCGACAGGCTCTTGGCTGTTCGCGAGCAGATTGCCAACCGGCGGCAAAACCGGCGCCTGATGCAGGAAACTGCCCTGTGCATGCTGCTGACCGATCAGACTCGCCAAGACAAGCTGTGCAAAATGCTGGATATGGAAGGCAAGGCACTAACCTTATTTGGCCTGTGGCAACCGTTGCGTTTCGGAGCATCCCAGCCGCCGGTGAGCCTTTGGCCGGCGCTTGAGGAATACCTGCGCCAGACGGGTGCTGTGGCCTGCAGCGAGGAGCAGCGATTGTGGATCCTTTGTGGAGCGGAGGACCGACAGGCGCTGCGTCCAGTGCTGGAAAACCTTGAAACACTGCTGCGCCCAACGGGTGTGGATGGCGCCCGGTCGGAGGTGTTTTTCTCCGCCCGCCATGTGGGTGTATGGCGGGGATGCTGCATTCGCGCGGGGGAGGAACGCTTTCTGCAAGGTGCCCAGCCGAGCCTGCGCCTGGCCAGACCCATGCCCCAGGCGGAAATGCCCTTGTCCACCGCTGCAGTGCTGAATGCCTGGCAAAGGATGGAACAGGAGGCGGTGGAAGGCGCCCTGGCCCAGTGGAAACGGGAAATTTTGTGCCGGGCGAAACCGATGAAGGATCTGGAAGAACTGTTTCATCTTTTGCAGGAGCGGTGCAACCTTCCGCCTAATGGCGCCTTTGAATCCCTGGCGGAGGCTATGACCTGGCTGGAAAAGACAAGCCGAGCGGGCCTGGCGGAACAACAACGCCTGTGCAACGTATCGCCCCTTACGCAGGAAATACTGAAGTGGATTCACAAGCATCCGGGTGGTACCATTCAGGATATGGCAGAGGATATGCACCGCAGCGCTGGTTACTTGCGGGCGGCCTTTAAAAAGGACATGAACCAAACTGTGGCGGACTATATGACTACCTACAAGCTCCGCCAGGCTAAGCGTATGCTGACGGTGGAGCGGATGAAGGTGCACCAGGTGGCTGCAGCCCTGCACTATCAGTCCGCCCAGTACTTCAGCTATGTGTTCAGGCGGGAAACGGGCATGACCCCCATGCAGTTTGTTCAGGCATGGGAGAAGGGAGAAATACATGAGCAGCATGCTGATTAGCCACTGGCCGGGTGGCCTGCACCGGGTGCAGGCCCAACCTGTGAACGATGAACCCCAGGGGGAAATGACCTGGTGCGCCCGGCAGACCTACCAGCAGGTGGAAGGGTTTGGCGGTGCGTTCACCCGGGCTGCGGCCCTGCTGTGGAAGGCTCTTTCGCCGGAAATGCAGCAAAGGGTTATGACCCTTTATTTCGATAAGGAGCAAGGTGCTGGCTACAGCCTGTGCCGGGTGCCCATGGCCGGGTGCGATTTTGCCGAACGCCCCTATACCTATGCGGATATTCCGGGAGATGTGCAAATGGAGCATTTCTCCATTGAAGCTGACCTGGAAGCAACCATCCCCATGATTCACGCTGCCCAGGCTGTAGCTGGAACGCTGCAGCTCCACGCTTGCCCCTGGAGCCCACCGGCATGGATGAAGGACACCGGCAGGCTGGAGTTTGGCGGGCGACTCCTGCCGGAATACTACGATGCCATGGCCCGGTATTTTGTATGCTTCCTGGATGCATACAAGGCCCAAGGCATTCCTATTTGGATGCTGACGGCCCAAAACGAGCCAAACGAGTGCCTCCGCTGGCCCACGTGCCTTTACAGCGCTCAGCAGGAGGCTGCTTTTGTGGGCGAACATTTGGTACCTGCCTTGGAAAAGGCCGGGCATGCCGATGTGAAAATATTGATTTGGGACAACAACAAAGACCTGCTGTGGGAACGGGTGCAAACCACCATGAGCGCCATTGCCTGCCCGGAAAAGGTATGGGGTGCGGCTTTCCACTGGTATGCGGGGGACCACTTTGACCAGATGGATCAGGTACAGGCAAACTATCCGGGCCTGCACCTGGTGATGACGGAGTGCTGCACGGCTCTTTATCCGAAAGAGGCGGAAAAATGGCCGGGCCAGCGGTATGCCCACGAAATGATTGGCGATTTTCTGCACGGTGCTTGTGGGTATATCGATTGGAATATGCTCCTGGATGAGCAGGGCGGCCCCAGTTATGTGACCAACCAGTGCGTGGCGCCCATTACGGCTTGCACGGATGGCAGCCTCCGCCTGAATGACGCCTATGATGCGATGTACCACTTTGCCCATTATGTGCGCCCGGGCGCCCGGCGAATGAGCACAGCATGCACTGCACCGCTGGAAACGGTGGGATTCATCAATCCGGACGGAAAAGCCGTACTGGTGCTGCTGAACCCATATGCAAACGACTGCACGGTGACCATTGGCGGCGAGAAGTGGAAACTCCCTGCCCATAGCATGGGTACCTGGACGGCATGAAAAACGCCCGCTCCCTGTTTTTCTTGCAGGGAGCGGGCGCTTTGCGTTACACG
>CAYLIC010000065.1:0-8977 GCA_964383815.1 uncultured Faecalibacterium sp. | reverse complement strand
GATACGGGCAGCCTCGATCTGCTGAGAGGTGACCCAGCAGGGCTCGGTAGCCTGCAGACCAAACTCACCATAAGCCAGGAAGTTGCCGCGATGGGCGGCGCCCTTCATGCGACCGCGGAAAACCTTGCGGCGCTTGACACGCTTGGGCATCAGCATGATTACTTGACCTCCTTCGCGGCGGGCTTAGCAGCCACCTTCTTGCTCTTGGGGAGGATCTGGCCCTTGTAGATCCAGACCTTCACGCCAATGCGGCCAAAGGTGGTCTTCGCTTCAGCGAAACCGTAGTCGATGTTAGCACGCAGAGTCTGCAGCGGGATGGAACCCTCATGATACTGCTCGGTACGGGCGATATCAGCGCCACCCAGACGGCCGGACACGCAGGTCTTGATACCCTTGACGCCGTAGGTCTTCATGGCACGCTGCTGGGCCTGCTTCATAGCGCGGCGGAAGCTGATACGCTTCTCCAGCTGCTGGGCGATGTTCTCAGCAACCAGCTGAGCGTCGCCGTCGGGATTCTTGATCTCCATCACGTTGATGTGAGCGGGACGGCCCAGGAACTCGGTGATGTCCTTCTTCAGGGCCTCGATGCCAGCACCGCCGCGGCCGATGATCATGCCGGGCTTCGCGGTGAAGATGTTCACCGTGATGGTCTGGGCAGTGCGCTCGATATCAATGTGGCTGATGCCAGTGGAGTAGTACTTGTCCTTCAGCATCTTGCGAAGCTTCTGATCCTCAACGAGGTTGTTCGCAAAATCCTTCTTGCCGGCGTACCAGCGGGTGCTCCAGTCGAAGATCACACCGACGCGCGCGCCGTGGGGATTAACTTTCTGACCCATGGTTAAGCCTCCTTCGCCTTCTTCTGGTCCAGCACCACGCTGATGTGGCTGGTGCGCTTCAGCATGGGAGAGGCGCTGCCACGGCTGCGGGCAACAAAGCGCTTGAGGGTGGGGCCGGGGTTGGCATACACCTCAGCAACATACAGATCCTGACGGTCCATTTCCAGGTTGTTCACCGCATTGGCGATGGCGCTGTTGAGCACCTTCAGCACAACGGGGGAAGCGGCCTTGGGGGTGTAGGTCAGGATAGCCAGAGCTTCATCCACATTCTTCCCGCGGATCAGATCGATAACGATCTTCACCTTCCGAGGGGAAATGCGAACGTACTTGGCATGGGCCTGGGGCCGCTTGTCCGCGCCAGCGCGGCGAGCAGCCGTCTTTTCCTTGGAACGGGTTGCCATATCGTTTCACTCCTCTCGGTTTACTTGCGGTTGCTGGTCTTGTCGCCAGCATGGCCGCGGTAGGTGCGGGTGGGGGCGAACTCGCCCAGCTTGTGGCCCACCATGTCCTCCGTTACATAGACCGGCACATGCTTGCGTCCGTCATGCACAGCAACAGTGTGACCCACGAAATCCGGGAAGATGGTGGACGCGCGAGACCAGGTCTTCACAACGTTCTTCTTGCCGGAATTGTTCATTTCAACAATGCGCTTCATCAGCGCGGCCTCAACATAGGGGCCCTTTTTCACAGAACGACTCATTCGTTGGCTGCCTCCTTCCTTTAGGATGCGCGATTACTTCTTGCTGGCGCGCTTAACGATCATCTTGTTGGAATACTTCTTGTGCTTGCGGGTCTTCAGGCCCAGAGCGGGCTTGCCCCACGGAGTCACAGGAGCAGGCATACCAACGGGGCTCTTGCCCTCGCCGCCGCCATGAGGATGGTCGCAGGGGTTCATGACCACACCGCGAACGGTGGGACGGATGCCCATGTGGCGCACACGGCCGGCCTTGCCCAGGCGAACGTTCTCGTGGTCAGTGTTGCCCACGGTGCCAATGGTGGCCTTCGCGTTCAGGGGCAGCTTGCGCATCTCGCCGGAGGGCAGGCGCACGGTGGCGTAGCCGTTTTCCTTGGCCATCAGCTGGGCGCTCATGCCAGCGGCACGCACCAGCTGGCCGCCGCGGCCGGGCTTCAGCTCTAGGTTGTGGATCAGCGTACCCACGGGAATGCGGTTCATGGGCAGCGCGTTGCCGGGCTTGATGTCCGCATCGTCGGAGGCGATGACAGTGTCGCCCACCTTCAGGCCCAGAGGAGCCAGAATGTAGCGCTTCTCACCATCGGCGTAGAACAGCAGGGCGATGAACGCGCTGCGGTTGGGGTCGTACTCGATGGCGGCAACCTTGGCGGGGATATCCACCTTGTTGCGCTTGAAATCGATGATACGATACTTCACTTTGTTGCCGCCGCCCTGATGGCGAACGGTAATCTTGCCCTGCTTATTGCGGCCGGCGTTCTTCTTGAGGTATTCCACCAGGCTCTTTTCGGGAGCCTTCTTGGTGATTTCCTCGTAGGTCAGCACCGACATAAAGCGCCGGGCGGGCGAAGTCGGCTTGTAAAGACGAATAGCCATGTTTCTTGTCCTCCCTGCTTTACTGGGCCATGCCCTCGAAGAACTTAATGGGCTTGGAGTCCTTCTTCAGAGTCACATAGGCCTTTTTGATTTCCGGCGTGCGGCCGGCGGTGCGGCCCTGGCGCTTGATCTTGCCCAGGGTGCGGACGATGTTGACCTTCTCAACCTTCACACCATCGTCAGCGAAAACAGTTTCGATAGCCTGCTTCACCTCGGTGCGGTTGGCATCGATGGCCACCTCGAAGATGTAGCGCTTGTCAGCGATACCTTCATACGCCTTTTCCGTCAGGACGGGGCGCAAAATGATGTCATGAGGATTCTTCATCAGGCGTACACCTCCTGGACGGACTCGACGGCAGCCTTGGTCAGCACAACCTTGCCGGCGTTGAGAATGTCGTAAACATTCAGGGTGTTGACGTAAGTGGTCTTGGCCTCGGCCAGGTTGGCAGTGGCGCGAACCACGCTCTCCTCGCGCTCGGGCAGAACCACCAGGGCCTTGCGCTCGGCCTTCAGGTTCTTCAGCACCTGGGCCATCAGCTTGGTCTTGGCATCCTTCAGGGCAATCTCGTCCACCACGATGATCTCACCGGCGTTCAGCTTGGAGGTCAGCGCAGACTTGAAAGCCAGGCGGCGAACCTTCTTGGGAACGGCGATGTAGTAATCACGGGGCTTGGGGGCAAACACCACGCCGCCGTGACGGAACTGGGGAGCACGGTTGCCATGGTGGCGGGCATTACCGGTGCCCTTCTGGCGGTAGATCTTCCGGCCGCCGCCGCGCACCTCGGTGCGGGTCTTGGCACTCTGGGTGCCCTGACGCTGAGCGGCCAGGTAGGAACGGACGACCAGGTGCATGGCAGCTTCGTTGATGGGAGCGGCGAAAATCGCATCGCTCAGCTCAATCTCGCCAATGGCCGCGCCTTCCATGTTATAAAGAGCAGTCTTAGGCATGTTTTCTTTTCCTCCTTGCACAGCGTCAGGCCTTGACGGTGTCGCGGATGATCAGCAGGCCGTTGTTGGGGCCGGGCACAGCGCCCTTCACCAGCAGCAGGTTGCGCTCCGCATCCACCGAAACGACTTCCAGGTTCTGAATCGTCACACGGTCCACGCCATAGTGGCCAGCCATGTGCTTGTTCTTGAACACGCGGGAAGGATCGGAGTTAGCGCTCAGGGAGCCCACGCCGCGGTGATACTTGGAGCCGTGCGCCATGGGGCCGGTGTGCTGGTTCCAGCGCTGAATGGCGCCGGTGTAGCCATGGCCCTTGCTGGTGCCGGTGATGTCAATCTTGTCGCCCTTGGCGAACTGGTCGGCCTTGAGCTCATCGCCCACCTTGTAGCCGGAGCAGTCGTCAAAGCGGAACTCGCGCAGGGTGCGCTTGGCAGCGACGCCAGCCTTCTGGAAGTGGCCCAGCTCAGGCTTGTTCAGCAGCTTCTTGGCGCGGTTCTCGGTCAGCTCGCCAAAGCCTACCTGAACGGCATCGTAGCCATCGGATTCCACGTTCTTGGTCTGCACCACAGTGCAGGGGCCCGCTTCAATCACGGTGACCGGAACGAGACGGCCGTCTTCGGTGAAGACCTGCGTCATGCCGATCTTTTTACCAATGATCGCTTTCTTCATTGTTTCGTTCCTCCTGTGCCTTACAGCTTCATTTCGATTTCGACACCAGCAGGAAGTTCGAGCTTCATCATGGCGTCCACCGTCTTGGGGTTGGGGTTGTTGATGTCGATCAACCGCTTGTGGGTGCGGCGCTCGAACTGTTCGCGGCTATCCTTGTACTTGTGGGTAGCGCGCAGGATGGTGACGATCTCCTTCTCCGTGGGGAGCGGGATCGGGCCAGAGACGCGAGCACCGGTGCGCTTGGCAGTCTCAACGATCCGCTGAGCGGACTGGTCGATGAGGTTGTGCTCGTAGCTCTTGAGCTTGATACGGATTTTTGCAGTGGCCATCGATTTTCCTCCTTGATCGTTCTCGTTGGCGCTCTTGCAGCCCACTGCAGGTGCAGGCCGCGCGGCGCTTCGAGTCCGTCGCCCGATTATCGGGCTGGTCCATGATAATTACCCGCCTGGCCTGGCGGCAACTTATCACTTCATCCCTGAACAGACAACAGACACATTATAAACCATCCGCCTTCAAATTGCAATACGTTTTCCGCCCTTTTTTCAACTTTTTTTCGCGGATTTTTCACCTCTTCATCCCGTCAAAGCCCGTTTCAGCCTTCCTTTCCGCTCATTCACACTGTCCACGCCTTCTGGTGTGTCCTTGCTTTGCCGTTTTTCCGTCGAATCACCCTTTTGTTTTCCTTCTTTTTGTTTTCATTTCTGTGCACCCTTTGATTTTAAATGGTTTGCGCAGAATTTGTTTCCCACCTTCCCGTGCGTATCTACTCCCCAAGCTTTCTTTCTCTTTACATTTTTATGTCTTTCAACAGGATTTTTTTCATCCCTTGTCGAATTACCATTTAAAAATTTGAACAAATGAGGTGTTCCCTTGCATTTTTTCAAGCGTCTGCTATGCCTGCTTCTTTTTACGGCGCTAGCCTTTCCTGCCTGCGCAGAGCCAGTTTCCGCCTACCTGAGTCAGCTGGACGTTCTCTCCCAGTACGACCCTCGGTTAACAGAAAGTGTTTTTGTCTACCGTGGCAAAAACTTCTGGGAGAACGGCTGTCAGCCTGCCAGCGTAGCCAATGGTTTTATTGCCTGCTTTGGTAACCAGGTGCAGGATGCTCCTGCCCTGCTTAGCGAGCTGCTTGAGCTTCTGGCTCCCAAGGCTCATCCCGAATGGGGACCTGTCAGCCTTTCCCGGCTCAGCTACCTTTGGGAGAACAAACACCTGGACACCTTCCCTACCCTGAACCGCTTGATTGACGGGATGGACACCATCGCCTCCGTCAAGCTGCTGGACACCGAGTCTACGCTTTCACGTGCCATCAGCCTGGCGGACGAGCGCTTTCTGCTCACTGGGCGCATCACGCTTAAAAAACACTGGGATTGGCTTGCAGCGTTCACCAATGAACTTGACAAGGCTAACCTAGGGGATATTCGCATTTCCATTTGCAGTTTGGGCGCAGGCACCGGGGGCACCCGGGCACCCTTCCGTTCCGTGGGCAAATTTGGACACTATGTTTCCATCTTCCTTCAGGTTGATGAGTTTGCTTCCACCGGTACATTTTACCTGCTGGATTCCTTTCCCCGGGCCTTGCAGGACGAAGCCTACGGGAAGGACATGACCTTCCGCTACGCCTACACCTTCTGGCAAGAACAGTACCAAAAGGAAATGGCCTATTTTACGGATGTTTACACCGTTTCGCGCATCTCTCCCACCGTGCTCCGCGTTTCCCTTCAGGATGATCAGCTTCGCCTTCTGGCCTCAGCTTCCACCCAAGAAGAAATGCTTCAACTGCGCACAAAACAGCTAGCAGCACTCCAGCTTTACGGCACTGGGGTCATGCTCATTTACCACCCGTAATGTTCACATAAAAAAGCTGCTCCGATGCGGTCGAAGCAGCTTTTTTCATAGGAGCTTATTCAGTTCGGCATCCAGGGCATTCCGTAGCTCTTCCAGTTCCGCAGCATCCGGACGATCAGCTTCGTTGTGCAGTCCTTCTGTTCCAAGCTGCCACACCGGGCCGGGATTTGGCGTATCCCCGGCCCGTCTGGGAAAGATGTGCCAGTGCATGTGCAGGCCTTTCCCTGCGCCCAGCAGCTCATAGTTCAGCTTGTCGGGCTGAAAGGCATGCCACACCGCCTCAGCCACCAGGCTCATTTCCGCCAAAAACTTCAGGCGGAAGGCAGGTTCCAGCTGGTGCAGCTCCGTGGCGTGCTGTTTGCAAAGGAATACCGTATACCCGCGAAAACGCTGATGATCACCAATAACCACATATCCTGTTTCCAGTTCCCGGACAAAGTAGGGGTTGTTCCCTGCCCTAATCCAATCAATTCTTTCGCACACCAGGCAATCCACGATGATACCTCCCATTAAAAAATGCCCCCATTGCACAGCTTTCGCCACGCAATGGGGACATTCTGTTGTTCAATTAGAACTTCAGGGGATTCACGCGCACAGCGGGGCCCATGGTGCTGCTCAGGTAAACGGAGCGCACATAGGTACCCTTGGCGGCGGCGGGCTTTGCCTTGTTGATGGCGTCCATCAGGGTCTGCAGGTTTTCGCCCAGCTTTTCAGCGCCGAAGGAAACCTTGCCGATGGGGCAGTGGATGATGGCGGTCTTGTCCAGACGGTACTCCACCTTACCAGCCTTAATCTCGCTGATGGCCTTGGTCACGTCCATGGTCACCGTGCCGGACTTGGGGTTGGGCATCAGGCCCTTGGGGCCCAGCACACGGCCGATGCGGCCAACCAGACCCATCATGTCAGGGGTGGCAACGCAAACGTCGAAATCGAACCAGTTTTCGTTCTGGATCTTGGCGATCATGTCCTCAGCGCCAACATAGTCGGCACCGGCCTTGGCGGCCTCGTCAGCCTTGGCGCCCTTGGCGATGACCAGCACGCGGATGGTGCGGCCAGTGCCGTGGGGCAGCACCACAGCGCCGCGGACCTGCTGGTCAGCGTGGCGGGGGTCAACGCCCAGGCGGACGGAGATTTCCACAGTCTCGTCGAACTTGGCCTTGCCAGTCTGGAGAACCAGGCCCACGGCCTCCTCGGGGTCGTACTGCTTCAGGTGGTCAATCAGCTTCACGCTGTCTTGGTACTTCTTACCATGCTTCATGATTTATTCCTCCCATGTGGTATTAGCGGCACTATGTCCTCCCACATTGTTAAGGGGCACAGGCCCCACTTGGTCAACAGATAGCGCACCAATTGCTCTGGTCGCTTACTCCTCCACGGTAACGCCCATGCTGCGGGCAGTACCGGCAACCATGGACATGGCAGCCTCGATGCTGGCAGCGTTCAGGTCGGGCATCTTGATGGTGGCAATCTTGCGAACCTGCTCCTTGGTCAGCTGGCCAACCTTGTCACGGTTGGGCCGGGCAGAAGCAGACTCCAGGCCCAGCTCCTTCTTGATCAGCACCGGAACCGGCGGGGTCTTGGTGACGAAGGTGAAGGTACGGTCGGAGTAGACGGTGATAACAACGGGGATCACCAGACCCACGTCGTTCTTGGTACGCTCATTGAACTCCTTGCAGAAGCCAGGGATGTTCACGCCGTGCTGACCCAGCGCAGGGCCGATGGGCGGAGCGGGAGTGGCCTTTGCAGCCTGAACCTGCAGCTTGATGAATGCGGTAACTTTCTTGGCCATTGTAATGGCACCTCCTAAAAAGTGTGGTCACGCGGAAGCGTTTCAACTTCCTCCCACGTTGCAGCCGTTTGCACAGCCGCCTTGGTAGCGCAGCTTGCGCTGCATGCCTCGCCGCGTGTGCGGCGCAAGAGCCTTTTGTGCTTCGGAGAGACAGGCAGGGTCAGTCCTCTTTCTCCACCTGATCCAGGTCAACCTCCACAGGGGTCTCACGGTCGAACATTTGCACCTTCACCGTCAGCTTGCCCCGCAGGGTGTCCACGTCCTCAACAATGGCGCTGAAATTCTCCAGGGGGCCGGAAAGAATGCGCACCCGTTCGCCAATGGCGATGCCGAATTCCACACTCTTGGCACCGGAGTTGAGCATCATGTCCACCTCGTCCTGGGTCAGCGCAATGGGCTTGCTGTCGGGACCGACAAAGCCTGTTACGCCGCGGGTGTTGCGCACCACATACCAGCTGCGGGTGGTTTCAATCATGTGGACAAGCACATACCCGGGGAATACCTTCCGCTGGCTTTTCACGCGCTTGCCATTCTTGATTTCCACCACATCCTCAACCGGAACCCGAACGTCGAAGATGAGGTCCTGCATGCCATTGTTTTCGATGGACTTCTCCAGGGTATCCTTTACCTTGTTTTCATACCCCGAATAGGTATGCACCACATACCAGCAGGGCTCCTTGCTCTTTTCAGTCATGTTTATTCTCTCCTAATGCTGCCGCGTTTAGAGAACCAGCAGCCTCACCAGCGTAGAAGCACCCATGTCCAGCAGACCGATCACAACGCCCATGAACAGCATGAACAGAAGCACGGTGACCGAGCAGGCAATCAGCTTGCGCTTGCTGGGCCAGGAAACCTTCTTCAGCTCATACCACATGTTCTTGAAGGGCTTGGCGATCCGGGAGGGGAGCCTCTTGCACCAGGAAACAAACTTGTCCATCTTGGACGGTTCAGCCTTCTTCGCAGGAGCCTTCGTCTCCTGGGTAGCGACCTTATTTTCCTCTGCCATGATTATTCACATCCTCACGGTGGTCGTTGAGATTACTTCGTTTCGCGGTGAGCGGTGTGCTTCTTGCAGAAGCGGCAGTACTTCATAAGCTCAATGCGATCCGGGGTGTTCTTCTTGTTCTTCATGTTGTTGTAATTGCGCTGCTTGCACTCGGTGCAGGCCAGGCAAATCTTGTTACGAGCGGCGTTTGCCATGTAGGACACCTCCTGCCAAATGATGGGGCATACCCTGCCGGTGTGTAACGGCACCGGCAGGGCTGAAAATTACTCGATGACCTTGGCAATAACGCCGGAGCCAACGGTGCGGCCGCCCTCGC
>CAYLIC010000064.1:8916-9200 GCA_964383815.1 uncultured Faecalibacterium sp. | reverse complement strand
ACATTGACCTCGAAATCCCCCGGGAGCAGGGGTGCTGCCCGGGGGACGGTATGCTTAAGGGATTTCATCCCTTAAGAATCCCTGGCTGGACTGCGTTACTTGGTGACTATCTTGTGGGGGTTACGGCGTGCGACGCGGGGGAGAATGCGTGTGCACTCGCTCCGGCAACACGCTTGCGTTTCCCACATTGACCTCGAAATCCCCCGGGAGCAGGGGTGCTGCCCGGGGGACGGTATGCTAATTTACCCAATGCCAATGGCGGAAATGGGTGTGGGCACTGCCCG
>CAYLIC010000064.1:0-8816 GCA_964383815.1 uncultured Faecalibacterium sp. | reverse complement strand
CCCGCGGGAGCCTACCCTGCTACCCACTACCAATGGCGGAAATGGGTGCGGGCACTGCCCGCCCGCGGGAGCCTACCCTGCTACCCACTACCAATGGCGGAAATGGGTGCGGGCACCGCCCGCCTTATTCGACGGAACCGTCGGCGTTGACGGAGCCGTCAGCATTGGTGGTGCCGGGCTGGGCACCCATGTCGGGCGCGCCTTCGGGGGCCTGCTGCTGGTACAGCTTGCCAAAGATGGCGTACACCTTCTGGGTGAAGGCTTCCATGGCGTTCTTGATTTCATCGGCATTGTTGCCCTCGCGCACCTTCTTGAAGGCATCAATCTCGGTCTGAACGGTGTTCTTGTCCTCATCGGTCAGCTTGTCGCCGTTCTCACGGAGCTGCTTCTCCATTTCATAAATCAGGCTGTCAGCATGGTTGAGGGTTTCCACCTCTTCCTTGCGCTTCTTGTCCTGCTCGGCAAACTGCTCAGCTTCCTTCACGCGCTGCTGGATCTCTTCCTCAGTCAGGTTGGTGGAAGCGGTGATGGTGATCTTCTGCTCGTTGTTGGTGGCCTTATCCTTGGCAGACACGTTCACAATGCCGTTGCGGTCGATGGAGAAGGTGACCTCAATCTGGGGCACACCGCGGGGAGCGGGCGCAATGCCGGTCAGCTGGAAGCGGCCCAGGGACTTGTTGTCGTAGGCCATCTGGCGCTCGCCCTGGAGCACGTTGATTTCCACAGTGGTCTGCCCGTCAGCAGCGGTGGAGAACACCTGGGACTTGCTGGTGGGGATGGTGGTGTTCCGGTCAATCAGCCGGGTGAAGATGTGGCCTTCGGTTTCCAGACCCAGGGACAGGGGCGTCACGTCCAGCAGCAGCACGTCCTTCACTTCGCCGCCCAGCACGCCGCCCTGGATGGCAGCGCCGATGGCTACGCACTCGTCGGGGTTGATGCCCTTGAAGGGCTCCTTGCCGGTGATCTTCTTCACCGCCTCCTGCACGGCAGGGATACGGGTGGAGCCGCCCACCATGATAATCTTGTCAATCTGGTTGTAGGTCAGGCCGGCATCGGACAGAGCCTTGCGCATGGGCTCCATGGTGGCTTCCACCAGGTCGGCAGTCAGCTCGTCAAACTTGGCGCGGGTCAGGGTGATATCCAGGTGCTTGGGGCCAGTGGCATCAGCGGTGATGAAGGGCAGGTTGATGTTGGCCGTGGTGGTGCCGGACAGCTCAATCTTGGCCTTCTCAGCGGCTTCCTTCAGGCGCTGAGCGGCAATCTTATCCTGGCGCAGGTCAACGCCGTTTTCCTTCTTGAACTGGTCAGCCACATAGTCGATGATGCGTTGGTCGAAGTCATCGCCGCCCAGGCGGGTGTTGCCGTTGGTGGACAGCACTTCAAACACGCCATCGCCAATGTCCAGGATGGACACATCGAAGGTGCCGCCGCCCAGGTCGTATACCAGAATCTTGTGGGCGCCTTCCTTGTCCAGGCCATAGGCCAGGGAAGCAGCGGTAGGCTCGTTGATGATGCGCAGAACCTCCAGGCCGGCAATGCGTCCGGCGTCCTTGGTGGCCTGGCGCTGGCTGTCGTTGAAGTAGGCAGGCACGGTGATAACGGCCTGGGAAACGGTTTCGCCCAGGTAGGCCTCAGCGGTTTCCTTCATCTTCTGCAGCACCATGGCAGAGATGTCCTGGGGGGTGTAGGCCTTGCCATCAATATTCACCTTGTAGGCCGTGCCCATTTCACGCTTGATGGAAATCACGGTGCGGTCGGGGTTGGTGACGGCCTGGCGCTTGGCCACCTGGCCAATCAGGCGCTCGCCGTCCTTGGTGAAGGCCACCACGGAAGGCGTGGTGCGGGAGCCTTCAGCATTGGGAATAACAACGGGCTGGCCGCCCTCCATGACGGCAACGCAGCTATTGGTTGTACCCAGGTCGATACCGATGATCTTGCTCATAATCTTTTCCTCCTATGATGTCCGTATGTTTCGGTTATTGGTTCATCTATTTCAGAAAGAGGCTTGCTCTTTGCTGACGAAATTATTCGGGAACGACTTTCACCATGGCGAAGCGGAGCACCGTATCGCCCATTTTGTAGCCCTTTTGCAGCACCATGCACACGGTGCCGGGCTCGCCATCCTCCGCAGTGCCCTGCATGATGGCGTTCTCCAGGTTGGGATCAAACTTCTCGCCCAGGCGGTCAATGGGGGTCACGTCATACTTGGTATAAACGTCCCGCATCTGCTTGAGCACCAGCTCCACGCCGCTGCGCAGGGCATCATCGGCTCCGGCAGCGTCCAGGGCGCGCTCCAGGTTGTCCAGCACGGGGAGCATGGCCTTGGCCACATCCCGCTGGCCTTCTGCATAGGCATCGGCCCGGACGGATTCATTCCTGCGGCGGAAGTTGTCGAAGTCCGCCTGCACACGCTGGGCCAGGTTCAGGTATTCTTCCGCCTGGGCGCTGGCCTTGTCCAGGTCGGCCTGGAGCTGGGCCACATCGGCGCCATCCTGGGCGGGGGTTTCCACGGCGGGCTCCTCCTGGAGAAGCTCCTCCGGCTGCTGGTTGCGTTCTTTTCTGCTCATTCGGCTATGTACGCTGCCTTTCTGTGTTGATTGGTTCAGCCGTCGCTGAACAGCTCGGATAGCTGGTGACCCATGGTGCCCAGAATGGAGAGCACCTTGTCATACTGCATGCGGGTTGGGCCAATGACACCAATGGTGCCCTGCTGCCCGTTTGCTGTAGAGTAGCTGGCGGTGACAATGGAGCAATCCGCCATTTCCGGCACGCCCGTTTCCGGGCCAATGCGGACGGTGAAGGCCATTTCACCCTGCTGGGCGATGATGGAGGCCAGCTTGTCCCTGGTTTCCATCAGGCTCAGGAAGGAGCGGGCCTTTTCCGTATCGCTGTATTCGGGGTAGCTGAGAATGTTGCTGCGGCCGCCAATGGCCACATGGGTCTGGCTGGAGGCTGCATTGGCCTTGAGGAAGGTGTTCAGCCCGGGGAGGATGTTCTCCCCCTGGTGGAAGCGCCCCGTCAGCTGCGGGAGCAGCTCTGCCGCCTCCTGCAGGGTTCGGCCTGCCAGCTCCGCCGTCAGGGTTTTGGAAATGGCGTAGAGGGCATCGCTGTCCAGCTGATCGGACACGCGGATCACCGTGTCCCGCACGATGCCGCTGTCGGTGACAATCACCACCAGGGCGGCTGTAGGGTTGACGGGCACCAGCTGAATGGTGCGGATGTGGGGTTGCGGCCCGGTGGGCGGCAGCACCACGGCGGTGTAGTGAGTCAGGCTGGAAAGCACCTGTGCCGCGTGGTCGATCACGTCCTCCATCTGCTGCACCCGGCCCAGGAAGTGGGCGCGGATGGCATCCTCGCTATCGGAATGGAGCAGCCCGCGGTGCAGCAGCTGGTCAACATACAGCCGGTACGCCTTGGCAGAGGGGATGCGGCCTGCGGAAACATGGGGCTGATCCAGGTAGCCCAGCTCCTCCAGGTCGCTCATCTCATTGCGGATGGTGGCGGAGGAAAGCCCCATGTCGTACTTCTTGGAGATTGTCCGGGAGCCCACAGGCACAGCCGTCAAAATGTAGTCATCGATGATGGCCTGCAGGATGCGGAACTTCCTTTCATCCATGCCCATGAACTCACTTCCTTTCTTTACGTCTGTCCCCGGTGGGAAACGCTGCATGTTGTCCATCGCCTGCAGCGGATATGGGTGCGGGCACTGCCTGCACTGTTAGCACTCACCGGGGTCGAGTGCTAACTACGATGATAAGATAGCACTGCCCGGAGGATTTGTCAAGGGTTTTGCAAAGAAAGAGCCATGAATTTTTTGTGAATGTGCAGGAAAATGGGAGAGTTCACAAGAGTTTCATGAGGAGAGGAAAAACTGAGCAGTGGAGATACGAAAAGGAAGGGAAACAGGATGAAGAAATACATCATCAGCGCGCTGTGGCTGATTGGCCTGGTGGAAATGGCGCTGGGCATCTGCGGCTTTCTGAAGCCGGAGATTCTCAACGTGGCTGTCAGCACCATCATGGGTGTCAGCCTGATTTACGGGGGCCTGTGCCTGACCTGTACCTGTGCCATTGGCATGCGGTGGCGCAGGCTGAACGGCCTGTAAGGATATTTGGCAAACCGTTTTCCATCCAACGAAAAAAAACGCCATTGCGGCCTGTTGTCACGCTTTGGCGTTTTTTTCGTCCGGCGGTCTGCATGCGGCTGAAAGCGGTGCAGCGCCTGCGCCAGATGCCCATGAAGAGGCGCCTCTCCCGGTTCTTTGCGGGAAAGGTATCGCATGGCCTACCTTTTCAGCGCTGCCAGCAGCGCCACCATGGGGGAATTCCAGTAAATGCAGATTTCGTTGGTGGAGTAGCTGCCGGCATCGTCCACAAAGCATTTGCCTGCAGGCTGGCCTTGCAGCCTTTCACGGGCCACGGCATCACTCAGGCCGCTAGCGGCGCCGCCGGAAAGCAGGCCTGGCACGCATACGCCCGTGGCCTCGCTGGGCCGGTGGTGCGGGTGCAGCATGGGGTTGGCGCCAAAGCAGGACACATAGCAGTAGTCCACCGGGTTCACGCCCAGCAGGTAGTGCAGCTGCCGCTCTGCACCCTGGCGGAAGCGTTCCTCCCCTGTCAGCTGCCAGGCGGCGTACAGCACCATGCCGTGGTTGGCAATGCTCATGTTGCTGCCCCAGGGCAGGCGATCAGTCATGGCGATGCCATAGGGGTTCAGGCGGTGGAGCAGGCCTTCGGCGGCATCCACCAGCCACTGGCGGCACAGGTCGCCGGTTTCCCCGGGGAGCAGGGTGCCGGTCAGGGCGGCGTAGCCTTGCATGTCACCCCAGCCCAGGGGCGCAAAGCGGCGCTCGGCAGTGGCAATGCGGCGGATAGCCTCCGCCAGGTAGGGTTCGCCGCAGGTGGCAGCCAGCTCCACGGCGGCCCACAGGCGCTCGTCCTCATCGGAGCGGTCGCCGTAGCCGCCAGTGTTCATGCCCTCCGGGTTGTGGAACAGGGCAGGCTCCGCCGTTTGCAGGTAGGCATAGGCCCGGCGGGCGGCGGACAGCAGCCTGTCCGCATAGGCGGCGTCCATAGGGCGGAAGGCCCGGCTGGCCATGGCCATGCAGGCGGCGAAATCCCCCGTGGCGGTGGTGGAAACGGCGCTGACGTACACAGGCTCGGTTTCCTTGTCGGGCATGATCATGCCGCAGAAACGGGCGCAGCTGGCCTTGTGGTACACCGCGCCGTCGGCCCGCTGCATTTTCAGCATCCAGTCCAGCTCCCAGCGGAGCTCATCCAATAGATTGGTCAAATTTGGATGAGAAAAGGCATCGGGATTCCACTGCCAGGCAAGCAGCAGGTCTGCCACAGCCTTGGCAGCGGGAACAATGTAGCGTCCGTAGTCTCCTGCATCATGCCAGCCGCCGGAAACGTCCATCTGTTCCTTCGTGCCCCAAACGGTGGCAAGGCCCGTATGGCAGGCAGCGTGGGCATGCACGCCGCAGCGGTCGTCCACTTCGCCGCCGCAGCGCTGGTAGTAGAAGGCATCCACCAGGGCGTTCAGGCAGGCGGCATAGGGCGCGGCGCCAACGGGGAAGGGATGGGACGTTTCCTTTCCGCAGCGCAGGGTGTACACGCCGGGCACATGCAGGCAGGAGAAGTCTGCCAGGGTTACCTCATCGCCCCAAATGGCAGTGCGCTGGGCGGCAACGGGCAGGGTCAGCACTGTTTCACCGGAGGCATTCAGCACGGAAAGCTCCTGGGCCAGGCAGCCGCGGAGCACAGCAATCTTGGCCATTTCGGGGGTATAACCCAGCTGGTTGATCAGTATGTTTTTCATAAATCCTCACTCGATGAACATGGCATCGCCAAAGGAGAAGAAGCGATACTTTTCTGCCACGGCGGTGTTGTAGGTGCGCAAAGCGTTTTCCCGGCCCATGAAGGTGCTCACCAGCATCAGCAGGGTGCTTTGGGGCAGGTGGAAGTTGGTAATCAGCGCATCCACGGCCTTGATTTTCACGCCCGGCTTGATGAAAATGGCGGTGTCACCGCTGCCGGGGTGAATGATGCCGCTTTCGTCCGCCACGGTTTCAATGGTGCGTACCGAGGTGGTACCCACACAGATCAGCCGCCCGCCGTTGCGGCGGATGGCGTTTAGGGTGTCCGCAGCCTCCCGGGTCACCTGGTAGAACTCGGAGTGCATTTTGTGCTCGTCCACGTCCTCGGCCTTCACCGGGCGGAAGGTGCCCAGGCCCACATGCAGCAGCACAGGAACCACGGTTATGCCCTTTTGCCTGATTTTCTCCATCAGCTCGGGGGTGAAATGCAGGCCGGCCGTAGGCGCGGCAGCGGAGCCTTCCGCTCTGGCGTACACGGTCTGGTAGCGGGTCTGGTCGCTGAGCTTTTCGTGGATGTAGGGCGGCAGGGGCATTTCACCCAGGCGATCCAGCAGCTCCTCAAACACGCCCTCGTAGTGGAAGCGCACCACCCGACCGCCGATTTCCTCCACGTTGCCCATGATTTCGCACCGGAGCAGCCCGTCCCCAAAGGAGCACATGGCGCCGGGCTTCAGCCTGCGGCCCGGGCGCACCAGGGCCTCCCAGTCGGTGGCGGACTGGCGGCGGAGCAGGAGCACCTCCACCGGCACGCCGGTGTCCTCCTTCACGCCCAGCAGCCGGGCGGGAATAACCTTGGTTTCGTTAATCACCAGGGCGTCACCGGGGTTCAGGTAGTCCACAATGTTGTAGAAATGCCTGTGCTCCAGGGTGCCGTCCTTCCGGTGGTACACCAGCAGCCGGCTGTGATCCCGCGGCTCCATGGGGGTCTGAGCAATCAGCTCCTCCGGCAGGTTATAATCAAAATCGGATGTTTTCATGGTTACAGCTCCATCTTCATCTGGTCGGCATTGATGGGTGCCTGGCGCTTCATGTGCGCCCAGGCTGCCGGAGTGCAGACCCGTCCACGGGGTGTGCGCATCAGGAAGCCCAGCTGCATCAGGAAAGGCTCGTACACGTCCTCAATGGTCACCGCGTCCTCGCCGGTGGTAGCCGCCAGGGTGTCCAGGCCCACGGGCCCGCCGCCAAACTTGTCCATCATGCAGGCCAGCACGCTGCGGTCAACCTTGTCCAGGCCCAGCTCGTCCACCTCCAGCAGGGTCAGCGCTTCGTCCGCCACCTGGCGGGTAATGGTGCCGCCTGCCTTCACCTGGGCATAGTCCCGCACGCGCTTGAGCATCCGGTTGGCGATACGGGGCGTACCGCGGCTGCGGCGGGCAATCTCCAGCACGCCGTCCGGCTCGGCAGACACGCCCAGGATACCGGCGCTGCGGCTGACGATGCTTGCCAGTTCCTCCGGCTTGTACATTTCCAGCCGGAACAGCATGCCGAAGCGATCCCGCAGGGGTGCGGACAGCTGGCCTGCCCTGGTGGTGGCGCCCACCAGGGTAAAGTGGGGCAAATCCACGCGAATGGAGCGGGCCGTGGGGCCTTTGCCAATCATGATATCGATGGCGAAATCCTCCATGGCGGGATAGAGAACCTCCTCCACCTGGCGGGAAAGCCGGTGAATCTCATCGATGAACAGCACATCGCCGGCGTTCAGGTTGGAGAGGATGCTGGCCAGGTCGCCGGGCCGCTCAATGGCCGGGCCGGAGGTTACGCGGATGCTCTGCCCCATTTCCGCCGCCACAATGCAGGCCAGGGTGGTCTTGCCCAGGCCTGGCGGGCCGTAGAGCAGCATGTGATCCAGCGCATCATGCCGGGAAAGCGCTGCCTGAATGTATATGTTCAGGCTGTCCTTCACAGCCTTCTGGCCCACATAGTCCCGCAGGGTGTGCGGGCGCAGGCTCATCTCCACCTGGCTGTCCTCCGGGGTGAACGCCCCCGTCATCAGTCTGTCTTCCATACTTTCACCATCCATCATCATTGGGGGAACGGGCAGGGATGCTGTCCCTGCACCCTGCTTAAGGGCGCTGCCCTTAAGAAACCCGCCTGAGGGATTTCATCCCTTAAGAATCTCTTTCGGGTGTGCGCGGCCTGCTGCCTTCCCTGTGTGGGAAGCCGTGCGCCTGTTGCGCACCGTGACACCTGCAGGAGAACCGCAGGCGGAGTCCGGAGGCAAAGCCTCGGGTCACATGCCTGCCATGCTGCGCAGGGCCAGGCGGATCAGGTCTTCGGGCTTTTCGGCCTGGTCCTTCACCTGGGTGAGGGCGGCGCGGGCCTCATTGGCAGTATATCCCAGGGCAACCAGGGCCTCCAGGGCCTCGGCTACGCCGTCGGCGGCTGCCAGGCTCACCACGGCAGCGGCGCCCGGCGCAGGCGCGTTCACGTCCGCCTGGCTCACCTTGTCCTTCAGCTCCAGGGCAATGCGCTGGGCGGTCTTTTTGCCAATGCCCGGCGCCCGGCTCAGGGCGTTCACATCCCCCAGGAGAATCGCCAGGTTCAGGTCGCGCAGCGGCATGGCCCCCAGCAGCGCCAGCGCCATTTTCGCGCCCACACCGCTGATGGACAAAAGCGACAGGAACATGCTCTTTTCTTCCTTGCTGGCAAAGCCGTACAGCTCCATGGCGTCCTCCCGCACAGCCAGATAGGTGTGGCAGCGCATGGTTTCGCCAATGGCGGGCGCGGCCTGCAGGGTGTTCATGCTGCAGTTCAGCAGATACCCCACGCCGCCTGCCAGCAGCACCAGCTGTCCGCCTGCCTTCTCGCAGACCTTCCCTTCGATAAATGCGTACATACTCTTTCCTTTCTGTGCTGCAGCAGGGACGCTGTCCCTGCACCCTGCTTAAGGGCCGGAGACCCTTAAGTGGGATTGTCAAGGGCAACACCCCTGACCTCC
>CAYLIC010000063.1:0-9597 GCA_964383815.1 uncultured Faecalibacterium sp. | reverse complement strand
TTTTGTTGCGCTTACTCCTCCAGCGCCTGGCGCAAAAGCGCCACCGCGTGCTTCTCCACACGGGAAATGTAGCTCCGGGACAGGCCCAGCAGGCTGGCAATCTCGTGCTGCGGGTGGGTGCTGCCGTCCGCCAGGCCATAGCGCAGCTCCAGCACCAGCCGCTCCCGCCTGGGCAGGCGGCTCAGCACCCGGTGCACCTTCTCCAGGGTTACCCGGCGAATCACGGTTTCCTCCAGCTCGTCCTGCCCGGTGCCCAGAATGTCCATGAAGGTGATGTCGTTCCCTTCGCCATCCGTGCCTATGGGTTCGGACAGGGACACATCCCCCTGGCGCTTGCGGGAAGAGCGGAGGGTCATGAGGATTTCATTCTCAATGCACCTGGCGGCATAGGTGCCCAGGGCGGTGCCGGCAGCGGGCCTGAAGCTGTTCACGGCCTTGATGAGGCCAATGACACCGATGGAAATCAGGTCATCCGGGCCATAGCCGGGCACCTGGTATTTCCGGGCAATGTGGCTCACCAGCCGCAGGTTGTGGGTGATGAGCTCCTCCCGGGCGGCGGCATCGCCGGAGGCCATCCGGGCCACCAGCCGCTCCTCCTCACCACGGGTCAGCGCCGGAGGAAACTCCGACTTGCCGGTCACATATCCCAGGAAGAATAAGCATTCCTGCATCAGCAGCAACAAAAACGACATAGGCATCCCTCCCTGGGGATAGCCTATGCCGAAGGAACACTAATCCTGCCAAAGGATTGATAATGATCGGGGAATGCAGTACGATGGCCGCCAACAATGCTTCGCCTTTTGATAAAGGAGGAAAGGAAAATGCCTGGATGGAACAGCAAGGCTGAAGCAATTATGCAGGAACGCTTCGGCAAAGATCAGGTTATGTTGCTGGCTACTGTGGCAGATGGTCAGCCCTGGGTGCGCAGCGTGAACGCCTGTTATGAAAACACCTGCATTTTGCGCATCCGCATTACCGAGGCCACGCTGTTTGCAAACGGTGTCCGCTACGACCTGTAATCCCCACACGCCAAACACCCCAACTCCCGCTGCACACGCGCAGAAGGGGATTCTTAAGGGATGAAATCCCTTAAGCAGGGTGCAGGGACAGCGTCCCTGCCTCCACCAGGCTGTAGCGCTCCTTCAGGTAGCCGTCCAGGTTGCCGTATTCGCTGACGGTGATGCGGGAAATCCCCAGGCGCTTCATGGCGGCGGAGAGAATGCATATGCCGTGCACCACAATGTCCGCCCGGTGGGGTTGCAGGCCGGGGAGCTGCAGGCGCTGGGCCATGGGCATATCGGCCAGGAGCAGGGCCTGGCGCTCCACCTCCTCCAGGGTCAGGGGTGTGCCGTGCATATAGGTGCGGTCCGTCCAGCGGATGCCCTTCACCATGGCGGCCAGGGTGGTAAAGGTGCCGCCGGTGCCAATCCACTTATCAGGAATGTTCAGGGTGGGGTGCAGGCGCAGCTGCTCCTCCAGGATGGCGGTCGCCAGCTGCTCCACGGCGGGCAGGTCGCCATGGCTGGTGATGGGTGCCTGGCGGAACAGCCGCACTGCGCCCATCTGGCAGGAGAAGGCGCAAACCAGGCTGGCGCCCTGGCCCACCACCAGCTCGGTAGAGCCGCCGCCAATGTCCATCACGCCGCTGTAGCCGCCGTCCGTAGCGCCCAGGAAGGACAGCTGTGCCTCCCGGTAGCCGGAGCAAATCTCCATGTCCACCCGGGCCTCCTGCCGGAGCCTGGCGGCAAACTCCTCCTGGTTGGCGGCATCCCGCGTGGCGGATGTGGCAAACAGGTGCACCGCCTCTGCGCCCTGGGCACGGGCCTCCCGGGCCATGCGGGCTACGGCTGCCACAGCAGCATCCATGGCGGATGGGGTCAGGTTGCGGTTGGCATCCAGGCCGGCAAACAGGCGGGTGCCTTCCCTGTCCCGCAGCAGGCGGCGGAACTGGCTGCCCAGCACCTCTATCAGCAGCATGCGGACGGAATTGGAACCAATGCCAATGGCAGCAACCTTCATGAGCAATCCCTCCTACCAGTGATGAAAAAAGAAGCCCGCACAAAACGGGCTCCCTTAATACACAAGCTCCTGCATGAGGATGTTCATTTCTTCCTCGGTGTAATTCTCCAGGCAGTCCTCATTCACAATCTCAAAGCGCAGCTCGCCAGGCTTCAGGAAGGCGTAATCCTCCCTGGCGCGGTATTCGATGTAGCTGTTGGTGCCAATCTGCGCCAGCTGGGCAGTTAAATCCACCTGATTGTTTTGCAGGGTGGTCAGGGTGCGCTGCAGGGCGGCCTGGCGGCTCTGCTCCGCCTCCAAATCCTGCCCGTTGCGCCAGAAGGCCCAGAGGAACAGCCCAAGGATGACCACGCCGGCCAGGGCCAGTGCAGGCCAGCGGATTACCTTCTGGTTCATCAGCCCTTCACCTCGCATTTCTTCCTTTGTACAGTTGTTTCCCCATCAGCCACCGTTTCTCCTGCTTTTGGACGGCGGTTTTTTTGAATTTTCCGCACAAGCGCGCCAGCGGCCTGGGTTAGCGGCAGCACACCGGCCATGTACAGGCACAGGCCCACCAGCAGCCCAAGAACCCCATAGGCCCGCAGCCCACTGCGGAAGCGCAGCGCCACCAGGAACAGCCCGGCGGCGGCACAGGCAGCGGTGAGCGCATCCCATAGCGCACGGAGGAACCCAAACCGCCGCAGCAGTGCGCCTGCGTGGAGCATCAGCCCCAGGCAAAGGCCGCAGGCCACCAGGGTCAGAAACGCCCGCTGCTGCTGTTGGTGGGCAAAGAGCGCCTCCAGCATCATCCCAGCGCCCGGCGGAGAAAACCACCCTTGCGCTTGCCGCCGGGCCCATCGTAGGCAGCGCTGTCAATGGTGCCCTCCAGCAGGAGCCGGCCTTCCTCCAGCTGCAGGCTGGACACATGCAGCCCGCTGCCGGAAACAATCAGCCGCCCGCCGTGGGTGTGCAGGATGACGGCATGCTCGTCAAAGCTCTCCACGTCCGTCACGCCGGACAGGGTGGCCTTTGCCCGGCGGTCGATGGTCAGGCCAAAGGGCCTTTCGGGGGTTGAGGTTTTCTGCATGGGGCATCCCTCCTTGCAGAAAGGCTATGCGCCGGGCAGGGAAGTTATGCCTGGGCCCAGGCCTGCTGCACGGCCTCCAGACAGGCCAGCCAGCGGGCGTTGTGCTCGGTTTCCCACAGGGCGCCTTCGCCAATGCGGCAAATCATGCCAAACAGCCGGGAGGTGTCCCTCTGCTCCTGGGCGGCGGAAAGGCTTTCCCGGGTGATATCCGCCGTGTCGCCCAGGCGGCGCAGGTTGCCTGAACAGCTTTGCAATAGCTGGGTGATGGACTGGTCGTAATCCTCCCGGCGGAGGGTGACCTCCAGCTTTTTCAGGCGCTCCACGGCCTCCTCCGGCGGATAGCCAAACTCGTACTGGTGGATGAGCCACAGCCAGCATTCGCCCATGCGCTCCCAGCTTTCCTGCAGGGAGCCGCCGGAGAAAACCGCCAGGCCCTTGTCCAGGGCAAAATCCCAGCTGGCGTGGAGAGCCAGCATGGGGATGCGCCCGCACTGCAGGTGGAGCTGCAGCCAGTCCTCCGGCTGAAAGGGTTTCTCGCTTTCGTAGGCAAAGCAGGCGGTGTACAGGCCGCAGGGTTCCTTCCGCAGGGTATAGCGGCAGGTGGGCGCCTTAGCGCTGCCGAAGGGCGTGGGGTTCACCATGGGGTAGAGAAAGCCGCTGTATGGGTCACCCTCCCGCCGGGCGGCTTGCTGCACCAGCCCGCATAGCTGGTTTAGGGTTGGCTGCGGGCCGTCCTCTTGCTGGGGCAGTGCATTCATGTTGCGCAAAAGGGCCCGGTTCAGCCGGAGCATATCGCCCTCGTTGCCAATGGCGACCGCCCTGGCCCGGTGTAGCTGAGGCACGGAAACCTCCTCCTTACATATCAAACAGGGATACCTGGCTGGTAGCGCTCAGGCCTTCCAGGGCGCCCTGGGCCCGGAGCAGTTCCACCACCGTGTTGGAAACGTGTCCCCGCTCCTGCAAATCCTCCACGGACAGGAAGGGACGCTCCTCCCGGGCAGCCACAATGGGCAGGGCGGCGGATTCGCCCAGGCCGCCAAGGCTGGTGAAGGGGCAGCGCAGGTTGCCGTCTTCAATCACAAACCGGCTGACCTGGCTCTTGTACAGGTCAACAGGCAGAAACTTGATGCCCCGCATGTTCATTTCCAGCACCAATTCCAGGGAGGTTTGGGCTTCTTTGTCCTTGGCGGTAGCCTTGTCGTTGTTCTTAATGTCCCGTATGCGCTGGCGCAGGGTATCCGGGTCGCAGAGCATGGTGGAGGCATCAAAGCCATCGCCACGGACGGTGAAATAGGCGCAGTAGTACGCCTGGGGATGGTGCACCTTGAACCAGGCAATGCGAAGGGCGCTGGTGACATACGCCACGGCGTGCCCCTTGGGGAACATGTATTTAATCTTCTTGCAGGAATCAATGAACCACTGGGGCACATGGTTATCATACATGGCCTGCTCCATTTCCGGCTTCAGGCCCTTGCCCTTGCGGACACTCTCCATGGTGGTAAAGGCCAGCTTGGGCTGCACACCACGGTCAATTAGGTAATTCATGATGTCATCACGGCAGCACACGCATTCCCGCAGGGCAGCGGTACCGGAGCGAATCAGGTCCTGTGCGTTGCCCAGCCACACGTCTGTGCCGTGGGACAGGCCGGAAATGCGGATCAGCTCCTCCATGGTGGTGGGTCTTGTGTCATCCAGCATGCCACGGACAAACCCTGTGCCAAACTCCGGTATGCCAAAGGTGCCTGTGGTGCAGTCGATCTGCTCCTTGGTAACACCCAGCGCCTCCGGGGACTGAAACAGGCTGCGCACGGCCGGGTCGTCCAGGGGCACGTCCAGGGGGGAGATGCCGGTCAGCTCCTGCAGCATGTGGATCACGGTGGGGTCATCGTGGCCCAGGCAGTCCAGCTTCACAAGAATATCGTGCATGGAGTTGAAATCGAAGTGGGTGGTGGTAAAATCGCTGTTCAGGTCGTCCGCGGGGTGGTTGACGGCGGTGAACTGGTAGATTTCATACTCCTTGGGCACAACCACCATGCCACCCGGGTGCTGACCGGTGGTGCGCTTCACACCCACGCAGCCGGCCATCAGGCGTTCCTTTTCCGTGTTGCCGGCCTGGATGCCACGTTCCTCCAGGTATTTTGAAACGTAGCCGTAGGCGGTTTTGTCCGCCAGACCGCTGATGGTGCCGGCCCGGAACACATGGTCGTGGCCGAAAAGTTCCTCCACATAGTGGTGAGCACGGTTTTGATATTCGCCGGAGAAGTTCAGGTCAATGTCGGGTACCTTGTCGCCCTCAAAGCCCAGAAACACCTCGAAAGGAATGTCAAAGCCGTCCTTGGTCAGCGGCTGACCGCAGATGGGGCAATCCCTGTCCGGCAGGTCAACGCCCACCTGGTACTTGGACTTGTCCACATCGAAGAAACCCTTGCGGCAATGGGTGCAGCGGTAGTGGGGCGGCAGGGCGTTTACCTCGGTAATGCCGCACATGCGGGCCACCAGGCTGGAGCCAACGGAGCCGCGGGAGCCCACCAGGTAGCCGTCATCGTTGGACTTTTTCACCAGCTTCTGTGCAATGTTGTACAGGGTGGCGAAGCCATAGCCGATGATGGATTTCAGTTCCTTTTCAATGCGCTTGACCACAATGTCCGGCAGGTCATCGCCATACATTTCCCTGGCGGTGCTCCAGGTCATGTTCTGAATATTATCCGCCGCATCCTCCCACAGGGGCTGGAAGGTGTCCTCACCCCTGGGATGCTTGGGGAACAGCTGCAGCGTGTCCACCTGATCGGCAATCTTACGGGGATTGGCAATCACCACCTCGTAAGCCTTTTCCTTGCCCAGGTAGGCAAACTCGTCCAGCATTTCGTTGGTGGTTTTGAAGTACAGGGGCGCCTGCTGGTCGCAGTCGTCAAAGCCCATACCTGCCTGAATAATGGCCCGGTTAATGGCGTTATGGGGGTCAAGGAAGTGCACATCCCCTGTGGCGACAACGGGCAGGCCCAGTTCGTCGCCCAGCTTGACGATGGTGCGGTTCAAATCCCGCAAACCTTCCTCGTCCTTCACCATGCCGTTGCGGAGCATAAACTCATTGTTGCCAATAGGCTGAATTTCCAGATAGTCGTACCAGCTGGCAATTTCCTTCAGCTTCTCCCAGCTTTCACCCTTGAGCACCGCCTGAAACAGCTCCCCCGCCTCGCAGGCAGAGCCGATGATGAGGCCTTCCCGGTACTGCTGGATGATGTTTTTGGGCATGTGCGGGCGGCGGCGGAAGTAGTCCAGGTGGCTGATGGACACCAGCCGGTTCAGGTTCACCAGACCCTCCTGGGTCTTCACCAGGAGAATCACATGGAAGCTCTCGCCAATGGCGCCGCCCCTGATGGTGTTCAGGCCTGCCAGGGTGGTAACGCCGTGCTTTTCCTCTGCCTCTTTATACATGCGGGCCAGCACCTGGGCAGTAGCGGTGGCATCGTGGACGGCCCTGTGGGCATTCTTCAGGCTCACGCCCAGCTGCTTGCACACGGTTCCCAGCTTGTGGCTCTTCATTTCCGGATACAGCTTCCGGGCCAGGGTTAGGGTGTCCAAAACGGGCGCATCAAAGCTGCGGCCCAGGCGGCGCAGCTCGGCCTTCAATACGCCTGCATCAAAGCTGGCGTTGTGGGCGGCAATAGGGCTGTCCCCAATGAAATCCATCAGGGCAGGAATGGCGGTTTCTGCCGTTTCCTTGTCCGCCAGCATATTGTCGCTGATGCCGGTGATCTCTGTAATCTTGGGCTTCAAGGGCTGCTTGGGGTTCACCAGCACGGACATGGAATCCGCAATGGTGCCGCCCACCAGCTTCACCGCGCCAATCTCAATCACCCGGTCTGTCTGGGTGTTCAGGCCGGTGGTTTCAAAGTCCAGCACCACAATGGGCTTATCCACCGGGCGGTCAGTGGCGTCCTGCACCACCAGCGCATCGTTGATGAGATAGCCTTCGCAACCGGGAATCAGCTTAATATCCTGCTTTTTCACCGCGTTGAACGCTGCCGGGAACGCCTGCACCACGCCGTGATCCGTAATGGCCACAGCGGGATGCCCCCACTTGATAGCCCGCTTAATCAAATCGCCTGCGGGGGTCAGGGCGTCCATGGTGGACATGTTGGTGTGCATGTGCAGCTCAATGCGCTTCTCCTGGGCAGTGTCCTCCCGTTCAATGCGCTCCATGGGCACCATGTCCCGGACGGAAATGGAAAGCTCCTTGGCAAAGCTGTCGTACAGGCACTCGCCGCGAACCTTCACGTTCATGCCCATTTTGATTTGCTCCACCTTGTCCATCACCGCCTTGCGCTCCTCCTCGGTAATGGGCGGCGGCGGAGCGGCATCATCCTGCTTTTTGGCAAAGCGCTGGTTGCGGAAGCGCATAAAGGTTTTGCAGAGAATGGAGGAGGTGTAGTCCGTTATCGCGAAGGTGACCAGCAGCAGCTCGCCGCCCTTCAGCTCCTTGGTTTCCAGCTTGAAAATATCCCCCTGCACCACCACCAGACCGCTGTCGCTGGCAAGCTCCTTCATTTCGACGGGCCTGTCCGCAATGCCCCGGCCTATGATGGGCTTGCCCAGGGCGGTGCTGGTCATCTGGGGCAGGGTGTCGTCCTTTTTGCGCGGGGGTGTGGCATCGGGCTTTTTCTCCCGGGGCGCAGCAGGCTTGCGCTCCTTTTTTCCCTTTTCCTCCTGCCCATAGCGCGCAGCCAGCTCCCTGGCGGAAATGGCCTGGCTCTGCTCCTTTTCCCGCTGGGCGCGCAGGGCAGCCAGCCGGGCCTCCTGGTCGCCTGCCAGGGTCAGCTCCACCGTCACATTAGCGGAGAAAATGTCCTTCACCGCCTGGGCCAGCCTGGCGGCAACATTTTGCCTGCCCATGTATTCCAGGGAGAATGGGTCGGGGAAGGTGAGGGTAATCCGGTCACCCTCGCAGCGCCAGTCAATCTGATCCATCCAGCTGACGGAGGCAGGGTAGTTGCGCTTGAGGAAGTCCGTCAGCACCTGCTTGTAGGCGCCGATGTTCTGCAGAAAGTCCTCCTTCAGCCCAGGGCTGACCACCCGCAGCGCCAGGGGCTTCTGCGGGAAAATGCGCCGGAGAATCTTCTCCAGGCGCAAAAAGGTATCCTCCTCCACAAGGGTCAGGCTTTCAAAGGAAATGTATACCTTTCCCTGGGCCTTCACATACACCACCTGCGGCGTGCGCAGCTGGCCTTTCAGGTGGGGCAGCTCCTGATAGATCTGCCCCAGAAGATCTTCGTAGCTCATGTTATTTCGTTTCCGCAATGCGGCGGGCGGCGCGGATCAGGGCCTCCGCCAGGTCGCCATCCACCCGCATGGCAGTTTGTCCCTTCACAAAAAGTGCGCCGCCGGTTTTCCCGCCGGCAATGCCCACATCGGCCTCCCGGGCCTCACCGGGGCCATTCACCACGCAGCCCATAACGGCAACCTTCAGCGGCACGCGGATGTCCGCCAGCTCCTTCTCCACCCGGGCGGCAATGCCAGCCACATCAATGCAGGTGCGCCCGCAGGTAGGGCAGGAAATCAGCTGTACACCCTGGGTGCGCAGGTTCAGCGCCCGGAGAATGTCCCAGGCGGCCTGTGCCTCGGGCAGGGGGTCGCCTGTCAGGCTGACGCGGATGGTGTTGCCAATGCCCTTCAGCAGCAGGCTGCCAATGCCAATGGCACTCTTGATGGTGCCCTGCCCGGGCAGGCCCGCCTCGGTCACGCCCAGGTGCAGGGGATAATCGCACCGCTGGGCAGCCAGCTCGCAGGCCTCCACGGTGAGGCGTACATCGCTGGCCTTCATGGAGAGGACAATGTCCTCAAAGCCTTCCTTTTCCAGCATCCGGGCATGCTGCAGGGCGGATTCCACCATGCCTTCCGCGCAGGGACCGCCATACTTGGCCAGGATATCCTTTTCAATGGAGCCGGAGTTTACGCCGATGCGGATGGGAATGCGGTGCATTTTGGCGCAGGCGGCAAGCACCTTCACATTGCCTTCGCCGCCAATGTTGCCGGGGTTGATCCGCAGCTTGCTGATGCCGTTTTCCGCCGCCAGCACAGCCAGGCGGTGATCGAAGTGAATGTCCGCCACCAGCGGCACAGGGGAGCGATCCACCAGCTGGCGCACAGCCTGGGCGCAGGCCTCGTCATACACGGAAATGCGGACAATGTCGCACCCGGCCTTCGCCAGCGCGTTGATTTGCTTCAGGGTGCCTTCCACATCCCGGGTGTCCGTGTTGGTCATGGACTGCACCCACACCGGGTTGCTGCCGCCCATGGTCAGCCTGCCAACGGAAACAAGGCGGGTCTTATACATGGTGGAACCTCCTCTGTAATCGGAAAGAAAAATGTCGCCTGGTACACCAAAACAGTAGCACGACAGGCATGGAAAGTCAATACAAAAGCCTGCATCCGCAAAGATGCAGGCGTTAGCCTGTCAAAAAAACCTCCGGGAGGTGTCGGAGGGCCCGCAGGCCCTCTGACTGCATTCGTAT
>CAYLIC010000062.1:0-10198 GCA_964383815.1 uncultured Faecalibacterium sp. | reverse complement strand
GCCGTCAGGCCTGCCTGCAGGCCTGACAGTGACGGAGCGCAATTCCTCGAAAAAGGGACACTGCATGCAGCAGCGTCCCTTTTTTGCCGTGGTGGTTTTCTGCGGTGTACAGCCGGCACCCGTGGGAGGCCGACCCGCATCCCATCATTCAACCGAAAAGCTCATGCCGTCCTTGATGAGGTAGAACACCGCGCGGCCGTCCAGGAGCACGGCATCGTGCAGGGGGTCGAAGCGGGTTAGCTCCAGGGTGTAGCGTTCGCCGGTTGCGGCCTGGAATACATAGGTGGTGTGGGGTGCCTCCGTGGGCTGCCAGCCCTGGGGCAGCAGGCCGGACACGGTCACCTTCAGCAGCCCGTTGTAGGCAGATTCAAAGCTGGCATAGGGCACGGCCTTGCCGTTCATGTCACAGGTGATGTCATACACCACGTTGCCGGCGGCATCGGTCACCAGCTGGTTGTTTTCCGCTACCTGCTCGGTGCGGGCCAGGGTGTAGACGGTTTCGGTGTCGCCCTGGCGCAGGGTGAGGGATTGCAGGTTGCCCAGGGCCACAGGCACGGTGTAGCGGCTCAGGGTTGCCATGGGATCCATGCCAGAGAAAACCTCCAGGGTGAAATGGCTCCCCAGGTAAATGCTGCCGTCCACCAGCACATAGTCCACCATGTCGCTCTTTTTGCCGCCAACGGTCAGGGTGAAGGTGTTCTCAGGCCAGTCGGTCACGGCGTAGACCCCATCGGCGCCGGTGGTGCCAATGGCGCCCGCCGCCTGGTGCACGGCGATGGTCAGGCTGGGCGTGTCGAAGCCGTAGGCCGTCAGGCTTTCCGGCGTGGCCTCCGCCACATAGGCACCCAGGCGAAGGTTTGCCAGGCTGTCCTGCAGGGTGCTGATGCTCTCACCGTCCGCAGGATACTGGATGGGTGCGGTCAGCAGCCACCTGTCCTGGGCGTTGCCGCCAATGTCCCCCTGCAAGACCCATTCCGCCAGGGCTGCGCCATTGCCGTCCAACAGGGTGATGTGGTCGAACCGGGCCTTGTGCAGGGTGGGTTGCTGCACCGGGTGCAGGGCAGCCCGCTCCACCATCAGGGCCTCCGCCGTGCCCCTGTCCAGGGCAAACAGGCGGCTGTCGCCATCCACCAGCATGTAATAGGCATTGCTGCTCTCCAGGGTCAGGCTGTCCCCCAGGTGCAGCGCCCAGCAGGCGCCGTCGGCATAGGTAACGCTCAGGGTCAGCAGCGGGTTTTCCAGGCCGAAGTCCGCTAGGCTGTAGGCGGATGCATCCTCCGCCAGCACCTGCTGATAGGTCAGGCTCCGGGCCAGGTCCAGCAGGTCGGCAGCCTTGGCGGCAGAAATCTCGTATTCCGGATCGTCCTCCAGGGTCAGGGTGCCGCCTGCCGTTTGCAGCGCCGCCCAGCTGTCCCCATTGCGGTGGGCAATGGCCAGCCGGGTCACCTGGCTGCTTTCGTAGTCCGTCAGCGTGCCGGAGGTATCGTGGCTTTCCACCTCCTCCACCGGGGCAGCGGGCCGATTGGCCACCACCGCCGCGGCGCCCACGCCCAGGGCCAGCACGGCGGCGCAAAGGGCCATCCAGGCCCGGGCATGCCGGGGTGTGCGGCGGGTTTTCTTCTTCACTTCCAGCATGGTTATCGGTTCCTCCTGGGCCACAGCACCACCAGGGCCGCCGCCAGCACCGCCATGGGCAGGGCCACCAGCAGCAGGCTGCCCAGGGTGACGGACTCCACCGACAGCTGAGGCCGCAGGGCGGATTTCGCCATAATGCCCAGGTCGGTTGGCTCGGTGTTCAGCAGGTATTCCGCCATCCGGAGAATGAACTCCTGGCTGTCGGTCATGGCGTGGACCTGGCTGTCCGTCAGCAAAGTGGAGCAGCCCAGCACAAACGCCCGGCTGATGTACCCCTCCGTGGTCACCCGTGTGGCCTGCAGCCCCAGGGCGAAGGGCCCCAGCTCGTCCCCGTCGCTTTGCTCCAGGCTGGTCAGGTCGCCGGTGGTCAGGCTCCGCAGGTAGGCCTTGTAGCCGGTGGTCAGCACGGCGGAGACATTCAGGTTGCGGTCGCTTTGCTCCGGCATTTCAAAGGCACGGCTGCCCACCATCAGCAGGGTGTCCCTGCCGGTGGACACCAGCTCGTAGGTAACATCGGTGGAGCACATGGTGGGGATCAGCGCAATGCGCATGTCGCTGTAATAGCTGCCGGGCTCCTCCCTGGAGGCAATCACCAGGCCGTCCCTGGGCAGGAAGCCATAGGCGCGCAGCAGCGCCTGATAGTTGGGCATGGTGTCCACCGGGTCGGTATAATCGCAGGTGAAAAGAAAGCTGCCGCCCTGGCCCGCAAAGGTGCTGAGGGTCTCCAGCTCCTCATCGGTCAGGTCCCGCAGGGGGGAGAGGATGGCCACCATATCGTCCGGCTGGGGTGTGATGTCCTTGTCGGCAAAGGAGAAGTAGGTCACCTGAAAGTTGTTGGCCTCCAGCAGCTCTGCAAAGACGGCGGTTTCCTCCTCCGTCAGCTCGCCATGGCCCTGGAGCATCAGCACCCGGGGGATGCGCTCCTGGGTCACATAGTTGATGGCGGAGGTAATGCGGCTTTCGTAGGTATAGCCGGCATAGGTGAATGTGCCTGTTTCGTAGTCCAGTCCCAGGCTGACGAAATCACCGGGGGAAAGCACCTTCCAGCGGCCCGTGTCCTCACAGGAAACAATCAGCGAATCGTTGGAGACCTCCGTTGTGCCGGTGGAGGACTGGAAGCGGGTCAGCAGGCCCGGGTTCAGGGTGATGTCGGTCTGCTCCCAGGTCACCAGGGGCGAGGCGGCGGCGTATCTGTCCAGCAGCTCCATCAGGGGCGCATCCTCCTGCCCCTTGGGGAAAAGGGCGTAGATGTGCACCGGGCAGGGCAGCCGGTCAAGAACCTGCAGGGTGGTTTCGCTCTGGGTGGTAATGCCGTTGAAGGAGCAGTCCACCCGCCAGCCGTTGTTCTTCTCCAGGGCGCTGAAGAGGAAGTTGGCGCCAATCAGCGCCGCCAGCAGCAGGCAGAGGATCAGCGTGGACAAGCCGCCGTAGCGCAGGCGCGGGTTTTTCCAGAATAATAGCTTCTTCATGCGCGGGTCCCCCTGTAGCGCCTGCTGTCCAGCAGGTGAATGGTCAATATCAGGCAGGCCGCCGCAAAGGACAGGTCATACCCGATGCTGGCAAAGGACAGCTGCCCCATAAGGAAAGGCTCGTTTCTGGCATAGAGGCTGAAAAAGCTCAGCACGCGGGACACCCAGTCCACGCTGATGCCGGACTCCACCATGTCCAATATCCACAGGGCAAAGTTCACCCCAAAGGCCATCACCGCCGCGCTGACAGGATTGCTGGCGCAGCCGGAAATAAACAGGTCAAGGGCGATGAAGGCGCATCCCTGCAGCAGAAAGCCCAGCAGGCCCACCGCCAGTTCCCCGGGGTACACCTGGCCGTAAATGGCCACAATCAGCGCGTATACCATGGTCAGCAGCACGGTCAGCACCATCACCGTTACCGCCGCCAGGTACTTGCCCAGCACAATCCCCGGCAGGGACACAGGGCTTGTCAGCAGCAGCTGATCGGTGCGCTTCTGCCGCTCCTCCGCCAGCAGGCGCATGGTGAGCACAGGGGTCAGCAGCATCCACAGGTAGCTGATCTGCCCGATGAAGGTCAAAAGGTCGCTGGAGCGCTGGGAAAGGATTTGCAAATAAAACATCACCGAGGACAGTGCCAGAAACACACCCATGAACAGGTAGCCCACGGGCGTGTAGAAATAGCTCTGCACCTCACGCTTCCAAACGGAAATCAAAACGGGATTCCTCCTTATGCTTCATCGGATTCTGCCGTGGCCCGCAGGAAAACCTCCTCCAGGGAGTCCCGCTGCTGCACCAGCATGCGCAGGGGCGCATCCAGGCCGCACAGCAGGCGGAAGAGCTGGGTTTGCGGGTCGCCCCGGTCGTCCCCCCGGGTGCACTCCATTTCCACCTCGGTCACGGAGGCCCGGGTGGAGGGCAGCACCTTCACCCGGCGCACGCAGGGCAGGCCACGCAGGGCAGGCACCAGCCGCCTTTCCTCCATGGCAATGGACGCCCGCAGGCGAAGGGTGTCGCCGGTATCGGTCAGCTCGCTCATGTCCGCCTCGCGGATCAGCCTGCCCTTGTGCAGGATAATCACCCGCTGGCACAGCTGCTGAATCTCCGCAAGCAAGTGGGAGGAGAAAATCACCGTATGCTTTCTGCCCAGCTCCCGTATCAGCTGGCGGATCTCCACCACCTGCCTGGGGTCCAGGCCCACGGTGGGCTCGTCCAGAACAATCACCTGGGGATTGCCGCACAGGGCCTGGGCCACGCCTACCCGCTGGCGGTAGCCCTTGGACAGGTGGCCCACCAGCCGCCGGGATACCTCCATCAGTCCGCAGGTGGACATAATCTCCCGTACATGCCCGGGAATGGCCCGGCGCTGCACCTCCCGCAGCTCGCACACGAAGGAAAGGTAGGCCGCCACGGTCATCTCATCGTAAAGGGGCGGCTTTTCCGGCAGGTAGCCAATGCAGCGCTTGCAGGCCCTGGGCTGCTGGAGCATGTCCAGGCCGTTCACCAGCACCTGTCCATCATTGGGCGGGAAATAACCGGTTAATATATTCAGCGTGGTGGTTTTCCCCGCGCCGTTCTGCCCCAGCAGCCCCACAATCTGCCCTTCCGGCACCCGGAAGGACAGGTCGCTTACCGCCAGGGTTGCGCCATAGCGCTTGGTCACATGCTTCAGCTCAATCATCACAGCCTCCATGGTGTATTGCCTCACTACCCCACCATTATACCATCATCCCGCCGCCTTTGTGTGAATAAAATGTAAAACCGGGAGCGCGCTTGCCTCCCCCAATGCCAAAGGGCCCACCAGCTGGCAGGCCCTTTGATTTACCGTGGCAGGCTGATGGAATACACCGTTTCCCCATTGGTCAGCAGCGCTTGCCCGTTGCCGGTCAGGCCCAGGAAGCCATCGGCAGCGGCGCCCTGGGGCAGGGGGAGCGCATAGCCGTAGAAGCGCTGGCTGTCCACATCGGTGCGGTAGAGATACTCACCGGAGAAGGCGTACAGGTTCTTGCCCTGCACCGCTGCGCCAACACAGGCGCTGGGCAGGGTGTAGCGCCTGTCCAGCGTGCCGGAGAGGACGCGCAGCTCCGTAATGCTGCTGCTGGCGCTGGTCTGCGCGGTGGGTGCCAGCACCATGCTGGCACTGCCGCGGGCGGGGATGTACTGGTCAATCAGCTTCCAGCCATACACCAGCATGGTGCTGTTCACATCCTGCACGGCCTTATAGTCGTAGGTGTACATCTGCTGGGTGGTGAAAACCCGCAGCTTGCTGTCCTCAAAGAGCACCCTGTAGGCCAGGTTTTCACCCAGGGACACCTCGCCCGTGTTCATCTTGCCCACCTGGAAGGTGTTCATCACCGTGTTGATGGCTGTGCCGTAAACGTCCATGGCCAGCGTCCACATATACTGGCCCTTTTCGCCATAGAAGCCCACGTCCAGCAGCAGCATGCCGGAGAACGCCTCGGATTCCTCGTCCACCTGGGAGCCTTGCAGATCCTTGATAATCAGGTCCGGCGCGGTGTCATCGCCCACCACCACGGCGGCATAGCTCTCGCCCACCCGGGCAAACTGAATCTCCCCGCCCATGTTCTCGTTGTAGGAAGGATTGCCGTTTTTGTCCACAATGAACAGCTGGCTGCCAACCCACACCACCATGTGGTTGTCCGACACGGAAAAGGTGGCGCCTCTGCCCACGGGAAAGCTCCACCGCACGCCGCCGGTGGAGGTCAGGCAGTGGATGGATGCGCCATCGTAATACAGCACGCTGTCACCGAAGATGGTCACATCCTGCGAGGCGTAACAGGGCATGGTGACGGCGGTGATTTCCGTTGTGCGGCCCACGCCCTGCAGCAGCCGCATGCCAACAAACACCAGCGCCACCACCGCTATCAGGATCAGCCAGTTGCGCACCTGCCGCCTGCGTCGCAGGTCAATGGCCTGCTGGTCGGTATACATGGATTTGCCTTTGCCTTGCATAGGGTTCTCCTTTGCTTGTTTGCCATTTTACCTGTCAATTATAGCATTTGCCGCGGGAAAGCGCAAGGATTGCTTTCCTTCTCCGCCAGGCTGTGCTATAATGCAATAGAAAAGGATGGAGGTATGCCATATGAGGATTGAAACGCCAAGGCTTGTGATCACCGACCTGACCATGGATATGGCAGAGGATATCCAGCGCAACTCCCTGGACGAGGACAACCGCCGCTTTGTGCCGGACGAGGTGTTTGACACCATGGAAAAGGCCCGCGAAACCGTGGCCTGGCTGGTTGAGGCCGCCAGGGGGGATGAAGGGCCGTTCCTCTACCCGGTTATGACCAGGGAAGGCGCGAACATCGGCTATGTTCAGGCCTGCATGGCGGAAAACGGCTGGGAGGTGGGCTATCACATTGCCAAGGCCCACACCGGCAAGGGTTACGCCACCGAGGCGCTGGGAGCCTTTCTGCCCTTTGTGACGAACAAGCTGCATATCGACCATATAGACGGCATTGTGCTGGAGGAAAACACCGCCTCCCAGCGTGTGCTGGAGAAATGCGGGTTTGAACTGGCATTTACAGGAACAGCCCAGTATCAGGGCCAGCAAAGAGCCTTGCGGCGATACATCTGGCCGCAGAAAGGATAAGCATGAAGCAAGAGGTTCACGGCAACCTGACCGGCCTGAAGGATTCCCTGATTGCCCAGCTGGGTCAGCTGTATCTGTACGAGGTGGAGGAGGACGCCTTTCTCCCTCGGGAGCTGATGCAGCTGCTGGCAAAATTCACCCAGGCCATGAACAGGGAAATTGCCCTGTATATCACCCGTGACGGTGAAGTGGTGGATGTGTCCGTGGGCACGGACAGGGATGTGGAGCTGCGGGACTACCGCCTGCGCCGCAATGCCCAGCGGCTGAGCTGTGTGCGCTGTGTGCACACCCACCCCAACGGGGATGGACGCCTGAGCGATGTGGACATCAGCGCCCTTCGCGGTTTCCGCTATGATGCCATGGTGGCCATTGGCTGCAAGGATGGAGAGCCAACCTTTGTCCAGGCTTCCTTCCTGGGGGAAAATGCCTCTGTGTTCATGGACGAGCCCGTCCGCTGGTATCGTATCCCGGACGAAGCGTGGATGGAGCAGATTTACCAGAGCGACAAAATCGTTGGCTGGGAGGAAACCGAAAAGCAGCACAGTGAAAAGGAACGTGCAGTGCTGATGGGCATTGAAAGCGAGGAATCCCTGGCGGAGCTGGCCCGGCTGGCGGACACTGCTGGTGCCGAGGTGGTGGGCGCCTTCCTGCAAAAGCGTGACAAGCCAGATACCGCGCTGTTCATTGGTCGCGGCAGGGCAGACGAGCTGTGCCGCCAGGTGCAGGCCCTGGAAGCGGACGTTTGCATTTTTGACGAAGAACTGACGGGCATCCAGGTGCGCAATTTGGAGGATATTCTCCATGTGAAGGTGGTGGACAGAACCACCCTGATCCTGGACATTTTCGCCCAGAGAGCCTCCAGCGCAGAGGGCAAATTGCAGGTAGAGCTGGCCCAGCTGCAATACCAGTCCACAAGGCTGATTGGTCAAGGTCTGGTGCTCAGCCGTCTGGCAGGCGGCATTGGCACCCGCGGCCCGGGTGAATCTAAGCTGGAAATGAACCGCCGCCGCATTCGCGAACGCATGACGGAGCTGCGCCGCCGGCTGGAGGGCATGGAAAAGCAGCGGGAGCTGCGCCGCAAGAGCCGCGAGAAAAATGAGATTCCCGTGGTGGCGCTGGTGGGCTATACCAATGCAGGCAAATCCACCCTGCTCAACCGCATGACGGGTGCGGATGTCTATGCGCAAGACCAGCTTTTCGCCACCCTGGATGCCGTCAGCCGCAGGATGGAAACTGCCGAGCACACCCCTTTCCTGCTGGTGGATACGGTGGGCTTCATCCGCAAGCTGCCCCATGCCCTGGTCAGCGCCTTCCGCTCCACCCTGGATGAGGCCGCGCTGGCGGATGTGCTCATTATCGTGTCTGACGGTGCATCCAGCGAGATGCTCCGTCAGCACGAAACCGTGGAGCAGGTGCTTGCCGAGCTGGGTGCCACCGAGCAGCCCCGGATTGAGGTTATCAACAAGTGCGACCTGGGCACCGCCGTGCCTGCCCTGCCCGGTGCGGTGATGGTTTCCGCCAAAACAGGCGAGGGCATGGAGGAGCTGTCCTCCCGCATTGCTGCCCAGCTGCAAAAAACCTATGCACCTGTCACCTTCTTCCTGCCCTTCAGCCAGTATGGCCTGCTGGGGCAGATTCGCCCCCTGGGCCGGGTCATCAGCGAAAACCATACGGACACAGGCACCGAGCTGACCATGGTCATCGCCCAGGCGGACAGGGACAGGCTGGTCAGCAGGTATGGTACGGGAATCATCAAGGAGAACTGACATGGAGCGCAGGGATATATTGAACGCGGTCAATGGCTCCGGCGGGGAGGCTACCCCACCACGGCTGTAGCGTTGCTGGAAGGCAACCTGCAGGTGCTGCATCGCAACGCCGCAGGCGTGGCGAACCTTTCCGCCCATCAGGGTGACGCCACCGACCTGTCCCGCTGGCAGGATAATAGCTTTGATGGCGTACTGTTGCTGGGCCCCATGTATCATCTGTACACCCCGCAGGAGCAGCACAAGGCCCTGGACGAGGCCATCCGCATCACCCGGCCCGGCGGCATCATCATGGCAGCATTTCTCTCGGTGTATGCCATTTTGTACAACAACTATTTGAGCGGCAATTTCCGTGCTGGCCTGGAAGAAAACTTCGATAGCGAAGGCCGCGTGCGACATTTTCAGGAGCAGTGCTTCACAGGCTTTGATGTGGCAGAGCTGGAGGCGCTTTTCCAGGGCAAGCCTGTTCAGCAGCTTCGCCTGCTGGGCACGGACAGTGTGCTGGAACTGGCCAGCCGCACTCCGGATTTTCACCTGGACGATGAGAACTTTGCCGCCTTTGCCCACTTCCACCTGCACACCTGCGAAAAGCGGGAGCTGCTGGGCGGACACGCCCATCTGCTGTGGGTGGGGAAGAAACAATCATAATCATCAGGAGGTGTTTCCATGGCATTTCTTCAGGTTCAGTTTTTCTCTCGCTCACTGGATGTTGCTTCTACTGTGAATGTCATCCTGCCGGAGCCTAACCAGGGCATCGGCATGGAGGTCAGCCAGGCCGGGCAGCTGCCCAAGGTGCTATACCTGCTCCATGGGTACAGCGACGATCATTCCATCTGGATGCGCCGCACATCTGTGGAGCGCTACGCTGCCGCCCACAACCTGGCGGTGATTATGCCGGCGGTGAATCACAGCTTTTACACCAATGAGGCCCAGGGCGAGCGCTACTGGGACTACATCAGCCAGGAGCTGCCCCAAACCATGCACAGCTTCTTCCGCCTGTCGGACAAGGCGGAGGACACCTTTGCTGCCGGGCTTTCCATGGGCGGCTATGGTGCCATGAAGCTGGCGCTGACCTACCCCGAACGCTTTGGTGCAGCAGGCAGCTTTTCCGGTGCGGTGGACATTGCCTCTGTCCGTGGCGAGGGAAGGCACCGAGTCTTTGGCGATTTGGACAAGCTGCCCGGCAGCGCCAACGACCTGTTTCACCTGATGAAAACCAAGCCTGACCGTGCCCCCAGACTGTATGTTTCCTGCGGTACGGCGGATTTCCTGTACGACCAGCACCAAAGGTTCGTTCCTGCGCTGAAGAAGTATGGCTGGGACGTAACCACCCGTGAAAAGCCCGGCGCCACCCACGAATGGGGCTTCTGGGACGAGGAAATCAGCCGGTTCATCCCCTGGGCCCTGGGCGCGGAGGAATAACGGTCTTTCACCTTTCCGTAGTGCTACTGTGCCTCCTGTCGCAGGTTTTCAAGCCGTGAGTTTTCTGCCGGCAGAAAAAGGAATATCAGCAGAGGGGTGAGCAGGCAGCTCACCCCTTTGGCTATGGATGATGGTTCGGTTTCGGCATTTGGCAGAGATATGAAAATGGCCCGCTTCAGATATTGAGAATGCGGCTGCTGAGAAACCTGTTGCAGAAACCCTGCGCTCAAGGTGCCGCCTCCCGAAAGAAATAGCACGGTGGCAGCCATTGCGGTATGGCACAGGCTGTATCTGTGCCG
>CAYLIC010000061.1:0-10284 GCA_964383815.1 uncultured Faecalibacterium sp. | reverse complement strand
ACCACCGACACGCAGATTTTCAGTCTGCTGCTCTACCGACTGAGCTACCAAGGCAAATATGATGGCGACCCGGAAGGGGCTCGAACCCTCGACCTCCAACGTGACAGGCTGGCGCTCTAACCAACTGAGCTACCGGGCCATATTTGTAAGTGGGAACAACAGGGCTCGAACCTGTGACCCTCTGCTTGTAAGGCAGATGCTCTCCCAGCTGAGCTATGCTCCCCTGCGCCATAGCCAAGTGGCTTGACTTTGCAACCCTTTTCGGGTTACTGCGGCGACTTGTTTATATTACCGTATTTCATTTCGTTTGTCAAGCCCTATTTTCACTTTTTCCTCAAATGGGCGGGTTTTTTGCAGCCCGGCGGCGGCGGGTGGGCAGGCGGAGGGTAATCTCCACGCTGCCGTCCAGGCTGCGCTCCTCCTGGGTGGCGGGGATGCCCGCCTCCTGCATCTGAGCCACAATGCTGCGGATGGCGTTCAGGTACAGCCGGTGATCCCGCATGAGGGCAATGGTGCGCCGGCCCGGTGCAGGCGGCACGGGCAGCCGGGCCTGGGCGCTGGCAACCAGCAGCTCCACATCCCGGATGCACAGGCGCTCGGCAGCGGCGCGGCGGGCAATGGACTGCCGGGCGTGCCTGTCGGGCAGCTTCGTCAAGGCCCGGGCATAGCCTTCGGGCAGGCCATGCTCCAGCAGGAGGGCGGCGGTTTCTCCATCCAGATTTGCAAGGCTGGCCCGCTGGGCGATGGTGGTGGCGGTGCAGCCCAGCAGCCGGGCCAGGGCATCCCGGGTATATCCCTGCTCCAGCAGGCTGTGCAGGGCGGATGCGGCCTCCAGGTAATGCAGCCTGCCGGACAAAAGGCCTTCCAGCAGGGTGTTGGGCGTGGGCTCCGCACCCATGCCCTGGAGCACCACCGCATCGATATGGCTCATGCCCGCCATGCGGCAGGCCATCAGTCGCCTGTTGCCGGACACAATCACATACCTGCCGCCGGGCGCCGCCTGCACCGTTACAGGCTTCACCAGCCCGTGCACGCGGATGGACTCCGCCAACTGCTCCAGGCTGCTGCCGCTTACATCCAGGTTAACGGAAGGCCTGGGGGAAATGCGCTCCAGGGGCAGCCAGCAGACCTGCTGCCCGCCTGCCCAGGCGCCGTTTGTGCCGTGCTTCATGGTTTTCTCCCTCCCTTCCTGTGCAGTTCGTTTGCCGGCATGAAAAAACCTGCCCGGGGAAGGGAGAATCGTTCGGCACGTTTCTCCCCTTGGGCAGGGGGATTTCTTGCTTATTTGGCAGAAGCCGGGCGTACCTTGTCGCCTGCGCCCAGGGGCGCCTTGCTGGGTGTGCCGGCTTTGCGGGGATATTGTCGAGCGGTTTTTCCCGTTTTCTGAATGGGCAACAGCATGTGCTGCCATTCCCGGCCCGGGAAGGGACAGTCCACAGGCTCGCCCGCCTGGCCGCCCAGCAGGAATGCCGCACGCCGGCCCTGGGGCAGCTCCTCCGCCAGGCCCGGGCCTTTCCAGCACAGGGCCTTGCCGCCCTGGCGCACAAAGGGCAGCAGATATTCCGCCAGCACAGCCAGTGGCGCAACGGCCCGGGCCACAGCCAGGTCGAACTGCTCGCGGAAGGCGGCATCCCTGGCGGCGTCCTCCGCCCGGCGATGGACAAGGGTCACATTGCGGATGTCCAGTTCTTCCACCACCGCCTGCAGAAAGGTCAGCCGCTTTTGCTGGGCATCCATCAGGGTCACCTGCATATCCGGGCAGGCCATGGCCAGCGGCAGGCCGGGAAAGCCTGCACCGGTGCCCACGTCAATCAGCCGCCCGCTTGCAGGCAGAAGGCCCGGCGTGCGCAGCGGCATCAGGCTGTCCACATAGTGGCGGTCCACCATTTCCGCCTCATCGGTCACGGCGGTCAGGTCCATGCGGGTGTTCCAGTCCATCAGCAGGGCATGATAGTGCAGGAGCTGCCCCGGCAGGGATGGTGCAAAGGGAATGCCGCAGGCCTCAAGGCGCTGGGCCAGCTGTGAAGTGGTCATGCGAATCACCCCAGGGGCAGGTGCAGGTATTTCTGCATCCAGTATTTTATCCAGGCCAGTGCCTCCCTGCCGTAGTTCTTCACCCAGTAGGAAGGCAGGGTTTCCGCGCCGATGCCGGTGGCCTGCAGGCCTTCATCCTCCGCCAGGGCCATGGCCCGGGGCAGGTGATAGTCGCTGGTGACAATCAGCACCGTTTCCGCGCTGCCGTCCAGCAGGGCTGCTGCATGGCGAATGTTCTGCCTGGTGTTGAAGGAGGTATCGTCCATCAGTATCTGCTCCCGGGGCACGCCCAGGGCGGACAGATAATCCCGCATGGCGTGGGCCTCGGGCATGGGCTCGTCGTTGCCCTGGGCGCCGCAGACCACCACCTGGCACGGGTGCTGCTGCCAGGCCGCGTAGGCTGCGTCCAGCCGCCAGGTCAGCTGGAGGGACAGCTCTCCATCCGGCTTCACCTGGGCGCCCAGCACCACAATGGCATCGTAGTTCTCCGGCGCCGTGGCAGTGGCAACCCGGCAAACCAGCATGCCCACCACAGCCAGGTAGGCAATCAGCGCCACCAGCAGGCAAATGACCAGTGCCAGCATCAGGCAATGGGCAGCGCCATGGGTTTTCCTCATTTCATTCTTCCTTTCGGCAGGCAAGGGGGTGAGGCGGCGGCTGTCCGCCGCTGTCGGCAGCGCGCTGCTCCACACAGGGCAGGGACTCGCTGGTGTCCAGGTCGCCGTTTTCCTCCATGCTGTAGGTTCGCTCCCCGGCGATAATCAGGTGATCCAGCAGCTCCACATCCAGGCTGCGCATCACCAGCTGAATGTGCTGGGTGATGGACAGATCCTGCTGGGAAGGCCAGTCGGCACCGCCGGGATGGTTGTGGCAGAGGATAATGGCCCGGGCATTCATGTTCAGGGCGGCCTCCGCCACCATGCGCGGCTGCACCTGCACACTGCCTGTGCTGCCCTCTGCCACAAGGCGTGAGCCCAGCAGCTGGCGATCGGCATCCAGGCCAATCACATACAGGCGCTCCGTCCGCCAGCCAGCCAGCAGGGCACGGCAGTACAGCTTCACGTCCCTGCGGGCGCTAAAGCGGCGGCGGGCGCGGCACAGGCATGCGGAATACCGGCGGAAGGCAGGCACCAGCAGGGCGATAAGCGTGGCAGTTTCCTCCCCCACACCGGGGACGGACATCAGCTGCTCCGGCGTGGCCTCCAGCACGGCCTGCAGGGAGCCAAAGGTGTCCAGCAGGGCGTGGGCCGCGGGATTCACATCACCCCGGGCGCGGCCGTAGAACAGCAGCAGCTCCAGCACCTCATGATCGGCAAAGCCTTCCAGGCCTTCGCTCCGGAATCGCTCCCGCAGGCGTTTGCGGTGCCCATCATGCATGGTCATTTCCTCGTTCACCTCTGTTAACGAATCAGCCGCCATTTTCCATGCAGGAAAGCAGCATTTCAAAAACTTCATTCACCTGGCTGCCCAGGCGGGATACCTCGCCCATCACACGCCTGCGGCCCTTTTCGGTGGTAAACCAGTCCTCCCGGCCTTCCCCCGGGGTGCTGGCAGGGCACACCAGCAGCTCCGCCTCCGGGAATGCGGCCTGATAATACAAAAGTGCCCGCCGGGCATGAAACGCCCGGCAGCACACAATGGCCTTGCCCACAGGCAGGCCCAGATTATCCATCACGCGGCGGGAAAGTTGCGCGTTTTCCCAGGTGAAGGTCGCCTGATCCTCCCGGAGGATGGCATGCGATGGCACACCGGCCTTCAGCAGAACATCGCGGAGGAAGGCCCACTCGGTTTCGTAGTCCCCCGGGTAGGCCTGGCGGTATGCCTCAGGCACACCCTTGAAGCGCCCCAGGCCCACCGCATAGCGGCCCGATGGCAGCACATAGTCCGCCATGCCCCGGTGGTACAGCTCGGCTGCAAGCAGCGCATGCTCCGGGTGGCTGGCGCCGGGGATGAAGATAACATCACTCTTCCGGGGCGCATCCTCCACAAAGATGAAATCCGTAACCCCGCGGATGAACCGCCGGGCAGCCAGCTTACTTTCCATAATACTTCCACAGGTCAATGCAAACCTGCCGGTCGGCACCGGCGCGGCGGGTAAAGGCCCGGCGGTAAATGCCCTTGATGTCCTCCCGGCTCAGGCACATGGGGTGATTGCTCAGCCGCTCCAGGTTTACGGAGTCCGCCAGTGCGTCCAGGGTAGCCTCATCGGGCATGGATTCCGGCTCCAGGCCCAGGTCAATCACCATGCCTGCCAGCAGGCGGGAGCCCATGTATTCGCTGCCCAGGCGCATTTTCTGGGCCAGATCCATCAAAACGGGCAGGCAATCGGCATCGTCAATCATCCTGTCCCACAGGGCAGGCAGGGTGAGCATGCAGGCGTGACCATGGGCCAGGCCCAGCCGCTTGGTAATCTGGTAGCTCATGGCGTGGGCGGCAGTGGTGCGGCTGATCTGGATGGCGCGGCCGCTGCGGTAGGCAGCATCCAGCATGGCCTCCGCCGCCCTGGGGTCCCCCGCCAGGTAGGCGCGGACATTGTCCAGCACGCCCAGAATCGCCAGGTAGGCCTGCACCTGGCTCTCCTCCGTGGCAGCCTTGGCCCAGAAGGACTCAATGCCCTGGCTCAGGGCGTCCATGGCGCAGGATTTTTTGTGATATTCGGGCAGGGTGTCCAGCAGGTTGGCGTCCAGGATGACCCCATCGGGCAAAAGTGCCGGATGGCTGAGGGAAACCTTCTGTCCATCCACATACATAACGGCGAACTGCGTGGCCTCGGCCCCGGTGCCCGCCGTGCCGGGAATGGCAATGTGGGGCAGTGCGGCGCCCTCCGGCAGGCGGCTGCTCAGCGCATCCTCGGTGGAGGAGGCGACCAGCATGGCCTTAATGCCCTTGGCGCTGTCCATAGCGCTGCCGCCGCCCAGGGAAATCAGCCCGTCGCAGCCGTGGGCGCGGAACATGTCTGCACCCGCGGCTGCATCGGCGAAATCCGGGTTAGGGTGGTAGCCCCCGAAGTGCACAAAGGCAACGGCAGGTGCAGCCTGGGCAAGCACCGCCGCCAGATGATCCCCGCAGACCAGCAAAGGCCTGCTGATATGCAGCTTTTCCATCATCTCCGCCACCTGGGCCAGCCTGCCGCGGCCGCGAAGCATCTTTTGCACCATGACAACACCTCACGCTGGGATGATGAAATCAGTTTTGCGCATGCAGAAAATTCCGTCAGGCGCATTTGGGGAAACCTGCAGAAAATTTGCCGCCCATGGGGCTTGTGGCGCCCAGTGGTTACTTAACGAACTTCTGCATGAGCTTGATGGTGAAGTAGAAGAGAATCAGCACCAGGAACACACCGCACAGGCCGCCGGCAGTGACCAGCAGACCCTTGCCCAGCAGGGAGGGTTCGGCAGCCACAAAAACCGCTGTGGGGCCATCGGCACCGCCGATGATGCCGACGGAACCTTCCGCCAGGGCGCTGGCGGCGGTGAACAGGGGCAGGATGAAGGCGATCAGCTTTTTCATGTCAGTCACTCCTTTCATCAGCCGCCCAGCAGCATGGACACCAGGGTGATGACCATACCGCCGGCTACGATGGAACCCAGCTGGCCAGACACGTTGGCAGAGGTGGCCTGCATGAGAATGAAATTGCTGGGGTCCTCCTTCAGGGCCATCTTGGCAACCACGCGGGAGGACATGGGGAAGGCCGAAATGCCCGCAGCGCCGATCATGGGGTTGACCTTCTTCTTGCGGAACAGGTTCAGGAACTTGGCAAACAGCACGCCGCCAGCCGTGTCGAACACGAAGGCGAACAGGCCCAGCACCAGAATCAGCGCGGTGGTGGGGTGCAGGAACTTGTCCGCCACCATGGTGCCGCCCACGGTGATGCCCAGCACAATGGTCACCAGGTTCGCCAGCTCGTTCTGGGCAGTCTTGGACAGGCGGTCCAGCACGCCACACTCACGGATCAGGTTGCCAAACATCAGGGAGCCAACCAGGGGCGCGGACATGGGCACAATGATGCCTGCAACCACCGTAACAATGATGGGGAACAGAATCAGCGTGGTCTTGGAGCAGCGCTCCTCGGTGTAGTCCATGCGGATCATGCGTTCCTTCTTGGTGGTCAGCGCCTTAATGACCGGCGGCTGAATGACGGGCACCAGCGCCATGTAGCTATAGGCCGCCACGGAAATGGGGCCCATGTAGTCCTTCAGCTGGAAGTGATTGGCCACATACAGGGTGGTGGGACCGTCAGCCGCGCCAATGATGCCAATGGCGGAGGCCAGCTTCAGCACCATGTTGGAATCGCCCTCGGCTACCAGGCCGGGAATCAGGGGGATGAGCACCAGGCTCAGCAGGAAGGTGGCAAAAATGCCAAACTGGGCTGCCGCGCCGAAGAAAATCATGGAAGGATCCTTCAGCAGCGGAGAGAAGTCGATCATGGCGCCCACGGCAATGAAAATCAGCACCGGGAAAAGCTCGTTGGCGATGCCCGCATCGAACAGCACGCTGAGGAAGCCGCCCTCGCCCAGCACGGCGGGCACCTTGGCGCCGGTTATGGCATCAATGGCGCCGGGCAGGTTGGCCAGGATGCAGCCAAAGCCAATGGGCAGCAGCAAGGTGGGCTCGTAGTCCTTTTTGATAGCCAGGTAGATCAGCACGCCTGCAATGGCGAACATGATCAGCGATTTCACGCCGGCGATGGAGAACATGTCCACCACGCCGGAAAACAGCTCAAGGATGATGTCTTGCATGGCTTTTTCTCTCCGTTATCAGTGTTGGTTAATGTCGTTTACAAGCTCGTACAGGTCGGTACGGAAGGGACGCTTGGCCTGCAGGGCCTCCTCAATGGGCATGTAGAACACCCGACCCTGGCGCATGCCGATAACCTGGTTGCTCACGCCCTCATGCAGGAGCTTCACAGCCACATTGCCGGCCTCGAAGGCGAAGGCGCTGTCCTTTGCCACGGGGTTTTCGCCGCGCTGGGTGTAGCCCACCACGGTGGAGCGGATTTCAATGTTGCACATGCGCTGCAGCACGCTGGCCAGGCGATGGGCGCTCCAGGGCTCGCCCTTGAAGCACTCCTTGCCATGGCTGGTCAGGAATTCATACATGTCAAAGGGCTCAGCCAGGGAGTCCCAGCAGCCCTCGGCAATCACGATGGTGGTGCGGGTGTTGCCCTTGGCAATCTGCTTGTTCAGCCGGTTGGCAACCTCCTGGATGGTCCACGGCACTTCAGGAACGATGACAATCTCGCTGCCGGTGGCGCAGGCGGCCTTCAGCGCAATATCGCCGCAGTGGCGGCCCATGCACTCCACCACATGGGGCCTGTCGTGGGAGCGGCTGGTGGCGCGGATGGAGCGAATGGCATCGGTGCAAACCTGAACAGCGGTTTCGTAGCCCAGGGTCATTTCGGTGTAGGCCAGGTCGTTATCGATGGTGCCGGGAATGCCAATGCAGGGAATGCCCAGCTCGCACAGGCGCATGGCACCCTGGAAGGAGCCATCGCCGCCGATGATCACCAGGCCGTCAATCTCCATATCCCGCAGGGTTTTCACGGCAACATCACGCCAGGCGGGGTCGCGGAACTCATTGCAGCGGGCGGTGCGCAGGTAGGTGCCGGGCTGGTCGGCAATGTCCAGCACGGTGTCCAGGTACAGCTCCTGCAGGTCGTCCTTAATGCTGGTGGACTTGCGCAGCAGGCCGTTGTAGCCGCGCTTCACACCCACCAGGGGCATGCCGTAGCGGGCGGCAGTCTTGGCGATGGACATGATCGCCGCGTTCATGCCAGGGGCGTCGCCGCCGGAGGTCAATACGCCGATCTTTCTCATAGATGATTGCTCCTTTTTTTCTCTCACTTGCGTTGCAGGCGCGGATGGGAAAGCCCTCCACGCTCTGGAACAGTATACCACAGCTTTGCCCCTGTGGGAAGGGGGCAAAAGGCAGCATCTGCCTGCAAAAAACACCTGCGCATGATGCACAGGTGCAATGGGCGGTTTTTACGCCTTGGCAATCTCCACCAGCTTGGCGAAGGCAGCGGCGTCGTTGACAGCCAGGTCGGCCAGCATCTTGCGGTTGACCTCGATGTTCTGCTTCTTCAGGCCGTTGATAAAGGTGGAATAGCTCATGCCGTTCAGGCGGGCGGCGGCGTTGATACGGGTAATCCACAGGCGGCGGAAATCGCGCTTGCGCAGCTTGCGCCCGGTGTAGGCGTAGCGCAGGGAGCGGGCAACCTGTTCGGTAGCGGCGCGGTACTGCTTGGACTTAGCGCCCCAGTAGCCCTTCGCCAGCTTCATAACCTTGCGGCGTTTCTTATGAGCGTTCACAGCTCTCTTAATGCGTGCCATGTAATGAAACCTCCTTGCCAGCTAATGGCTTATTTGTAGGGCAGCAGCTTGTGGATGGTGCGCGCCTCGGCGGCGTTGTCCACAATGCCATCAGCCCGCAGGTGACGGGTGCGCTTGGTGGTCTTAAGACGAACCTGGTGGTTGGCGTTCATCTGCTTATGCTTCACGATACCGCTCTTGGTAAAGGAGAAGCGCTTGGCAGCGCCGCGGTGGCTCTTTTGCTTAGGCATGGAATGGTCCTCCTTTGCTGATTACTGGGGTTATTCCTGCGCCGTTTCCTGAGAAGCGGCCTTTTCCCGGGCGGCCTTTTTCTCCGCGAAGGAGGCCTTGGCAGCCTTGGGGGCCAGGATCATGATCATGTGACGGCCATCGATCAGCGGGCGGCGCTCCACCGTGCTGACCTCCTCACACCGCTTGGCGAAATCCTGCATGATTTTCAGGCCGATTTCGCTGTGGGTAATCTGGCGGCCGCGGAAGCGGATGGAAACCTTCACCTTGTCGCCGTCCTGGAGGAACTTCAGCGCGTTTTTCGCCTTGGTGAGAACGTCGTTCTCCTCAATGGTGGCGGAAAGCTGAACCTCCTTGATGGACACGACCCGCTGATTCTTACGGTTTTCGCGCTCCCGCTTGGACTGCTCGTAGCGGTACTTGTCGTAGTCCAGCAGCTTGCACACAGGCGGCTTGGCCGTGGGCTGAATCTTTGCCAGATCAAGTCCCCGCTCCTCCGCCAGCTCAATGGCCTTCTGCGTGAGCATCACGCCGAGCTGTTCACCGTTCTCGTCGATCACGCGAACCTCCCGGTCGCGAATCTCCTCGTTGATCATCAGATCGATTGCGATAGCCATACACCTCCAAATCTCTCCGTTTGACCTCCGCCGCAATGAAAAACGCGGCGGATCAGCCGACCCGTCGCGCATGAACACAATTTCCATCAGGAAAGAATGCCATAGAACCCGGCAGCGCGAGCCGCACAAGGTGAGAAACGGGCAAGCTTCTACTTCAAACACGGGTATTCTACCACACCGTGCCCGCCTTGTCAACCACCCGGCGCAGGTTTTTTTGCAGCGCCGCCTACCGGAACATCCGCTCCAGCTCCTCATACTTTTCGTGGGTGATGAGGGCATCGTGGTCGGTACCGTTGAGGCGGATGATATACGTCCAGCGGCCGTAGGGTGTAATGTTGCTGATGGCGTTCAGGTTGATGATGTAGCTTTTGTGGCAGCGGAAGAACACGGCAGGGTCCAGCCTGGCCTCGGTTTCCGCCAGGGAGTCGCCGGTAACATACCTGCCGCCGCCCGCGGTGTAGAGCACGGTGGAGCGCTCCTCCCGCTGCACCAGCAGAATGTCGCTCATGTTGAGGAAGGATACGCCATCCCTGTGGTGGAGCATCAGCCGCCCGCTGGCCTTGGGCCTGGGTGCGGCTGGCACGGGCAGGGGCCTTTCATCCACCCGGGACAGGCGGTCCCTGGCCCGCTCCAGGGTTTGGAGCACCCGCTCCACCCTGAAGGGCTTGATGAGGTAATCGAAGGCGTACACCTCAAAGGCATCGCCCATGTACTGGTCGTGGGCGGTGGCGAAAATGAGCACGATGGAGGGATCCATGTCCTGGATAACCCTTGCGCACTCCACGCCGGTTTTCTCCGGCATTTCCACATCCAGAAACACCACCTGGGGGCGCAGCTGCTCCACCATGTCCAGCAGCTGGGCGCCGTTGCAGGCCTCACCCACCAGGGAGAAGCCCTCCACCCTGGCAATCATCTTCCGCTCAATCAGCCGCATACCGGCATCATCGTCTGCAATAACCACGCGGACAGGCTCCATGCAAAATCACTTCCTTCAAAAAAGGGAGGAAGCTGCCTTCCTCCCCCAGACTGTCAAAAAACCTCCGGGAGGTGTCGGAGGGCCCGCAGGCCCTCTG
>CAYLIC010000060.1:0-10574 GCA_964383815.1 uncultured Faecalibacterium sp. | reverse complement strand
GGTACGGCGGCGAGATGAAGAAGGGCATGTTCTCCATGATGAACTACTACCTGCCGCTGAAGGGCATTGCCTCCATGCACTGCTCTGCCAACACCGACATGAACGGCGAAAACACCGCCCTGTTCTTCGGCCTGTCCGGCACCGGCAAGACCACCCTGTCCACCGACCCCAAGCGCCTGCTGATTGGCGATGACGAGCACGGCTGGGACGACAATGGCGTGTTCAACTTCGAGGGCGGCTGCTATGCCAAGGTGATCGGCCTGGACAAGGAGTCTGAGCCCGACATTTACAACGCCATCAAGCGTAACGCACTGCTGGAGAACGTGACCGTGGCGGACAACGGCGCCATTGATTTCGACGACAAGTCCGTAACCGAGAACACCCGCGTGTCCTACCCCATCAGCCACATCACCAACATTGTGAAGCCCGTGTCTGCGGCTCCCGCTGCCAAGAACGTAATCTTCCTGTCCGCTGACGCCTTTGGCGTGCTGCCTCCCGTGTCCATCCTGACCCCCGAGCAGGCCCAGTATTACTTCCTGTCCGGCTTCACTGCCAAGCTGGCTGGCACCGAGCGCGGCGTGACCGAGCCTACGCCCACCTTCTCCGCCTGCTTTGGCCAGGCCTTCCTGGAGCTGCACCCCACCAAGTATGGTGAGGAGCTGGTGAAGAAGATGGAGGCCAACGGCGCCAAGGCCTACCTGGTGAACACCGGCTGGAACGGCACCGGCAAGCGCATTACCATCAAGGACACCCGCGGCATTATCGATGCCATTCTCTCCGGCGACATCCTGAAGGCTCCCACCAAGAAGATTCCCATGTTCGACTTTGAGGTGCCCACCGAGCTGCCCGGCGTGAATCCCGCCATTCTGGATCCCCGCGACACCTACGCTGATCCCACTGAATGGGAAACCAAGGCCAAGGATCTGGCTGGCCGCTTCGTGAAGAACTTCGTGAAGTACACCGGCAACGACGCCGGCAAGGCCCTTGTCGAGGCTGGCCCCAAGGCCTGATCACCAAACCTACCATGCCCACTGGCGGAAACGCCGGTGGGCTTTTTGCAATCAAAAAAGAGCGCCCTGGCGGGGACGCTCGGGAAAGATGCTGGGTTGTCAGTTCAGCTCGCTGGTGCAATGGGGGCAGCGGGTGGCCTCGATGGCAATCTCGCTGCAGCAATAGGGGCACTTCTTGGTGGTGGGCTCGGCGGGGGCGGCGGGCTTCTTGCCGATGGACATGAGCTTGTTCATGCCGCGAATCAGGCAGAAGAGCACGAAGGCGGTGATGATGAAATTGATGATGGTGGTCAGGAAGGCGCTGATGGCGGCGCCGGCCGTCCAGGCAACGCCATTGGCATCCACGCCCGGGGTGCCGGTGAGAATCAGGCTCAGCAGCGGGTTGATGAAGTTGGTGGTCAGCGCGGTGACAATGCCGGTGAACGCGCCGCCGACGATGACACCAACCGCCATGTCCAGCACGTTGCCGCGCAGAGCAAACTTTTTGAAATCAGCCAGAAACTTTTTCATGGGTATCTCCTCCTTGTATTTTGGCTCCTTGTCCCTAGTATATCACGCTGCGGCGCGGCCTTCAATCCCCGGATGAAAGGATTTGCAGGCACGAGCTTTAGCGGGATTTGCTCATCAGGGTGACCCAGTCCTTAAACTTTTCCAGGAAGGCATCGTTGGAATCGGTCTTGTTCATGAGGGAGATAATCTGCGGAATGGCGGTGCTGCTGCGGGTGGTGCCCAGCATGCCGCGCACCAGGCGCAGGCCTTCAATCTGGGCATCGTTCAGCAGGGCCTCGGCCCGCTTGGTGCCGGAAAGCTGCAGGTCGATGGGCGGAACCACCCCGGCGGCGTCCAGCGCGGCGTCCAGGGTCAGCTCCATGTTGGCGGTGCCCTTGAACTCCTGCACAATGCTGTCGTCCACCTTGGTGCCGCTGGCCATGGCGCCGATGATGGTCAGGCTGCCGCCTTCCTTCAGGCACCTGGCGGCACCAAAGAGCTTCTTGGCCCGGAACAGGCTGGTGGGGTTCACCACGCTCTGGCCCTGTTGCATGCTGCCGGTGGGATAAATCTTCGCCAGGCGGGTCAGGCTGTCCACAATGAGCACCACGTCCTTGCCCAGCTCCACCAGCCGCTGGGAGCGCTCCAGCACCATGTCTGCCAGGCGCAGGTGGGTATCCGGGGACTGGTCGAAGGTGGAGGCCAGCACGGTGCAGTTCACCTGCTCGCGGAAAAGGGTCACATCCTCCGGAGTTTCGTCAATCAGGAGGACGAACACCTGGGCCTGGGGATGGTTGGCGGTAATCACGTTGGCAAAGTGCTCCAGCAGGCTGGTTTTGTCAACGGAATGGGGGCAGAGAATCAACCCGCGCTGGCCAAAGCCCAGGGGGGCAATCAGGTCGATGAGACGCATGTCATCGAGGGGTGCGCCATCATGGGATTCCAGGTCAATGCGGCGGGTGGGGTAAATGGGGGTCAGCTCCTCATAGCTGGGCCGGACCTGGGCATCCTCCACCGTTTGACCGTTGATTTCGGTAATATAGAGCATGGCGGTGTACTTGTCGCCATCCCGGCGCGGGCGGGTTTTGCCGGCAATCCGGTCGCCGGTGCGCAGGCAGAAGCGGCGGATCTGGGCCATGGAAACATAAATATCCTTGGAGGAAGGCAGGAAATAGTCAGACCGCAGGAAGCCGTAGCCATCCGGGTGCAGCTCCAGCACGCCGCTGCCATCCTCGCAGGCACCGGCGGCAAGCAGTTCGTTCACACCGGGGTTGGTGCCATCCTGGGGCGGATAGGTCGCCTGCTCCCTGGGCGGATAGGCCGGGCGGCTGTAGCTGTTGCGGGTGTAGGGTGCGTCCTCCCGGGGTGCATAGGGTGCACGGGGGCCATCGCCATAGGCAGGCCGGCGGTCGGCACCCGGGCCGAAGGCGGGCCGCTGCTCGCTGTGATAGGGGCGATACTCCTCGTGGGTGTCGGCGGGTGTGTCCTGGGCGGCTGCAGCCGGGCCAAAGCGGGTGTAGCTGTTGGGCCTGGGTGCGCTGGGCCGCTGGTCCATGCCGGGCCGGGCAGGCTGATTGCTCTGCCAGGCAGGCCGGGGAGAATAGGCAGGCGCCTGATAGGCTGGCTTGCTGTTATACCTGGGCGCCGGGTTGTGCCAGGCGGCCTTGAACTGGGGCTGGGCAGGCGCAGCGGGCTGCTGGGGCACCTCCGGCTGGGCAGGCACCTCCGGCTGGGCGGGTGCTTCATCCGGCATGGCAGCAGCCAGCTTGGCAACGATGTCTGCCTTGGTCACACCGGCACCCAGCTTTACGCCGTTTTCCTTTGCCAGCTTTCGCAGCTCAAGTACAGTTTTCGCGTTCAGGTCTTGCAGTGTCAAGGTTTTGGCCTCCTCAAAATGAATGTCAATATAAATGGAATGAAATCAATTTCTGGTGGCAACCACCACATCACGGGTGACGGCCTGCTCAACAAAATGCTCCAGGCGGGCATAGGGTGCATCCTCCCTGGGCGCAAAGCCTGCGGCGGACAGCAGCTCCACCAGGGTGCTGCGGGGAAGGGTCAGGCTGTTGAAGCTGATGGCAACACCGGCGCCAGGCTTCAGGGCATCGTGCCAGGCGGGGAGCACCCGGCGCAGCATGCCGGGGAAGTTCTCCGGCCTGTGCCCGGCCTGGGGCGCGTGCTGTACGCCATAGGGCAGGTCGGTTACCAGCAAATCGGCAGGCGATTTCCTCATCACCTGACCAATGCACCCCGTGTCCCCCAGCAAAAGGCGCAGGCTGCGGGTGTCCTTGGCCTGGAAGGCCTGCTTGCTGCTGGCAAGGGTGTAGACAGCATCGGGGATGCTCTGCCCCCTGGCGGTGCAGGCGCCCTGCTCCAGCCTGTGCTTCAGCCGGTGGAATTGCAGATAGCGGCTCAGGTAATCCGCCGCCTCCTTCAAATCCCGGCGATCCATGTCCATGCCCACGCTGTTCATGCCCTGCTGCAGGGCCACGAAAAGGGTGGTTCCCCTGCCGCAAAGGGGGTCGAGCACGGTGACGGGCGCATGGGCATCAAAAGCATGGCAGGCCGTGCGCGCCAGGTTCAGCATCATGTGGGTGAAGGTGGCGCTGGTTTTGCCCTTGTACTTGAGAACCTCCGCCAGATCCCTGGGCAGATAATCCGCCCGGTCAATGTCCAGCGGGCGCAGCAGGCCGCCTTCCTCTGTGCAGAAGAAGGCCAGTGCACTATGCCTGGCACACTGGGCCAGCTGTGTAGGGGTCAGCGGTGGCGCATCAAAGCAAAGAAAGGGTGCGCCGCCAATGGACTGCGGCTCCACCGGGGCATGAACCTGCATGGCTTGGAGAATAGCAGTCAGCTCTGCCTGGCCCAGGAGATTCAGCGATTCTTGATAGCGAATATTGGCGTGATGAAGCAACTGAAAGCAATATTTCATGAAACCCTCTTCTTATCCCTTGGATGATAGTTACAGTATAACAAATGCGAGAAAAAATCGCAAGGGGCAGATGGGTGATTTTTTGGTGAAAAACTGGGTGAAACGTGCAAAAACGTGGGGTGAAGTGGGCGGCAATGGTTGTGATTGGATAACGATGGACAATGAAAAAACCCTTCCCGCAGTGGGGAAGGGAATTTTGTACGGAATTAGTACTTGCGCTTGCGTGCGGCTTCAGCCTTCTTCTTGCGCTTCACGCTGGGCTTTTCGTAATGCTCGCGCTTGCGAACCTCCTGAATGACGCCGCTGCGGGCACATTGCCGCTTAAAACGCTTGAGCGCACTCTCCAGAGATTCATTCTCGCGGACTCGTACCTCGGACACTGTTATCCCTCCTCTCGCTCATCTCGCCTTGACATCAGCCGGCTAAGACGGACGGATGGCGAACCGTGTAACTATTATAGCGTTTTTCCCCTTGCGCGTCAATAGGGGAACGGCCTATTTTCTGAAAGTTTTTTTGTAAAAAATGCGCTCAGGCCATGTTCTCCGTCAGCTGGCGGCCGCCCAGCACATGGAAGTGCAGGTGGTGGACGCTCTGGCAGGCATCATCGCCGCAGTTGGACACCACGCGGAAGCCGCTGTCCGTCAGGCCTTCCTGCCGGGCAACCAGGCGGCATGCCCGCAGGCAGGCAGCCAGGGTGGCATCATCCGCCTGGTCAATGGCGGACATACCGGTGATGTGGGCCTTGGGAATCACCAGCACATGGGTGGGCGCCTGGGGGTTAATGTCCCGGAAGGCATAGACGGCATCGTCCTCATAGACCCTGGTGGAGGGAATCTCCCCGGCGATAATCTTGCAAAACAGGCAATCGTTCATGAAAAGCATCCTTTCTTATACCATCTCGCCTGTCATACCCTCAGGGGTGCAGGCGGTGAGAAGCACATTGACCATGGCGCCGCTGCGGCAGGCGGGACAATCCGCCAGGGAAACCTGAATATACTCCGGCGTGTATCCCAGCCAGCGGCCTTCTGCGTCCCTGTCCTCCAGCAGCACAGGCGCGGTGCGGTTCAGCCAGGTTTGTTGATAGGCATGGGCAGTGACATCCCCCAGGGCAATCAGCTCACGGGCGCGCTGCTCCTTCAGCGCGGTGGGCAGCTGGCCCGGCATGACAGCAGCCTTGGTGCCTTCCCGCTGGGAATAGGGAAAAACGTGAATTTTCGCAAAGCCCACGGTTTCAATCATGCGGCGGGTTTCCTGGTATTCCTGCTCTGTTTCGCCCGGGAAACCTGTCAGCACATCGGTGGTGAAAGCCGCATGGGGGAAGGCGGCACGCAGGTTGTCCACGGCGGTCAGGTACATGCCGGTGTTATACCGCCGGGCCATGCGGGCCAGCACGGTGTCGCTGCCGGACTGCAGCGCCAGGTGAAACTGGGGACACACCTTGTCCATCCGGGCCAGGCGGGCGGAAAAATCCTCCGTGGCAATGGTAGGCTCCAGGCTGCCCAATCGGATGCGGAGAATGCCCGCTGTATTCTGCACCACCTGGATAGCATCCAGCAGGGTGGTGCCGTTGTCCAGGTCACGGCCGTAGCTGCTCAGGTGGATGCCCGTCAGCACAATTTCCTTAAAGCCGGCATCCGACAGGCGCTGGGCCTCCTCTGCAATATCCGCCAGGGGACGGGAGCGGATGGGCCCGCGCACGCTGGGGATGATGCAGTAGGTGCAGCGGTTGTTGCAGCCCTCCTGAATCTTCATGGCAGCCCGGGTATGCTCTTCCTGGTCGGCAATGGACAAGGTTTCAAAGGGCGTGGCAGTGGTTAGCGCATCCACAGCGCAGATTTGGCGATTCTCCCTCACGGCCTGCTCCAGCAGGGTAACAACCTCACCCCTGCGCTGGGTGCCAAGGATCAGCCGTGCGCCCGTGCCAAGTAGCTCTTCCCCTTTGCGCTGGGCCAGGCAGCCGCAGAGGACGATCTCGCTTTCCGGGTGCTCCCGGCGCAGGCGGCGGGTAATCTGCATGGATTTCTTGTCACCGGTGCCGGTAACGGTGCAGGTGTTCAGCACATACACATCTGCCTTTTCGGAAAAGGGGACGATGGTATAGCCTGCAGCCCGGAACAGCTCCAGCATGGCCTGGGTGTCGTATTGGTTCACCTTGCAGCCCAAGGTGTGAAAGGCGGCGGTGTTCAATGGGATTCACGGCTCCAATCTATTCCATGTCGCCATACAGGCACAGAAGGGCGCTGATGGCAGCCAGGCCGGCAGTTTCGGTGCGGAGAATGCGCGGGCCCAGGGTCACAGGGCGGCAGGCGGCTTGCTGCATCTGCGCCACTTCTTCAGCGGACATGCCGCCTTCCGGGCCGATCACAATGGCTATATCCTGCACACCTTTGTTTTCCTGGTGGAAGCGTTGCAGCGAATACCCCTGGGCATCCTCCCAGGGGACGATGGATGCAGCATGGTCTGGCAGTCGGCGCAGCAGCTCCTTGAAGGAGATGGGCGCATCCACCGGCATCATCATGCACCGTCCGGACTGCTTGCAGGCTTCCCGGGCGATTTTCTGCCAGCGTTCCTGTTTTTTCGCGCCATCTTTGGCGTTCAGCTGCACCACGCAGCGGCTCATAGCAACAGGCACCACGCGGGCTGCACCCAGCTCCACAGCCTTTTGCACAATCAGCTCCATCTTGTCCGCCTTGGGCAGGCCCTGGTACAGGGTGATGCGCAGCGCTGCCTCGGTGGAGGGAAGCTCCTGCAAAATGCGCAGGGTGACACCATCGTCCATGGCGGCAATTTCGGCAGCGTAGCGGTGCCCGTTGCAGAAAATGTGAGCCTCTTCACCAACGCGCATGCGCAAAACCCGCTGAGCGTGGTGAGCATCCTCGGCATTCAGGCGGACAAGCCCATCCACAATGCCGCCCTCATCAGCATAGAAGCGGTGCATCAGGGGTGCCTCCGGGCCAGCATGGCTACCCACTCACCCTTGCGGCGAATGCTGAGGATGGTGTAGTTTGCAGCAATAAGGGCATCCTGCACGTCCTGCTCCCGCTCCTTGATGATGCCGGAGCAGATAAACAGCCCGCCGGGAACGATGTGGTCGTTCAGCGGAGCGGCGAACATGCAGATGACATCCGCAATGATGTTAGCCACACAAATGTCGCAGGTCGCTTCCACCTTTTCCAGCAGGTTGCCCTCCAGGGTGGTGATGGTGCCCTCCAGGCCGTTGTGTGCCACGTTTTCCCGGGCCACGCGGACGGCGGTTGGGTCGATGTCCGTGGCCAGCACGTCCCTGGCGCCCAGCAGCGCCGCACCAATGGCCAGAATGCCGCTGCCCGTGCCCACGTCAATCACCCGCTGACCGGGCTGCACCACTTCCTCCAGCAGTGCCAGGCACATGCCGGTGGTTTCATGGGTGCCGCTGCCAAAGGCCATGCCGGGGTCAATCTCAATGATTTTGTCTCCAGCCTGAGCTTCGTAGTGCTCCCAGGTGGGCTTCACCACCAGGGTTTTGCCAGCACGGAAGGGTTTGTAGAATTTCTTCCACACCTCTGACCAATCCTCATCCTTTACGTTGAGGGTGTCAATGGTCAGGGTGCCCATATCCAGGTCGGGCACGGCCCGGCGAATCTCCTCCAGGTGGGCGGAAAGCGCCTGCATACGCTCGGCAAAGGAGGCGTCCGGCTCAAACCAGGCGTGAACCAGCACATCCTCCGGCAGGGTGTTCACCAGGTTCGGGTCGATAATCTCCCAAATGCCGTTGGGCTTGTTGGGGTCGGGAATATCGGCCCTGTCCTCCACCATGGTACCGGTGGAACCGTGGAGAATCAGCGCCTCGGACACCATATCAGCGCCCAAAGTGGTGGTATGTACAGTTATTTCAACCCATTCCATGCGTATTCATCCTTTAACTAAAAATCAAGAACAGCAGACACACTGCGCCAATGATGGCAAGCAGTCCACCCTCCCAGCGGGTGCGGGTGATGTAGGAATCAGAGGCTTCAGTACCGTTGGACTTCCAGCTTTCGGTGATTTGCCACCAGGTTTCCGGGGAAATCGCCATGAGAAGCCCTACAGCAATGATGAAGATTGCGCCGATGCAGTACATGGGAGCTCCTTTCAATTATGGGGTGTGCGCATTTGCGCGCAACATGCACGCCGAAAGGGATTCTTAAGGGATGAAATCCCTTAAGCGGGAGTGCAGAGGGCAGCGCCCTCTGCCTCGTTCTCCCTTAGAACAGGCCCACAATCTGTCCGGCTTCGTTGACGTCGATGGCCTCGGCGGCAGGCACGCGGGGCAGGCCGGGCATGGCGATGATGTCACCAGCAAAAGCCACCACGAAGCCTGCGCCTGCGCTGAGACGGACGCTGCGGATGTGCAGGGTGAAGCCGGTGGGAGCGCCCAGGGCCTTGGGGTCATCGGAGAAGGAATACTGGGTCTTGGCGATGCACACAGGGCAGTGACCCCAGCCTTCCGCCTCCAGCTTTGCCAGCTGCTTCAGCACGCTGCCGCCGAAGGCCACGTCCTTGGCGCCGTAAATGCGCTGGGCTACAGCGGTAATCTTGTCCGCCAGGGACATTTCGTCCGTGTAGGTGAAGGAAGGCTCGGCAGGCTCCTGGGCGTCCACGGTGCGGCACACCAGGTCAGCCAGCTCGGTCACGCCAGCACCGCCGCGGGCCCAGCCGTCGCACAGCTCAACGGGCGCGCCAGCCTCTTCGCAGGCAGTGCGGAGCGCCGCCATTTCAGCATCTGTGTCAGTAATGAAGCGGTTCATGGCAACAATCACAGGGCGCTTCCATACGTTCTTCACATGGTCAATGTGGGCCATCAGGTTGGAAAGTCCCTTGCGCAGGTAGTCAACGCCCTCCACGGACAGCTGATCCTTGGGGCAGCCGCCGTGGTGCTTCAGGGCGCGGACGGTGGCAACCACGATGATGGCATCGGGCCACAGGCCGCTCTGGCGGCACTTAATGTCCAGGAACTTTTCTGCGCCCAAGTCGCCGCCGAAGCCTGCCTCGGTTACCACATAGTCCGCCAGGTTCATGGCGGTTTTGGTGGCGATGACGGAGTTGCAGCCGTGGGCAATGTTGGCAAAGGGGCCGCCATGCATCAGGCAAGGCGTGCCGTCAATGGTCTGCACCAGGTTGGGCTGAATGGCATCGCGAAGGAGCGCGGTCATGGCACCCTCGGCATGGATGTCGCCGGCAGTCACAGGCGTGCCGGCATAGGTGCGGGCCACCTGCAGCCGGGCCAGGCGGGCCTTCAGGTCCTGCAGGTTCTGGGCCAGGCAGAATACCGCCATGACCTCGCTGGCGGCAGTGATATCAAAACCATCCTCCCGGGGCATGCCGTTGGCCTTGCCGCCCAGGCCGCTGACGATGGCGCGGAGCTGGCGGTCATTCACGTCCAGGCAGCGGCGCCAGGTGACGGTGCGGGGGTCAATGCCCAGCTTGTTGCCCTGCTGGATGTGGTTGTCCACCATGGCAGCCAGCAGGTTGTTGGCGGCGGTAATGGCGTGCAGGTCGCCGGTAAAATGCAGGTTGATGTTCTCCATGGGCAGCACCTGGGCATATCCGCCGCCGGTGGCGCCGCCCTTCATGCCAAACACCGGGCCCAGGGAAGGCTCGCGCAGGGCCAGCATGGCTTTCTTGCCCAGCTTGGTCATGCCATCGGCAAGGCCAACGGAAACGGTGGTTTTGCCTTCACCGGCAGGGGTGGGGTTAATGGCGGTTACGAGGATCAGCTTGGCCTTGCGCTGCCGGGCGGGCACCTGCATGGGATCTACCTTGGCAATGTAGCGACCATAGGGGACAAGGGCATCGGCGGGAATGCCGGCCTGGCTGGCAATCTCCTCAATCCGGCGGGGTGTGGCAGCCTGGGCGATCTCGATATCCGTGGGCATGGACTCCATCTCCTTTGCATCAGTCGAAAATGGGGTAAACTCAACCATACTATTATACAGCAGCGCGCCCGGGAATGCAACCGGGCCAGCGGGCCTTGCCGGGAAAATGTCAAAAGAAATTGAAAAAGCGCTTGACAAGGTGCAAACACCGTGCTATAATCCTATTCGTTCGCTGGAAAACGCGAGCGAAAAGCATATCTGGGTGTGGCGCAGTTTGGTAGCGTGCTTGAATGGGGTTCAAGAGGCCGG
>CAYLIC010000059.1:0-10649 GCA_964383815.1 uncultured Faecalibacterium sp. | reverse complement strand
CTTTTTATTCGCCCTGATAGCGGAAATCCTCAAACATGGCCTCATCCGGCAGATCGCTGCCGTTGCCGGTGGCAAAGGGGCCAATGTACGCGCCCACAAAGCCGCCGCAGCTTTCACTGCCCATAAAGCCGCCATCCGCCGTGGCAAGGGGCTGACCATCGCACAGCAGGGTGTAGGCCTGGCCCTGGGCGGCTATGCCCATGGTGGCAACAGCCTGGCAGGCCGCCTGGCCCAGCAGCTCCCGGTGGGCGCCGGATTCATCCCGCCAGGCCTTCACTGCCTGAGCGGTAACGCCTGCGGCAGTCCGCACCATTTCAATGCGCAGCTGGGCGAAATTGTTCTGCAAAACCATCAGGCCACAGGCAGCGCCTAGCGCATCCGGCAGGGCGGCGCGGACGCTGGCGGCAAAGCTCATGTGCTGCTGCCGGCGCCCGTAAAAGCCCAGCATGCCGTTGGGCCGGCGGGTGTCCTGCTCCGCCGGGCCTTCGGGGTGCCTGGCCTGGCAGCGCAGGTACAGCCTGCCGCCGTCCACGCGCATGGCGCCTGCCTCCGGGGTACCCAGGGTGTTCCAGCACAGGGCCTGGAAATCATCCATATCCGGCTGAGGGAAGGGTGCATCCGGCAGCTCCGGCGCGGGGTATGTCCACTCCACCTTGCCCGTCCCCGGGCTGACCACAGGCCACTCCCCAGACCAGTCCACCGGGGCAATGAAGGTTTCCCTGCCCAGGTTTTTGTGATAGCCGCCATAAATGCGGGAGGCCAGCGCCACCATGTACCAGCTGCCATCCTGCAGCTGCACCAGGTCGGCATGGCCCACATTGCAGATGGGGTAATTCTCCCCCAGATGCCGGTGGGTCAGGATGGGATTGCCCCTGAAGCCCTCGTAAGGCCCAAGAATGCTGCGGCTCCTTGCCATGGTTACCGCGTGGAAGTGCTCGGTGCCGCCCTCGGCAATCATCAGGTAGTACCAGCCGTCCTTCTTGTACACATGGGGAGCCTCCGGCGCCCAGGCATCCACCAGCGCACCCTTCCAGGCCAGCTGCCTCGGCCCGCTGATGGTGCCCTTCTCCAAATCCACCGGGCCAATCCACACGCCGGGCGCTTGTTCCTGCCAGTCGGTGGTGCCCATCATGTAGCACTGTCCGTCATCGTCCCAGAAAAGGGTAGGGTCAATGCCCGGCGCACCCTGAATGTACTTTGGCTCGCTCCAGGGCCCGGCAGGGTTTTCCGCCGTGCAGAAGAAGTTTCCGCCATAGCTCACATTGGTGGTCACCATGTAGAACAGCCCGTCATGATAGCGGATGGTGGGCGCATAAATGCCGCCGGAAATGTACTGCCAGTCCAGTGGCAGCTGGCTGGGCCTGTCCAGCACATGGCCAATCTGCTCCCAGTGGCGCAAATCCCGGCTGTGGAACACCGGCACCCCGGGGAAATAGCTGAACGTGGATGTAACCATGTAAAAATCATCCTCCACCCGGCAGATGGAGGGATCCGGGTAAAAGCCCGGCAGCAAAGGGTTCACCAGCTGCTTCATAGCCTGACCTCCGTTGTATGGTTTCCTCCATTGTAACACAAAGCCGCCTGTTTGAACAGGCGGCCTTGCGTGTTAGTGCAGCGCCTTTTGGGGGCAGGCCTTCACACACTCAAAGCAGAGGATGCACTCCGTTCCGTTTGCCCGGGCTCGGGCGTGTCCGTTACGTCCACATTCATGGGACACACGCGCTTGAATTTGCCGCAGGAAACGCACTTGCTTTCATCACACTTAACGCGCACCAGGGAGAAATAGCCCATGGGCTTCAGGAACACCGTAATGGGGCAGATGTACTTGCAGCAGGCATAGCCGCACCATCCGCGGCCAAAGACCAGCGGGCCGAAGATTTTTGCAACAGCGTAATGGATGGTTGCCGCCTCAAACACGCCGGTGAACAGGTAATACCAGAAGCCCTCAATCTGCATATTTTCATTGCAGGCCAGGCCCAGGTACAGCAGCATATACATGCCCACCAGCAGCTGCGCCACCCGCCGGGCATGGCGGTACTGGCGAATGTAGAGGAACAGCCCCAAAGCAATGGACAGGCCAATATAGCTGAAATTAAGCAGGTAGAAAAGATTATCCTTGGTAAGCCACAGGGTGATGGCCACCGCCTCGAAAATCGCCAGCATGGCGGCGGGCAGCAGGTATTTTTTTATGCAGTGTATTTCTCTTTACTTTTCCTCCGGGAAGGCGCTGATCATGGGCGCAACGTCCAATCCGCGCTGCCTGTCCAGGTAGTTCCTTGTTATCTTTGCCACCAGGCCGGACAGGGTGATTACGCCAATCAGGTTGGGAATCATCATCAGGCCGTTGAAGGTATCGGAAATATCCCAGGCCAGGGAAGAGGTCAGCAGGGCGCCAAAGAGGATCATCACCAGGTGAATAACCTTGTACACATTCACGCTGCCGGTGCCGAAAAGGTACTCCCAGGCCTTGGTGCCATAGTGGTTCCAGCCCAGCACCGTGGTGAAGGCAAACAGCAGAATGGCAATGGCAATAAACTTTTCGCCAATGCCGCCCACGCTGAACACCGAGTTGAACGCCGCAGCCACCAGGGTAGCATCACTGCCCAGGCCGGCGGCAATGGTGCCGGCGCCCAGGTCGTACACGCCGGAGGTGAGCACCACCAGCGCCGTCATGGTGCAAACCACCATGGTATCCGCAAACACCTCAAAAATGCCCCACATGCCCTGCTTCACAGGCTCGGTGACGTTGGAATTGGAATGCACCATCACAGAGGAGCCCAGGCCGGCCTCATTGGAGAAAACGCCGCGCTTGAAGCCCTGCACCATCACCGCACGGATGGCCGCACCGGTGGCGCCGCCCACCGCCGCCATGGGGCAGAAGGCCGTTTTGAAAATGGCGCCCAGGGCCGGCAGGATGTTCTGGTAGTTCACTGCCACAATCACCAGGCTCCCCGCCACAAACAGCACCACCATGAAGGGAACCACCTTCTCAGCGAAATTCGCCAGGCGCTTCAGGCCGCCCAGGGTGATGGCTGCCGCCAGCACCACCAGCGCCAGGCCCAGCACCAGCGCATACAGGGACACACCCTCATAGAGCTCCACATTGTTCAGGGCGGGAATGGGGAAAGCGGACTCGATATTCACAACAATCTTGTTCACCTGGCCCATGGCGCCAATGCCAAAGGAGGCCAGCAGCGTGAAGATGGAGAACAGCACCGCCAGCACCCGGCCCAGCTTTTTGCAGCCCTTTTTGCTGCCCAGGCCGTCCTGCAGGTAATACATGGCGCCGCCGCTCCACTCGCCATCCTTGTTGCGGCGGCGGTAGTACAGGCCCAGCACGTTTTCGGAGTAGTTGGTCATCATGCCAAGGAAGGCCGCAACCCACATCCAGAACACTGCGCCCGGCCCGCCAATGCAAATCGCCGCCGCCACACCGGCAATGTTTCCCACGCCGATGGTTGCCGCCAGGGCCGTGCACAGGGCCTGGAAGGGAGAGATGGCCTTGCCGCTCTCGTCATGCTTGATAACATCCTTGTTAAACAGGCTGCCGATGGTGTTCTTCCACCAATGCCCCAGCCGGGACACCTGGAAAAACCGCGTTACCACGGTGGTCAGCACGCCGGTGCCCAGCAGCAGCACCAGGCCCAGTGTTGTCCAGATGAAGGTGTTCACCACATCGTTGCCCTGCGCCAGGGCGCTCAGAAATTGCTCCATGTTTCCGTCCCCTTTCGTGATACAAAAAAATAGCTGCCTTTTCGGGCAGCTCCGGGGGACTGATGCAGACATATGCGAATAGACCCTTTTTGCCTGCTCCGTCCTTTTGCCTGAGAGATTCCACCAGCCGCAGCCAGCGTTGCACCTTCGGCACTCGCACATGCGAGATTCTCCGGAGTTCCCTCCGCCCGCAGTCTTTTTCAATCCTGCCGGCTTCGTTGAGAATGAAATTATTCTACACGCCGCGCAGCCGCCTGTCAATATTTCCCCCTGTTCTTCCTGTGTATTTCCAGGAGCGGGGGAGGCGCGGCTAATTGGCAAGGATTTCCAAAAGGGTCAGGCTTTTGATGCGCCACTGGCCGTTTTCCCTGGTGAGGACGGCCCGGTAGCGGGCGCTTTGCCAGGAGGGCGGGTAGATGGCGTTCTGCCCGCGCTGGGCAATGGCCTCCTCCGCCTTGGATCCTTTGATGCGCCCGTCAATGCTGGGAATGCTTTCGGTGATGTCCACCTTCACGGTTTCGTCCCAGGGCCAGGCCCAGGTGAACCCCATGCTCAGCCGGTGGTCAATGCCGCGGATGTCATAGTCCTTATAGGGGGATTGTCCCTGCCTGGCAATGGTCAGCGCGGCATCCATCTCCAGGAAGCTGGACTGGAAATACTTGGCCAGCTCCTTTTCGTCCTCCTGGTACATCACCACCTGGGCCCGGCGGGCCATGCCGTCCTTCAGAACAATGTAGATGTTGGTGGCGTTCATCGCATAGTAGAAGGTGACGACCATCATGCCCAGCACCAGGCACACCACCAGCAGCCGCGAGGCAAAATACCATACCGCTCGACGCAAATGCTTCATGGCCTCATGCTCCTTCCTTTGTGATAATCATACAACGATGGGCGCCGGGCTTTCCCTGCATCAGAGCAGCTTGATCAGCATGGTTTTCTGCTCGTCCATCTCCACAACCACCAGGTTTTCCTTTTCCAGCTCCTTCATCACATCGGAAAAGCGCTTGAAGCCGATGTTCCGCTCGGAGAAATCCGGGTAGGCCGTGAGGATGTCCGCCTTGAGGATGGAGGGATTCACCCGGTCGAAGCCGCCATCCTTGTATGCGCGAATCTGAGCCTTGAAGGCCTCGCGCCAGTTGTCCCGGGTCAGCTGGGGTGCATTCTCGCCGGACTCCACAGGGGCGTTCAGGCGCACCATCACGTTGAAATTGTCGTTCTTCACATGCAGGTTGCCATACTTGGCAGACAGCTTCAGCAGCAGCTTGTAGAAGGTGGCGCTGCCGTAGGCTTTTTCGTTAAAGTCCGGCCGCAGGCGGAGCAGCACACCCTTCAGCTCGCTGGCGTACATCTCCTCGGTGTCGGTCTGCTCCTGGAGGACGGAGCAGAGCAGCTTGTCCAGCTCGCTCTCGTCCAGCATTTCCTCGGTGTTTGCGCTGCCCTTGCGCTTCTTCTGCGGGGTCACGCTGCGCCCGCCCACGCTTTCCAGAAACTGAAACTCGTTACAGGCGTTGATGAAAACATTGCTGGCGGCCTCGCTGCGGCTGATGCCCAGCACAAACTTGCCCATGGACTTCAGCTTGCCCACCAGGGGTGTATAATCGCTGTCGCCGGACACAATGCAGAAGGATGTAACCAAATCGTTGGTATAGGCCACGGAAAGGGCGTCAATCACCAGCTGAATATCCGCATTGTTCTTCTGGGAAATGCCGTACCGCAGGGAAGGCACCACGGTGAAGGTGTTGCTGAGCAGCACCTCCTTCAGGTCGCTGAACCTGTCGGTATAGCCATACACCTTGCCCAGGAGAATATCGCCGCGCATTTTGACCTTTTCCAGAATGCTGTTCAGGGTGGCAACCTTGGCGCCGCAGTTTTCCAAATCAACAAAAATCGCAAACTTGCTCAAAAGGGGGTACCTCACTTTATCCAAAGCATTATACCGGCATGCAACACCAGTATATGCACCTAGTATACCATCGATTCCAGAAAATTGCCACACATTTGTGGACAAAACCCGCCTGGCAGGTTACAATAGGTGCAAGACTACACCCCAGGAGGCGCCTATGCTGACAGACCCGAAGGTTTCCGCATGCATTGTGCTGTATCACGCGCCGGACACCGTGCTGGACACCGTCCAGTGCCTGCAGGCTTCCGACCTGCCCATCAGCCTGTATGTGGTGGACAACTCCCCGGGGGACACCATGGCAGAGCGCATCCGCTGGGCCTGCCCGGGGGCGGAGATCCTGCCGCAAAAGGGCAACCTGGGCTTTGGCAGGGGAAACAACGCCGTGCTCCCGCTGCTGGCAAGCCGCTATCACCTGCTGGTGAACCCGGATGTAACCTTCCCGCCGGACCTGATTTCCCGGATGGTTGCCTATATGGACGAGCACCCGGAGATTACCATCCTCACCCCGCGGGTGTTCAGCCCCGATGGCAATGAGCAGTTTCTGCCCAAAAAGCAGCCAACCCTGCGCTACCTGCTGGGCGGCAGGCTGGAAAGGCTGGGCGGGTGCTTCCGGGAATGGCGGGCGGACTATACCCTGGAGAAGGAGCACGTGGCCTTGCCCACCGCTGTGGGCTTTGCCACAGGCTGCTTTCTGCTGATCCGCACCGGGGTTTTCCGCCAGCTGAACGGCTTTGACCCCAGGTTCTTCCTCTACCAGGAGGATTCCGACCTGTCCCGCCGGGCCATGCAGATAGGCCCCATTGTGTACCACCCGGACATGTGCATCACCCACGCCTGGGCCAGGGAAAACACCCGCACCCTGAAGGGGAACCTTCGGCAGGTATCGTCCATATTCAAATTCTTTATGAAATGGGGCTGGAAATGGTGAAAACCATACAGGTGCTGCTGGCCTGCTACAACGGGGAAGGGTATCTGCCCCAGCAGCTTCTTTCCCTCCGCCGCCAGGACGACCCGGCCTTTTCCGTCCTCCTGCAGGACGATGGCTCCACCGATCAAACGCCTGCCCTGCTGCAGGCTGCGGCGGATGAAGGCTTCCACCTGGCGAAGGACGGCGGCAGGCACCTGGGCGCCGCTGGGAATTTCCTGAGCCTGCTGGCCCAGTGCACCGCCGACTATGCCGCCCTGTGCGACCAGGACGACGTGTGGCACCCGGGCAGGCTGTCCCGCTGCCGCCAGGCCATGGAGCAGGCCGAGGCCCTCCACGGCGCGGACACACCCATCCTGGTGCATTCCGATGCCCGGCTGGTGGACGGCAATGGCAGCACCCTGCACGGCAGCTTTTTCGCCCACCAGGGCTGGGACGGCAGCGCCACATCCCTCCAGCGGCTGCTGGTGCAGAACAACGTTACCGGCTGCACCCTGATGATAAACGCCGCGCTCCGCCGCCTGGTGGTGGCCCACGCCCCAGCGGAAGGCCTGCACATGCACGATTGGTTCATCGCGCTGACCGCCGCAGCCTTTGGGCAGATTGTGTTCATCCCGGAGCCGCTGGTGGACTACCGCCAGCACTCCGTGAACGTGATGGGCGCCAGCCGCGCCGGGCTGCTCCGCCGGGCCTGCCAGGCCCTGGGCCAGTGGCAGAAGGGAAAGGCCCGCATCGCCCTGACCTACGCAAACGCCCGCACTTTCCGGCAGGCCTACGGCGATGAGCTGCCGCCCGCCGCCCGGCAGGCCGTGGACGGCTACCTGCGCACCGAGCACCTGTGCAAGCCGCGCCGCATTCTTGCCGTGCAGAAGGGCGGCTACACCATGCAGAGCACCATCACCCGCCTGGGGCAGATGCTGTTGGGGTGATTCACCCCTTCGTTTTTCCGGATTGACAAATCCACCGCCACTACCCTATAATAAAGAAAAAAACGGAGGTTCCACCATGCTGAAAAAAATGGGTATCATTCGGGGTATCAACCTGGGAGGCTGGCTGTCCCAGTGCAACTATAGCGACAAGCGGCTGAACGAGTTCATTCAGGAGAAGGACTTCGCCCGCATTGCCTCCTGGGGCCTGGACCATGTGCGCATTCCTGTGGATTACAACGTGCTGGACGATGGCCGAGGCTACAACAGGCTGGACTGGGCCATTGAAATGTGCCGGAAGTACGGCCTGAAAATGGTGCTGGACCTGCACAAGACCGCCGGCTTCTCCTTTGACAAGGGCGAGGCGGAAACCGGCTTCTTTGACAGCGAAAAATATCAGGAGCGCTTCTATGCCATCTGGGAGGAGATGTCCCGGCGCTATGGCTCCCTGCACAGCTTTGTGGCCTTTGAGCTGCTGAACGAGGTGACCGACCCCTGCTTCATCGGCGCGTGGAACCGCATTGTGGCTGAGGCCATCCGCCGCATTCGCGCCATTGCGCCGGATGTGGTGATCCTGGTGGGCAGCTACTGGAACAACAGCGTTTCCGCGGTGAAGGATCTGGACGCACCGGCGGATGACAAGGTGATCTACAACTTCCACTGCTACGAGCCTCTGCCCTTCACCCATCAGGGTGCGCCCTGGGTGGAAAACATGGACATCAACGCCCGCCAGGCCTTTGAGGACAGCGGCGCCACGGAGCAGTATTTCGAGAACATGTTCGCCTCCGCCATCGAGGCTGCCGGGAAGAACCACACCTCCCTGTACTGCGGCGAGTATGGCGTGATCGACCGGGCCAACCCGGAGGACACCCTGAAGTGGGTGAAAACCATCCACGCGGTGCTGGACAAGCATGGCATCAGCCGCGCCCTGTGGAGCTACAAGGAAATGGACTTTGGCCTGACCGCGCCTGCCCTGGACGGCGTGCGGGAGGAGATTATCAAGAACCTGTAACGCATAGCGGCCTGAAAATGGCCGCTTTTTTTATGCAGAAAAATGGGCGCATCATTCGTTGAATAGGCAGAAACAGCCAAGGAGGTTCATGGAAATGCGGAGCTTGCTTCTTTTGCTCTGCCTGCTGCTGGCCCTGTGCGGCGCGGCCTGCGCTGCACCGGCGGAGGGTGCGCCGTGACACGGGTGTGGGGTTATTGGGGGATGGGCGCGAGTGTGGGGTTTAGCGTTTCAAGCATGGGAGTGACGGGCAGATATTCGCTGACTGTGATTCTCGTGCGGTCAATATTGTACAGGATCAACTCGGTGGCGTTATATTTCAGCTGGTCACCATCGGAATACAGCACCTTGCCGGTATTTCCGGGCGTACCTTGTACGATGCTTTTGATTTCGTAAACCCCATCCTGGATAGACCACAGGTTTGTGTCCACCATGTCGAAGGCGTAGTAGTTCATGTCGCAGTTCCCGTTCTTCTCGATGGTTTCGCGGGTTGCGTAGGCCCAGATGTACATCTTCAGGTATGGTTTCATCTGGTGATCGTCGTCCAGCGTTCGTCCTTCTTCCTTCACCTGCATGCTGATTCTTGCACTTCTGGGCATGTTTTTCACCCGAAGGATGATGGGCGTGTTGCCTTCGCTTCGCCGACACACCAGCTCCATGCTATAGCTGTTCACATCCACGGGCACTTCCTCGATGAAATACCAGTGGTACCCGTAGGCCACCGCCGCACAGACCAGCAGCGCCAGCAACACACCCGACAGCACTGCCGTGATTTTTCGCCGCGTATGCTTGTGCCGCACCTTTTTCACCGCTGTGTCAAACTGCTGCTGTTCCGTTTCGTCAGGTACGTTCAGGTCAACACTGGTCTGCATTTCCTGATACACCGTAGCACATGGCGGGCACTCCGCCACATGCTTGCGAACCTTCCGCTGGCTGGCCTCGCTGGCGGTTCCATCAATGCACAGGGGCATCAGGTCGCGGTTCACGGCACACTTGTCAGGCAACTGCTTATTCTTCATCAAGTTTCTCTCCCTTCATCAATCGGACAAGCATCTGCCTGCCCCGGTAGTAGGTCACCCTTGCCCAGCGCTCCGGTTTGCCAAACAGGGTGCCGATTTCCTGGTGGCTCAGGTCGCCAAAGGTACGCAGGGTAACGACCTCCTTGTACGGCTCTGGCAGGCTATGCAACAGCCGGTGAGCCTGAAGCCGTTGCTCCTTGTTTAGAATAATCTCAACGAAGTCCTCACCAGGCGTTCCCTCTGGCTGCTCCATCGGCAAGGGCGGAGGCTTTCGGCAGTAGGTGTAAAACAGTTTTTTGGCAATAGCGCACAGCCAGGTGGACACCGCGCACTGGTTGCGGAAGCTCTTCCAATGCTTCATGGCTTGATAAAATGTTTCCTGTGTCAATTCCTCCGCCAGCTCCTCGTTTCCGCACAGGCGCAAAAGGAACTTCCGCACCGTTTGGTACTCCTCCTGGCACATTTTCTCAAACATCTCCACCCTATCACCTCCTTTGTCCCGGGGTGTTGCCAGAGGGCTCTGCCCTCTGGACTCCCGGTCAGGGCTCTGCCCTGACAACCCGCTTAAGGGATTTCATCCCTTAAGAATTCCTTCTTTGAGTGCGTTTCGCTCACTGGTCTAGCAGGGGGCACGATGCGCATCGCGCATCACGACACGGGGGGGTGCTGCTTGTCCTCCCCGATTGGGATGCCATTTGCCAGTTGCCCGCAGCGCCACAGGCAAGCACGTTTACCTCTCTCCGAGAGGGTGGTGGCGCCGCGCTTGTGCGGTGACGGAGGGAGCATGCGTGTGCATGCCTCCACTACTCAACGCCGTTGCCACCTCCCCGCAGGAAGGAACTCCCTTTACACCCATTAGTCGCGCATGTCCGGCAAACGTTTCACGGAAAAACCGCAAAATACGAAAAAAGACCGACCAACAGGCCGATCTTTCATCACGAGGTGCCACCCGGATTTGAACCGGGGAATAAAGGTTTTGCAGACCTTCGCCTTACCACTTGGCTATGGCACCGGATGTGTGGAGCGGTAGACGGGATTCGGACCCGCGACATCCACCTTGGCAAGGTGGCACTCTACCACTGAGCTACTACCGCACACATGGTGCCTTGGGGCGGAATCGAACCACCGACACGCAGATTTTCAGTCTGCTGCT
>CAYLIC010000058.1:0-10792 GCA_964383815.1 uncultured Faecalibacterium sp. | reverse complement strand
TTCTTCAACGGCTATCGTCCCCAGTTCTACTTCCGTACCACCGACGTGACCGGCACCATCAAGCTGCCCGACGGCGTTGAGATGGTTATGCCTGGCGACAACATCGACATGGAACTGACGCTGATTACCCCCATCGCCATGGAGCAGGGCCTGCGCTTTGCTATCCGCGAGGGCGGCCGCACCGTTGGCTCCGGCGTTATTGCCAAGGTCATCGAGTAATTCGCTCAAGCATGAGGCGCTTCCGCAAGGGAGCGCCTTTTTTATGCGAAGATGCCCTGCTCCACGCTGCCTTCCAGCACCGGGCGGGACTGGCTGCCCTCCACCTGCCACAGGGTGCCCAGCACCGGGTCGGAGGCCAGGAGCAGGCCACTGCGGCTCTCCATGCGGCGGATGAGCCCGAAATCCCCGGGGATGCTCTGGCATGCGCCGCCGTGAAAGCACAGCAGCCGTTCGCTGGCGGCGACCCACAGGCGGCCCCGGTCATCCGCATGAATGGCCCCGGGCAGGCCGGGCCAGCGGCCCATGGGGCAGGCCTTGCGCCCGGAGATACGGCACAGCTGGCAGCACAGGCCGTCCTGCTCCAGGGCGCACAGGGCATACAGCACGCCTCCCAGGCAGGCAGCACGCTGCACCTGGCCCGGCAGGTGAATGGTCTGCTCCTCCTGCAAATCCGGCAGGCGAATCACCCGCAGGCAGGCATCGGCGCCGCCGCACACCGCCAGGCTGCGCCCACCGGGCAGAAGGCACATGTCCTGGGGATACACCCCGGCGGGGATGGTCAGCTGCGGCAGGCCGGTGGAAAGGGAAAGCAGGGTAAGGCAGTCCGTGTCCCCGGAAAGGGTCAGCAGGCTGCCATGCCACAGCAGCATGGCCTCCACACCGCTGTCCACCGGCAGGATGCGCCCACGGGCCCACACGGCATGCTGGGTGTTGTCCAGCACAGCCAGGCAGCCGGGCGCCCAGGCCAGCATATCTGCCCGGGCCAGCGGACAGGCCAGGCTGCACCATTGGTTGCGCCAGGTCACCAGCCCCTGTGGGCCGCAAGCCGCCAGCATGGAACCGCCTCCTTTTTCCACAGCCTATGCAGGCGAAAAGCCTCCTGTGCGCTTGCAGGAAAAGCGAAACTTGCGGCGAATATTGTGGATGAGATATGCCCAGAAAGGATGAAAGCCATGTTTACCTACCAGTGCCACGGCACCTGCTCCACCCAGATTGACCTGGAGATTCGGGATGGGGTGATTACCTACTGCAAATTCACCAGGGGATGCAAGGGCAACACGGAAGGCCTTGCCCGGGCCATTATCGGCCAGAAGGCAGAGGAGGTCGCCACCCGGCTGGAAGGCATTGAGTGCCGCGGAAACACCTCCTGCCCCGATCAGCTGTCCAAGGCCATTCGCGCCTATCACGACTGACTGCATGCACGCAAAAGGCTCGGCGATTTACTTCGCCGGGCCTTTTGCGTGCTTGCCGGTTTACCCGCTGGCCCGCATCATCTCGCCGTGCAGGCGGTGAAGGATGCGCTTCTCCAGCCGGGAAATGTAGCTCTGGCTGATGCCCAGCACGTCTGCCACTTCCTTTTGAGTCATTTCTGTGCGGCCTCCCAGGCCGAAACGCAGGTTCATAATCTGCTGCTCCCTGGGGGAAAGGTGGCTCAGGGCGGTGCGGAGCATCTGCTTTTCGGCGCTTTCCTCCATGCCCCGGTACACGGTGTCGCCATCCGTGCCCAGCACATCGGACAGGAGAAGCTCATTGCCGTCCCAGTCGGTTTTCAGCGGCTCATCCAGGGAGACCTCCACCTTTGTGCGGGAAAAGCGGCGCAGGAACATCAAAACTTCATTTTCGATGCACCGGCTGGCATAGGTTGCCAGCTTGATTTTCTTGGCAGGGTCAAAGGTGTTCACGGCCTTGATCAGCCCAATGGTGCCAATGGAAATCAAATCCTCCAGCATAACGCCGGTGTTTTCAAACTTCCGGGCAATGAACACCACCAGCCGCAGGTTGTGCTCAATCAGCGTTTGGCGGATGGCGCCATCGTCCTGGGGCAGGCGGGCACACAGGGCCTGCTCCTCCGCCAGGGTCAGGGGCGCGGGGAGCGGCTCCGGCCCGCCAATGTAATATAGCTCCTGGGGCGTCAGGCGGGAGAGCAGCGTGGTGAGCTTCTCCCGGGCAATGGCGTATAGCTTGAAGGTTACGGGCATAGGGCTTCTCCTCCTTGCACAGGTGATAGGGCGCAGCCGGGAACCAGGGCCTGGAAACCGCTGCTTTCATCGGGGCCAATGCCAACCACTGCATCCACGGCCTGCCAGCCGCCGGCGGACAACACCCGCACACGGCCCGGGCGGAAAACGGGCATCAGGGCTTTTCCGGCAACCGTCCGCACGGGAATCAGCCGCACAGCAGGCACCCCGGCATTCAGGCGGGCCGCGGCCCGACGGGAGAGGACAATCACCGGCAGGCGGGTGATGGGATCCCGCAGCAGGTTGCCGGTGTCCACCAGGGCGGTGAACACCATGCGGCAGGCGCGGTGGGTGATTTCCAGCTGGACGCAGGCGGCGCGGCCGGCCGGGGGTGTCAGGCGCAGGAGCAGCGGCAGCAAGCCTGCCTGGCCCAGCACCAGCGGCGTGCGCCCCAGGCCCAGGCCCTGCAGCAGCCGCCCGCAGCCAGCCATGAGCACCGTCAGGCTAAGGCAGGCCAGCGCCATGCCGGGCCGGCGGCTCCGGGGCACGCCAGGCCATGCAGCCGGCGGCGCCAGCACGGTGACAAGCGCCAGCGCCACCAGGCGCCAGGGTGTGCCCGCACAGCACAGGGTGACGCCGCCGCAGGCCAGCGCCGTCAGGCTGATGCGCCAAAGGCAAGGCCTCCGCAGCCCCATGCACATCCCCAGGGCCAGCAGCAGGCTCCAGGCGGAAAGACCCTGCTGCACAAGGAACAGCCAACCGCTCATGGCATTGCCCCCTTTCCAAGGAAGAGTATAGCAGGCTTGTGGGCCCACAGGTGTCGAACGGCGATGCAAAAATGGGGGAAGGGGGAGGAATTTGCGCAGGTTGCGGAGAAGCGCACACGCGTTTTCTCTCCGTTGCCCCGCTGGCGCAGCGCACGAAATTCACACGCCGAATGGGATTCGCAAGGGATGGAATCCCCTGAGCGGAGTGCAGAGCCATCTGATGCTGCATAGGATGAAGGGTGGGAGGATTTATGCATCCATGCATAAAAATGCCCGGAAAGGGTTGACTTCCAGGACGGAGTGTGACATGATGAAGCGTGGCGAAATATATTGGGCGGATCTGAACCCGGTGGTAGGCTCCGAGCAAGGGGGCATACGCCCGGTGATCATCGTCCAGAATGATATAGGCAACAGGCATTCCACCACGGTGATTGTGGCAGCCATTACCAGCAGCGGCAAGAAGGCTTATCTGCCGGTGCATGTGCCCATCACCGCGGAGGAAAGCGGCCTGGCACGGGATTCCGTGGTGCTGCTGGAGCAGCTGCGGACGCTGGAAAAATCCCGGCTGATGGGTTTCCTGGGCCGGCTGAAGGCGGAGGCCATGGCCCGCATTGACAGGGCGCTGGCCCTGTCCCTGGGCACAGGCTGACTTGAAGGAGGTACGGTATGACCCTGCAGGACAAGATTCGCGGCAAGATCCGCCATTACGATGCGGCAATCGCGTATGTGCAGATTATTCTGGGGTGCATCCTGGGCGGCGTGGCTTATCCGCTGTTCCTGGTGCCCAACAGCATTGCCCCCGGCGGCCTCAGCGGCCTGGCGATGATACTCAACCACCTGTTTGGCCTGCCCGTGGGTATGACCAGCCTGGCGATGAACATTCCCCTCTTCCTCATTGGCTACAAGGCCATGGGCCGGGTGTTTGCCTTCCGCAGCCTGGTGGCAACGGTGCTGTTTTCCATTGCCATCGATGCGGCACAGCTGCCGCCCATGACCAGCGATCCGCTGCTGGGCACCCTGTATGGCGGCGTGCTGCTGGGCGCAGGCCTGGGGCTGATCCTCCGCGGCGGCGCCACCACCGGCGGTACGGACATGATTGCCCGCATGGTGCACAGCAAGCTGCCCTTCATCACCGTGGGCGCGTTTCTGCTGATGATTGACTGCCTGGTGGTTATCCTGGCTGGTGTGGTGATGGGTACCTCCGAAGGACTGTATGCGCTGATCAGCATTTTCGCCTCCTCCAAGGTGATTGACATGGTGCTGGCGGGCTTCTCCGCCAACAAGGCCTGCTTCATCATCACCGACAGGTGGGAAGACGTAACGGAGCATATCCTCCACGATATGGACAGGGGCGTGACCCAGCTGACGGCCCGGGGCGCCTATTCCGGCCAGGAGCGCCCGGTGGTGCTGTGCGTTACCAGCCCCCAGGAGGTTGCCCGGCTGAAGGACATCGTTCGCGAGGAGGATGAGAAGGCCTTCATGTTCGTAACGGATGCCCACGAGGCGCTGGGCGAGGGCTTTTCCAGGCTTAGCGGCGAATGATGATGGTTTTTTGAAGGTTGATAGAAAAAAGCGGCGTTCCCCCTTTCAAAATAGAGAAAAGTCTGCTATAATGGTCACGAAAGCACATGCGTGCTAAATAACAAGGAGGAAAAAACACATGAAGAAGCTCGTTTCTCTGCTGCTGGCTGTGGTGATGGTTCTGGGCATGATGTCCTTTGCCGCCGCTGACGAGGCTGCCATGCGCGTTGCCATGGTCACCGACTCCGGCGATATCACCGACCAGTCCTTCAACCAGACCACCTACGAAGCCTGCAAGGCTTTCTGCGAAGCCAACAGCATCGACTTCAACTACTACAAGCCCAGCGCTGACACCGATCCCGACCGTGTGGCCGCCATCGAAATGGCCATCAACGACGGCTTCAACGTCATCGTGCTGCCCGGCTACCTGTTCGGCGCTGCCATCCAGGAAGTGCGCGACGTGTACACCGATGTGAAGTTCATCGGCCTGGACATCTCCGCCTTCGACCTGGGCGACATCACCACCGACAATGTGTTCACCGCTGTGTACCAGGAAGAGCTGTCCGGCTACATGGCTGGCTATGCCGCTGTGAAGATGGGCTACAAGCACCTGGGCTTCCTGGGTGGCATGGCTGTGCCCGCGGTTATCCGCTTCGGCTTCGGCTATGTGCAGGGCGCCAACGCTGCCGCTGTTGAGATGGGCATTGCCGATCAGGTGGCTGTTGAGTATGCCTATGGCAACCAGTTCTTCGGCGACGCTGACATCACCGCTGCCATGGACACCTGGTATCAGAACCTGGGTGTGGAAATTGTCTTCGCCTGCGGCGGCGGCATCTACTCCTCTGCTGCTGAGGCTGCTGTGAAGGCCAATGGCAAGGTCATCGGCGTTGACACCGACCAGTCCGGCATCATCAACACCTATGCTGAGAACCTGACCGTGACCTCCGCCATGAAGGGCCTGGCTGCTACCGTCAACACCCTGCTGGCTGAGACCCTGGCCGGCAACTTTGCCAACTTCGGCGGCACCACCCAGAACCTGGGCCTGGTGTCCGGCGATGATCCGACCCTGAACTATGTGCAGCTGCCCGTGGAGACCACCCAGTGGAGCGATGCCTTCTCTGTGGAGGACTACAACGCGCTGGTGAAGGCCATGTTCGAAGGCACTGTGACCGTGTCTAACGACACCACCGCCATGCCCGCTACCACCATCGCTGTGACCGATCACGGCAATGTGAAGTAAGCAACCCTGTTCCGGGGATGGGATACCCCCATCCCCGGACTTTTGACAAAGGCCCCGGCGCCCGGCAAAACGGCCGCGGGGGTTTTTGTCAAGAGCCAGGTTTTCTCTTGATGGAACAGGCGTCAGGCGCGTCCCCACCCCTGGCGGAAAGCGTCAGGCGCGCCCTATGCCGTTTACCCATACATAAGCGTTCAAAGTGGGAGGTATGTCTTTTGGAAAACCAGTACGCCATTGAGATGATCGGGATTACCAAGCGGTTCCCAGGCATCATCGCCAACGACAACATCACCCTGCAGCTGAAAAAGGGAGAAATCCACGCGCTGCTGGGCGAAAACGGCGCAGGCAAATCCACGCTGATGAGCGTGCTTTTTGGCCTGTATCAGCCGGAGGAAGGCGAGATCTGGAAGGATGGAAAGGTGGTTTCCATCAAGGATCCCAACGACGCGACCGCCCTGGGCATTGGCATGGTGCACCAGCACTTCAAGCTGGTGGAGTGCTTTTCCGTGCTGGACAACATCATCCTGGGTGTGGAGCCCAACAAGTGTGGCTTCCTGCAAAAAAAGGAGGCCCGGGAAAAGGTGCTGGCCCTCAGCGAGCGCTATGGCCTGCATGTGGACCCGGATGCGAAGATTCAGGACATCACCGTGGGCATGCAGCAGCGCACGGAAATTTTGAAAATGCTCTATCGGGACAATGAGATTCTGATTTTCGATGAGCCTACCGCTGTGCTGACCCCTCAGGAAATTGACGAGCTGATGGAAATCATGCGCAACCTGGCGGCGGAGGGCAAGTCCATCCTGTTCATCAGCCACAAGCTGAATGAAATTATGGCTGTGGCTGACCGCTGCACCGTGCTGCGCAAGGGCAAGTACATCGGCACGGTGGAAACCGCCGACACCACCGTGGAGGAGCTTTCCGCCATGATGGTGGGCCGCAACGTGAGCTTCCACGTGGAAAAGCAGCCCGCTGCCCCCGGCGATGTGGTGCTCCAGGTGGAAGGCATGACAGTGGCCTCCAAAATGCACAGGAACAACGCCGTGAAAAACGTGTCCTTCCAGGTGCGGGAAGGGGAAATCGTCTGCATTGCGGGCATTGACGGCAACGGGCAGACCGAGCTGGTCTACGGCCTGACGGGTCTGGAACCCATTCAGAGCGGCAAGATCACCTTTGACGGGCAGGACATTTCCAGGGCCAGCATCCGCCAGCGCAGTGCCAGGGGCATGAGCCACATCCCCGAGGATCGGCACAAGCACGGCCTGGTGCTGGACTACTCCCTGGAGGACAACATTGTGCTCCAGCGGTATTACGAGCCGGAATTCACCAAGTGCGGCTTCCTGCGGCGCGGGAACATCCGCACCTATGCGGAGCGGCTGATTGACCAGTACGACGTGCGCTCCGGTCAGGGTGCTGCGACCAAGGCCCGCAGCATGTCCGGCGGCAACCAGCAGAAGGCCATTGTGGCCCGGGAAATTGAGCGTGACCCCAAGCTGCTCATTGCCGTGCAGCCCACCCGCGGCCTGGATGTGGGCGCCATTGAGTACATTCACAAGCAGATTGTTGCCCAGCGGGATGAGGGCAAGGCCGTGCTGCTGGTATCCCTGGAGATGGACGAAGTGCTGGACGTGTCCGACCGGATTCTGGTGATGTATGAAGGCGAAATCGTGGCTGAGCTTGACCCTAAAACTACCACGGCAGAGGAAATGGGCCTGTACATGGCAGGCGCCAAGAGGGAGGATGTGTAAGCCATGAAGAACGAGAAACGCATGCCATTCCTGCGCCAGCCAGCGGTGCAAACCCTGCTGGCTTCCCTCACCTGCATTCTGCTGGGCCTGGTGGTGGGGTACATTGTACTGGTTATCATCAACCCTGAGGGCGCGTGGAAAGCCATTACCTCCATTGTGAAAAACTTCTTCGTTATGAAAAACACGGCTGGCCAGCTGAAAAACCTGGGGAATACCCTGGCGAAGGCCGCACCCCTGCTGATGTGCAGCCTGTCCGTGCTGTTTGCGTACAAGGTAGGCCTGTTCAACATTGGCGCTGCCGGGCAGTATGTGGCTGGCGCCGGCGCTGGCCTGTACTGTGTGCTGGCCCTGAACCTGCCCTGGTATGTGGGCGTGCTGGCTGCCGTGCTGGCAGGCGCGGTGCTGGGCGCCATTTCCGGCATGCTGAAGGCCTACCGGAATGTGAACGAGGTTATCTCCTGCATCATGCTGAACTGGATCAGCCTCTACCTGGTCAACAACCTGCTGGCCGCCGTGAAGGATCCCAACAGCCCTGATACCCTGGTGATTTCCAAGGCAAACCCGGCGGGCGTGATTCCCACCCTGGGGCTGGAGAAGCTGTTTTCCAACAATCGCTATGTAACCATTGCCCTGCCCCTGGCGGTGCTGATTGCCGTTGGGGTATGGGTGCTGCTGGAAAAGACCAAGCTGGGCTACGAGCTGAAGGCCACAGGCCTCAACAAAAACGCTGCCAAGTACAGCGGCATGCGGGAGAAGTTCAACCTGATTCTCACCATGTCCCTGGCGGGCGCGCTGGCTGGCATGGGTGCAGCCATGTACTTCCTGTCCGGCTACGGGCGCTGGGTCACCACCCAGTCCGCTGTGCCGGCCATGGGCTTCAATGGCATTGCCGCTGCCTTCCTGGGTGGCCTGCATCCCATTGGCGCCATCTTCTCCTCCTTCTTCATTCAGCACATCACAGAGGGCGGCGCGTATGTGGACAAGAGCATGTACAGCTCCCAGATTTCCGACCTGATTTCCTCCATGATCATCTACCTGTGCGGCTTCGTGCTGTTCTTCAAGCAATGGATGAACCGCCGGCTGGACCATGCCAGTGAAATCACCCTGCGGAAGGAGGCCGATAAGCAATGACACTGCTGATTCAATACACGCTCATGTTTGCTGCCGTGCTGATGCTGGTGGCCCTGGGCGGCTGCTTTGCAGAGCATTCCGGCGTGATTAACATCGGCCTGGAGGGCATCATGGTGTTTGGCGCCCTGGGCGGCGCCCTGGTGCTGAAATTCCTGCCGGATGGCACCTCGGCGGTGGTCATCGTCCTGCTCAGCGTGCTGGCGGCAATGCTGCTGGGTATGCTATACTCGCTGCTGCTGGCGGTTGCCGCTATCAACTTCAAGGCCGATCAAACCCTGGTGGGCACAGCCATGAACCTGCTGGGCACCGCTGCCGCCACCGTGTTTGTCAAGGCCATGAACACCGCCATAAATCCCGACAATGTATCCTCCATCATCCAGTATGTGGATGCGAAGAAGGCCTTCATTGTCAACATCAACGGCTTTGAGTTCAACTGGTTTATGCTCCTGGCGCTGGTGCTGCTGATTGTGTCCTATGTGCTTTTGTACAAGACCAAGTTTGGCCTGCGGCTCCAGGCCTGCGGCGAGCATCCCCAGGCGGCGGACAGCGTGGGCATTAACGTGTACAAGATGCGCTATGCCGGCGTGCTGATTTCCGGCCTGCTGGGTGGCCTGGGCGGCCTGGTGTACATCACCGCAGGCGTGTCCGAGTGGAAGTTTGAGAACGGTGTTGCGGGCTTTGGCTTCCTGGCGCTGGCGGTGATGATCTTCGGCCAGTGGAAGCCCATCCGCATTGCACTGGCGGCGCTGCTGTTTGGCCTGTTCCGCTCCCTGAGCAATGTGTACACGGGCTTTGACTTCCTTGTGGCGCTGAACCTGCCCAGCAGCGTGTACAACATGCTGCCCTACATCATCTCCCTGATTGTGCTGGCGCTGACCAGCAAGAACTCCCTGGCCCCCAAGGCCGAGGGCGTGCCATACGACAAGGGCAGCAGATAGTATTCCCCAAAAGAACCCCCTTTGCGCTCCAATACGCAAAGGGGGTTTTTGTGTGTGTGGATTTAGTTGAACAGCTCCTTCACCCGATCCAGGAAGGACTTGCGGGACTCATACTCCTTGCCTGTGGTGGTGTCGTCAAACTGGCGGAGCAGGTCGCGCTGCTTGTCGGTGAGCTTCCTGGGGATTTCCACCCGTACGCGGACAATCAGGTCACCCTTCTGGCTTCCGCGTAGCTGCTGGATGCCATAACCCTTCAAGCGGAACTCGGCATCGTTCTGGGTGCCCTCGGGGATGCGGTACTTCACCGGGCCTGTCAGGGTGGGGATATCCACCTCGCCGCCCAGCGCTGCCTGAGTGAAGGAAATGGGCAAATCCAGGTACAGGTTATAGCCGTCGCGCTTGAACAGCTTATGGGGCCGCACGCTGATGCTGATGTACAGGTCGCCATTGGGGCCGCCGCGCTGGCCCGGCTCACCCTGACCATTCATGATGATGGTCTGCCCGTTGTCGATGCCGGCGGGCACCTTGATGTTGGCGGTGCGCTTCACCCGGGTGCGCCCGGAGCCGCCGCAGGATGTGCACTTGTCCTGAATCACCTTGCCGGAGCCACCGCAGGTGGGGCAGGTGCGGACGGTGGTCATCCACCCGCCACTGGTGCGCACCTGGCCTGTACCCTTACAGGTCTGGCAGGTGACGGGGGAGGTGCCGGGCTTTGCACCGGTGCCTTTGCAGGTGGTGCAGTTTTCATTCCGGTAGAAATCGAAGGATTTCTCGCAGCCGTGGGCGGCCTCCTCAAAGGTAATCTTCAGCTCATACCGCAGGTCGTTGCCCTGCTGGGGGCCTTGCCTGCGGCTGCCGCCGCCCATGCCGCCGCCGAACAGCTGGTCGAAAATATCGCCCATGCCGCCCATGCCGCCAAAGTCGAACCCGCCGCCAAAGGGGTTGCCGCCGCCCATGCCGCCCATGGGATCCTCAAAGCCAAACTGGTCATACCTGGCACGCTTCTGCGGGTCGGACAGAACCTCGTTGGCCTCATTCAGCTCCTTAAACCGGGCCTCAGCCTCTTTATCATCGGGGTGCAGGTCGGGGTGACACTCCTTGGCCTTCCGGCGGTAGGCCCGCTTGATGTCATCATCCGTGGCATTCTTGTCAATGCCCAGCACCTCATAGTAATCTCTCTTGCTTGCCAATGCGATTCACCTCTCTTGGGCCAGGGACGCGCTCAAGGGCGCTGCCCTTGAGAATTCCGCCAGAGGCGCTGCCTCTGGACTCCGCT
>CAYLIC010000057.1:0-10938 GCA_964383815.1 uncultured Faecalibacterium sp. | reverse complement strand
CTGCAGACCTGACAGTGACGAAGCGCAATGCCTCGAAAAAGTGGCTCTGCCACTTTTTCGATACGCAGAGCAAGGCCCTCTTCCGTCATGTGGAAGAGGGCCTTGCTCGCGCTATTCAATTACCCCAGCCCATTGCGATACTCATTGGCGCTGATGCCTTCCAGCTTCTTGAAGGTGCGGGCGAAGTGTGCCGTGTCGGAGTAGCCCACCATTTCGCCAATCTGGCCAATCTTCAGCCTTGGGTCAGCCAGGAGCGTTTTGGCCTTCTGGATGCGGATAGCGTTCAGCAGGTCGTAGAAGCTCTTGCCGGCGTAGCGGTTCAGCAGCTTGGAAAGGTGCCACTGGGAAACATAGCAGCAGTCCGCCACGGTCTGCAAGGTCAGCTTTTCGGCGTAGTGCTCCTCCATAAACCTGGTTGCCTGGTTCACAATGAAGCTGCCTGCGCTGTGGCCCGGCTCCTCGCCTTCCGCCGGGTGCAGCTTTTCCAGGCGTTGAACGGCAGCCATCAGCGCCTCGTTAATCTCATCCATTTTGGAAGGCTTCACCAGAAAGCGGGTGACACCCAGGCGTATGGCCTCCTGGGCGTAGGCAAAGTCACGGTAGCCGGTCAGCACCACCACCTGCATGTCGGGAAACTCGCTGCGCAGGCCAGCCAGCATGCTCAGGCCGGTCTCCCCGGGCATGCGGATGTCCGTGAAGAGGATATGGGGCTGCTTATCCTGCACCAGCTGCCTGCCGGAGGCCGCATCGCAGGCCGTGCCCACCACCTGGCAGCCGTAGTCCTCCCATTTGACCACCCGGCGCAGGCCTTCCAGGATGATGCTCTCGTCATCCACCAGCACCACACGGTACATGGCCCATCGCCTCCTTCCCCATTGCCACTATCTTACTCCTTTTTCCCGGGGAAATCAACCCTTCACAGCACCGGCGGTCAAGCCCTTGATGATGTGCTTTTGCAGGCAAATGTACACAACCATCACCGGCACCACCACCAGCACCACCGAGGAGGCCATCAACCCATAGTTGACGCCCGCCTGGGAGCTGATCTCATTCAGCAGGCCCGTAATGGCCCGCTCCTGGGGGTATCGCAGGAAGAAGGACTGGGTGAACAGGTCGTTGTAGCTCCACAGGAAGGCGAAGATTGCCACCGTGGCAAAGGAGGACTTTGCAATGGGCACCACAATCCGGAAGAATATCTGAAACACATTGCATCCGTCCAGATAGGCGCTTTCCTCCAGCTCCAGGGGAATGGACTGGATGAACCCCATCACAATCACAATGGCAAAGCACAGGTTTCCGGCTATCTGCGGCAGGGCGGTTGCCAGCAGGCTCAGCCACCTGTTGCCGGTGCCTGCAATGCCCATGCTCACCTGCATGCGGAACACAGGAATGATGGTGGAAAACACCGGAAACATCATCCCGGCCATGATCATGCTGTACAGAAAGCTCCGCCCCTTAAAGCGATACCGGCACATGCCATAGGCCGCCAGCCCGGCGAAAATCACCACAAACACCGTTACGCTGCCGGAAATGAGCATGGAGTTCAGGTATGCGTTGCCAAAGTCCGAGCGCTCCATGGCTGTGCGGTAATTGTCCAGGGAGAAGGCATCCCCCAGGGGCAGGGAGAAGGAATCGCTGAGGATCAACCCCTTTTGCCTGAAGGAGTTCAGGATAACCCAGATGAAGGGATAAACCGTCGTCAGCGCCCAGAAGCACAGGACGGCATAAATCAGCACCTTCACAGGTTGAACACGCTTCTTGCTCATGCTGCGCCCTCCTTAATAGTCTTCCGTGGGCTTGAACACCCTGTTTGCCACATTGGAAAGCACCACACCCAGCACTACAATCAGCACCGCGATGGTGGAGCCATAGTCCACGTTCATTTTGTTGAAGGTTTGGTCATACATGTAGGTGCCTGTCAGCCAGCCAAGGTTCTGCGGCATGCCAGCGCCAAACATAACCCACGGCAGGTCGAACACCTTCAGCGCGCCGGTAATGGCCAGCACCAGGCAGGTACACAGCACGTTGCGCAGCATGGGAAGGGTGATGTACCATATCTTTTTCAGCCCGGCAGCGCCGTCAAGGGCAGCCGCCTCAAACAAATCCTCGGAAATGTTGTTCAGCCCGGTAATGAGAATGACAAAGTAGAAGCCCACATACTGCCAGATAACCGGCAGGAACATGGTGAACAGGAAATGCGCGCTGTCCTTCCAGTCAATCCACTCCACAATCATCCGCCCATTGGGCTTCACCTCGTAGGGCAGGGCGCCCAGGTTCAGCAGCAGCTGGTTGATCATGCCGCCCTTGTACAGGAACATCAGGTTGAACATCAGGCCCAGGGCGGTGGCGGAAATCACAATGGGAAAGAAGTACACCGTGCGGAACACCTTGGCGCCCACCTTGATGGAATCCACCATCAGGGCCAGCACCAGGGCAATACCTACCTGGAACACCACGGTGAACACCGTCAGCAGCACGGTGTTTTTCAGGGCGGTCAGCAGGTCGGGGTCGGTAAACAGGCGAAGATAGTTGCTGTACCAGGGGTCATTCAGTCCCTCAGGCGCCCGGCCCAGGCCTCCAATATCCAGGAAGGTGTTCATCACATTCTGCACAAAGGGGTAGTACAGGTACACCACCAGAAACGTGAAGGCAGGAAGCAGAAACACCACCAGCGGCGCCTTCTTCTTGTAAATCATGGGATTCATGGCTGCACCAACCTTTCGCCGGATATAGAAGCGGGGCTGCTGCCGGGAAAGCAGCAGCCCCAAGGAAGGAACCTTTAGGTCATCAGTTGAGCTTCATGGCGGATTCAACAGCCTCTGCAGCCGTCATCTGTCCGGTAACAACCTTCTGGATGTTGGCAAACAGGTCGCCCTTGGCCTCAGCGGTGATGGTGTCCTGCACAGCGCCCACAACGCCGGTCACGTTGGCATTGCAGTCAGCAGCGGACTGCTGAATGGCGTTCAGGCCAGCGGGGGAAGCGCCGTTCTTCAGGGCGGTAACCTCGGTGGTCACGAAGGTGGAGAGCACAGCATCGCTGGTCAGCTGGGAAACGAATTCCACAGCGGCAGCCTTCTTGGCCGGGTCGTCCCAGGCCTTGCGGGTGATGAAGTAGCCCATGGAAATGCCGCCAATGGCATCGGTGGCAGGCCGGTCGCCCTTGCCGGGCACACAGGACACCACATAGTTCTCCAGGGTATCGGCATGGTTCTCGGAGAAGTAGCCGCACTTCCAGGAGCCGTCAATCAGGAAGGCCGCTTCGTTCTCGCCAAAGAGGGCCACGGTCTCCGCGTCGGTAGCGGTGAGGGTGTTCTCGGGGAAGTAGCCAGCCTCATACAGGGCCTTGATGTCCTCCAGAGCGGCAATCCACTTCTGGGACACAGCGTCGTCCACCAGCTTGCCATCAGCGATGGTGGGCACTTCCAGCTGGTTGGCCAGGGTGCCATTGTTCATGACCATGAACTCAAACCAGTAGTGGGGCACCTCGAACAGGGAGCAGGCAATGGGGGTGTAGCCGGCCTGCTTGATGGTTTCGCAGTCCGCCAGGAACTGCTCCCAGGTGTAATCCGGGCCGGGCATGGCAACGTTGCAGGCGTCCAGCACAGCCTTGTTGACGAACATGTTCTCCCAGAAGCCGGAGGAAGGCACCGCGTAGTGCTGGCCATCCTGGGCCACAGCCAGCATGGAATCCTTCATGTTGGCAGCGTAGTCGGGATATTCCTTGCGGATCTCCTCAATGGAAACCACCTTGCCACCGTTGATGATGGGGTCGGCGTCAGCATTGGTGAAGAAGAACAGCACATCGGGCTCGGAGCCGGTTTGGAAATCGGTGAGGACCTTGGCCTTCCACTGCTCGTTGGAGGTCGCGGAGCCGTCGTTCACCTTGTTGCCGGTAGCGGTTTCATAGGCCGCCACAGCCGCCTCAAAATTCTTCCGGTTGCCGTCGTCGCCGCCGTAAGAGGTGACCACGTTCAGCGTAACCGATGCCGTCTCAGCCGAGGCCAGCACCAGGCCGCAGCACATGATGGCCGCCAGGAACAACGCAATGATCTTTTTCATGGTTTTCGCTCCTTTTCTATGGCCTGTAATCGACCATGTCATTAACTATAGTATACGTTTTGCTCCCATTTATCACAAGTGTTCACCTTGCGATTTCTTGTCCATTTTTGTTCCGTTCGCATTTCCGGGCAAGGCAATGGGAAAGCATATCCGCGCCAGAATGGTGCCCTGTGATACCTCCTCCAGGGTCAGGCTCCCGGCATCCCTGTACAGCAGGCGCAGGCGCTGGTACACATTCCGCAGGCCCACCTGTCCCTTTTCCGCCGACTCCGGGGACAGCAGCCGGGCAATGGCTTCCCTGTCGGCCTGGCTCATGGTGCCGTTGTGCTCCACCTCCAGCACCACGTTTCCTTCATTTGTATAGGCCCGCAGGGTCAGCGTGCCGCCCCGGTTGTTTACAATGTCGTGCTCCACGGCGTTTTCCACAATGGGCTGGAGAATCAGCCTGGGAATCATCACCTGCTCCATGGCGCTGTCCATGTCCCGGGTTACCGTCAGGTTGCCGCCCAGCCTTTCCCGGATGATGTACAGGTAGGCATCCACATACCCCAGCTCCTCGGAAAGCGGAATCTGCGTCCGGTCGTCCCTGTCCAGGGCGGCGCCCAGCATGGTGGACAGGGCCTCAATCATGGCGCTGATGCGTTCGTTTCCGGCCAGGCGGGCCTCCCAGTTGATAATCTCCAGGCTGTTGTTGAGGAAATGCGGGTTGATTTGCGATTGCAGGGCCTTCATACGGGCCTTCTGCGTGGCCTGCTGCTCCAGGTAGGATTGCTCAAACTGCCGCTTCAGCTCCTCCGACATGGTGTTGAAATGGCTGTACAGCATGGCAAACTCCGCATTGGGCGCCGCCTGGGGGATGGCGTATCCCCGCTGTCCGGCCTCCACCTGGCTGTTGGCCTCCACCAGGGTTTCCATAGGCCTGGTGATATGCCGGTAGAAAAGGGAAATCATCACCGTCAGCAGCGGCAGCACCAGCATAGCCACGCTGAGAACCGACCAGAACAGCCACGGGTTTTCGTCCCACAGGTCATATTGCCTCACCCGGGTTTCCACCAGCAGGCTGTGTCCGTCCGCCTGCGCCCGGTAGCTCAGGTCACCCTCCCACAAGGGTCTGTCCGCCAGGTGCACGGCGTCATCCTCCAGGAAGAGCACCGCATCGTCCATGCTGATTCGCATGGCTTCGCTGCGGGTGATGGCTGCCATGGGCCGCAGAAGCACATCCAGGTCCAGCATCATCACAATGGTGGCATAGGGGTTGAAGTTCACATCCACCAGGTTCCGGGCCATGCAGAGCCTGTCACCCATGGGCAGAAAGAGGATTTTCGTGTCCGCATCCGCCATGGCGGAGAGAATCGCCGGCACGTTTTCCCGGCACTGGTTCAGCAGCTCATACCCGGCTGTCCCGCTGGTGAAGTAATAGCTGTTCACATTGGTTTCCGCATCCCAGTAGTGGATGGACACAGCCTGATACTGGCTTTTCATGAAAAAGCTCTGGCTCAGGTATTCGTTGGTGCGGCGGTACAGGTCGGCCCGGTCGCGGTCGGCAAGGTAGGTACGGTAGGCCTCCTGGATGTCCCCGTCATAGGACACGGCCTTCGAGTCTGCAATCGCTACCTCCAGCTGCAGCTGCACCTGGCGCATGGCGCTGTCCATGCTGGTGTTCATTTCATCATACACCGTTTGCCGATAGCTGCTGCCAAACAGCACAGCGGACAGCACCACCACAATGAAAATCGGCATCAGCCAGCAGCTGACGATGATGGACAGCAGCCCGGTTTTCAGGGAAATGCGACGCTTCATGCTCACCCATGCCTCCTCCATCCGAAAAAAGGTGCGCTTCCTTTTTGTGAAAGCGCACCTGTGCATGCCTTACTGCTCCGTCTGCCCCAGGCCCAGCGCCTGCCGCCAGGTGGCAATGAAGCTCCGGGCCTCCGCCTGCACGGCGCTCTCCGCCGCAAAGCGCAGCAAAGGCTCCGTGCCGGAGAAGCGGCAGATGACCCAGCTGCCATCGGCAAAGTATACCTTGCAGCCGTCCTCCCGGGACACGCGCAAAACCTCCTTGCCAAAGTCCGGCAGGGTGTCGCCCTCCATCACCTGCTGCTGTAAAAGCGATTTCATTTCCGCCGTGGTGGTTACAGAGTCCTCCTCGTAGCAGAGCAGGCCGTACTTGTCAATAATCTCCCTGTGCAGCCGGGCAACGGATTTCCCTGTCACCGCCACCATTTCCACCAGGAGGGTGGCCGCGTAAATGCCATCCTTGCCCGGGATGTGCCCGCGCACTGCCAGGCCGCCGGAGGATTCGCCGCCGATGATGGCATCCGTTTCCGCCATTTTGCCGGAAATGTGCTTGAAGCCCACGGGTACCTCATAGCAGGCTTGCCCAAAGGCCTCCGCCACCCTGTCCAGCAGATGGGTGGTGGAATTGTTCCGCACGCAGGGCCCGCGCCAGCCACGGTACTGCAGCAGGTAGTAGTACAGCAGCACCAGCAGGGTGTTGGGGTGCAGGTAGTTGCCCTCCTCGTCCATCACACCCAGGCGGTCTGCATCGCCATCGGTGGCAATGCCCAGGTCGCAGTGGTTCTCCACCACATAGTTGGACAGCACGCGCAGGGCATCCGCGCTGGGTGCAGGCATACGCCCGCCAAACAGGGTATCGTGCTGCTCGTGGATAACCTCCACATCGCACCGGCAGGTCAGCAGAATGGTCTGCAGGCTGTGCCGGCTGACGCCATACATGGGGTCAAGGGCAATCTTCAGCCGTCCGCGCTTAATCTTCTCTGTTTCCACCAGGCTCAGCACGCTGTCGATATACTCGTTGAAGGGATAGTCCTCCTGCACAATGCCCGCTGCCTTCGCTGCGCTGTAGGGAATGGACTTCACGTCCTCCGGGCGCAGGCCTTCAATCTGCTCCTCAATCCTCCGGGTCACCGTCTGGTCGGCATCCCTGCCGCCGCGGGTGAAAACCTTAATGCCGTTGTAAATGGCCGGATTGTGGCTGGCGGTAACAGCCATGCCATAGGGCACGTCCATCTGCTTCACGGTAAACATAATCAGCGGCGTGGGCGTGGAATGGTTGATCACATAGGGCCTGAAGCCATAGCCCGCCAGCACCTCCGCCGCCCAGAACATGGCCTCCTTGGACAGGAAGCGCCTGTCGTATCCCAGGCACACCCGGCAGCCTGCGTGGCCTTCCTTTTCCATCAGGCGGCACAGGCCTGCCGTCAGCAGGCGGATGTTTTCCTTGGTAAACTCGTCCGCGATAACGGCGCGCCAGCCGCCCGTTCCGAATCGAATCATGTTTTTTCCTCCTTAGCCCATCAGCACTTCAATTTCAGCCACCGTGCCGGGCCTTTGCACGGGAATGCTGTCCACCGTTTCGCCATTGAGGGTCAGCTTCTTCACGCCCTTCTCCACGCCGTCCGGGTTCTTCACATGAATGTGATACCAGGCGCCGCGCCACATGCGCTGCATGGAAAACTCCTTCCAATCCGCAGGAATGCACGGGTCAATGACCAGATGGTCATACTCCGGGCGCACGCCCAGCAGGTATTGTGTGGCAGCATAATACGCCCAGCCGGAGGAGCCCGTCATAAACGGATGATTCGCCCTGCCGAAGGCCGTGTGATCCCGCCCGGCAATGAACTGGCAATAGGTGTAGGGTTCCGCCAGGCGCACCTCAATCTTGTCGTTCTGCAAGGCCGGGCACAGCGCATTGTAGAACTTCATGGCACGGCTGCCCCGGCCCAGCATGGCCTCGGCACACCAGGCCCAGGGATTGGGATGGCTGAAGATGGAGCCGTTTTCCTTCAGGCCCGGATACACCCGGGTCACAAAGCCGATGCTGTCATCCACCGTGTGGAAGCAGGGCGCATTGAGCATCAGCCCATATTCAGTATAAAGGTATTCGTCCACGCTGTCCATGGCCGATTTGGCACGGCTCTCCTCTGCAACGCCGCTGAGCACCGCCCAGGTGTTGCTCTCCATGTGCACCTTGCCTTCCGTGTCCTGCTGGGTGCCGATTTTCCGCCCATCGGCAGTAATGCCGCGGATATACCACTTGCCGTCCCACAGCTCCCTTTCGCAGGTTTCCTTCACCTGCCGGGCCAGGGCGCCATAGGTTTCGGCATCCGCCTGCCTGCCCAGCCGCTCCGCCAGGGAAACAAAGCGCTCCAGCGCCCAGTGGTGCAGGAAGCTGACCATGGCGCTCTCGCCGCCGCCCAGGTTCAGGCAGTCGTTCCAGTCCGCCCGCAGACCCTTGCACACACCATGGCTGCCCACCTGCCGGGCGGAGAAATCCAGAATGCGCTTCATGTGCTCGTACACGGTTCCCTGCCCGCCATCGGCATAGGTTATCTCTGCGTCCGCAAAGGCAAAGTCCCCTGTTTCCTTCACATATTGGACAATGCTGCAAACCAGCCACAGCGCATCATCGGCGCAGGCGTCCTTCAGCCCGTGGACGATCTGACTCTTGTCCGGCGTGGGTATCACCGTGGGTGACTTGAAGGACTGCGCTTTCTCCTCCGGCTGGAACCAACGGGGTTCAAACAGGTGCAGGCCGTACCCTTCTTTTGTCAGCGCCTGAAGCAGCTCCACCAGGCGGCTGCGGCACTTGTCCGGGTCTGCATGGAGAACCATCATGGCATCCTGCGCGGTATCCCGGTAGCCCAGGCCGGTGCGCCCGCCCACCTCAATGAAGGAGGTGAACCTGGAAAACTTCACGTTGATTTCGCTCTGGTACAGGTTCCAAATGTTCAGCTCGGTGTTCATACCCTCGTTGGGTGTGTTCACCTGCAGGCAGGCCAGCTTTTCCTGCCAATAGGCTGCCAGGCGGGCAAAGTCCTCATCCACCCGGGCCGGGGTATACCTGGCGCGCATGGCCTTGCCTGCATCTGCATTACCCTCGCCCAGCAGATAGATCAGCCGCACCTCCTGCCCGGGCTGCAGCTCCACCAGCTTCTGCAGGCAGGCGCAGTGGTTGCCGCCCTTCTGGCTGGAGCCTGTGCATTTGCCCGTTTCCACCACCACGGGGTTCCGCTCCGTGCGATAACCGCCGATGAAGCTGTCCCGCAGGCAGTCGAACCCATCGGGCCGGAAACCGGAGGTGAAGAACTGATAGCCGTCCTCCTCGTAGTACAGGTCATGCTCGATAACCCCGTCCTCGCACCTGCTGCCTGCGGCGTACAGGCTCATCTGGAAGTTCCGGTTATCCATGTCGATATGGTGAAAGCTGAACTCCGCATAGCTGTATACAGACAGCCTGCGAGGCCTTCCGGAATCGTTCCGCAGGCGCACATCCCATATCTCCACCGGGTCGTCCATGGCAACAAACAGGGTCTGGCTGGCAGCGATGCCGCCATAGTCGCACAGGTACCGGCAATAGCTCAACCCGTGCCGGCAGCTGTAGTGGGCCTTGTCCTTGCCCACGGGCTGCCAGGAAATGCTCCAGTAGTCCCCGGTATCATCGTCCCGCAGGTAAACATAGTGGCCCGGGCCGTCCATGGGCACGCCATTGGGCCGGAACCGGGTAATCCTGTGATACTCCGGCGACTTGTACAGCAAATATCCGCCTGCTGTGTGGTTGAACACGCCATACATGTCCCCGGTGCCAATGTAATTCGTCCAGGAAACAGGCACGTCCACCCGGTCAATCACATACTCCCGGCTGGCATTGTCAAAATATCCATAACGCACGGCAGAACACCCCCATTGTGTTCATTTTTTCTTCATTATATCAAAAAACCGGCCCCATGGGTAGGCCGGTGATTGCAGGTTCTTGTCTTTTTTTGTTTGGTTTCATTCAAACCAAGGCTGAAATTTCCTGGCGATGGCGGAAATCAGCGGCCCCAGGAAGAACCCCATGATGATGGTCACCACACCCACGGTGCCGCCCACCAGAAAGCCAATCACCGTGGCGGACACATCCCAGATGATGCGCACAGCGGTGAAGCTCAGCTTCTTCACCCGGCTGCTGATAATCTGCGGCATAGCGTCATAAGGCGCAACGCCCAGGTCCACCACCATGTAAAAGGACGCCGCCACCATAAACATCACTAGCGTGGGGATGAACATCACAATCTTCACCAGCATGGTTTCATTGGTCAGTGGGTGCACCATGTTGATAATCCACGTTGCGAAGTCCGCCACATAGCCTACGGCCACCATATTGGCAATGGTGCCCAGGCCAATGCGCCGGGCCTCCTTCATCAGCAGAATCAGCACAATCAAAACCAGGTTGAAGGTCAGCTGATAGTTGCCAAAGCTCCACCCAATCAGCCGGCTGACGCCCAGGTTCAGCACCGAGCAGGGATCCGTGCCAAAGCCCAGCTGATCCAGAATGGCCACACCCACGCCCATCAAAAACACGCTGATGAACAGCACCACCGTCCGCCTGACCATGTGGGGCTTTCCAAACAATTGCTTCATCATCGGCAGCATTCCTCATTTCCTTGCGTAAACGGGATGTATTATAGCATGGAAAGCAAGTTTGTCAAGGCGTTTCTGCTTGGGAGAAAAAACTGCAAAACCATACAAACATTGCAGGTTGTGCTTGTTTTTTCATGAGGAAAGGTGTATCATTTTCGCAAAGGGAGAACAAAGGAGGAATAGACATGAAAAAACTGGTTTTGCTTCTGTTGGCATTGGTGTTTGCCATGGGCGCATGTGTGGCACTGGCGGAAGAACCCACCATATACACATCCGGCAATTATAAATACATCCTGCTGGATGACGGCACAGCGGAAATCACAAAATATAATGGCTCCAAAGAGAGCGTATCTATTCCTGCCAATCTGGATGGACATGTGGTTACCAGCATAGGGGACAAGGCATTCTACTACTGCCGTGCCCTAACCAGCATCACCATCCCGGACAGCGTGACCA
>CAYLIC010000056.1:0-11683 GCA_964383815.1 uncultured Faecalibacterium sp. | reverse complement strand
AGGACTCGAACCCTCAACAAAGGTTTTGGAGACCCACGTGTTACCATTACACCATACCCCTATGCACGTTGTGCAACAGGGAATATTATAGCGGCTGATTTGGGAAAAGTCAAGCCCTTTTTTGCATTTTTCGTGCTTTGGGCTGGCGGAAGGCAGGAAATGCGGCCTGGGGCTTTACGCAGATGGGGTTTTTGTGGTAAAATTAACGGGAATAGGAGGGTGCGCTGATGAGGGAGCTATTGCACCGGGCTGCGGAATATGTGAAGCAACATGGCCTGGCCTACACGCTGTACCGCTGCTGGGAAAAGGCCAGGGAGCGTGTATTCAGGTTTTACGATCGCACCTGGCGGCAGCTGGCGGCATCGCCGGAGGAGCTGGCGGCCCAGCGGGCTGCACCCATCGATGCGGGGCTGATCACCGTGGTGGTGCCCGTGTACAACACCAATCCGGCTATGCTGCGGGCCATGGCGGAGTCCATCCTCCAGCAGACCTACACCCACTGGGAGGCTGTGCTGTTTGACGATTGTTCACCCAGCCAGGCCACTGTGGAAGCGCTACAGGCTGTGGCGGATATGGATGAGCGTTTCCGTGTGCACCGGGGCGAAAGCAACCAGGGCATTTCCGCCTGCAGCAACAGTGCGCTGGCCCTGGCCCGGGGGCAATGGATTGCCCTGCTGGATCACGACGATTTGCTGACCCCGGATGCCCTTTACACCGTGGCAAAGACCATTCTGGCCCAGGAGCCTGACCTGATTTATTCCGATGAGGATAAGGTGACCGAGGACGGCAGCCGCCATACAGACCCGCACTTCAAGCCGGATTTCTGCCCGGATGACCTGCGCTCCGGCAACTATATCTGCCACCTGATGGTTATCCGCAAGGCACTGCTGGACAAGGTGGGCGGCTTCCGCACCGCGTTCAACGGCTCCCAGGATCACGACCTGGCTCTCCGCTGCACCGAGCATACGGACAAAATCGCCCACATTCCCCGGGTGCTGTACCACTGGCGCACAGTGGGCGGCTCGGTGAGCCACCAGAACCTGATGAGGTGCGTGGATGCCGCCTGCCAGGCCGTGCAGGAGCACATGGGCCGCATTGGCTGGCCGGGCACGGCGGAGCCTTGCAATGGCAACATTCGCCTGCGGTATGACATCAAGGGCCAGCCCACGGTGGGCGTGTACATTTTCGGCAAGGATGAAGCCGCCTGCCAGCCCTGCCGGGACAGCCTGCGCCAGGACGGCTTTCCCCGCATGACCATCCACGCTGTGCCCATGGGCGAAAACCGCTTTGCCGCCATGAACGCCGCCGCTGCCTCCGCCCGGGAGGATGTGCTGCTGCTGCTGGATGCCTCTGTGCAGGTGCTGGAGCCAGGCTTTGTTACGGAGCTGCTCATGTACGCCCAGCGGGATGATGTGGGCGCTGTGACGCCCAAGCTGATTGACCGGCGACGGCTGATTACCCACGGGGGCTTTGCGGTGGGCATGCAGGGCCTGGCCCAGTGCAGGCAGCCCCATATCCCGTCCCATGTGGGCGGCTGGCACCTGATGATGCAGATAAGCCACAATGTGGCAGCTGTCAGCGCCGCCTGCCTGATGGTGCGCCGGGATCACTTCATCCCCTTTGACGAGGGCTACCGCAGCGGCCTGGGTGCGGTGGACTGGTCGCTGCAGATGGGCGCAAAGGGCCTGCGACATGTGTTTACCCCCTATGCACTGGGAAAATGTGAGGATAAGGAGCTGCTGCTGCTGAACAAAGAGCGGAACCGGCCGGATGCATCCCGCTATATGACCAGGTGGCCCCATGCGAAGGATGCCTGCTACAGCAGCCTGTTCGCCCGTGAAAAGGGCAATTACCGGCTGCGAAAGGATTACCGGCCTAGGACTTGACAGTTGAGGTGAAACAGAATGAAGATTACCATGCTGACCATTGGCTCCACTGGCGATGTGCGGCCTTATGTGCTCCTTGGCAGGGAACTGAAGACCCGGGGACATGAGATTACCATTGCAACCTGTGCCGGGTTTGAGAAGCTGATTGGCGAAAACGGGCTGAACTACTACCCCATCTCCGGGGATGTGATGAAGCTCATGTCCAATGTGATGAAGCCTGGTGTCAACGGCGTTGCCTTCCTCAAGGAGCTTGAGGATGCCATGAAGGATGTGGCGCCCCAGCTGCTCAACGACCTGCTCCATGCCTGCGATGGGGCGGATGCCATGATGTGTACCTTCTTTGGTAGCCTGTTCTATTCCATTGCCGAAAAGCACAACATCCCCTGTATTCAAACCCAGTATTTTCCCATGGATCCCACGCCTGCCATGCCCATCTCCTCTGCGCCGGGCCAGCGCTGGGGCAAGGCCTGGAACCTGACCTCCTACCGGCTGGGATACCTGCTTATCAGCCTGCTGGAAAAGCGGTACCTGACCCAGTGGCGCATTGACAACGGCATGGAGGTGCGCAAGCTGCACACCGGGCCGGACTACCGCATTGGCGAGCACACGGTGCCGGTGATTTACGCCATCAGTCCCATGGTGGTTCCCCGGCCCAAGGCCTGGGGCGAGCACATTCATATGTCCGGCTTCTGGTGGGACAGCACGCCCACCGAGTGGGAACCGCCACAGGATCTGGTGGACTTCATCAACAATGGGGAACGGCCCATCTACATCGGCTTTGGCTCCATGGTCAGCGGCAACATGAGCAAAACCTTCACCAAGGTGCTCAAGGCTGTCCGCGCCGCCCGGGTTCGGGCCGTTATCAGCCTGGGGTGGGGCGGGAAGGACCTGCGCCTGAAGTCCAACAGCCGGGTGTATTTTGCGGATTATGTGCCCCACGATTGGCTCTTCCCCCGGGTGAAGGCCGTGGTGCACCATGGTGGCGCCGGCACCACTGCCGCCGGCCTGCGCTATGGCAAGCCGACCCTGGTGGTGCCCTTTGGGGGCGATCAGCCCTTCTGGGGCAACCGGGTGAACGCCATTGGCTGCGGCCCCAGACCCATCAGCCGGGACATGCTGACCGTTCAGCGGCTGACCCAGGGCCTCATTGACCTGACCAACCGGGGCAGCTACCGGGTGGCGGCGGAAGAAATGGGCGAGCGCCTGCGCACGGAAACCGGCACCAGAAACGCTGCCGACATTGTGGAGCGGGAGATTGCCGCCTGGAAGGAAGCGGACAAGTGATGCTTCAGACATTGGAAAGGCTGGCTGGCACCCTGCCGGGGAAAATCGGCATTTACGCCGCCTGCCCGGAAACCGGTGAGCGCTGGATGCGCAACCCGGATGCGCCGCTCATGGCTGCCAGCGTGATCAAGCTGACCATCATGGTGGAGGCCTTCCGGCAAAAGGAAGCGGGCCTGGCGGATTTCGCGCAGCCTGTCATCATCCGCAAGGAGGACAAGCTGCCCTCCTGCGGTGCGCTGACCTACCTGCACGACGGCGTGACTGTTTCCCTTGGGGATTTGGTTACCCTGATGATTATCCTCAGCGACAACACTGCCACCAATTTGCTGATTGACCTGCTGGGCATGGAGAACATCAACAGCACCATTGCCGCCCATGGCTGGGCGAACACCCATCTCAACCGCAAGCTGTTCCAGCCGGAGCTGGCGAAGCAGGGCATTGAAAACTATGTTTCCGCCCGGGATATGGGCAGCCTGCTGGAAGGCCTGCTGGCAGGGCGTATCATCAGCCGGGAGGCCAGCCGGGACATGCTGGGGATTCTCCGCAATCAGCGATTGAATGGCAAGCTGCCCTTTTACCTGCACAGCCGTGGGATTGCCTGCGCCCACAAAACCGGCGAGGATGACGGCATTACCCATGATGTGGGCATCATCTTCACCGATAAGCCCTGGGTGCTGTGCTTCCTTTCCAACGAAACGGACGTCCCCCGGGCGGAGCGTGCCATGCAGGACATGGCGGCGCTGCTGGCGGGACTTGCATAAGGGAAAACTTTGCTGGGCCTGTACGAGAAATACGGCTTCACCTACCGGAAAACCGCGTGTCCATCTACGGGCAGGACAGCCGGGTGTATGTGCGGCAGTGCCCCTGACTTATTCCGCTGCCAGCGGCCAGCCTTGAACAAAGGTCTGCCAGCGGGAAGCGAAATCATCCCTGCACACATCTTCTTCCGCCACCAGCGGCACGGCGCACAGCACCTGGCCGGCTTGCCGCATGCGAACTTCACCAATCATCTGACCGGCCTGCACCGGGGCTTCAAGGCTCTGGGGCAGGTCGATTTCTATGTCCGGCAGTGCGCCCCTGGGCACAAGAGCGGACAGGTCAGCCGTCAGCAGGGCGCCAACCTCAGCGCCGCCTGCATGCGCCACGGGCAGGGTGCGCAGGCACTCGCCCCGATTCATCAGGGTGCAGCGCTCATACTGGTCAAATGCCATGTCCATCAGCCGCGCCGCCTCGGTGAACCAATCGGCACAGTTCAGCACCACGCCGATAACCTCCATGCCGTCCCGCTCCGCGCCAAACACCAGGCAGCGGCCTGCCGCCTTGGTGTACCCGGTCTTGATGCCGGTTGCTCCTTCATAGGTGGACAGGAGCCTGTTCTTGTTGTTCAGCACCCGGTCGTAATCATGATTGGCCCAGGGGATGGTGGCCCTCTGGGTGGATACGATGGTGCGGAGGGCCTGGTACTGCATGGCCTCCCGGGCAATCAGCGCCAAATCTCTTGCGGTGGTGTGGTGACCCTCGCAGGGCAGGCCGTGGGGCGTGAGAAACACCGTGTCCCTGCAGCCCAGCTGTTCCGCCCGCTGGGTCATCAGGCGGCAGAAATCCTCCACGCTGCCGCCAATGTGCTCCGCAATGGCCACCGCTGCATCATTGCCGCTGGACAGCAGCAGGCCGTAGAGCATCTGCTCCAGGGTCAGTGTTTCTCCCAGGGACAGGTAAATGCTGGTGCCCGGCACGCCAAAGGCCTTGCGGGAGCAGGTTACGCTATCCTCCGGATTTCCCAGCTCAATGGCCAGCAGCGCCGTCATGACCTTGGTGGTGGAGGCCATGGGCAGGGGCGCATCGGCATTATGCTCCAGCAGGCTCCGCCCACTGGCTGCATCCACAACTATGCACGCCTTGGCAGAGGTGCTCACCGGCTGGGCCAGTGCGCTGGCTGGCAAAAGCAGCGCTGCCAGCAGGGCAAGAAGCCTTCTCATCCCGGCAGGCCGTCCTGCCTGGGCTTGGTGAACATGCCGATCACGTCCTCCACCACACCGGGGAGCAGCTCCACCATTCTGTCCGCCACGGAAAGGGATTGGGCGGGAAGCATCCGCACGGATTCCCCGTTGACCACCAGAAACCCGACAGGCTGCACGGACACGCCAGCGCCACTGCCGCCCACAAAGGGAAAGTCCTGGTCCGGCGGCACCTGTGCTTTCCTGTCCTGCTGTGCCAGGTCGCCTCCGGCAGTCACATAGCCAAAGCTCACCTTGGAGATGGGTATCACCGTGGCGCCGGAGGTTGCTACCACCGGGTCGCCAATCACGGTGTTCACGTCCACCATGTCCTTGATGGAGGACATGGCGGTCTGCATCAGATCGCCAATGGGATGTTCCATGGGTTACGCCTCCTTTGGGTGCGGTGCAGGGTGCTTGCGGCTTTCCAGCAGATACGCCACCAGCCCCATGCCCGCTGCGATGAGTATGGTACCCAAGTGGAAGAAAAGTATGCACCGGGCCTGGACCCGGCTGGGGCCGGTGAAGCACGGCTCCACCCGCACATCTGCCTTTTGGGGCAGCAGCGCCGCCAGCTGGCGCAGCAGCCCGGTGACCAGCGCGGTACCGGCGGCATCCTGCAGGCCGATGGTAACCAACGCCTGCAGGCACACAAGCTGCGTGTGCCGCCACAAAAACCGCCGCGCCCTGTCCGCCCGGAGCACCGTGCCCACCAGCCCCTTGGGCCGCCCGTGGTGCACGCCTTGCCCCTTTGCCTTTTCCGGCGCCGGAATGCTCACGCCCCACACCCGAAGGCTTGCCTGCAGGCCCCCTTGCCAGCGGAGGGTTACCTTCACAGGGGTGATGAATACTAGGAACAGCAAAAGTACCGGCATAACGACCTCCCGGGTTTGACGGATGGAAAAAAAGCATATATAATAGTTGCATTCGCATACACGGAGGGATGAAGCATGGTCGGTTTAGTCGGCGCCATGGCAGTGGAGATGGAGACCCTGATGGCCCAGGTGGAGGACAGGCAGGAGAAGCGCATTGGCATGGACACCTTTGTCAGCGGCAGGCTGTTTGGCCAGGATGCGGTGCTGGCGGTGTGCGGCCCGGGGAAAATCAACGCCGCCCTGTGCGCACAGAGCATGATTCTGCACTATCAGCCCCAGTGGGTGTTGAACCTGGGCGTGGCAGGCGCCGGTGACAGCGATGTGTCCATTGGCGATATGGTCGTTGCCACTGCTGCTGTGCAGCACGATTGCGATACTTCTCCCATTGGCGACCCAGTGGGCCTGGTGAGCAAGCTGAACCTGATTGAGCTGCCCTGCGATGCCACCCTCCGTGCCGCCCTGGTGAAGGCTGCCTCCACCCTGGCGGATGCGAAGGTACATGAAGGCATCATTGCCACGGGCGACCAGTTTATCGGCAATGGCGAGGTGCGGAGCCGCATTCATGCCCGGTTTGGCGCCAAGGCTGTGGAGATGGAAGGCGGCGCCGTGGCCCACGCCTGCTACATGCATGGCGTGCCCTGCGGCGTGCTGCGCTCCATATCCGACAAGGCCAACGGCGAAAGCGAAATGGACTACCCCACCTTTGTAAGGCTGGCAGCCAGCCATTCCACCCGGGTGGTGGAGCAGCTGCTGCGGGCCATGGCATAACGAAGGGAGCAAACACACATGAGCTATCAGAAAATACTGACCATTCAGGATATTTCCTGCGTTGGGCAATGCTCGCTGACTGTGGCGCTGCCCATTCTTTCCGCCTGCGGGCTGGAAACCTGCATCCTGCCTTCCGCCATTCTGTCCACCCACACGGCAGGCTTTCAGGGCTACACCTTCCGGGACTTGACGGAGGACATGCCCGGGATTGTCCAGCACTGGCAAAAGGAGCATATCCAGTTTGCCGGTATTTATACAGGCTATCTGGGCAGCACCCGGCAGATTGCCTGTGTGAAGGACATCCTTGCCACCATGGGCACGGAGGACTGCATCCGCATTGTGGATCCTGCCATGGCGGACAACGGCAGGCTGTACCCGGCCTTCGACATGGGTTACGTTCAGGCCATGAAGGGCCTGTGCGCCGGTGCGGATATACTCCTGCCAAACATTACCGAGGCCTGCCTTCTGGCGGATGTGCCCTACCGGGAGAGCTATGACGAGGGTTACATACTCACCCTGGTGGAAAGGCTGAGCTGCCTGGGCGCCAAAACCATTGTGCTGACGGGCGTTTCCTACGCGGCGGACAAGACCGGCGTGGCGGTGTATGAAAAGGGGCAGTTCCAGTATTATCAGCACGAGCGGATTGCAAAGGGCTGCCACGGCACCGGGGACATTTACGCCTCTGCCTTTACCGGCGCCGTTTTGAACGGCAAGCCCGTGTTCCAGGCGGCGAAAATTGCCGCGGATTACACCGTGCAGTGCATCCTGAACACCCAGGGTGATGCATCCCACTGGTATGGCGCCAAGTTTGAAACGGCGCTTGGCCAGCTGATGCAGCAGCTTGGAAAATAATTTCTTGCGCAAACATTTGTGTTTTTGGCGAAAGCACGCTATAATGTGTTTGTATCGATTATATGTTCTTGGAGGTTGAAGGATGTACAAGCTGCTTTTGGCGACGGACAAGCCCGAGATTATGGAAGCGTTTCAAGCAGTGAACTCCTGGGAGAGCCTTGGCTTTCGCACGCCGCGGATGGTTTCCACCGTTCAGGCCGCCATGGACAGCCTGAAAAAGCACCATGCCGATGGCATTGCCATGGGCTTTGGCGCCACGGAGGATGCGGCGCTGACGGCCTGCCTGATGCAGGACTATCCCATCCTGCCGGTGATTAACGCCAGCAGGCAGCCGGGACAGGTGGTGGACGATGTGTGCGAACTCCGCGCCCTGCTGAACCGCACCCATGCAGACTTTTCCAACGATTCCTTTGGCGAGGCGGACATGCTGCAGCTTTGCAGGCACGAGTTTTTTCGTGCGCTGATTGGCGGGCAGATCAAGCAGCCTGCAGACGTGGTGCGCCGCATGCGCCTTCTCCGCAGCCACATGAGCCCGGAGCAGCCCTGCGTGCTGCTGGAGCTTGCCATGCCCGAGGGCGACGATTTCCTCACCGGGCGCTGGCACTACGGCTCTGAGCGGCTGGAGGTTGCCCTGCGCAACTTCTTCGGCGCGGAGCTGGAAGGCATGCGCATGCTGGTATCCGTCCTGCCGGACCAGCGGATTTTCCTCCTGGCCTGCCCCATGCTGGGCGAGTCGGCGGCGGATTCCATCTCCGGTGTGGTGTACAGCCATGCGGAGGAAAGCATCGCCCATGTGAAGGAATACCTGGGCCTGCACCTGTCCATTGCCGGCGTGCGGGTATTGCCCAACCTGACTTCTCTTGCGCAAGGCGCATAAAATATATCACAAGGAGGGAACACGATGGGACTTTTCGATATTCTTAAGGGTCAGCTCATCGACGTGATTGAGTGGACGGACTCCAGCAACGACACCATGGTCTACAAGTATGACATGAACGGCAAGGAGATCATGATGGGCGCACAGCTCACCGTGCGGGAGAGCCAGGTGGCTGCCTTTGTCAACGAAGGCCAGCTGGCGGATATTTTCCAGCCCGGCAGGTACGAGCTGAGCACCTCCAACATGCCCGTGATGACCGCGCTGAAGGCCTGGAAGTTCGGCTTCAACAGCCCCTTTAAGTCCGATGTGTACTTCATCAACACCAAGCAGTTTCTGGACAGGAAGTGGGGCACCACCAACCCTGTTATGATGCGGGATACCGAGTTTGGCATGATTCGCCTGCGGGCCTTCGGCATCTATTCCTTCCGGGTGGTGAACCCTGAGGCCTTCCTGAAGGAGGTCTTTGGCACCGCCAGCCTGTTCACCGTGGAAGGCGTGGAAGGGCAGATCAAGCGCACCCTGGTCAGCGGCCTGAGCGATGCCATCGCCGAGAGCCACATTCCCGCCCTGGACCTGGCTGCCAACTATGACGAGCTGGCGAACTACGCCATGCAGGCCATCAACCCCAAGCTGGCACCCCTGGGCCTGGGCCTGACCAGCTTTGTGATTGAAAACATCTCCCTGCCCGAAGAGGTCGAAAAGACCATGGACAAGCGCACCTCCATGGGTGTGCTGGGCGATTTGAACAAATACACCCAGTACCAGGCTGCAGAAGCCATGCGCGAGGCTGCCAACAACCCCGGCGGCATGGCTGGCATGGGCGTTGGCATGAGCGCCGGCGCCGCCATGGGGCAGATGTTTGCCCAGGCCATGGTGCAGCAGCCTGCACAGCCTGCACAGCCCGCACCCCAGGCCCAGGCCGGCGGCTTCTGCTCCGGCTGCGGCACCCAGCTGGCACCCGGCGCCAGGTTCTGCCCGAACTGCGGCCAGAAGCAGTCCGACTCCGCCGCCTGCCCCGGTTGTGGCAACCCCGTCCAGCCCGGCGCCAGGTTCTGCCCGAACTGCGGACAGAAGCTGTAATCACACCCGGAAGGACACGCCCGTTTGGCAAAGCAATCAAACAGGGTACGGTGCAACTCCTGAAACGAGCCGCGCCGTACCCTTTGTGCTTTGTCCCGCGGCGAAAGGCCGCCATCGCATCAAAAATGTGCCGGAATCACCGCGCACAACCGAGTTTTTTCAAAAAGTGCTTGCATTTTCCGCAGGGATATGGTATAGTATATGTCGTTGACCGCATGGGGTTATAGCTCAGTTGGTTAGAGCGCCACGTTGACATCGTGGAGGTCATAGGTTCGAGCCCTACTAACCCCACTTCATGCAAAAAGTCCTTGAACGCCAAGCGTTTGAGGGCTTTTTCTTTGCGCTTGCCTGTGTGGAGGGCAAGCCCGTGTGCAACCGCCTGCGACCGTTTGCGCCCGTGCCCGGAGGATTATCCTGCGCTATTCATCCTCCGAAACGGGAAGAGTGAGCTTTGCCCGGTACTGGTTGGGTGGCATGCCGCACTGGGTGAGAAATGCCCGGTGGAAGGTGCGGGGGTTGCTGTAGCCGCACTGATATGCCACCTGGGAGATGGTGTTGGAAGGATCCCGCAGGAGCTTGCAGGCACGGTCAATCCGCAGGGTGTTGATGTACTGGCGGAAGTTGATGTGCAGCTGCTGGGAGAAAATGTGGCTCAGGTGAATGCGGCTGATGCCCAGGGCATGGGCGGTGCTTTCCAGGGTCAGGGGCTCGGTGAAGTGCTCGGAAATGTAGTGGAGAATTTGATAGGTCAGCCGATAGCCCTGGCTGGTTTGAATCTGCTTTTCAATGGGTGAAAGAGGCAGCTTGAGAAACATGTAGGCCAGAAACAGATGAAGATAGCTTGTTTGCAGGGGGCTGTCCCCCTGGCGGGACAGGTCGATGAGATTGCGGATAATGCCGTCCAGCTCCGGAGCTTTGTCCTGGCGGGAAAGGAGCGGGCATGCCGGCAGCATGGTGCGGAAGGTCCGGCTGTATTCGTTGATGGTGTCAGGCAGGAAGATCAGCGTCAGGCCCTCCACATCGGGGGAAACATAGTCAAAGCTGTGGGACACGGAGGGAAAAACCACAGCAATGTCCCCGGGAAACAGGCGATACTGCCGTTCCGAAATGGTCATGGCCAGTGTACCGCTGGTGGGACAGACGATTTCTACAGAGTCGTGTACATGCGAGGGAAAGGGATGATCGCAGATAATGCCTGTGAACTGGTTTTCGGATCGCACTTCATAGAAAAAGGATGGCAAAGGCGGCACCTCCCTGAATACGGCATCGTACGCATTGACCAATAGGCTAAAATAGCTTCATCATTAGTGTACACGAAAAGTAAACAAGAGTAAATAGAAAGGATACTTTTGTCCTAAAGAAGATACGCAAAAGCATTGTAGATTTTTTAATCACAGCCTATAATTGTTGATAACGGGAAGAAAATTCCCAAATCGATTAAAGGGAGGTTCCACTTTATGAAGAAACTGCTTGCTGGTATCCTGGCGCTGGCAATGGTTTTGTCCCTGTGCAGCTTTGCGCTGGCCGCGGATGAACCCATTACCGTCAGCGTGTTCATCGGCGATCCTGGTGATCAGCCCACCAGCGACAACAAAATCTACAAGATGATCGAGGACGAATTCGGCATTAAGTTCGAAATCGAATTCCTGGCTGGCGACCTGGACGAAACCCTGGGCACCAAGCTCATCGGCGAGGATTATCCCGATTTGTTCAACGGCAGCAACTCCGCCGAAAAGCTCATCAACGGCGGCGCGCTGATCGACCTGCTGCCCTACATCTCCGAGGAGAAGACCCCCAACCTGTACAACCACGTCAAGGATCTGCTGCCCTCCCTGGTGGATGAGGAAGGCAAGCTGTACATCATCCCCAACTACTGCATCTACTACAACGAGCAGATCACCAACTACTGCAACGGTCCCGCTTTCTTCATCCAGAAGCAGGTGCTGGCATGGGCCGGCTATCCCCAGATCAAGACCCTGAACGAGTACTTCGACCTGATCGAGCGCTTCATCGCTGCCAACCCCACCGATGAGAACGGCGCTGCGTACGAAGGCTTCGCCATCC
>CAYLIC010000055.1:0-11849 GCA_964383815.1 uncultured Faecalibacterium sp. | reverse complement strand
ACGCGGAGGAACGGCCGTCAGGCCTGCCTGCAGGCCTGACAGTGACGGAGCGCAAATCCTCGGAAAAGTGGCTCTGCCACTTTTTCGACACGCAAAGCCTGCCGCATGTGCGACAGGCTTTTTGCTGTGCTTACAGCTCCTTCAGCATGGATACCAGCGGCTGATAGCCGTTGCTGCGGGTTTTGAATCCGCGGGGATTCCTGCCAAACTCCACAAAGCCTTCCTTTTCATACAGGGCCATGGCGGATGCATTGTCCGCCACCACGGATAGCTCCAGCTGGGTGTAGCCGGCTTTCTTTGCACAGGCAATGCAGGCCTCCATCAACGCTTTGCCCAGCCCCAGGCCCCAGTATTCCTTCAGCACGCCAATGCCGAAATCCGCCCGGTGCCGCACCTTCTCCTGGGTGCCAATGGCCGCAACGCCTGCGGTGCCTGCCATGCGCCCATCCACCAGGGCAACAATCTCAATTCCGTCTGCACTGGCAGCCTTTTCCGCCAGGTACTGGCTTTCCTGCTCAGGGGTCAGGGTGCTTTCATCGGGGTAGGTCAGCAGGTAGTCTGTTTCCTGGTGGGTCTGGAGAAACACCGCCAGCGCGGCGGCACCATCGTCAGCGTTACCGTTGCGCAGGATGGCGGTCTGCCCGTTTTTCAGGGTGATTTTCTGATAATACTCCATTTGCGCTCCTTTGCTTATTGGCTCACAATGTTCCTGGCCACATGTACGCCGCTGGCGCTGGCGTGGGACAGGGAATGGGTGATGCCGCTGCCATCGCCAATGATGTACAGGCCCCTGTGCCGGGATTCCAGCTTGTGGTTGACCTCCACCTCCATGTTGTAGAACTTGACCTCCACACCATAGAGCAGGGTATCCTCGTTGGCGGTGCCGGGCGCCACCTTGTCCAGGGCGTAAATCATCTCGATAATGCCGTCCAGGATGCGCTTGGGCAGCACCAGGCTCAGGTCGCCGGGTGTGGCGTTCAGCGTGGGGGTGGTGAAGGACTCCTGAATGCGGCTGTGGGTGGAGCGGTGCCCGGTGACCAGGTCGCCAAACCGCTGGACAATCACCCCGCCACCCAGCATGTTGCTCAGCCGGGCAATGCTTTCGCCATAGCCGTTGGAATCCTTGAAGGGCTCGGAGAAGTGCTTGGCCACCAGCAGCGCAAAGTTAGTGTTCTCGGTCTGCCTGGCGGGATCCTCATAGCTGTGGCCGTTCACGGTGATGATGCCGTTGGTGTTCTCGTTCACCACGGCACCCTTGGGGTTCATGCAGAAGGTGCGCACCAGGTCGCCATACTTCTTGGTGCGGTAGACAATCTTGCTCTCGTACAGCTCGTCCGTCAGGTGAGCGAAAACGGTTGCGGGCAGCTCCACCCGCACGCCGATGTCCACCCGGTTGGAGCGGGTGGGGATGGCCAGCTCCTGGCAAACGGTTTCCATCCACTTGCTGCCGCTGCGGCCCACGGAAATCACGCAATCCCTGCAGGTGTAAGACTTTTCGGCGCACTGCACCGCATATCCGCCGTCAATCAGCGCCACATGCTGCACCGGGGTGTTGAAGAAGAAATCCACCTTGTCCTGCAGGTAAGCGAAAAGGTTTTCCAGCACCACATAGTTGATGTCCGTGCCCAAGTGGCGCACGGAGGCATCCAGCAGGTGCAGGTCGTTTTGAATGCACAGGGTTTTGAAGCGGGTGCCGGTGGTGGAATACAGCCGGGTACCCTCGCCGCCGTAGCGCATGTTGATCTCGTCCACATACTTCATCAGGTCCAGCGCCGGCTTTTTGCCGATGTATTCATACAGCGTGCCGCCGAAATCGTTGGTGATGTTGTACTTCCCGTCGGAAAAAGCGCCTGCGCCGCCAAAGCCGCTCATGATAGAGCAGCTTTTGCACCCGATGCAGGACTTGACCTTCACCCCGTCAATGGGGCAGCGGCGTTTGCTGAGGGCGTTGCCAGCCTCAAACACGGCAACCTTCAGCTGTGGGGCAAGGCAGGTCAGCTCATAGGCGGAAAAAATGCCGCCCGGGCCTGCGCCAATGATAATCACGTCGTAATTCATGCATGAGCTCCTATCGTCTGGCGAGAAATCGCCGCATAATCTTACTACTATATCATAGCATACAAACAGGCGGATTGCAACGGCGCGCCGAAGGCCCGGAATGCATTTTTTCTGAAATCGCGAAAGTTCCGAAAACGTTTGAAATTCCTTGGTTTGGGAATACTTTCACAGTGAAAAACCTTGCCAATCATGGCATTTGCAAAGAAAAATATCAAAAAAACTATTGATTTTTCCCAAATGATACGATATACTATCCCTGTCAGCAAAAGCGACGTGTAACCGAAGAAGAAAAGGCCCACTGCCACTTTGCACTGTTCCCCTTTATTTTTGGTTCATGCGCTGGCTGCCAAGGTTGTCGATGACGGCAGAGAGCCGTTTGAGAAAAATTGCGGTTATGCCGCAAAATATTAAGGAGGAAAACCCCATGAAGAAACTGGTTGCTCTCGTCATGGCGCTGATGCTCGCTCTTTCCTGCGTGAGCTTCGCCGCCGCGGAAGACAAGATCGTCCTGAACGTTTGGTCCTTCACCAATGAGTTCCAGGGCATGATCGAAAAGTACTATGCTCCCAACCATCCCGAAATCGAGTTCAACTTCGTCATCTACCCCACCGACGGCGGTGAGTACACCTCCAAGGTTGACACCCTGATGGCTGCCGACGCTGCCAGCGCCGAGGCTCCCGACATCTTCACCCTGGAAGCTGCCTTCGTGAAGAAGTATGTGCAGAGCGACTGGACCGCTGACCTGAAGGACGTTGGCTTCACCGACGAAGAGTTCGCTCCTGCCATCCCCGTGATGCTGCAGATCGGCCAGAACTCTGCCGGCGTGCAGAAGGGCCTGTCCTGGCAGTCCACCCCCGGCGCCCTGATGTATCGTGCCGACCTGGCCGAGAAGTACCTGGGCGTGACCACCCCCGAAGAGTTCCAGGCCCTGGTTGCTGACTGGGATACCTTCCTGGAGACCGCTGAGACCCTGAACGAAAAGTCTGAAGGCGCCTGCAAGATGGTTATCGGCGCTGGCGACATCTGGAACGCTTATCAGTACAACCGCTCCGAGGGCTGGGTTGTGGATGGCAAGCTGGTCATCGACAGCGAACTGTATGACTTCGAAGAGCTGTGCAAGGTTCTGGAAGAGGACGACCTGACCCACAAGGGCGGCGCCTGGTCCGAATCCTGGTTTGCCGGCATGCGCGGCGAGCTGGAGACCCTGTGCTTCTTCCTGCCCACCTGGGGCCTGCACTACACCCTGAAGCCCAACTGCACCACCGGCCTGCCCGCTGAGTACACCGAGGAAGACCTGAAGGCTACCTCCGATGCCAACAACGGCACCTACGGCCTGTGGCGTATGTGCGCCGGCCCCGTGGGCTACAGCTGGGGCGGCACCTGGGTTGGCGCCAATGCTGCCAAGGTTGCTGTTGCGGATGACGCCAAGAAGGCTGCCATCAAGGACGTGCTGAAGTTCTTCACCCTGGACGAGGACTTCCTGTACACCTATGCCAAGGACACCGGCGACTTCGTTGGCAACAACAACGTGGTTGACAAGGTTGTTTCCGAGAACATCGCCAACCCCTTCCTGGGCGGCCAGGACCACTATGCCATCTTCGCTCAGACCGCGAACCTGGCCAACGGCTCTCTGATGACCGAGTATGACGAGACCATCAACACCGCTTGGAGCGATTTCGTCACCACTCCCTACACCAAGGGCGAGAAGGATCTGGAGACCTGCCTGGCTGAGTTCAAGGCTGAGATTGCTTCCAAGATCACCAACATCGTTGTGGAATAATCCCGGCTTCAATAGTTGAATTGAAGTGACCTGTGGGGCTGTCACTTGCCAGCGCGGCAGGGGGCAGCCCCTTTCTCTATTCTTGCACACATTTCCCACCCTGATTGGGTGGAAAACAGGATAAGGGGTGGAAAAATGCAAGCCGTCAAAACAAAGCCAACAGCAACGGCAAAACATAAGGGCGTCAGTTACAGCCACCACGGATATCTCTTCATTGCACCTTTTTTCATTGTGTTTATTATTTTCCAGCTGTATCCCATTTTCTTCACCTTCCGCACCTCCCTCACGGATGCCGTAGGCTGGACGAAGGTATTGGAAAACGAAATCATTGGCTTTGAAAACTATCGTATGCTGTTCGACCCGACCAGCACGATTTACTCTAAATTCTGGGGTTCCTTTGGCAACACCCTCATCATGTGGGTCTGCAACTTCATTCCCCAGCTGAGCATTGCACTGATTCTGGCGGCCTGGTTTACTGATACCCGGCTGCGCCTGCGCTGCCAGGGTGCCTTTAAGATGATGATTTTCATGCCCAACATCATCACCGCCGCCACCATCGGTATGTTGTTCTTCTCCCTGTTCAACTACCCCGTGGCCCCCATCAACACGCTGATACAGTCCATCGGCATATCCAATGCCCCCATTGAGTTCTTCCGCTCCACCGCCTGGAGCCGCGGCATCATCTCCTTCATCCAGTGGTGGATGTGGTGCGGCAATACCATGATTATCATGATTGCCGGTATGTCCGGCATCAACCCGGCCCTGTTTGAGGCCGCTCTGGTGGATGGCTGCACCAGCCGGCAGACCTTCTGGAAGATCACCATGCCGCTGCTCAAGCCCATTCTGCTGTACAACCTGGTTACCTCCCTGGTGGGCGGCCTGACCATGTTCGACATTCCTCACCTGATGACCCAGGGCAACCCCAACGAAACCACCAACACCGTTGCCCGCTTCATCTACACCCAGGGCTTCACCGGCTCCTACAACTTTAATGTGGCCAGCGCCGCCTCCGTTGTCCTGTTTGTGATCATCATCATCGGCTCCGTCATCATGAACTGGATTATGAAGGATCGGGATGCGAAGCCCCAGAAGGCGAGGAGGCTGGCAAAATGAAAAAGCTGACAAAGATTATCACGCTGGTTTTGCTGCTGGCTACCATTGGCCTCATGTTTGCCCCCATTGCCACCTTCAGCGACAATTCCGCCAGCTCCATGGCGGCGGACATTGAAAAGCAGGAGGAGCGCGTGAAGTCCGCCCAGGACAAGCTGGACCGCTGGGTGTCCGAGGGCAAGAAGAGCGCCGACGACATTGAAAAGCAAAAGGCCAAGGTGCAGAAGGAACAGGACAAGCTGGATGGCCTGCTGGCTGAGCAGGCTTCTGCCGACAGCGCGGAATCCACCGGCCTGACCTATTCACTGCTGCCCGGCAAGCTGCCTGACGAGCTGGAGATCGACATACAGAAGGTAAACGAGTCCAAGGGCTACCAGCCCAACATTGATGCCTACTACGTCTGCGTGTGGACGGCTTTGGCACTGCTGGCCCTGGCGGTTGTGCTGCTGCTGCTGGCGGGCAACAAGCTGGTTAGCAAGCTGTACACCTTCTCCGTCTTTGCGCATCTGGCCGGCATTGTGATGCTGGTGTACAGCATCCTGCGGCTGAAGGCCTTCCCCATCGCGCTGCCCTACGGCAATGCCGACCTGAATGACCTGGTGGTCTGGCTGATGCTGGGCTGCTCGCTGGTGTCCTTCATGCTTTCCGTGCGCGGTGTGTACAACTCCAAGCGCAGCATGATCTATGTGTTCTGCATTCTGCTGTGCGCGCTGGCCATCCTGCCCTTCTGGATCATGATTGTCAACGCCACCCGCTCCAGCCTGCAGATTCAGTCCGGCATGTCCCTGCTGCCCAGCAGCTTCCTGGCCAACAACTGGAAGGTGCTGCAGACCAAGAACTTCGATATTCTTGTTGGCTTCAAGAACAGCGCCATCATCGCCTTTGGCTCCACCATTCTGGGTGTGTACTTCTCCGCAATGACGGCCTACGGCTTCAAGGTATACGATTTCAAGGGCCGCAAGTTCCTGTATGGCGTGGTGATGGCCATCATCATGATTCCCGGACAGGTTACCGGCACCGGCTTCTACATGTTCATGTACCGCCTGGGCCTGACCAATAACTTCCTGCCCCTGATCATCCCCGCCATTTGCAGCGCGTCCACGGTGTTCTTCTTCCGCCAGTACCTGGAGGCAAACTTCCAGGTGTCCCTGGTGGAGGCCGCGCGAATCGATGGCGCCCGGGAGTTCTACACCTTCAACTGCATTGTGGTGCCCATCATGATTCCTGCCATGGCAACCATGGGCATCATGGCGGTGATTGGCTCCTGGAACAACTACCTGACGCCCCTGATGCTGCTGTCCGACCCCACCATGAAGACCCTGCCCATGATGGTGAAGGAGCTCCGCGGCGATATCTACCGCACGGAGTATGGCTCCATCTACCTGGGCCTGACCCTGACGGCACTGCCGCTGATGATTGTGTACTTTGCCTTCAGCAAGTACATCATCGCTGGCGTTGCCGTGGGCGGCGTGAAGGAATAACAGAAATTGCCTGCCAAGGAGTGTGCCAAATCCGGCACACTCCTTTTTTGCAAAAAACCGTCCTTTTCCCGAAATATTTTCAAAAAAGGCTTGCTTTTATCGGCAGAATTGTGTACAATATCACCGTAATCCCGGTCGAACGTTCGGATTTTTTCTGTGAATGGGGAACCGGGCATCACCAACACAAACCCACCGAGGAGGACATTCATCATGAAAAAGTTTGTGGCTCTGCTGCTGACCGTGGCCCTGTGCCTGGCTTGCTTCGCCGTTTCTGCTTCTGCGGATGTGGCGGATGTGAAGTTCGGCGTCATCCTGCTGCACGACGAGAACTCCACCTACGACCTGAACTTCATCAACGCTGTGTACGAGGCTGCTGCTAACCTGGGCCTGAGCGAAGATCAGGTCATCATGAAGCGCAACATCCCCGAATCCAACGAGTGCTACGAGGCCGCCCTGGACCTGGCTGACGATGGCTGCAACATCATCTTCGCTGACAGCTTCGGCCACGAAACCTACCTGCTGCAGGCTGCCAAGGAATACCCCAATGTGCAGTTCTGCCACGCTACCGGCACCATGGCCCACACCGAAGGCCTGGCCAACTTCCACAATGCTTTCGCTGCCATCTATGAAGGCCGCTATCTGGCTGGCGTTGCCGCCGGCATGAAGCTGAACGAGCTGAAGAACGCCGGCAAGCTGAAGGGCGAGGCTCCCCTGATGGGCTATGTTGGCGCTTTCACCTATGCTGAGGTGATTTCCGGCTACACCTCCTTCTATCTGGGCGCCAAGTCCGTCTGCCCCGATGTGACCATGAAGGTGCAGTTCACCGGCTCCTGGTATGACTACAACGAGGAGAAGGCTGCTGCCACTGCCCTGATTTCCGCTGGCTGCGACCTGATCTCCCAGCACGCTGACTCCTTGGGCGCTCCCTCTGCCTGCGAGGATGCCGGCATCCCCAACGTGTCCTACAACGGCTCCACCATCGAGAGCTGCCCCAACACCTTCATCGTGTCCTCCCGTATCAACTGGGCTCCCTACTTCGAGTACATTGTGAACCAGGTTGCCGCCGGTGAAGCCATCGACGTTGACTGGACCGGCACCATCACCACCGGCTCCGTGGTGCTGACCGATGTGAACACCGCTGCTGCCGCCGAGGGCACCGTGGAAGCCATTGCCGATGTGAAGGCCTCCCTGGAAAAGGGCGAAACCAAGGTGTTCAACACCGCTGATGACAACTTCATCACCGTGGGCGGCGAGAAGCTGACCTCCTACATGGCTGATGTGGACACCGATGAAGCCTTCACCCCCGACACCGAGGTTGTGGCTGATGGCTACTTCCACGAGTCCGAGTATCGTTCCGCGCCCTACTTCGATGTGCGTATCGACGGCATTGAGCTGCTGAACCAGATGTTCTAATCAACCCCCAAAAGGTATTGATCTTTCACGCTTGGACTGCTGCTCGCTACCCCTGGGCAGCAGTCCAAGCAGTTTGTGCGTTTATCACAATGTTTACGGAGGGTATACCGTGGAAAAGAAGATTGCTCTCTCCATGCGCGGCATTACCAAGCGCTTTGGCAGCGTGGTGGCAAACCACCATGTGGACCTGGATGTTTACCAGGGCGAAATACTGTCCATCCTGGGTGAAAACGGCTGCGGCAAAACAACCCTGATGAACATGATTTCCGGCATTTACTTCCCGGATGAGGGCAAAATCTTCAGGGATGGGGAGGAAGTGGTTATCCGCTCCCCCAAGGATGCCTTTGACCTGAAAATTGGCATGATTCACCAGCACTTCAAGCTGGTTGACCTGTTTACCGCTGCTGAAAACATTGTCCTGGGCGTGAACGAGCCGGGACGCTATAACCTGAAATCCGTCAATACCCGGGTTTCTCAGATTGCTGAGAAATACGGTTTTCATATCGATCCTGCCAAGAAGATTTACGACATGTCCGTTTCCGAAAAGCAGACGGTGGAGATTATCAAGGTGCTGTACCGGGGCGCGGACATTCTGATTCTGGATGAGCCTACCGCCGTGCTGACCCCCCAGGAGATCGACCGGCTGTTTGCTGTGCTCCGCTGCATGAAGGAGGATGGCAAGTCCATCATCATTATCACCCACAAGCTGCATGAGGTGCTGGCCGTGTCCGACCGGGTGGCGATTCTCCGCAAGGGCGAGCACATTGCCACCGTGGACACCTGCGATGCCACGGAAAGCAGCCTGACGGAAATGATGGTGGGCAAAAAGGTGAGCCTGGACATTGACCGCAGCGAGCCTGCCAACGTGCAGACCCGGCTGGAGGTTTCCCACCTGAACTGCGTGGATGCCGAGGGTATTCAGGTGCTGAAGGACATTACCTTCACCGCCAATAGCGGCGAAATTCTGGGCATTGCGGGCATTGCGGGCAGCGGCCAGCGGGAGCTGCTGGAGGCCATTGCGGGCCTGCAGCCCATTCAGAGCGGCGAGATTACCTTCCATAACCCCAAGAAGGACAAGCCCGTGACCTTCTTCCACAAATCCATGCGCCGGGTGAAGGAGCTGGGCCTCCAGGGCATGTTCCACGACAAGAGCGGCACACCCATTGACTTTCACGGCCTGAGCAGCAGTCAAATACGCGCCCGGGTGGCGGAGGGTGACGTGCTGTTCAAGGAAGACGAGATCATGGATTTGCGCAACAAGACGCCCCTGGAGATTCGCTCCCTGGGCGTGCGGCTGTCCTTCGTGCCGGAGGACAGGCTGGGCATGGGCCTGGTGGGCAGCATGGGCATTACCGACAACATGATGCTCCGCAGCTACCGCAAGGGTCACGCCGGCTTTGTGGACAGGAAGAAGCCCAGGGCGCTGGCGGAGGAAATCATCAGGGAACTGGAGGTTTCCACACCCGGTGTGAACACCCCTGTGCGCCGCCTGTCCGGCGGCAATGTGCAAAAGGTGCTGGTGGGCCGGGAGATTGCCTTCGCCCCCAAGGTGCTGATGGCGGCCTACCCCGTCCGCGGCCTGGACATCAACTCCTCCTACACCATCTACAACCTGCTGAACAAGCAGAAGACCAACGGCGTGGCGGTCATTTTCGTGGGCGAGGATCTGGATGTGCTCCTCTCCCTGTGCGATAGGATTATGGTTGTTAACTCCGGCGCCGTTACCGGCGTGGTGGATGCCCGCACCGCCACCAAGGAGCAGATTGGCCTGATGATGACCCAAACCGCCACCAAGGAGGCTGCACAATGAGCGAACAGAAGAAAACCGCGGCCCGGGAGCCCCTGTTTCACCTGGCGAAGCGCACCAATGTCAACCCTGCTGTCGCCTGGCTGATTCGCCTGGCTGCCATTGTGCTGGGCATGCTGGTGTGCGGCCTGGTGGCCTTCCTGCTGATTGACCGGCTCCATGACGAGCCCCGGAAGATTGCCGATTTCTACAACTGCTTTATCAAGGGCTCCTTCACCAGCGAGCGCAAGCTGTGGAAGCTGCTGAAGAACATTGCCGTGCTGCAGTGCATTTCCCTGGCGGTGACGCCGGCCTTCCGCATGCGCTTCTGGAACATTGGCGCCGAGGGACAGACCCTGATGGGTGTGCTGGGCGCCATTACCGTGGCGTTTTACCTGGGCGGCTCCATCCCCGAGTGGCAGCTGCTGGTGCTGATGCTGGTGGCCTCCCTGGTCTATGGCATGGTGTGGGCGCTGATTCCCGCCCTGTTCAAGGCCAGGTGGAACACCAATGAAACCCTCTTCACCCTGATGATGAACTATGTTGCCACCTATGTGGTCAGCTATTTCCTGGTCATTTGGGTGCCCAGCGGCTCCTCCACCCTGGGCAAGCTGAAGTATGGCAAGCTGCCGCCGCTGCCCTTTGGCAACCAGTATCTGCTGATTGTCATCATCTCCCTGGTGCTGACGGTGCTGCTGTTTGTCTACCTGAAATACAGCAAGCAGGGCTATGAAATCTCCGTGGTGGGCGAAAGCATCCGCACCGCCCAGTACAGCGGCATTAATGTGCACAAGGTCATCATCCGTACCATGGCCGTCAGCGGCCTTTTGTGCGGGCTGGCAGGCTTTCTGATTGGCGCCGGCCTTGACCAGAGCGTGACCACCGAGTCCGCCGGCGGGCAAGGCTTCACCGCCATCATCGTGTCCTGGCTGGCAAATTTCAACCCGCTGATGATGCTGGTTACCTCCGGCCTGGTGTCCTTCCTCAATTCCGGCGCGGCGCAGATTTCCCAGGATTTCAACGTCAGCGGCGCCCTGCCGGATGTGATTGTGGGCATCATTCTGTTCTTCATCATCGGATGCGAGTTCTTCATCAACTATCGGCTTGTGTTCCGCAAGGCTGAGGCAAAGGAGGCCGCAGAATGAACGTTTGGCTGAATTTCCTGATTGAGTCCCTGGCCTTTGGTGCGGTGTTCATGTACGGCTCCACGGGCGAGATTCTTACCGAGAAGGCCGGTCACCTGAACCTGGGCATTCCCGGCATTATGTGCATGGGCGGCGCAGGCGGCTGCCTGGTGCTGAACATCATTGGCACCGTGAACCTGCCGCCGGTGCTGGTGGTGGTGCTGGGCGTTGCCGGCGCAGTTGGCATGGCGGCGCTGATGGGGCTTATCTACAGCTTCCTCACCGTGACCCTCCGGGCCAACCAGAACGTGACCGGCCTGGCGCTGACCACCTTCGGCGTGGGCCTGATGAAGGTTATCATGAGCAAGCTGGATCCCACCGTGTACCTGGTGGGCCCCAAGAAGGTTTTCCGCTGGCCCTTTGCCGAGCGGACCGATGCCCTGCAATACCTGGGTGTGCTGTTCTTCCTGGGGGTGATTATCGCGGTGCTGTCCAGCTATGTGCTGTTCCGCACCAAGGTGGGCCTGCGGCTGCGGGCCGTGGGCGAGAATCCCGGCACGGCGGATGCTGTGGGCGTGAACGTGACCAAGTACAAGTATCTGGCGACCTGCATCGGCAGCGGCATTTCCGGCCTGGGCGGCTTCTACTGCATTATTGACTACATGGCTTCCCAGGAGGCATACCTGAGCCTGGAGGCCTTTGGCTGGCTGTCCATTGCCCTGGTGATTTTCGCCCTGTGGCGTCCCCACATGACCATCATTGGCTCCACGGTGTTTGGCTTCCTGTTCAGCTGCTCCAGCTACATTGCCAATATCGACTGGATCAGCGTCACCATGGCTGCCAAGCCGCTTTTGAAAATGCTGCCGTACCTGGTTACCATTCTGGTGCTGATTTTCACCAGCATCCGCAACAAGCGGGAGAATCAGCCACCGGCTTCTCTGGGCCTGGCGTACTTCCGGGAGGAGCGGTAATAACCCTATACATCAAAAGGCCTGCTGCATCACGCGGCAGGCCTTGCTTTGCTTATGTGGTTTATTCGTTATCGCCCTGCCAGCTGCACTGGGCCAGGGCATCGCGGATGGTTTTCTCGTAGGCTT
>CAYLIC010000054.1:0-12467 GCA_964383815.1 uncultured Faecalibacterium sp. | reverse complement strand
GATTATCTCCGGTGAGTATCAGCAGTATTACGAGAAGATGTACGGAAATCGGTAAAAAATAAAAACAAAATTCCAAATTTGCAGAAGAACGTTCGTCTTTTCCCTTGACAGAAGGTTCGGCTTACGGTACAATAAGCATGAAGTTCGGCAAGGGGGTTGAGGTATGAAGCGGTCTTGTATCGGTTTTCTGCACAGCCAGGCGGGCCGGGCTGGAAATACGGTCGTATAAGGGAGCACAGTGTCGGCTAGGGGCACTGGCTCTTTTGTTTTGATTTCGACTGAGTGAAAGAGGCGCAAGGGTATGAAAAAAGTTGGTATTGTGATGGGCAGCGACAGCGATTTGCCGGTGCTGAAGCCTGCCTTTGAGCAGCTGCGCAAGCTGGACATCCCCTTTGAGGTTCATGTTTATTCCGCCCACCGCACACCGGTGGAGGCGGCGGCTTTTGCAAGCGGGGCAAGGGATGCGGGCTTTGGCGCGCTGATTGCTGCGGCGGGCAAGGCGGCCCACCTGGCTGGCGCGCTGGCGGCGCAGACCACCCTGCCGGTGATTGGCATTCCGGTGAAGTCCTCCACGCTGGATGGCCTGGACGCGCTGCTCTCCACCGTGCAGATGCCCTCGGGCATGCCGGTGGCCACCGTGGCCATTGATGGCGCGGCCAATGCTGCCCTGCTGGCGGCCCAGATGCTGGCCATTGAGGATGCCGGCCTGACCCGGAAGCTGGACGCCCAGCGCCAGGCACAGCATGATGCGGTGATCGCCAAGAACAATGCGCTGATGATTGACTGAAAAACACGAACATTCCCTTTGCAACTGATATAAACGAGAGGGGTACTGATGATGGAAAAGCTCCACGAGGAGTGCGGCGTGTTTGGCATTTTCCGCCGCTCTGGGGAAACGGTGGTGCCGGAGACCTACCATGCGCTGTATGCCCTGCAGCACCGGGGCCAGGAGAGCTGCGGCATTGCGGTGAATACCGACGGGGTCATTGGCTGCCACAAGGGCCCGGGCCTGGTGAACGAGGTGCTTACCGGGGAAAGCCTGAAGAAAATCCCGGAGGGACAGATGGCGATTGGTCATTGCCTGTATGGCAAGGTGGGCCTTGCCAGTGAGAACATTCAGCCGCTTCTCATCAACCATCTGAAGGGCGCCATGGCACTGGCCCACAACGGCTGCCTGACCAACGCCATTGAGATTCGCGAGGCCCTGGAGCAGCAGGGTATGATTTTCCACACCTCCTCCAACAGCGAGGTGATTGCCTACGCGGTGATTCAGGAGCGGATGCGCTGCGGATCCATTGAGGAGGCGGTGCGCGCCGCCATGAAGGTTATCAAGGGCGCCTATTCCCTGGTGCTGATGAGCCCCACCAAGCTCATTGCGGCCCGCGACCCCCAGGGCATTCGCCCCCTGTGCATGGGTGCCTTGGGAGAGGACGTGGTGTTTGCCTCCGAGTCCTGCGCGTTCAACGCCATTGGCGCAACCTTCCTGCGGGATGTGGAGCCGGGCGAGGTGGTGGTTGTCACCAAGGAGGGTATCCGCGCCATGAAGCCTGACAGGCGCGAGGAAACGGGCCTGTGCGTGTTTGAATATATCTACAATGCCCGGCCCGATTCCGTGATTGATGGTGCCAGCGTTCACGAGGCCCGCTGCCAGGCAGGGGCGTTCCTGGCCCAGGAGCACCCTGTGGAGGCCGATGTGGTCATTGGCGTACCGGACAGCGGACTGGATGCTGCCCTGGGCTATGCAAGGGAGAGCGGCATCCCCTATGGTATTGGGTTTATCAAGAACAAGTACATTGGGCGCACGTTCATCCAGCCCACGCAAAAGGAGCGCCAGGATGCTGTGCGCATTAAGCTGAACGTGGTTTCCGCTACGGTGAAGGGAAAGCGGGTGGTGATGGTGGACGATTCCATTGTCCGCGGCACCACGTCCATTCCCATCATCAAGCTGCTGCGGGATGCAGGTGCAAAGGAAGTTCACATGCGCCTGTCCTCGCCGCCCTTCATCCGTCCCTGCTATTTCGGCACGGATGTGGGCTCCACCAAGGACCTGATTGCCGCCAACCACACCGTGGAGGAGATTGCCCAGATTATTGGTGTGGACAGCTTGGGCTTCCTGTCCATTGAGGCCTGCGACAGGCTGGCAAAGGGCTGCAACCTGCACCTGTGCAAGGGCTGCTTCACTGGCGAATATCCGGTGGATCCGCCCCGGCGCGACCAGACCCCCAGGCACGAAAAGCCCATCGAATAAGAGGAGGAGCATTCCCATGAAAAGTGAAAGCGCAAGCTACAAGGCCGCTGGCGTGGATATTGTGGCTGGATACAAGGCTGTGGAGCTGATGAAGAAGCATGTAGCCCGCACCAAAACAGAGGGCTGCATGGAGGATATTGGCGGCTTTGGCGGCCTGTTTGGCCTGAACCTGGCGGGCATGACCGAGCCTGTGCTGGTGTCCGGCACGGATGGTGTGGGCACGAAAATCAAGCTGGCCATGCTGATGGACAAGCATGATACCATTGGCATTGACTGCGTTGCCATGTGCGTGAATGATGTCATCTGCTGCGGTGCAAAGCCGCTGTTCTTCCTGGACTACATTGCCTGCGGCAAGAATGTTCCTGAGAAGATTGCCTCCATCGTGTCCGGCGTGGCAGAAGGCTGCGTGCAGGCGGCTTCTGCCCTGATTGGCGGCGAAACAGCGGAGCATCCCGGCATGATGCCTGATGAGGATTACGACCTGGCGGGCTTTTCCGTGGGCGTGGTGGACAAAAGCCGCATCATCGACCACAGCACCATGCAGGCTGGAGATGTAATGATTGCACTGCCCTCCACCGGTGTTCACTCCAACGGCTTCTCCCTGGTGCGCAAGGTGTTCAGCCTGGATGCTCCCGATGCTGCCGACCGCACCTATCCGGAGCTGGATAAGTCCCTGTGGGAAACGCTGCTGACACCCACAAAGATCTATGTGAAGCCTGTGATGGCGCTCTTAAAGGAAGTTCAGCCTCGTGCCATCAGCCACATTACCGGCGGCGGCTTCTACGAAAACATTCCCCGGGCCTTGCCCGAGGGCCTGTGCGCAAAAATCAAGCGCAGCGATGTGCGGGTGCTGCCCATCTTCGACATCATTGCCCGGGAAGGCAATGTGCCGGAGCGGGACATGTTCAACACCTACAACATGGGTGTGGGCATGGTGATTACCGTGGCGAAGGAGCAGGCGCAAAAGGCCCTGGACATCCTGCATGCCAATGAAGAGCCCGGCGCGTACATCCTGGGTGAAATCGTCCCCGGAGAAAAGGGTGTGGAGCTATGGTAAGGGCAGCGGTGCTGGTGTCCGGTGGGGGAACCAACTTGCAGGCCATCATCGATGCCAAGGCGGCGGGGAAGATTCCCTCCGCCCAGCTGGCGCTGGTGATTGCCTCCAACAGCAAAGCCTACGCCCTGGAGCGGGCCGCCAAGGCAGGCATTCCTGCTGTGGTGGTGCACAAGGAAAAGGGCGAGGCCATTGAGGCCTATGGCGCGCGTTTGCTGGCGGTTTTGCAGGAGCATCACATTGACATGGCGGTGCTGGCGGGCTTCCTGACCATCCTGCCAGAGAATGTGATCCGGGCCTATGACCACCGCATCCTGAACATTCACCCCAGCCTGATTCCCTCCTTCTGCGGTGCAGGCTATTACGGGCTGAAGGTACATGAGGCAGCGCTGGCAAAGGGCGTGAAGGTCACCGGCGCCACGGTACACTTTGTCAACGAGATTCCCGATGGCGGGCAGATCATCGCCCAAAAGGCGGTGGAGGTGCTGCCCGGCGATACCCCGGAAACCCTTCAGCGCCGGGTAATGGAGCAGGCTGAATGGCTGCTGTTGCCCAGGGCCGTGGAGGATGTGGCCGCATCCCTGAATGAGAATGGAGGATATGCCCATGCAGACCTATGATTTGAACCAGCTCCTTTCCGACAACAGCTATCCCGGGCGCGGCATTGTGCTGGGTGTGGATGACGAGGGTAAAAACGCTGTGATTGCCTATTTCATTATGGGCCGCAGCATCAACAGCCGCAACCGGGTGTTTGTGGAGAAGGACGGGGGCATCATTACCAAGGCCTACGATGAGAGCAAAATGGTTGACCCCCACCTGATTATCTATGCCCCTGTGCGGGTCATGGCGGACGGAATGAACACCATCGTCACCAATGGCGACCAGACAGACACGGTGTTTGATTTCATGGCTTCAGGCAAAACCTTTGAGGATGCACTGCGCACCCGCACCTTTGAGGACGACGCGCCCAACTGGACACCCCGCATTTCCGGTGTGGTGAAGGTGGAGGGCGGCGAGGCTGCTTACAGGCTGTCCATCCTCAAGTCCGACAACGGGGATGAAACCAGCGTGCAGCGTTTTTTCTACGATTACTGCCAGCCCAAGGCAGGGGTGGGCCACTTCATCCACACCTACAGGTGCGATGGCAGCCCCATTCCCTCCTTTGAGGGGGAACCGGAAAAGGTGGCGCTGGCGGGCGATATTGACACCTTTACCCAGAACGTGTGGAATAGCCTGAATGCCGACAACAAGGTAAGCCTGTTTGTCCGCTATATCAACCTGGAAACCGGCAAGGCCGATACCCGCATCATCAATAAGAACGCCTAAGCAGGAGGAGAAAAACCATGGCTCAGGAACTGGAACTGAAATACGGCTGCAACCCCAACCAGAAGCCTTCCCGTATTTTTATGGAAGAAGGTTCATTACCCATTGAGGTGCTCAACGGCAAGCCTGGCTACATCAACTTTCTGGATGCCCTCAACGGCTGGCAGTTAGTGAAGGAGCTGAAGGAGGCCACGGGCCTGCCTGCGGCGGCATCCTTCAAGCATGTAAGCCCCGCTGGCGCGGCTGTGGGCCTGCCCCTGGATGAAACCCTGCGGAAGATTTACTTTGTGGGTAATGTTGAGCTTTCTCCTCTGGCCTGCGCCTATGCCCGCGCCCGCGGTGCTGACCGCATGTCCTCCTTTGGCGATTGGATCAGTCTGTCCGATGTGTGCGACAAGGCCACTGCCCTGCTCATCAAGCCTGAAGTGTCCGATGGCATCATTGCCCCTGGGTATACCGAAGATGCCTTGGAAATCCTGAAGGCCAAGCGCAAGGGCGGCTACAACATTGTGAAGATTGATCCGGACTACAAGCCCAACCCCATTGAGCGCAAGCAGGTATTCGGCGTGACCTTCGAGCAGGGACGGAATGAGTTTAAGATTAACAATGAGCTGCTTGACGACATTGTGACGGAAAATAAGGACCTGCCCGAGGATGCAAGGCGCGACCTGATGATTGCGTTGATTACCCTGAAGTACACCCAGTCCAATTCTGTGTGCTATGCCAAGGGTGGTCAGGCTATTGGCATCGGTGCGGGCCAGCAGAGCCGCATCCACTGCACCCGCCTGGCAGGTCAGAAGGCGGACAACTGGCTGCTGCGCCAGCATCCCAAGGTGCTGAACCTGCCTTTTGTGGAGAAGATCGCCCGGCCCGACAGGGACAACACCATTGACGTTTATATCTCCGATGAGGCGGACGAGGTGCTGGCCGAGGGTCGCTGGCAGCGGTTCTTCACCGAAAAGCCCGAACCCCTGACCGCCGCCGAAAAGCGGGCCTGGCTGGATCAGCAGACCGGCGTGGCCCTGGGCTCGGATGCCTTCTTCCCCTTTGGCGATAACATCGAGCGTGCCAAGCGCTCCGGCGTTTCCTATGTGGCCCAGCCCGGCGGCTCCATCCGTGACGACCAGGTCATCGACACCTGCAACCTCTACCACATGACCATGTGCTTCACCCACATGCGTCTGTTCCACCATTAATCAGGGGCGCGGCAGAGGGCGCTGCCCTCTGCACTCCCGCTTAAGGGGTTTCACCCCTTAAGAATCCCATTTTGGTGGGTTGGAGCGGGGCGGTTCCCTTGCGGGGGTCACGGTGTGCGGCAGATGCGGACAGCAGCACACGCCCAAAAGGGATTCTTAAGGGACAATGTCCCTTAAGCAGAGGTTTCCAAAGGGGACAGCGTCCCCTTTGGCTGCCGGAGGCGAAACAGGAGGAATTATGAAAGTATTGATTGTTGGCGGCGGCGGGCGGGAGCACGCGATTGCTGCAAAGATTGCGGAGAATCCCCGGGTGACGGAGCTGTTTGCTGCGCCGGGCAATGGAGGCATGGCGGAAATCTGCCGCCTGGTGCCGCTGAAGGCCACGGATATCACGGGCATTGTGGACTACTGCAAAAAGGAAAAGATGGACTATGTGGTGGTTGCGCCGGATGATCCCCTGTGTCTGGGTCTGGTGGACCTGCTGGCGGAGGCGGGCATTCCTGCCTTTGGCCCGGAGAAAAAGGCAGCCATCATTGAGGGCAGCAAGGTCTTCTCCAAAAACCTGATGAAGAAATACGGCATTCCCACCGCTGCTTATGCTGCCTGTGACGAGTATGACGAGGCCGTAGCCTACATCAACGCCCAGCCCGAAGGCCCCCTGGTGGTGAAGGCAGACGGACTGGCCCTGGGCAAGGGTGTACTGATCTGCCAGTCTAAGGCAGAAGCCCTGGAGGCCGTCAGCACCATGATGCAGCACAATGCCTTCGGCGCATCAGGCCACCGGGTCGTGATTGAGGAATTCCTGGAAGGCCCGGAGGTTTCCGTGCTGGCCTTTACGGATGGCAAGTGCGTAAAGCCCATGGTGTCCAGCATGGATCACAAGCGCGCCCTTGACCACGACCAGGGCCTGAACACTGGCGGCATGGGCACCATTGCCCCCAACCCCTGCTATACGCCTCAAATGGCGGCACGCTGCATGGAGGAAATCTTCCTGCCCACTATAGCTGCCATGAATGCCGAGGGTCGCACCTTCCGTGGCTGCCTGTACTTTGGCCTGATGCTAACCAGGAATGGCCCCAAGGTGATTGAATACAACTGCCGCTTTGGCGACCCGGAAACTCAGGTGGTGCTTCCCCTGCTGGAGAGCGACTTGCTGACCATTATGCAGGCCACCACGGGCGGTACCCTGGCGGAAACGGAAGTGAGGTTCTCCACTGGTGCTGCGGCCTGCGTGGTGCTGGCCAGCGGCGGGTATCCGCAAAAGTACCAGACGGGCTATCCTATTTCCGGCCTGGACGAAGCCGGGAAAACCGCATGCGTGTTCCATGCAGGCACCAAGCGGGCGGAGGATGGCTGCATCCTCACCTCCGGTGGGCGCGTGCTGGGCGTGACAGCCACTGCTCCCAACCTGAAGGATGCCATTGCCGGGGCCTATCAGGCGGCAGAGAGAATCAGCTTCACAGATATGCACAAGCGAAACGATATTGGCCAGCGGGCCTTGATGGAGGTACAGGCATGAGCGTTCAGCGCATCTATGTTGAAAAAATGCCCCAATACGCAGTGGAGGCCAAGCATCTGCTGCACGAAATTCGCCACATTCTACTCATCAAGAGCGTAACAGGTCTGCGGCTGTTGAACCGCTATGATGTGGAAGGCGTGACGGAGGAGCTCTACGCTGCCTGCAAGCCCATTGTGTTTTCTGAGCCTCAGGTGGATGTGACCTACGATACCCTGCCCCAGGGCGCCAAGGCAGTTTTTGCGGTGGAATATCTGCCCGGCCAGTACGACCAGCGGGCAGCCTCCTGCGAGGAGTGCATTCAGCTGGTGGGCCAGTGCGACCGCCCCACCGTGCGCACTGCCCGTGTGTATATGCTGGATGGTGACTTTACTCAGGATGAACTGGCGCGGGTGAAGAAGCATGTGATTAACCCTGTGGAGGCCCGCGAAGCCGACCTGGCAGAGAAGGAAACCCTTCAGCAGGTTTACGATACCCCCGACCATGTGGAAACCCTGACAGGCTTTACTACCATGGACATGGATGCGGTGCAGGACTTTGTGCAGAAGTACGGTCTGGCCATGGACAAGGATGATCTGGCCTTCTGCCGGGATTATTTCGCCAGCGAAAAGCGCGATCCCACGCTGACGGAAATCCGCATGATCGACACCTACTGGTCCGACCACTGCCGCCACACTACCTTTCTGACCACCATCGATGATGCCCGAATTGAAAAGGCTGCGGTAGAAAAGGCTTTCAAGCGTTACCTGGCCGCCCGGGAAACCGTGTATGGCCAGCGTATCAGCCGCAAGCCCATCAACCTGATGGACATGGCCACCATGGGCGGCAAGTACCTGAAGAAAATCGGTCAGACCCCCAACATTGACGTGAGTGAGGAAATTAACGCCTGCTCCATCAAGATTAACGTGGACGTGGACGGCGTGGAGGAACCCTGGCTGCTCATGTTCAAAAACGAGACTCACAACCACCCCACGGAGATTGAACCCTTTGGCGGTGCAGCCACCTGCATTGGCGGCGCTATCCGCGATCCCTTGTCAGGACGTACCTATGTGTATCAGGCCATGCGTGTAACCGGTGCGGCGAACCCTCTGGTGCCTGTGGCGGATACCATGCCCGGCAAGCTGCCCCAGCGCAAGCTGGTGACCACTGCTGCCGCTGGTTATTCCTCCTACGGCAACCAGATTGGTTTGGCAACCGGTCTGGTGGACGAGCAGTATCACCCCGGCTATGCCGCCAAGCGCCTGGAAATTGGCGCGGTGGTGGGTGCGGCACCTGAGAAGAATGTCCGCCGGGATGTGCCCGCCCCCGGGGACAAGATTGTTCTGCTGGGCGGTCGCACAGGCCGCGATGGCTGCGGCGGTGCCACAGGCTCCTCTAAGTCCCACAAGCTGGAATCCATCGAAACCTGCGGTGCAGAGGTGCAGAAGGGCAATGCGCCCACCGAGCGCAAGCTCCAGCGCCTGTTCCGCAACGGGGAAGTAACCCGCCTTATCAAGCGCTGCAACGACTTTGGCGCTGGCGGCGTGTCCGTTGCCATTGGCGAATTGGCTGATGGCCTGATGATCGACCTTGACAAGGTGCCCAAGAAGTATGATGGCTTGGACGGCACTGAGCTGGCCATTTCCGAGTCCCAGGAGCGCATGGCTGTGGTGCTGGCCCCCGAGGATGTGAATGCCTTTTTGCAGGCCGCCTATGCCGAAAACCTGGAGGCCACTGTGGTGGCAGAGGTCACGGAGGAACCCCGCCTGCGCATGACCTGGAAGGACAACACCATTGTGGATTTGAGCCGGGAGTTCCTCAACTCCAACGGTGCCGAAAAGCACACCACCGTTGCCGTACCAGAGGACAAGGTGGAGCAGGTGATATTCGCAGGCAACACCGTTGCCGAAAAGCTGGCCAGCATGGTGGGCGATTTGAACATCTGCTCCAAGCAGGGCCTCAGTGAGCGCTTCGATGCCACCATCGGCGCAGCCACGGTGCTCATGCCCTACGGCGGTACTCGTCAGCTGACCCCCAACCAGACCATGGTGGCCAAGCTGCCCGTGCTTCACGGCGTGACGGATACCGTGTCCGGCATGGCGTATGGCTTCCACCCGGAAATTCTCAGCCAGAGCCCCTATGAAGGCTCCTATCTGGCTGTCGTCGAAAGCGTAACCAAGCTGGTGGCAGCGGGCTTTGACTACAAGCAGGCATACCTGACCTTCCAGGAGTATTTCGAGCGCATGACGGAAGAGCCCACCCGCTGGGGCAAGCCCTTTGCGGCCCTGCTGGGTGCCTTCGATGCCCAGCTTGACCTGAATATTGCCTCCATTGGCGGCAAGGACTCCATGTCCGGCACCTTTGAAAAGATGGACGTACCGCCCACCCTGTGCTCCTTTGCAGTGGCTCCTGGAAAGGCCAGCCAGGTCATTTCCCCCGAGTTCAAGGCCGCAGGGCATGAGGTGCGCCTCCTGTCCTGCGATGCCCACGATACTGCCACCCTGACCGCCCATTACGATGCGGTGCGGGAGGGCATTCTCTCTGGCAGGATTGTTGCAGCGTGGGCTTTGGGCCTGGGTGGTGTGGCGGAGGGCCTGTTCAAGATGGGCCTGGGCAATGCCATTGGCACCCGTGTGGATGACGACTATGAGGGCGACCTGTTCGCCCAGCAGATTGGCTCCATGCTGATTGAGTGTGCCGAACCCTGCAGCCTGGGCTGCAAGGTGGGCGACACCATCCCAGAGTGGGCACTGGAGTACGAGGGCGACCGCATCGACCTAGCGCCCATGCAGGAGATTTACGAGGGTAAGCTGGAGAAGGTGTTCCCCTATCGGGGCCGCAACGGTGAAACCACGGAGAAATTCTCCTTCACCGCGGAAACCTGGATGAGGCCCGCTGCCCCTGTGGCAAAGCCGCTGGCGTTCATCCCGGTGTTCCCCGGCACCAACTGCGAATACGACACTGCCCGCGCTGTGGAGCGGGCAGGCGGCAAGGCGGAAATCCTGGTCATCAACAACCTGACCCCCGCCGCCATTACCCAGTCCATTAAGGCCGCGGCCTCCATCATTGCCCGCAGCCAGATGATTGTTCTGCCCGGTGGCTTCTCCGGCGGTGATGAGCCGGACGGCTCCGCCAAGTTCATCACGGCGTTCTTCCGCAATCCTGCCATGAAGGACGCTGTGGCAGACCTGCTGGACAACCGGGATGGCTTGATGCTGGGCATCTGCAATGGCTTCCAGGCACTGATCAAGCTGGGCCTGGTACCCTTTGGCAAGATTGTTGATACCAATGACCAGTGTCCCACCCTGACCTTTAACGAGATTGGCCGCCACCAGTCCATGCTGGTGCGCACGAGGATTGCCTCCAACAAGTCTCCCTGGCTGTCCAAGTGCAGTGTAGATGATGTGCATACCATTGCCATCAGCCACGGCGAAGGACGGCTGGTGGGCCCGGAAAGCCTGCTCCGCAGCCTGGCGGAAAACGGGCAGGTAGCCACCCAGTATGTTGACCTGTCCGGTCATCCCAGCATGGACACCCGCTTTAACCCCAATGCCAGCTATTTCGCCATTGAGGGCATCACCAGCCCCGATGGCCGTGTACTGGGCAAAATGGGCCACACCGAGCGCTCTGGCGACAACCTGTACAAGAACGTCCCCGGCAACAAGTACCAGACCCTGTTTGAAGGCGGCGTGGACTATTTCAGGTAACGCCAGCGTGCCACAAACAAATCTTCATCACCCACGCTCCACTGCGAGCGTGGGCTTGCGTGTCGAAAAAGTGGCTCTGCCACTTTTTCGAAGAATTGTGCTCCGTCACTGTCAGGCCTGCAGGCAGGCCTGACGGCCGTTCCTCCGCGTAAGGAAAGTTTCCGGCGGAGCCGGAAACGCCCCGCCCGCGCGGCAAAGCCCCGCGATACGAATGCAGTCAGAGGGCCTGCGGGCCCTCCGACACCTCCCGGAGGCTTTTTTGACAGTCTGACCCACGCTCCACTGCGAGCGTGGGCTTTTTTTGCACCAAGGCCCGCTGACCGGGGGCACCCACCGGGCAGGAAAACCGGGCGCGGGGAACGAAATCAGTGGGAAAACGGGAGTGAGGTTGCGTGATCATATCAGAATATCTTGAAGCCTTTCGCAGGCATCTGGTGCGGGGCGAGGCCAGCGAGCATACCATTGGCAAATACCTGCGGGATGTGCGGCTGCTGGCCCGGGTGGCAGGCAACAGGCTGGAAAGCGCGGAGCAGCTGCTGGGGTTCAAGCGGGCGCTGCAGCAGCGGGGGTATGCGGTGCGGAGCATCAATTCCATGCTGTCGGCGGTGAACAAGTTTGTGGGTTTTTGCGGGCATCCGGAGTGGAGGCTGCGCTTCCTGAAGGTGCAGCGGACCACCTTCACCGATGAGCGGCGGGAGCTGACCCGGGCGGAATATCAGCGGCTGATTGCTACGGCCCGCGCCAGGGGTGACGAGCGGCTGGCGCTGGTGATGCAGGCCATCTGCGCCACGGGCATCCGGGTTAGCGAATGCCGGGCCATTACGGTGGAGGCCTTGCAAAACGGGCTGGTGGAGATATGCTCCAAGGCCAAGGTGCGCACCATCCTCCTGCCCAAGGGCCTGTGCAGCGTGCTGCTGGAATATTGCCACAGGCGGCACATTATCACCGGCTGCGTTTTCCTTTCGGACAGGGGAAAACCCCTGGACAGGTTTTTCATCTGGCGGAAGATGAAAGAGCTGTGCACCCGTGCCGCCGTGCTGCCGGGCAAGGTGTTTCCCCATAACCTGCGGCACCTGTTTGCCCGGTGCTTCTATCAAAGGCACAGGGACATTGTGCGCCTGGCGGATATTCTGGGCCACAGCAGCATGGATACCACACGGATTTACACCATCAAAAACAGCCGCACCGAACGGCAGCGGCTGGATGTTCTGGGCCTTGTGTGCACATAATCAATATTATGTGTCCTTGGGTAACACGAAAAATGGCTATGTTTCGATAGCAACACCAGTATACATCATCTTCTTGAATTTTACAAGCCTTTTTTCAGGCCTTCACGCCCTTTGCGGGCTGCGCCAGGCCAGGCACGGCTTCTCCCTTTCTTCGGTAACAACATAATATTGATTATGTGCCTTGCTGGAAAGGAGGGCGCAGCGTGGCTGTGGAG
>CAYLIC010000053.1:0-12671 GCA_964383815.1 uncultured Faecalibacterium sp. | reverse complement strand
ATACAGTCAGAGGGCCTGCGGGCCCTCCGACACCTCCCGGAGGTTTTTTTGACAGTCTGTGCGGCTTGCGTGATGCAGGCCGCATTTTTGTTATGCTTCTTCCGCTGCCAGGCGAACGGCGTTCATGGCATGCTTCATGGTCAGTGTGCGGATGCGCATCCTGTCCCCATGCAGGTGAAGGGGCAGCACCTGGGTGCCCTTGGCTGTGGCGATGCCCACAAACACCGTGCCCACGGGCTTTTCCGGCGTGCCGCCGTCCGGCCCGGCAAGGCCTGTGGCACTGATGGCAATGTCTGTTCCCAGGCGCTTGCGGGCGCCTTCTGCCATGGCCCGGGCCACCTGGGCGCTGACCACATCATGCTTTTCAATCAGCTCTGCAGGCACGTCCACCAGCATGGTTTTTGATACGGTCTGATAGGTCACAAAACCGCCCTTCACCACGGCGGAGGCGCCGGGAATCTCCACCATGGAGGAAGCCATCAGCCCGCCTGTCAGGCTCTCGGCAGTGGCGATGGTCCACCCGCGGCGCTTCAGTGCCTCCACCGCGCACCGGGCCAGGGAGCCGCCGTCCTCCTCCTCAATAGCGTAAATCACGCTGCCCAGGCGGGCTTGCACCTGTGCCAACACAGGGGTCAGAAGCGCCATAGCCTCTGCCTCCGTATCCGCGCAGGCCGTGGCCCGGAGCATCACCTCGCCCGTGGAGCAATAGGGCGACAGGCTGGGGTTGCCGCCGGTTTCCAGGTCGCTCAGGCGCTGGTCTACCTCGGATTCCCCCATGCCGAATATGCGGATGTACCGGCTGACCAGCACCCTGCCGGAGCGGGCCTGCAGCCAAGGCTCGGCGTAGTTCAGCCACATGGGCTGCAGCTCCGCAGGCGGGCCGGGCAGGTGGATAACCACCTTTCCCTCCCCCATGGGCACCACAGCGCCGGGCGCTGTGCCGTGGTCGTTGGGCAGCAGGGTGGCATCCGCCGTGAACATGGCCTGGGAGAAATTGTTCTTCGTCATGGTGCAGGTCATGTGGCGGAACCGTTCCCGCAGCATTTCCTCCGCCACAGGGTTCAGCACCAGCTCCTTGCCTGCCACCCGGGCTGCCACGCGCTTGGTGATGTCGTCCACGGTGGGCCCCAGGCCGCCGGAGGTGATGACCACATCCGCCCGGGACAGGGCCAGACGATAGGCATCCTCCAGCCTGGCAGCATTGTCCCCCACCACGCTCTGGTGAAACTGGCTGATGCCCAGGGCGCTGAGCCGCCGAGAAAGGAACTGCGCATTGGTGTTCAGCACCTGACCCATCAGCAGCTCGGTGCCCACGCACAGAATCTCCGCAATCATGGCAAAGCCTTCTTTCGCTTAGGATACAAACATGATACCACGTTTTGCCCGCCTTGCCAAAACATTTTTTTGCAAAGGGGCCCCAAACCTTGACAGCATGCGGCTTTGGGATGTAAAATAGACAGTTGTGTGATTAACTAATTCAGGAGGTCATTCATGCTTCCCAGCACCGACACCCAGGCCTTTCGCGACCTGATGGATAAGCAGGTGGACAAGCGGCGAACCTTCGCCATCATCTCCCACCCCGACGCCGGCAAAACCACCCTGACTGAAAAGCTGCTGCTGTACAGCGGCGCCATTCGCTCCGCCGGCAGCGTGAAGGCCCGCAAAAGCGACAAGCACGCTACCTCCGACTGGATGGAGATTGAGAAGCAGCGCGGCATTTCCGTTACCTCCTCCGCCATGCAGTTCGAGTTTGACGGCTACCACATCAACATTCTGGATACCCCCGGACACCAGGACTTCTCCGAGGATACCTACCGGGTGCTGGTGGCGGCTGACGCTGCCGTGATGCTGATCGATGCCGCCAAGGGCGTGGAGGCACAGACCATCAAGCTGTTCAAGGTGTGCCGGATGCGGAGCATTCCCATCTTCACCTTTGTCAACAAGATGGACCGGGCTGCCAAGGATCCCTTCGCGCTGATGGAGGAGCTGGAGCAGGTGCTGGGCATCCGTTCCTGCCCCATCAACTGGCCCATTGGCGTGGATGGTGATTTCCAGGGCGTGTACCACCGGGATACTAAAATGGTGGAATTGTACGCCGGCGGCGACCATGGCGCCAAAATGGTGGACAAGACCGACATCGCCCTGGACGATCCCGCCATTGACACCATTCTGGAAAAGCACTACCGGGACCGCCTGGCGGAGGAGATTGAGCTGCTGGACGAGGCCGGTGACGCCTTCGACCTGGAGGCCGTGCGCAGGGGTGAACTGACCCCCATGTTCTTTGGCTCCGCTGTGACCAACTTTGGCGTGGAGCCTTTCCTGGAACGGTTTTTGCAGTTCACGCCGCCGCCCCTGTCCCGCCTGAGCGATCAGGGGGAGATTGGCCCCAAGGAGCCATACTTCTCCGGCTTCATCTTCAAGATTCAGGCCAACATGAATCCTGCCCACCGCGACCGGCTGGCCTTTATGCGGGTGGTGTCCGGCGCGTTTGAAAAGGGCATGGATGTGTGGCACTCCGGCACGGGCAAGCAGGTGACTCTCAAGCAACCCCAGCAATTCATGGCGGACGAGCGCGAAGCCGTGGAGGAGGCCTGGGCAGGCGATATCATCGGCCTGTTCGACCCCGGCATTTACCAGCTGGGCGATACCCTTTCCAACGGCCCCAAGCTGCGGTATGAGAACATCCCCGTGTTCGCCCCGGAATTCTTCAACCGGGTGCGACCGCTGGACTCCATGAAGCGCAAGCAGTTCCAGAAGGGCATCAGCCAGCTGGCGGAGGAAGGCGCCATTCAGACCTTTATCCGCACGGAAACAGGCCGTGAGGAATTCATGGTGGGCGTAGTTGGCGTTCTACAGTTTGAAGTGCTGGAGCACCGGCTGAAAACCGAGTATCAGGTGGACATTGTGATGGAGGGCATGCCCTTCCGCTATGTGCGCTGGGTGGTGAAAACCCCCAAGCCCATTGCCGACCTGAAGCTAACCTCCACCTCCGGCAGAGCCAGGGACAGCCGCGACCGGGATGTGCTCCTCTTTGAAAACGAGTGGAGCATCCGCCTGGCCTGCGAGAACAACGAAGGCCTGGAGCTGGCTGACACTGCTGCAAGGTAACGTGAGGCAGGGACGCTGTCCCTGCACCCTGCTTAAAGGATTTCATCCCTTAAGAATCCCTGGCTGGGCTGTGTTTCCTGTCACCAGCCATGCGGGGGTCACGGTGCGCTGCCGACAACATATTCCTGAGAGGAGATACCGATTATGATTCGTGAAGATATTCGGAATATTGCCATCATTGCCCACGTTGACCATGGCAAGACCACCCTGGTGGATCAGCTGCTGAAGCAGGGCGGCATTTACCGGGAGAATCAGCAGACGGTGGACCGCGTGATGGACTCCAACGATTTGGAGCGGGAGCGCGGCATTACCATCCTGGCCAAGAACACTGCCGTGCACTATGGCACCACCAAGATTAACATTGTGGACACCCCCGGCCATGCTGACTTTGGCGGCGAGGTGGAGCGGGTGCTGAAGATGGTGGACGGTGTGCTGCTGCTGGTGGACTCCTTCGAGGGCCCCATGCCCCAGACCCGCTTCGTGCTGAAAAAGGCCCTGGAGCTGAAGCTGAAGGTGCTCATCGTTATCAACAAGATCGACAGGCCCGACGCCCGCTGCGATGAGGTGGTCAACGAAATTCTTGACCTGCTCATCGACCTGGACGCGGACGAGGACACCCTGGAAAACCCCATTATGTATGTGTCCGCCCGGAAGGGTACCGCCACCACCGACCTGTCCGTCCCCGGTACCGACCTGCGGCCCCTGTTCGATGCCATTTTGAAGTACATCCCCGCCCCCGAGGGCGACCCGGATGGCCCGGCCCAGGTGCTGATTTCCACCATCGACTACTCTGAATATGTGGGCCGCATTGGCGTGGGCCGCATTACCCGGGGCAAGTTTACCGAGGGTATGAGCGTTGTCCACACCAACCTGGAAACAGGCGTCACCAGCAGCCAGCCGTGGCGCATGTCCGGCCTGTTCCAGTATGATGGCCTGAAGCGCGTTCCTGCCAAGGAAGTCAGCATGGGCGATATTGTGGCCCTGTGCGGCATGGAGGACATCTCCATTGGTGACACGGTGTGTGCACCCTCCTGTGTGGAGGGCCTGCCCTTTGTGAAGATTTCCGAGCCCACCGTCACCATGACCTTCTGCGTGAACGACAGCCCCTTTGCCGGGCGGGAAGGTCAATACGTTACCAGCCGCCACCTGCGGGCCCGCCTCATGCGGGAATTGCAGACGGATGTGTCCCTCCGGGTCAACGATACCGAGTCCACCGATGCCTTCGAGGTCTGCGGACGCGGCGAGCTGCACCTGTCCATCCTGATTGAGAACATGCGCCGCCAAGGCTATGAGTTTGCCGTTTCCAAGCCCCAGGTTATCTACAAGGTGATTGACGGCGTGAAGTGCGAGCCCATTGAGCGCCTGGTGGTGGACACCCCCCAGGCCAGTGCAGGCGCGGTGATTGAGAAGATTGGCCGCCGCCGCGGTGTGCTGGAGAGCATGTCCGGCATTGACCGGGTGCGCCTGGAGTTCCTGGTTCCCTCCCGGGGCCTGTTCGGCTACCGGAGCGAGTTTATGACCGACACCCGGGGTGAAGGCATCATGTCCTCCTCCTTTGAGCGGTACGAGCCCGTGAAGGGCGATATTCCCCACCGCAGCGTAGGCGCCCTGGTGGCCCATGAAACGGGCACCTCTACCAGCTATGGCCTGTTCTATGCCCAGGAGCGCGGCACCCTGTTCATCGGCGCCGGGCAGGAGGTGTACGAGGGCATGATCTGCGGGCAGAACGCCCGCCCGGATGACCTGGTGGTAAACGTCTGCAAGCAGAAGCATGTGACCAACATGCGCAATGCCTCTGCCTCCGAGGATGCCATGCGGCTCATCTCCGTGCATCCCCTGTCCCTGGAGGAATGCCTGGAGTTCATCGATGATGACGAGCTGCTGGAGATTACCCCCAAAACCCTGCGCATGCGCAAGAAGATTCTTTCCGCAGGCGACAGGGCACGCCAGTGGCGCAACAAGCAGTAATGCCAACGGGCAGGCGTTTTACAGCGCTTGCCTGTTTTTTCTTTGCATTGGCGCAAAGGAATGCTTCCTTTTCCCGGCGAATGGTGCTATCATAAGTGGGTATTCTTCCAGGAGGGATATGCATGAAAAGGACGCTACGCTTTACCGCCCTGGTGACGGGCCTGTGCCTCATGTGCACCACGGCCTTCGCTGCCAAGGCTCAGCCCACGCCCACGCCGCCGCCCGTTGACATCAGCCAGCAGGTTTTAACCCCGCCGGAGGAGATTCAGCAGGTGCTGGACATTGCCTATGGCGAGTGGGAAAGCCTGAACGGCAAGACCCTGAAGCGGGTGAACAAGTATACCGAGTGGCGCGGCAAGGGGATTGGCTTTGGCTGGTGCGGCGGGTATGTTACCTGGTGCATGATGGAGGCCGGCATTCCCATGGTGGAGCTGGAGGCCATGGAGGAAGGCCCGGTGGATGGCCTTTTCCACATCAAGGAGGCCAGTGTGGGCAAGCTGCTCCGCGGCTACCAGATGATGGGCCGCTCCACCAACGTGCCTCAGCCAGGCTTTCTGCTGGTGTACGGCTGCAGCTTCAACAAAACCATCCATGTGGCCCTGGTATACGATGTGCAGGCCCTGGGCAGCGGCAAATACCGCATCACCACCCTGGAGGGCAACATGGCAAACCGGGTGAAGATGTACGTTCATGACTACGACATGAATGTTCAGGTGGACACCAACAGCAGGAAATCCACCAACCTGAGCGCCATACCGGAGGAGGAATATCCCCTGCCCGCCAGCGCCTGTGTGGATTATTCCCTGGTGGTTACCAAGCCTTCCGACGGCACAGGCAGCAAGTATCCCTACTATGTAAATTGCTTCCTTATGCCCTGGGTACCCGAAAGCGTGCAGGAGGTGTCTGAATGAAGCTGATTATCCCCAAGGACTACAACCCCGTCCTTGACCTGCGGGACACGGAGATTGCCATCAAGCTGGTGAAGGACTTTTTTGAAACTGAGCTGGCCCGCCAGCTGAACCTGACCCGTGTGTCCGCCCCCATTATGGTGACCCCGGAAAGCGGCCTGAACGATAACCTGAACGGCGTGGAGCGCCCCGTTTCCTTCGACGTGCTGGAAACAGGCCAGCAGGCGGAGATTGTCCACTCCCTTGCCAAGTGGAAGCGCCAGGCCCTGAAAACCTATGGCTTCAAGCCCGGTGAAGGCCTGTATACCGACATGAACGCCATCCGCCGGGATGAGGAAACGGACAACATTCACTCCATCTTTGTTGACCAGTGGGACTGGGAGCGCATCATCACCCCGGACGAGCGGAACGAGGCCTTTCTGCGGCAGATTGTGGAGAAGATTTACCTAACCCTGCGGAAAACGGAAGGCTACGTCTGCGCCCACTATCCCCACATCAAGCCGGAGCTGCCCGACCATATCACCTTCGTCACCACCCAGGAGCTGGAGGACCGCTACCCGGACAAAACCGGCAAGGAGCGGGAGTACCTGGCTGCCAGGGAATATGGCGCGGTGTTTCTGATGGGGGTAGGCGGCGCACTGAAGAGCGGCGCCATCCACGATGGTCGCGCCCCGGACTATGACGACTGGAACCTGAACGGCGACATTCTCCTGTACGATCCGCTGCTGGACATCAGCCTGGAGGTCAGCTCCATGGGCATCCGCGTGAACCCGGAGGTTCTGCGCAAGCAGCTGGCCATCCGCGGCTGCCAGGAGCGGGCGGAGCTGCCCTTCCAGAAGGCGCTGCTGAACGGTGAGCTGCCCCAGACCATTGGCGGCGGCATTGGTCAAAGCCGCATGTGCGTGTACCTGCTGCGCAAGGCCCATGTGGGCGAGGTGCAGGCCAGCCTGTGGCCCCGGGACGTGGTGGACGCCTGCCACAAGGCCAATATTCAACTGCTGTAACAAAAGAGGCTCCGGAGAAATGCATCTCCGGAGCCTCTTTTGCTATTCGGTTCGATGCAGCACCAGTTCCCCGGTGGATTGTCCCTCCTCCACCACAGCCACCGGGCGGTTGTCCAGGGCCTGGGCCAGGGCGGCGGAAGCCTCCGGCGGCAGCTGTGCCAGCACTATTTCCCCCGGCTGCACCCGGGCTGCAACCTCCTGTGCGGCGGCGGCGTATTGTGCCTTTCTCCGGGCATCCCTTCGGGCAAACCAGCGCTGCAGCAGCCTGGCGCAGGGCTTTTCCACCAGGTAGGTCACCAGGACTGCCACCAGCACGGACAGGCCGAAGCACAGAAAGGTATACCGGTATTGCCAGGGTCTGTCCCCAGCCTGGTTGGGCAAGTCAAATTCGGAATAGGGCACGCCCAGCCGCTTCAGGTGCACAGCCAGGTTTTGATGCCACAGGTAATAGTTCATGGAAATGCCCGCCAGGAAGGTCATCACCCGGTTGCCCATCAGCTTGCGCAGGGGCAGCACCGTGAAGGGCAGCGCCAGCGCCAGCACTGTCAGCACCGCTGTAAAGGGAAAGCGGTGCACCATCTGCCCGGCCTGCAGGCTTCCGCCGGAACCGGTGGAAGCCTGGGCGTGGAGGATTTCGCTCACACCCCACACACAGGCGCAGACGACCGCCGTAGCCAGCAGCTGCCACAGCACAGGGCGCCTGGTCTTGGGATACAGCTGGGTCAGCCGGACGTACACCAGCGCCGCCGCCATGCCCAGGGCATATACATCCAGAAAGGACGGCAGCTGGTTCACCACCATGTTGTAATCCGTCATGCTCCACAGGCACCATCCGCGCCACAGCCAGGCAGCGCCCACCATGCCCAGCAGGGTAGGCACAGGGCGCTTAACAGCCGCCCGGGCCAGGAAGGGAAACAGCAGGTACGCCTGCAATTCAATGGCCAACGTCCAGCTGGCAACGCCAATGGGCGTGGAGATGTAGGTTACCGGGTCGAAGGTGAAGGTGAAGGTCAGGTGCATGAACACATCCTTCACCAGCCTTTGCGCCGAAGGGAATAGCCCCCAGGGCAAGGCCACCGCCAGCAGCATCACCAGGGTAATGAAGTAAAAGCTGGGCACAATGCGCATCATCCGCCTGCGGTAGAAGCTGCGCCTGTCCGGCATAGGCTCGCCCATCAGCATGCTGCGGGCATAGGGCAGAAACAGCAGAAACCCACTGAGGAGAATGGTGCCATCCACCGGCATATAGCCGGCGCGCACCAGAAAATCCAGGGAATAGCCGCCCACGGAAGGCGTCAGCCAGCTCTGCTGCCATATGTGATACCAGCTTACAATGAACACCAACAGCACCCGCAGGCCATCCAGCTCCGGAATGCGGCGGGGCGAAGGCGCGTATCTGCTCTCCATGTTATTCATCCACAACCGCCACGCCGGTTTCCTCCTGGGCTGGCAGGTCAATCTGCTCCAGCTTTGTCAGCTTCACCGCCGTGGCGGAGGCCAGGCGCAGGTCGTACAGGGTGGCGCTTTCCTCCGTAATGGCGGAAACCCTGTGGGACACCAGCAGGCCTTCCGGGCTTTCGCCGGTGCTGATGGTATCGCCGCTGATGGTGAAGTACAGCTTCTCTCCCGCCAGGGTGCAGGTGCCATCCTGGTTGAAGGCATACACCGCGCCGGTTTCATCCTGCCAGGTGCCCACCAGGCGATAGCAGGCGCTGTCCAGCCGCCTGGCAGCCTCCCCGTAGTCCGGCACAGCCTGGTAGTATGGCAGCGCCGCATAGGGCTGGCCTGCCCCGGTCAGGCGTTCCGCCTCCTGATAGGCCGCCTCCTGCCGCATGTCCGCCAGATGGGCGTACCTGGCAGGCAGGCCGGACAGGTCGGCAGCATCCAGCAGGGTGAAGGCCAGGGCGTATTCGCCGTTGTTCATGGCCTCCTCGGCCTGCTGGGCCAGCGCCTGGTAGCGCCCGTCGTAGATGGCCTCCGCCTGCCGGGCGGCATCCTGATAGTCCCCGGCCTGCTCGTAATAGGCGGCAGCCTCCAGGCCCGTAGCCTGCTGGGCCAGGGTGTAGTATAGGGCCTTGGCCTTGGCGGCGGCGTCCTCATAGTCACCCAGGGAGGCATAGAGCTGCGCGGCCTCCGGCAGGCTGCCCCGGGCCTCCAGGGCGGCGGCGGAAAGCATGTCGCAGGCCTTCACCTTGTCGGCAGCGCCTGCGTAATCCTCCAGGGCGGCAAACAGGGGCCGGGCGGCAGCATAGTCACCGGCGGCAAGCAAGGCATCGGCCTGGATGAAGCGAATCTCCTCCAGCCGGTCTTCCACATCCTTATATTCAGGGATCAGGGCATAGACGGCCTCTGCGCCTGCGTAATCCTTGTTGGTGAAAAGCAGGTTCCCCTGCAGATACCGGGCGCTGCGCAGCTGCTTTTCGCTGTCGCTGTAGGTGCCCAGCAGCTCATACTGCACCATGGCGCCGGCGTAGTCCTTGGCGTCCATCATTTCACCAGCCAGGCGATAGCGGGCCTTCTGCAGCTGCCTGTCCGCCTCCCTGTAGCCGGGCACCTGGCTCAGCTGCTCCACGGCGGTCTGATAGTCCTTCCTGTCATAGGCCCGGATGCCGGGCTGATAGCAGCACTCCTGCCGCAGGGTGGTTACGTCCTGATAGTCGTCCGGCAGCTGGGCCAGGCACTCCAGGGCCAGGGTGTATTCCAGGTCCTTCATGCTGGCCTGGGCCAGGGTGTACAGGCAGGTGTTGCGCTTGTCCGCCGCATCCAGATAGGTGCTGATGGCGGCAAACTGCTCCGCTGCCTTCCCATAGTTCCCGTCCTGCATCAGGCCGTCTGCCAGGGTGTAGAGGCAGGCGCTGGCCTCCTCCGCTGCATCCTGATAATCCCCCGCCAGCAGAAACGCCTCGGCAGCCTGCTGCAGTTCACCCTGCCCACGCAGGTTGGCGGCCCGCAGGTAGTGTACCTGCTGGATGAGGGTGTTGGCATCCCCGTAGCCATCGGCCTGCTCCAGCAGGGCCAGCGCGCTGTCCAGCTCACCGGCGTCCAGGGCTGCTTTGCCGGAAAGGTAAATGCACTGCCGGGCCTTGTCGGCAGCATCCTCATAGTCGCCCAGGGCCTCAAAGGCCGCTTGCGCCTCCGCCAGCTTGCCATCTGCCAGCAGGCTGTCAGCGGTCAGGTAGGCGCAGCGGGTCACCTGGGCAGAAGCGTCCTCATAGTCCCCCAAGGCAGCGTACAGGGCGGATGCACCCTCCACGTCCCCGGCCTCCAGCAAAAGCCCGGCGCGGCGGTAGTCCGCCTGCTGCACCAGGGCGGGCGCGTCCCCATAGTCACCCAGGGCGGAAAGCTCCTCCCGGGCCGCCAGCAGCGTTTCAGCCTCGTTGCCGGACAGCAAATCCTTTGCCGCCAGGTAGCGGCAGCGGCGGATGTATTCCTCCGCGTCCATGTAGTCGCCCATTTCGGAGAAGGCAGCCTGTGCCGTGGCGTAGCTGCCGTTTTCCATGTCCTCCACCGCCTGGCGATAGCGCAGGTACGGCGCCAGGTGGAACACACCGGCATAGGCCACCAGCACCAGGCCGGCGGCACAGCAGGCAATGATGCGCACCTTCCGGCGCTTCTTGCGCTTCACCTGGTAGGCGGCTTCCCGCTCCAGCTGCAGGCGGGAGGCTTCCTCCCGGGCGGCCTTGCCCTTTTCGGTCAGCTGGCTTTCCCGCTGGGCCGCCAGCTGCTCCACGCTCTCTTTGGAGAACTGCTCAAAAACCTCTTTCTTCTCCCGCTGGCAGCGGATGCAATACCTGGCGTAGTCCGCATTGGGCCTGCCGCACACGCACAGCCACAGTCCCTCCTGCTCCTGGGGGTAGCCAACGGCACTGGGGCCAGCAGCATAGCGCAGCTGCTCCAGGGCGCGGCCATTGGGCAGGGCATTGGAGGTATACTCCGTCATGGGGCCTTTCCCGCGCCGCCACACGCTGGAATCCTCATACCACACCTTGTCCACCAGCACCTTCACGGCGGCGGGCTGCTCCTCCAGCGCCATGGGCACAGTGGCCTCAAAGGTCTTGGCAGGCTGGCCCTGGAGGCCGTGAGCCCGGTAGGTCAGGCGGGTCTGCTCGTCACCATCCTTGTCGGAGAAAACCAGCGTCACCTCCACCGAGGCAATCACCTTGTCCGACAGGTTGTACATCAGCAGCTCGCAGGCGCGGTCATCCTCCCGGGGCAGCTCGCAGCGCCAGAGCTCCACGGGGCAGGTCAGGTCGATTTTCATGGAGCGTCACCTCCCAGGGTCAATCGTTGATGTATAGCAGAATCTCGCTCAGTTCCATGGTGGTAAAGGCCAGTTGCATAACCACCTGCCGGCCCGCCTCCTCAAAGGAGTAGGTCAGTGTGGCGGAGGCGTCCGCGCCGTATTCCGCAATGCCATAGGCGGCTGTAGCAGGGTCGCCATAGAGGGTTTCGGTCAGGTCGGCATACGCGCCTTCCCCGTAGCGGAAGCGGTTCAGCACGCTGGAGAAGGTATCCCCCATGCGCACGCAACGGGGACCCTCCATGCCGTCCTGGGTAATCGCCATGCTGCTGACCCGGGGGTTCTGCTGGCTGGCATCGTATACAAAGGTCACATCGCACCCGGCAAACTCCATCATGCGGATGAACTCCCCGGTGTCGTCCTCCATCCAGTGATCCTCCAGGCATTCGCCCAGCACATCCTCCGCATCCTCAGGGGTCATGGCCAGCAGGTTCACCCCGGAGAAGGCCATATCCGCCGGGCCAAAGGCCTCCAGGTCGGTGCCCGTATAGCTGACGGGCACGCGGATGTAGCCGGTTTCCCCCATCAGCTGGCGCACGGCCTCCAGGTCGGCCTGCACATCTGCCTCGGTGCTGTATTCATCCAGGCCATAGGCGCGGATGGCGGATACCAGGTCCCCTTGCAGGGTGTAGATAAGGCCCGCATCGGTATAGCCTTCGCCGCCGGTGGCCCGCTGCTCATACACAGCGTACTGGATGCTCATCACCCGCTGACCATCCCGCTGCACCCAGGCCCACACGGCCTCCTGGGGCAGGCTGTCCCCCAGGTAGAGCACGGCAAAGCTCCTGCTGCCGTCCAGCTGTGGATTCTCGTTGTAGAAGGCCGCAAGCACATCATCCGTAAACATGTCCACAGCGGTGCCACGGGGGCCCGCCTCCGCCGGATCGGTAATAACCAGGTTCTTCACCACGCTGTCCTCGGTCATTTCCGGGCTGTCCATGTACAGGGTGCCAAACTCGTAAATGAAGGCGTAGCCATCCTCGCTCAGCGCGTCCTCCGCCGTGGGGTCATTCAGCGGCTGGCTTTCCATGGCCCGCTGCTTGTAGGCGGCAGCCCACTCCCGCAGCTCCTTCATCTCCAGGCTCCCGGCGGCGCTTTCCTCCGCCAGGCCAGGCAGAATGGGCAGCAGGGCCAGCGCAAGCATCAGGCAAAAAAGACGCTTCATCATGCAAAACTCCTTCATACACAATGTCCGTAGTCGGTTCCAGCCTTTATTTTACCCTAAAAAGAATGAAATGTACAGGTATTTTTGTAAAAAACCTGCCCTATTCGTCACAAAATCTTAATAATATTGAAAGAAGGTTTTTCTTCCCCATGGGCGAATAGCGCTATGATGAAGTTTTTCAAAGGAGCATTTCCCATGAGTTTCCATACGAAAGACAT
>CAYLIC010000052.1:0-13100 GCA_964383815.1 uncultured Faecalibacterium sp. | reverse complement strand
GCGGAGGAACGGCCGTCAGGCCTGCCTGCAGGCCTGACAGTGACGGAGCGCAATTTCTCGAAAAAGTGGCTCTGCCACTTTTTCGACACGCAAAAGCGGCTGTGCAAAGCCGCTTAAGTAGGTAATCAGTTTTCTGCAAGCAGTGGCGTCAGGGTGCCGGTGGCCAGCACCCGCAGCCGGTGTAACGGGCGGGTGAGCATCACATACAGCATGCGGCACAGGAAGGGTTCATCGGCAAACTGGGCTGCGCTGGCATTGCACACGGCAACGCAGTCGAACTCCAGACCCTTCACCATGGCGGCGGGGAGAATCAGCACGCCGCCCTGGTAATCCTCGTCCTCCTCCTGCATCAGGCGGACGGGCAGACCATCCTTCAGCAGCTTGTACAGGCGCTGGGCGCCGGCCTGGGTCTTTTCAATCAGCGCGATGCTGTGGTAACCCTCCTCCAGCCAGGTCTGCACCTGATGGCGCAGGGCGGCATAGCGCTCCTTGTCGGTGGTGAAAACGGAAACTGCCGGCTCCTCACCGTGGCGGAGAACGGGCTGCGCTGTCTGCTGGCCCGGCACAGGGTGCCTTGCGGCAACACGGCTGGCAAGCTGCATAATCTCCACCGTGTTCCGGTAGCTGGTTACCAGCTGCAGCAGCCTGGCCTGACCGGCGAACACCGGGCCTGTCCACTGCTGATAGTCCCGGATGCCCTCATCGGCATGGATGCCCTGCATCAGGTCGCCCACGAGGGTAAAGGTGGCGGCGGGATAGTGCTGGTGGAGGAGCGCCAGCTGGTAGGGTGAGAAGTCCTGACATTCGTCGATGATGATGTGGCGCATGGCGGATTGCGGCAGGCCGTAAACCGCCTTGCAAATGCTGCACACTGCCGCCAGATCCTCCTGCTGAATGCGCTTTTTGTCCAGCAGGGGAAGGGTGGCCTGCTGCACGGCCCGGGACTCATGCCGGGTCAGGTACAGGCGATACACCGCCAGGAGGGACAGATCCGGGAACAGGGCAGGAAAGTCCTTCAGGTATTGCCTGGCCCGCTGGTCAATCTCCGCCATGCGCATATCCCGGCTTGACAGCAGCTTCCTGGCCCGGGCCCGGCGCTCCTCCCCGTCCGGCAGGGCGGAAAGCAGCTGGGTCAGCCTGTCCTGGGCCATTTTGTCCAGGGCGGCCTTCAGGGCCTCCGACACCAGGGTCAGGCGCTTGCGGATGTACTTTTTCAGCTCGTCAATGCGCTGGGCCAGGGGGAAGTGCTTCAGCTGCTTGAGGAAAATGTCCTGTACCTCCTGGGCGGTGTACAGCACATGTCCGCCAAAGGTCAGTCCCTCCGGCGGGAGAATCTCCCTCTGGTACCCATCCAGAAAACGCTCCACGCTGTCCTTCATTGCCAGGGAGCCTTTCCGCTGCAGCACGGGGGACATGGCATCGCCGCCGGTGAGACGCTCCTCCAGGCGGCTGGTCAGCTGCACCCTGGGCGCGTGCTTGCCCATCCACTGCTGGCACAGGCCTGCAAAGGTGGTTTGCACAACCCGCTCCACGCCCAGGTCGGGCAGAACCTGGGAGATGTAGGAAAGGAAAAGGGGATTGGGTGCCAGAATCATCATCTGCTCCGGGCGCAGGCTGTCGCGAAAGGCGTAGAGCAGCCAGGCGATGCGGTGCAGGGCGATGGTGGTCTTTCCGCTGCCCGCCACGCCCTGGACAATCAGGTTTTGCTGCAAAGGGTGGCGAATCACCTGGTTCTGCTCCGCCTGGATGGTGGTAACAATCTCCTTCAGCCTGTCGGAGCTGACGGAGCCCAGCACCCCTTGCAGGTAGGCATCCTGGCTGACCACGCCGCTGTCGAACAGGGAAATGAGCCGGTCGTCCTCCACGGTCAGCATGCGCTTGAGGGTCAGCTCGCCCTGCACCTTGCCGTCCGGCGCCTCATAGTCCATGGGGCCTACCTGACCGGAGTAATACAGGTTTGCCACCGGGGAGCGCCAGTCGGTTACCGTAACCGCCAGGGAAGAGGAATCGAACACACCCCAGCGGCCCAGGTAGTGGGTTTCCGGCGCGCCGCCCGTGGGCGTGAAGTCCAGCCGGGCAAAATAGGCCTGGTGCCTGGCCCGGGCCAGGCTGTGCAGGGTGTCCAGCTGCATGAGCAGAATGTTCATCCGCACCAGGTCGTCGGATGTGCCATGGTCGGGAACGGCGATGATCCGGTCCTCCTCGGCGCCTACGCCGGTTTCCTGCTCCAGCTTGTCAATCTCCCGCTGGATGGTTTTGCGCGTCTGCGCCAGATGCTGTGCCTCTGCCAGGCTGTCCGGATGGGTGGGTAAAACGTATGGCATGTGCCTTCCTTTCCGACAGGGAAATAGAAAAAGCCCCTGTCCTTCATCAAATGAATTCGCAGAGGCTTACATCGGGCTGCAAGCGTGTGTTGTAACTAACATTTTATCATGGAAGGGAAACGGTGTCAAGCAAAAATGCAGGGTTGCAATTCCGGCGTGGGTGTGGTATAATGGCACAGCGCGCCGGAGTGGCGGAATGGCAGACGCGGCGGATTCAAAATCCGTTGGCAGCGATGTCGTGTGGGTTCAAGTCCCACCTTCGGCACGGGAAAGGCCCTGGAACTGTGTGGGTTCCAGGGCCTTTTTGCGTTAACAGGGTTTTCACGCTGCTGCGCCCGATGAGGGTGACAAGGACGGGATGGACGTGGGCCGCATGAAGGAGCTGATGGTGGGCCGCGAGATTGCCGAGAACTACTATCGCCCGGATTTTGCACCCGATTATCAGGACGAGGTTGTCCTGCGGGCAGAAAACATCCACTCGCCGGAGCTGCGGGGCGTGGGGCTGGAACTGCACAAGGGCGAGATTCTGGGCATTGGCGGCCTGTCGGAAAGCGGTTTGCACGAGCTGGGACGCATCCTCTTCGGCATTGAGCCGGCGGACAGGGGCAGCGTGACCGTTACCGCTACCGGCGATGTGATTACATCTCCCCGCCAGGCTATCAAAAACGCCATTGGCTACCTGTCCAAGAACAGGGATACCGAGGCGCTGATCCTCAACTACAGCATTGGTGATAACATTTGTCTTCCTTCCCTGAGCAAGCTGAGCCGGGGTGTGTGGATCAGTCCCGGGGACGAAAGAAAGCTGGCGGAAAAGTGGAGCGGGGAGCTGGCCATCAAAATGCGCAGCACCCGCGCAGTATTGCTCCCGGCTCTCCGGCGGCAACAAGCAGAAGGTGGTGCTGGCCAAGTGGATGGGAAACGATTCGCGGATTCTCATTATGGATTGCCCCACCCGTGGCATTGACATTGGCGTGAAGGAGAGCATCTACAAGCTGATGATGCAGTTCAAGCGGGAAGGCCGCTCCATGATCATGATTTCTGAGGAGCTGCCGGAGCTGAACGTGCCCATCCTGGTGCAGGCCTGCGATGACGATTTTGACAAGCTGGACATGGCAAACCGCCGGGACGCCTTCTGCGGGAAAATCTCTGTGTGCAACAACCTGTACCAGCGGGGTATTCCCTACAGCACCACCAGCCTGCACACCTGCCGCATTGACCATTTGCAGAAGCTGATGAAGTTCATCTGCAAAAACGGCTTTGAGCACCATGTGTGCTTTGTCCGCGGGCATGTGGCGGACGAGCTGGAGGAGGCGCTGACCACATACCTGGGCGTGGAGGTCTATCGGCACAGGTAACAAGGGTTTGCAAAAAGTGGCTGCAGGGCGTGTGCAGCCACTTTTTTGCGTGCAGAAAAAAGCGGATGGCAGCAACCATCCGCGCAGATACCGTATGCAGTTGTGGAAAACCGGTTACTCCTCTTCGTCGTCCTCAGCGTTGAGCTGCGTGGAGGCAATCTCAATCAGCTTGGCCTCGAGTGCCTGGTCTTCTACGGGAACGAATTCTTCGACCTCTTCACCGTCCACGGTGGACTGGATCACCTTCATGATATAGCAGGTGATTTCTTCGGCCTCATCGCAATCTTCGCAGCCGCAGGCGCACTGTTCATCGTGCTCGTGCTGGTGGTTGCATTCGTCACAGTCGCACGCATCATCGCTGATGCTGTCGGTCAGGATAACGTATTCTTCGCCATTGTAGTAGAAGTAGTCCAAAACCTTCATCAGGATGGTGTTACCCTCGTCGTCAGTCATCTCGATGATGTCAAGGCTTTCGTTTTCATCTTCGTACAACGGGATCACCTCTTTCTTCGTTTCGTCCGGCAGCCAGGTGCATGTATGGTAACAGGCTTACCTGGTCACAAGGGATGTCCATCGGTCGTGGGGTTATGCCGCCGTGGGTCGATGGCTGCCGGGGAAGCGGGATTCTTTCTTTTATCTTCTTCCCTTGGTTCGCTTTTATTATACACGCACATGGCGATTTTGGCAATAGTTTTGCCCAAAGTTTTTTGTTTGACTTTCCCTGGGCGCTCCTGTATACTATTAGTTAGGGCGTTTCTTTTGCAGGTGCGTGCGGGAGCCATCGGGCCGCTGGAGAACGGTGTTCTTCAGAATGTCCTCCATGTTGGCCCGGAAGCCATCCAGGTATTCGCGGCGCAGGGCGGCCTGCTCCTCCAGCTCGGCCTGGGTAAGACCCACGGTCTTTTTTTTGCGGGCCAGCTCGTTAATGCGGTCGATTTTCTCTCGCTCCATGGGGAATGCCTCCTTGAAAGGAATGATATTGATGGTTGAAGGCAAGTGGTTTCAGCCTGGTGCGGATGCAGCGCAGGCGTTTGCCATTCGTGAAAAGGTGTTTGGCCGCGGGCGGGATGCCCTGGACGCGGAAAGCTGGAATGTGCTGGTGTGGCTGGCAGGCCAGCCGGCTGCCACAGGCCGCCTGTGGTGGCGGAAAGGCGCCTTCTGGCTGGGTGATGTTGCCGTGCTGCCGGAGCTCCGCGGCAGGCGCCTGGGGGACTTGACCCTGCGGCTGCTGCTCTTCAAGGCGGAAACCCATGCGGCCCGGCTCATCCGGCTGAATGCGCCGGAGGACGTGACGGGCTTTTTTGCCAGGCTGGGCTTCAGGCCGGAGGGCGAGGCGGACAATGGCGTTCAGCAGATGCTGCTCCGGGGCGAGGACCTGTGCCTGGACACCTGCCAGGGATGCAAGAAGGATTGCCCGAACAGGAAGGCCTAATGCGCTTCCGCCTTGCGGCGGTTCCGCAGCGCCATGAACAGAATGACGCCCATGCACAGGGCCATCACCCCGTAGTACAGCAGCTTCAGGGAGCCGCGATCCACCCGGAACTCCATCCAGATGCCCACGCCAATACAGGCAAGGGTGATAAGCCACTGCAACAGCAGCTGGCTTTTTTTCATGCCGGCCTTGCAGCGCCGTGCGGCAAAAATGCCAAACACCGCCACCAGCGCCACCAGGGACAAAACCTGCTGGATGCGCACAAAGTGCACCACCAGGTGACCATCGTTCCGCAGGCTTTCCAGCAGCACCTGCAGGGCGCCCGTCAGCCCCAGGGTCACCAGGCAGGCATCACCCTTCTTTGCTGTGCGATGAAGGGCATTCCACACAAGCATGATGATGAGCACCACCGCGGCGGCAATGGCCTCATAGCGGTACACAGGGTGCACCAGGTTGCCATAGCCATCATCAATCCCCAGGAACATGAGCCATTCGTAATTGATGCTCCGCCCCAGGCCCAGGCGGGTGCCGCCTTCAGCGGCGCGGAGGACAATCAGCGCCAGAGGAATGCCCAGGGTGCCGCCGTCCGCCAGGGTGCCGGCAGGCAGATGTGTCCACTTTTCCGCCAGGCGGGCAGCCAGCAGGAAGCCAATCACCCCGCCGGTAACGGCATAGCCGCCGTCCCAGAAGTGCAGCGCCAGGGAAGGATTGCCCAGGGTGGTCAGATAATAGGTGCAGTTGCCCAGCACAAACACCAGCCGGGCACACAGCCAGCACAGGGGAATGGCCAGCACCGCCAGACGAAGAACCTGGCTCCACATCGGCAGGCGCTTGGCGCAGGCGCTATAGATCCAGCAGCCCATAAGTCCTGCAACCATGGCGAAAGCTACATGTAGGCCATAGTTTGTCACCGGCGCGCCGAAAAGGCTGAAGATGGTTTCATCCATGGGTTAATCCTCCGTGCCGTCCAGGCCGAAATCAACAGCGGTAGCGAAGTAAACAATATCGCTGACGGAGCGCTCGGCAGAAACGGACTTCCTGGAGTAGTTTTCATCCCCAAAGACCATCAGGGCGCTGTTGCCGCCATCCAGGTTATAGGCCTGCTGGCAGCCCTGTTCATGCATGAACTGGGCCAGGGTTGCCACCTGGCAGCCGCTGGACTCCCGCTTGTTGCCATCCGCATCGGTGATGGTCACCGCACGCCCGCCGCCGCCATCCACCACCACCAGCAGGTATTCCAGCGGGCCTACCTGACCAATGGCGCAGCGGGGCTCCATACCATAGGGGTTGTAGCGGTACTCGGTGCTGATTTCCTGCAGCGCGCCGTCAATGACCAGCGCCGGGCCAAAGTTGAACACGTTGACCAGGGTGTGCTCCTCCATCAGGGCCTTCAGGGTTGCCGCATCGGACTTGGGGATGATGTGGAAATCGCCGTTCTCATCGGTGATGAGCATATCCCGGGATTTCACGGGCTTTTTGCGATAGGTTTCGCCCATGCGCACCACATAGCCGCCTTCCTCATTGGTGCAGTAGTCACCGCCAATGGCGATGACGGCATTGTTGTTTTTGGCAATGGCGGAAATCTTGTTGGTTTTCTTGCCAAAGGGGCCCGCCAGTGCTGTGCGCAGCTGGGAGGCATCGGCAATTTTCACCCTTGCCACATTGAAGTGGGCATCCCCGTACCACAGGCGCTCCATGGTGACGGACAGGCTGGCATCCTCATAGGTGGATTCGGTGAAGTTAGCCGGGTCTGCCACATGGCCCGGGGTGCTGTCCATGGGCAGGGGAGAAACGGCCTGCTCCGCAGCGGCAAGGCAGGGGAGCATCAGGGCCAGGAAAAGGGCAATCAGCTTGCGCATAGCACACCTCCATCATTCGTCAAACAGGAAAGCGTATTCATCGTCCACATCGGCAGGGCCTTCGTTCATGTAGGCCTGCTGGGCGTCCTCCGTAATGTCCGGGGCGGGGACAGCCACCGCCAGGCCCAGCAGCAGGGCCAGCGCCAGCAGGGAAAGCAGCAGGTTTTTCAGTGTGTCAGGCATTGGTTTTCTCCTCCTGGAATACCCATCTGTCCTGCACCCGGTAGCTGACCAGGTACAGGAGTGTATCAACAATCATCTTCGCCGGGGTGTCCAGCACCTTGGGCATGCCCAGGGCGGAGAGCACTGCCAGCGCGCCGGAGGAGCACACCAGCACGCCTATGCACAGCATGGCATAGCGCAGGGCGGTTCGGCAGGTATTCCCCTTGACCTGGAACACCAGGCTGCGGTTCATCAGAAAATTGCAGGGCGCGGACACACACCGGGCCAGGATGTTGGCCAGGGCCACGTCCCCAAGGGCAATGCCCGACAGAAACAGCTGATCCAGCAGGGTGAACACGCCGTTGTCAATCAGGAAGGATATGATGGATGCGCCCATGAACTTGATAAAGCTGCCCAGAATCACCTTGTATATGCGATAGCTGTCCCGGATGGGGTGAAAGTGGGTACCGGCGTTCTCATTCTCGTAAATGGTTTCGATGGTGATGGGCACCATGGGCATGCCATCCCGGGCGCAGGCGATGAGCACGTTCATCTCATACTCAAAGCGCTCGCCGGAAACCTGCTGCATGAACCCCAGCCGGTGGGCGGGAAAGGCCCGCAGGCCCGTCTGGGTGTCCGGCAGCCATTGGCCGTAGAGCAGCCGGAACACCAGGCTGGTGGTGCGGTTGCCAAAGCGGGACTTGGGCGGCACGTTATCCTGGGAGAAATCCCGGCTGCCCAGGTACATTTCGTCCTTGCCCTGGCACAGGGCCTGGGCAAGGCGCCAGCAGTCCTCCACGGTGTGTTGCCCATCGGAATCCGCAGTAATCACGCCGGGCACGCCGGGCATGTGGGCCTGAATGTAGGCATAGCCGGTCTTGAGGCCTGCACCCTTGCCGCGGTTTACCTCATGGTGGAGCACGGTGACCCCGTCCATGGCGGCAAGCTGCCGGAAAATGGGCTGGTAGGCCTCGCCGGAGCCATCATCCACAATCACCAGGCGGGTGAAGCCCCTGTCCAGCAGGGCGGCAGCATAGGCAGGCAGGCGCTCATCCGGCTCCAGAGAGGGAATGAGAATCACGGCATCGGTGGGTTGAAATTGCATGGGAAATGTCCTTTCGTATCAGTTGACGATATAGGTGTCCAGGTAGTCCTCCATCAGGGTGGAAACATCCTGGCCTGCGGCGGTGGAAAGAACCCGGGTCAGGTTCTCCCGGGTGGCAAAGCCGAAAAGGTGCTGCTGCACATAGCCTTGCAGGGCGGCATCCAGGGCATCCTTGCCCAGCAGGTTCTCCATGGCAAGCCACAGGGCTGCACCCCGGCGGTACACCACCGTGGCGTATTCCGAAAGGTCCTGAAAATAGTCAATGGGGCTGCCCGGGGTTACACCCCGGGGGATGGTGATGCGCATGGCGGTTTCAATCCGGTCGAAGGCGGTGTTTTCCCGGGCGGCGGCACCGTATACCTGGCCCACATAGTCCAGCAGAGCGTATTCGCACAGGGATTCATCCTGCCAGGCCTGGGTGTAGCTGTCGCTGCCCACCATGGCGTACCACCACTGGTGAGCCACCTCGTGGGCTACGGCAATCTCCAGCGAATCGTCCCCGGCGGCGATGATGTCATCCCCAATCATCACCATTCGGGGGTATTCCATGCCGCCGTAGGGAAAGCTGACCTCCGCCAGGGTCAGCGTGGGGTAAACATATTCGCCGTAGTGCTGCTCATAGCAGGCGATGGCCTGCCGGGCGTATTTCACCATGCGCTGGGCGGCGGAATTGTCCTTGGCGCAGGCGGTGACAAGCACATCGTCCGCCATGCCGGAGGCGGTGGTGAACTGGTCGCTGATGACCAGGGCAAAGTCGCGCACGGCCTGGGCCTGCAGGGTGTATACGGTGCCGTCCCCCAGGTTAGCGGCCTGGGGATGGCCGGTGCCTGCCACTGTGTAGCCGCTGGGCAGGGACAGCCGCACCGTCCAGTTGGCGCAGGCGGACAGGAAGGGATCGCCAATGGCGCAGTAGCCTTCCGTGCGCCAGCCGTCATCCTCCCACAGGGCCAGGGTGGGGAACACATTCCCCAGGGAGAAAATGCCGTCATCCTCACCAAAGCGGCTGGCGCACTGGGGGATGGACACGGTGTAGTGCAGCTCAACGGTCACCTTGCTGCCTGCAGCCCACTGGGCGGGCAGGGACAGCACCGTGTGCGCCGTGTCCTCCCAGGCGAAGTCCGCCGTCTTGCCGTTCACCAGGGCGCTTTCCAGCACCAATCCGCCAGAGGAAAAGTCTGTGCCATAGCAGTCGTAGAACAGCTCATCGCTGGCGGCGGGTGAGGTGTCCTCCTGCAGGTAGGCGCCGGAGTAGCTGCGAAGGGTTACGCTGTCCAGGGTGCGCCCGGAAGGGTTGCGCAGGGTCATGACCTGTGTGGCGGACAGCAGGCGGCTGTATGGGTCGAAGGAGGCATCGATGGTGATGCTGTCCAGGCCCTTTGCGGCCTCCTGCACGGCCTGGCTGGTGGCGGGGAGGTAAGCCTCCTCGTTTTCTCTTGTGGAAGCAAACCACACAAGCGCGCAGCACAGCAGCATCAGCAGCACAATCAGCGCCGCATACAGCCAGGCCCGGCGGCTGTCCCCGGGGGAAAGACCTTTCCTCATGGCTTGCTCCTTTCGCGCCACCACAATCAACCAGCATACATTATACTACAACTAACGAAGAAACACAATGTTTCATTCCCGGTGCGCGGGCAAGGTCATTTCCTGTGCGGCCTGGGTGAAGCCAAAGTGTTCGTACAGGGGTCGGCCCATTTCGGTGGCCTCCAGGCCGATGTCATCAATGCCTCTTTCCCTGGCATCCGACACCAGCAGCGAAAGGGTTTTGCAGGCGATACCCTTTCGCCTGTATGCCGGATGGGTGAACATGTTCATGATGTACGCCCTTTGGCCTGTGGGGTTGTGATAGGTGGGCATAACCTGATAGTAGCTAACGCCGCCTGTGCCCACAACCTGGGCGCCATCATAAACCAGATAGGCCAGATGGGTGCCATCGGCCAGGGCGCGCTGGTAATAGGCCCGGGCATGGCGCGCCACCAGGGACATGTCAGCATCGGCGGTCAGCTGGTTGGCTGCCCGGAGCACTTCAATCCGCGTCTTCGTCAGCATGTCCAGATCATCAAGGGTAGCCTTGCGATAGGTGAGGTGCATAGCGGCTTGCCTCCTTTGGTGGGCAAGTGTATCATTCCCGGCACAGGGGTGCCAGGTGGGCGCGGGTTTCCTGCACAAGATCTTTGGGGGAGAGAATCACCTGGCAGCCCCTTACGCCGGCACTGATGCAGATGCGCTCCAGGCCTTCCGCTGCGCTGCCCAGGTAGGTGGGAAAGAGCTTCTTCATGCCAATGGGGCTGCAGCCGCCGCGGATGTAGCCGGTCAGGGTCAGCAAATCCTTCTGGGGCAGCATGCTGACGCTCTTGTTGCCGGAGGCCCGCGCCACGGCCTTCAGGTCCAGCTCCCTTTCCACGGGAATCACGCACACCAAATGGCTCTGCCTGTCTCCGGTGAGCACCAGGGTTTTATACACCATGGCAGCGTCCAGGCCAATCTTCTCGGCCACCAGCTTTCCGTCGAAATGCGCCTCCTCCACCACGGCGTACTCCCGGGTTTCGTAGGGAATCTTCCTGGCATCCAGGTGGCGGAGCACATTGGTTTTCACAGCCTTAGCCACGCAAGGTCACATCCTTTTCAAATGCTTCGCCCGCCCAAAACGGCTGAACAGGAAAAGAATAGCACACAGGCCGGAGAAATGCAAGCACCGCTGCCGCTTGACAGCACGGCGGCGCTGCACCGCTACAATCCATCCTGCACACCCGCCGTGAAGACTCCACGCTGCATACCGTTTCTGCTTCCTCACCGACCTACAGTTTTTTCGGATGCTTACATGGAGGGTTCCCGGCAAGCCGTTTATTTTTTCAAACAGCGTCCACTTTCTATTCACCAATGATTTCCAATCCGTCCGGAAATTCTCGTATGACAAGCGCACAGGTGTTGGTTAATCTCATATTATCCTTTAGCGGATAATCAACCTTTCCTCGCACTTCTCCATCCGGACAGGGCACAGCCAGTCTTATATTGATCAGCCCTCAATTCCCTTCCGGATTGTTGGAGAAAAGGAGGCTTCCGGAACTTACACCAATGACCATTCCATCCTGCCTGATGTACTCCATTAAGGTTGAACCAAACCCGGCAGCATTGACTCTTTCAAGCAAATAAGCAGTTTTTCCGCCACACAAATACACATCATATTGCTGCAATTCATCGATTGCCATTCCTGTATGCAAGTCAAAAACGCGTATATGATGATTTTGAATACCACACTTCAGCAAATCATTCATACATTTGGGCAGCACCTCTATTGCTCCCGCATCAATAGCTGCTGTAGGAATATAAAGTGCCTTTTTCCTCTGGCACATCCTTGCCCAGCAATTTTACAAAACAGTCTTTGATCTCCTCTGTTTCCAAACCTGCTGATGTCAATAATACGCTCATATGCGCTCTTATTCTGCCCAATCCATTTGTTCTGCGGATATGCCCATTCTCCGGCATTCCTCGCACACGGCTTCCTTTTCCGCCTGGTTGCCGATATGGTAGCACAGCACTTTATCCCTGAAAACAACATACTTCACATTCCCGGCCTTGAAATCAACATACCAGTTGCCGCCGTTGTTCGGGTCGGTTCCCAGCACCTTGGATACCCGTTCCGGGAAATCCGCATGGCTGCTGGTGAAAAACAGGGCTGTCCAGTACTTGGGCCTCCCGCCGGTGTTCCACAGTTCAATCCTGTGCACATTCAGCAGGTCGAGCACGGTGTCATCCGTCACGCTTTCCTTGATCAGCACACCCTCGAACACCTCGTGCCGCCTTTCCTGAACGGCGTTGTTCCCGCAGGTGTGCACCTCCTTCACCGCTCCCAGGGACAGGCTGTCCTTCAGCAGCACATCCATGGACACATGGAACAATTCCCCCAGGAGCAGCAGCTTTTCCGTTTCCGGCAGCGCAATATCCGCCTCCCACTTGGAAATGGATTGCCTGCTGACGCCGCACCTTTCCGCCAGCTCCTCCTGAGTCATCCCGCCGGCCTTGCGCAGCGCTACGATTTTCTCGGACAGCTTCATTAGTCCCACCTCCTGACATGATGGTTCTATTATACAGGTTTTTCATCACGCATGCCACCACCCTTAGGGTTCTTTTTCGCAACCGCAGGGTGCGGAGGGAAATGCTTTCTGCTGGCGCAAGGTATCCTCCTCCGGTGACGGATGGGGCAATCGGCTGCCGGGCAGGTGGAAAAAGCTCACGCCGGTTGACAATGCGGCGACCCGCCCTTATAATGTCTTTATACAAAAAAAGGGAGGAACGAACGCATGCATCAGCAGCAAGCCGATTTTCAACGCCTGTGGAGCCAGCTGGGCGCCTCCAGCGTCATGACCCTTGCCACCTGTGCCGACAACCGGGTGACGGCCCGGGCCATGAGTGTTGTCATTCTGGATGGAAAGCTCCTCTGCCAGACGGATACCAGCTACCTGAAGTACCGGCAAATCACCATCAACCCCAATGTGTGCCTGTGCGTGAGCCACTTCACCATTGAGGGCACCTGCCGCAGCCTGGGCAAGCCTGCGGACAATCCCCGGTTCCTCGAGGCGATGCAGGCCTGCTTCCCAAGTGCGGTGGCCCGCTGGTCATCCCTTCCAGCCGAATGCGTGCTGGAGATTACCCCGCGCCTGGTTTCCTCCTGGATTTACGAGGATGACAAGCCCTACGTCGAGCGATGGGATTTCACCACCGGCAGCTATACAAAGGAGCTGCAAATCGGCGGTGTTTTGGCGTGAAGCAACCGCAGACCGGCACCCAAGCCTTGCTTCTTTTGGGCACGGGTGTGCAGGCATTCTGTCCCCGGTGGGGAAAACTGCAAACCAAATGGAATGAATA
>CAYLIC010000051.1:0-13111 GCA_964383815.1 uncultured Faecalibacterium sp. | reverse complement strand
CGCGACGGCGCTTGGGCGGACGGCAGCCATTGTGGGGGATGGGCGTCACGTCCTTAATCATGTTCACATCCAGGCCTGCAGCCTGCAGGGCGCGGATGGCAGCCTCACGGCCGGAGCCGGGGCCCTTCACATACACTTCAACGGTCTTCAGGCCGTATTCCATGGCGGCCTTGGCGGCGGTTTCAGCAGCCATCTGGGCAGCGAAGGGGGTAGACTTCTTGCTGCCGCGGAAGCCCAGGCCGCCAGCGGAGGCCCAGGACAGGGCATTGCCCTGCGTATCGGTGATGGTCACGATGGTGTTGTTAAAAGAAGAACTGATGTGGGCGGCGCCGCGCTCGACCAGCTTACGCTCCTTGCGCTTACGCACGACCTTCTTAAGCTTCTGCTTGGGTGCCATTGATTTTCCCTCCGATTTTTCGTTCGGTCAGCCGGTGCAAGGATTACTTGCCGGCCTTCTTCTTGCCAGCAATGGTCTTCTTGGGACCCTTGCGGGTACGAGCATTCTGCTTGGTGTTCTGACCACGAACGGGCAGGCCGCGGCGGTGACGCACACCACGGTAGCAGCCGATTTCCATCAGCCGCTTGATGTTCAGGGACACTTCACGGCGAAGGTCGCCTTCCACCTTCAGGTTGTGCTCGATGTAGTCACGCAGCTTGCTGATCTCGTTCTCGGAGAGATCCTTCACTCGGGTGTCGGGGTTGATGCCGACTTCCTCGAGCATCTTCTGAGAGGTCGTCAGACCAATACCGTAGATATAGGTCAGGCCGATCTCAACGCGCTTTTCTCTGGGCAGGTCTACGCCCGCAATGCGTGCCATGGATTGAATACACCTCCAAATTGTGCTTTGGCCCTTTGGGCCGGGATACGAAAGACGCAGGCTTTTCACAATCCCGTGGGAGCAACCCACCCCCGGGGATTTGTCCCGGCCTGCAACCTTGTTAAGGAATGCCGACCCATTGGGCCATGTGGCACTCCCCCATCAGACGACCTTAGGAGTCAGCCGCCTGAGCGCCTCTGCGCCTGGTGAAAGCAAGCGCGGAGAAGCGCTTCCGCCCGCTATGGAAGGTGCGGACAGATGCGCCCTGCATGCGTCCCTTTCAGCCACGATGGAACACGCGCGGGGATGCGCATGCAGCCGCCCACCGTATAGGCCTACTCATGAACCATTACATTTTACCACACAAGGTGCAAGTTGTAAATCACTTTTTTCAAAAATCATCAATCTTTTTTCGCCCGTTGCCATTGCGCTCTGCCTTCCAATTTATTGTGCGCATGCGCCCGGCTTTTGCTTCTTTGTGCTTGCCAGAGAAAAATACTTGTGCTATAATGAAAAGTCGAAAAAGGAGGATGTGCCATGCGCAGTATGACCGGGTGCGGACGCTGCCAGCGCCAGGCGGGCGATTGGGAAATCACCGTGGAGCTGAAGGCCGTCAATCACCGCTTTCTGGATGTTTCCTGCCGCCTGCCCAGGAGCATTGCCTTCCTGGAGGAGCCGGTGCGCCAGGCCATTTCCGCCCAGATGAAGCGCGGACATGTTGACGTGTTCGTCACCGTGCGCCGGGTGGGCGAAAGTGCCAGCCAGGTGCAGGTGGATGCGCCGCTGGCTGCCAGCTATATGCAGGCGGCAAAGGCCATTGCCAGCGCCATTGGCAAGGCCTCCCTGCCCACCGTTGCAGAGGTGATGAAGCTGGAGGGTGTCCTGTCCCTGGTGGAGGGCGACATGGATCAGGAGGCTGTTTCCGCCCTGTGCCGCCAGGCGGCTGACCAGGCCGTCAGCCAGCTGTGCCTGATGCGCGAGAAGGAAGGCGCCAACCTGCAAGCGGATTTGTCTGCCCACCTGGAGGCCGCCGCCGCCCTGCGGGAAAAGATTCTCCTCCGTGCGCCGCTGGTGGTGGAGGAATACCGCACGCGGCTGCAGCAGCGCCTGGCCCAGATGCTGACCGACGCTGTGGAACCCCAGCGCCTGGCCCAGGAGGTTGCCCTCATGGCCGACCGCTGCGCCATCGATGAGGAGCTTTCCCGCCTGGAGAGCCACATTGGGCAAATGCGCCTGTTTCTGGATGCCCAGGGGGAGATTGGCAAGAAGATGGATTTCCTGATCCAGGAAATGAACCGGGAGGCCAACACCATCGGCTCCAAGGCCTCCGATGCACAAATCGCCCAGCATGTGGTGGACCTGAAGTCCGAAATCGAGAAGCTGCGCGAGCAGGTTCAGAATGTGGAGTGACCCCATGAAGCTGCTGAATATTGGCTTTGGCAACATGGTCAATGCCGGCCGGATGGTGAGCATCGTGGCCCCGGATTCCGCACCGGTCAAGCGCCTGGTGCAGGATGCAAGGGACGCGGGCCGCATCATCGATGCCACCTGCGGCCGCCGGACAAGGGCCGTCATCATCATGGATTCCGATCATGTGGTGCTTTCCCCCTTGCAGCCGGAAACGGTGGCAGGCCGCCTGGAGGGCAGGGCAAAGGGTACGGATGAGGAGAATGAGGAATGAAGGTTACGCGCAAGGGTATGCTGCTGGTTATTTCCGGGCCTTCCGGCACCGGCAAGGGAACGCTGATTGATATGCTGCTGAAGAACGATCCCAGCTTTGTCTTTTCCGTTAGCGTTACCACCCGCAAGCCCCGGGACTACGAGGTTCAGGATGTGCATTACCACTTTATTTCCGAGGCGGAATATGATAAACTATTGGCGGAGGATGCCTTCATCGAGCACGCCACCGTCCATGACCACCGCTATGGTACCCTGAAAAGCGAGGTGTACCAGCGCATGGAGCAGGGTCAAAATGTGCTTCTGGACATCGACCCCCAGGGCGCCCGCAGGGTGGTGGAGCGGGAGAAGGACTGCGTAAGCGTGTTCATCCTGCCGCCCAGCTACCGCAACCTGAAGGCCCGCCTGTGCGCCCGCAACACGGAAACCCCCGAGGAAATCGCCCGCCGCCTGGGCAATGCCAGGGGCGAGATTGACCAGCTGCAGTGCTACCAGTACGCCGTTGTGAACGACGAGCTGGACCTGGCCTTCAGGCAGCTAACATCCATTGTCAACGCGGAGAAGCAGCGCACCAACCGCTACTTCCCCGTGGTGGAAGAAGAATAAGGAGGAAAACCTATGTCGTCCATTGTTGAACCCAATGTGCTGGAGCTGCTGGAGCATGCCGAGTCCCGCTACACGCTGGTGGTGGAGGCCTCCAAGCGCGGCCGTCAGATTGTGGCTGGCAGCCAGCCGCTGATTGACGCCAAGGACATGAAGCCGCTGAAGATTGCCGTGGAGGAAATCAACCGCGACCTGATTACCTACGACAGCGCCGCCGCCGATGAGGAGCAGACCGAGCAATGAAGCTGACCGGCAGAGAAATCGTGCTGGGTGTAACGGGAGGCATCGCCGCATACAAGGCTGCGGAGGTCGTCTCCCGTTTGCGCAAGCTGGGTGCCAATGTTCACGTCATCATGACGAAGAACGCTACCCGGTTCATCACCCCGCTGACCATGGAAACCATGTCCGCCAACCCTGTGGTGGTGGACACCTTTGACAGGCCCGCCACCTGGGAGGTGGAGCACATCACCCTGGCCAAGCGGGCGGAGGTGTTTGCCATTGCGCCCGCCACCGCCAACATCATGGCGAAAATGGCCTGCGGCATTGCGGATGACATGCTGTCCACCACGGTGCTTGCCACCAAGGCACCGGTGCTGCTGGCGCCTGCCATGAACGTGGGCATGTGGACGGCGGAGGCCACCCAGCGCAACGCTGAAACCCTCAGGGCGCGAGGTGTGCGCTTTGTGGGCCCGGATGCAGGCTTTCAGGCCTGCGGGGACGTGGGCACCGGACGCATGAGCGAGCCGGAGGCCATTGTTGCCGCCATTGTGGACATGCTCTGCCCCGTGCAGGACATGCTGGGCATGAAGGTTATGGTCACCGCCGGCGGCACCCGGGAGCGCCTTGACCCTGTGCGCTACCTGGGCAACGATTCCTCCGGCAAAATGGGCTTTGCCATTGCCGCTGCCGCCAAGGCCCGGGGCGCGGAGGTGACCCTCATCTGCGGTCACACCACCGCCACGCCGCCGGAAGGCATTTCCCCGGTGCATGTGGAATCCACCTGCGACCTGTACGATGCCGTCACCAGCCGTGCGCCGGAGATGGATGTGATTGTCCAGGCCGCCGCGCCTGCGGATTACCGCATTGCCAACCCCAGCGCCCAGAAGATGAAGAAGGAAGCCGGCAAACCCCTGGTGCTGCACCTGGTGGAAAACCCGGATATCGCCGCCGCCGTAGGCCAGGCCAGGCGCCCGGGTCAGGTGCTGGTAGGCTTTGCCGCCGAAACGGAAAACCTGCTGGAAAACGCCCGGCGCAAGCTGGACAAAAAGAACCTGGACATGATTGTCGCCAATGATGTCACCCAGCCCGGCGCCGGCTTTAATGTGGATACCAACATTGCCACCATCATCACCCGCACCGGCACCCTCCCCTGCCCCCTGCAGTCCAAGGCCGCGCTCGCCGCCACCATCCTGGACCAGGTGCAGAAGCTGCGCTCCGCAGAAACGCCGTCCCTGAACCCAGCTTAAGGAATTTCATCCCATAATCATCCCGCTCCTTTGGTTTGGAGCGGGTTTTCCTTTGCAGGGGTCACGCCGCGCGACAGGCTGGAGGCTTGTCATATACCCACGCAAAGGAAAATCCCCCTTCCAGTGCAGAAAGGGGGATTCATAAGGGATGAAATCCTTAAGCAGGATGGTCAGGGGCAGCGCCCTTGACCGGGAGTCCAGAGGGCAGTTCCCTCTGGTTACTTCATCTTTTCGTCCACCAGGGCCTTGACCTTCATGGGCAGGCCAAGCAGGTTGATAAAGCCTTCGCTGTCCTTGTGGGAGTACATCTCGCCGCTGTCGCCAAAGGTGGCAATCTCCTCCAGGTACAGGCTGTTGGGGCTCTTCACGCCGGCGGGGATGCAGTTGCCCTTGTACAGCTTCATGCGCACGGTGCCGTTCACGGCCTGCTGGGTGCTGTCCACAAAGGCGCTCAGGGCCTCCCGCAGGGGGGTATACCACATGCCATCGTACACCAGCTCGGCAAACTTAATGGCCACCTGATCCTTATAGTGGCTGGTCTGCCTGTCCAGGGTGATGGTTTCCAGCAGCTGGTGGGCAGCATACAGCAGGGTGCCGCCGGGGGTTTCATACACGCCGCGGCTCTTCATGCCCACCAGGCGGTTCTCCACCAGGTCAGCACAGCCCACGCCGTTGCGCCCGGCAATCTCGTTGCACTTGGTCAGCAGGTCAATGGCCTCCAGCTTTTCGCCGTTCACCGCCACGGGCGCGCCCTTTTCAAAGTCGATGGTCACATATTCGGCCTTGTCGGGAGCCTTGTCCGGGGTCACCATGGTCAGCAGCAGGTCCTCCGGCGGCTCGTTCCAGGGATCCTCCAGGTCGGCGCCCTCGTGGCTGATGTGCCAGATGTTCCTGTCCATGGAGTAGGGACGGTCCTTCTTCACCGGCACGGGAATGTTCCGGGTCTCGGCGTACTCAATCTCCTCTTCCCGGGTCTTCAGCTCCCAGGTGCGCCAGGGGGCGATGATCTTCATATGGGGGTCGAAGGCCTTGATGGTCAGCTCGAACCGCACCTGGTCGTTGCCCTTGCCGGTGCAGCCGTGGCAGATGGCGGTGCAGTTTTCCTTGTGGGCAATCTCCACCAGCCGCTTGGCAATCAGCGGGCGGGCGAAGGAGGTGCCCAGCAGGTACTTCTGCTCATACACGGCGCCAGCCTTCAGCGTAGGCCAAATGAAGTCCTCCACAAACTCCTTGCGCAAATCCTCGATATACAGCTTTTCCGCGCCGCACATCTTGGCCTTCTCGTGGAGCGGCTCCAGCTCCTCACCCTGGCCCACATCGCCCGCCACGCAAACCACGTCGCAGTCGTAATTCTCCTTCAGCCACGGTACGATAATGGAAGTATCCAGTCCGCCGGAATAGGCCAGCAGCACGCGCATCTTTGCCATGATTCTGATTCTCCTTGCGTATCTTCATCGATATTTGTCGGCGTTTTCGCCAACGGTATAGAGTATACACCCATCTGTATAAAAATGCAATACCTTTTCGCAAAAAACATTTCGGAATCTCATTTGACGTTTTCCCCAAAGAACTGTATAATAAGTAGACCGTATGCTATTTGCTGATTGGAGTGAACGCAAACGATTGTGCTTGGCATTGACCCCGGCTATGCGCTGATGGGCTGGGGTGTGGTGGAGTCCCTGGGCGGGCGCATGCGGCTGATTGATTACGGCTGTGTGGAGACCAAGGCTGGCGTGCCCATGCAGCACCGCCTGCGCACCCTGCAGCTGGGCGTGCGCAACCTGGTGAATATCTATCAGCCGGATGATGTGGCCTTTGAGGAGCTTTTCTTCGCCCGCAATGTCACCACTGCGCTGATGGTGGGCGCCGCCCGCGGTGCCGCCATTATTTCCGCCGCGGAGTATACAGAAAACCTGTATGAGTATACACCCATGCAAATCAAGCAGGCCGTGACCGGCTATGGCAAGGCGGACAAGAAGCAGGTGCAGCAAATGGTGAAGCTCCTGCTGCACATGGACAGCATTCCCACCCCGGACGATGCTGCCGATGCCATTGCCTGCGCCATCACCCACGCCCAGGCCGGCGCCGCCAAGGAGCAGTTCCGCATGAAGTAACCAGAGGCGCTGCACCTGGCAATCCTGCTTAAGGGATTTCATTCCTTAAGCATCCCATGCGGGTGTGCGTTTCGTGCGCCGCACCGGCAGGGGTCACGGTTTGCAACAGGCGCACCGCGTCCCGGGGAGGTTGCTTTCCCTTCCCGGGGGAGGTGTTCATCAGCCCACAAACCCCTGACTCCGAAAGGAATCAGGGGTTTGTGGGTGAACTGAGTGGCCGTAGCCGCTTTTTTTTATTTTGCGAAGAACAGCTGGGAGAGGGTCATGGGGTCGATGTACTTGCCGTCCTTGTATACCCGCATGTTGCCGGAGGCAATTTCGTCAATGAGCATCACCTTGCCGTTGGCATCGTAGCCATACTCGAACTTGATGTCATACAGCACCAGGCCCTTTTCCTTCAGGTCGTCCGCCACAATCTGGGTAATTTTCTGGGTCATGTCCTTGATGGTGTCATACTGCTCCCCGGTCATAACGCCCAGGGCAGCCAGCGCATCCTTGGTCACCAGGGGATCGCCCTTGGCATCGTCCTTGAAGGTCATTTCCACATAGGCAGGCAGGTCGGTTCCCTCGGCAATGTAGTCCCCATACCGGCGGATAAAGCTGCCCACGGCCTTGTGCCGGCAGATAACCTCCAGTCCGTGGCCAAAGGGCTTGGCCTTCAGCACTTCCATGGTGGTGCTGTCCAGGTCGGCGCTGACGTAGTGGGTGTAAATGCCCGCCGCGTTGATTTTCTCAAAGAAATAGATGGACATGCGCAGGTTCACATCGCCCACGCCGTCGATGGTCAGGCCCACGGCGTTCTCACCGGGGTCGAACACGCCGTCCTTGCCGGTGCAGTCGTCCTTAAACTTCAGCAGGCAGTTGCCGTTGTCCAGGGCGTAAACATTTTTGGTCTTGCCGGTATAAATCAGGTTGAGGTTTTCCATGGTTATATCCTCTCCGTTCTGTTTCGTATAGGCCGGGGTACCTGTTCAGTATACCACCATAAACACGAACGAACAACTGTTTGAATGTGAAAAATGTTTGCCAAATCAGCCGGTTTTGGCCTTTTGCGTATGTATTATGTGCATTTTTGCAGGCAATTCGCCAAAAAGAAGGGTAAAAGAAAAACCTCTGTTCCATCACTGGAAGGAGGTTTATCACAACACGGAACCGGCAGACTTACACAGCGGCAGACTTGTTCATCTGCTTGGCCAGGCGAGCCTTCTTGCGATTGGCAGCATTCTTGTGAATGACGCCCTTGGCGGCGGCCTTATCAATCGCGGAGGTGGTCGCGGTCAGCTGCGCATTGGCGGTCTGAGGATCGGCCAGAGCAGCTTCGAACTTCTTGACAGAGGTACGCATCGCGCTCTTCACCATACGGTTACGCAGATTCTTCTTCTCGCTGACCAGCACACGCTTCTTAGCGGACTTAATATTAGGCACTCGATTCACCTCCTTCAGGTATTTCGGAAACATCGCAAGTTATAATACCATGTCCGGGCCAAAAAAGCAAGCCTTTTCGCAAACTTTTTCCTGCATGCCGTGTCACGCCTCCTGGGGCGTATACTTTTCCAGGGCAATGCCCGCCTCGCTGAAAATCTCCAGGGAGAAGGAATCCGGGTAACCCTCCTGGTACACCACCCGCTTGATGCCTGCATTGATAATCATCTTCGCGCACACGCTGCAGGGCTGATGGGTGCAGTAAAGGGTGGCGCCATCGATGGACACGCCCAGCTTTGCCGCCTGGATAATGGCGTTCTGCTCCGCGTGAATGGCATAGCACAGCTCCGCCCGGGTGCCGGACTGGATGCCCAGCTTCCGCCGCATGCACTCCTTCCGTTCCCGGCAGGTGCGCAGGCCCGCAGGCGCGCCATTGTACCCGGTGGTCATAATGCGCTTGTCCTTCACTATCACGCAGCCGATGCTCCGGCCTTCCATATAGCAGCTGGTCCACCCGGCAATCACATGCGCCATTTCCATAAACCGCTTGTCCCACTTGTCCATGTGCCTGCGCCTCCGTTTTTTTCTACATTATACATAGTTGCAGCCTGCTTGTCAATTTTCCCTTCGCCACCGCATATCCTTCCCAAGAACAGGAGGCGATGCCATGACCCTTGCCACGCAGGCCATCATTCTCACCCTGGGCAACGGGCTTACCCGGGGCCTGGGGCTTTTGCTGCGGCTGCTGCTGGCACGCTGGCTGGGTGCGGAGGCCCTGGGCGTGATGGAAATGGCAAACTCCGTGGGCATGCTGGCCTTAACCCCGGTCACCGCCGGTGTGCCTGCCGCCATGAGCCGGCTGACCGCCCTGCGCCCGGCCCGGGAGCAACCCGCCGTGCTGGCGGCAGGCGTCAGGCTCATCCGCCGCATGGCAATGGTGCTGGTGCCCGGCCTGGCGCTGCTGTCCCCCTGCCTGGCCTGGCTTCTGGGTGATATGCGCAGCCTGCCTGCCATCTGGCTGAACCTGCCGGACATTCTTCTCCTGGGCCTGTGCAGCGCCTATACCGGCTACTGCTATGGGCAGGACAATGCCTTGCTCCCCGCCGCGGCGGAATGTGCCGAGCAGGCTGTGCGCTTCCTGCTTTCGGTGGCGCTGGTGCTTGCCCTGCGGCGTGCGCCCATGGGCCTCCGCGCTGCCCTGCCCGGTGGAGCCGAGGCCGTTGCTGCCCTGGTGGTGGTGCTCATCCTCCGGCATGCGCTGCCCTTGCCGAAAGTCCTTCCGGCAGATGCCGCCCTGGAGCGCCAGCTGCTGCGGCTGTCCACGCCCACCACCCTTTCCCGCCTGTGCCGGACGGGCGCCCGGGCGCTGGAGGCCGTGGTGCTGCCGGTGTGCCTGCGCCGCTCCGGCCTGTCCGCCAGTGCCGCCACAGCCCAGTATGGCCTGCTGAGCGGCATGGCGCTGCCCAGCATAATGCTCCCCGGCATTGTCACCAGCGCGCTGTGCATGGTCACCGGGCCTGCCATCACCCGGGCCGAGAGGGACAGCCGCCTGCTCCGCTGCACCATGCGCCGCCTGCTGGTGCCCGCCCTGTGCATTGGCGCCGGCGCCGCCCTGGTGCTGTTCCTGGGTGCAGACCTGATTGCCTCCCTTCTGTACCGCACGCCGGCCCTGGCACCGCTGCTCCGGTTTATGAGCCCCTGTGCGCTGCTGTTTGCCCTGCACCAGGTGCAGGTGGGCATGGTTACCGGCCTGGGGCTGCAGCGCCGGGCGCTGACGGGCACCATCATCAGCAGCTGTGCCAGCCTTGTTGCCACGGCAGCCCTGTCCACCCAGCCGGGCCTGCGGCTGTTTGGTGCCGCCATGGCCACCATGCTGGGACAGCTGATCACCGTCCTGTGGGATGCCGCCCTGCTCCGCCATGCAAATAGGGATTGCGCATCCGGGAACCCTGTGGCAAAATGCAGCTGATCCCAGTATTGTCAGGAGGATACTACCTATGAAAAAAGCTGCTTGCCCTGGTGCTGAGCCTGATGCTCCTGCTGCCCGTTTTCGCCCTGGCGGAGGATACTGCCACCCTGGTGCCCGTGGAGTTTGAGGATTTCACCATGTACCTTTCCCCCGATGATGGCCTGCAAACCGCCGAGAAGGCCGACCTGCAGGTGATGGCCTATGTCTATCCCCACTACGATGAAAACGCGCTTGTCAACCAAAGCATCAGCGTTATCTGGACTGCCCAGAACGCCACCGACCTGGAAGGCATGGATCCGACAGCCTTCGCTCAACAGATGCTAGACAGCATCGTGAACAGCATGATTGTCCAGAACATCGCCGTTCCCAGTTCTCAGCTTGTGGATGCCTGCCAGAGCGATACCTCCTTCATCCTGTACTACACCATGGATGTGGACTATTCCGCCTTGACTATTGATCTGCAAGCCACCCTGCACATATGCTCCGCCGCCCTTTTCCCGGGCGAGCGCGGCAGCTATATCTTCACCCTCGCCGCCGACAGTGCCGAGAGCCTTGAGACACTGACCGACTATGTGGCGAACATTGAGTGGAAGGAATAATCCCGTCCGCCATGTCCGTTCCCGTCCTTGCGCGGCTATGACCCCCATGCTATACTGATACTGACAGAGCCAGGAGCTTCCCGGCTCTGTTTTCTTGTGCCCGGAAGGCTGCTCCGGGCCGTATCATTGCCAAAAGGAGGTACCTATGTCCCGTCATCAAGTGTGGCTCAACGCTCAGGCCCTGCACAGCCTTCACCCTGCCATCCGCATTACGGATGTGCTGGAGCCTGCGCCCCATCAGCTGCTGACCACCGCCGCCCGGGCCGCTGGCAACGGTGTGCACATCCTCCGCCAGGCCCGGCAAAGCCTTTCGGTGGAGGTACGCTTTGTCATCCGGGAATATGCGCCTGCCCGGCGCAAGGCCGTGCTGCAGGCCGTGCAGGCCTGGGCCAGCCCGGGCGGCATCCTGACCCTGGGGGACAGGCCGGGCCAGCAGCTGTGCGTTATCGCCCAGGAGCTGCCCTGCCTGCAAAGCGCCCTCGCATGGGCGGATACCCTGTCCCTGTGCTTCACCGCCTGCCAGTCCCCCTATTGGGAGCAGGCCTTGCCCACCGTGTTTGCACCCGGGCCTGTGGCCTTGCCCGGCAACGGGCCCGCCGCGCCGGTGGATTTGCGCTGGGTGTCCCCCGGCGGGCAGGCAGCGTTCCTTGCCGAAACGCCCCTCAGCCGCATTCACTTAAACCTGCCGACCGCCAGGGGGCAGGTGCTGACCATCACCCACCGGGCCGGTGTGCCCGTCATCACCCTGGATGGACAGGATGTGCTGTTCAGCCGCACCCCGGACAGCAGCGATGATTTGCTTCTCCCCTGCGGCGTGCCCGGCAGCATCAGCGTTACGCCGGGCGAGTGCACCCTGGAGGCAAGGGGGCGCTGGCTGTGACGAATCCTCATCTTCCCCTGCTGCTGGATGGGGCGCTCCGTCCCCTTGCCACCCTGGAGCCTGTCGGTCTGTCCCTGGAGATGAACCTTTCCACCCTGTCCACCGCCGTTATGACCCTGCCGCCCGGCCAGACGGTGGAGGTAGGCCAGTTTGTGCGCCTGTTCACACCCCAGGGCAGCGCCGGTATTTTCCGGGCAGAGCAGGTGGAGCAGGCCGAATGCGCCCGGGTGAGCCTGACCCATGGGCTTGTCACCCTGGAGGATGGCCTTTTCCACCTGGAGCAGGATGCCGCCTTGCCCGCCTCCCGGCTCTTCGCAGAGATTCTCAGCCGCCAGCAGCGCTGGCAGCCCGGCACCCTGGCCCTGGAGAACGACCCGCTGATTACCTGCCAGGCCGGTGCCACCACCCTTTTGGAGGCCCTGCAAGCCCTGATGGACGCTCTGCCCGGCTACCGCCTTGCCTTTGACCAGGACGCCGACCCATGGCGGCTTCATGTGCTCCCCCTGTCCCGGGAGAATCCCTGCGAGTGCCGCCTGACCCGCAACCTGCAAAGCCTGACCATCGAAACGGATCGCTCCGCCCTGTGCACCCGGCTGTACCTGCCGGGCCTGGCAGAACCACTGGAGGCGGACACCCTGGCCCGGTGGGGTGCAGTGACCCGCCGCCTGGAGGCGGACGAGGGCCTGACGGAGGAGGAGCTGCGCCAGCTGGGCAGGCAATACCTGGCGCAGCACCAGGAGCCCCGGGTGTCCGTCACGCTGGATGCCATTGATTTGAGCCGCCTGACCGGCTCACCCCTGGACAGCCTTCGCCTGGGTGCACCCTGCCGGGTCTGCCTGCCGGAGACCGCCGCGCCCATCGCCCAGCGGGTGGTGACCCTGGCCTGGCCCCAGTTGCTCTCCGCGCCCGACCAGGTTCGCCTCACCCTGGCAAACCAGGCGAAAACCGCCGCCTCCCTGCTGGCTGGGCTCATCATCGCCGGTACCCAGGTCAGGCGTCAGGTCACCCGTCAGGGAAATGCCCTGTCCCGGCAACAGGAGCTGCTGCTCCAGGCGGAGGACAGCATCACCCTGCTGAGCCGGAACATCGACATCCATGCCCAGGAGATGCTGACCCTCCGGGCCGGCGTGGATGACAACGCCGCCAGCATCACGCTGGCGAATGGGCGCATCGACCAGCAGGCCAACGAGATCACCCTCCACGGCAAGAAGCTGGTGTCCCTGCAATCCGGCGTGGATGACAACGCCGCCAGCATCACCCTGGCCAACGGGCGCATCGACCAGCAGGCCAACGAGATCACCCTCCACGGCAAGAAGCTGGTATCCCTGCAATCCGGCGTGGATGACAACGCCGCCAGCATCACGCTGGCCAATGGGCGCATAGACCAGCAGGCCAACGAGATCACCCTCCAAGGCAAGAAGCTGGTGTCACTGCAATCCGGCGTGGATGACAACGCTGCCAGCATCACGCTGGCCAACGGGCGCATTGACCAACAGGCAAAGGAAATCAACCTGAAGGCGGACAAAATCACGCTGAACGGGTATGTGAAAATGACCAGTTTTG
>CAYLIC010000050.1:0-13468 GCA_964383815.1 uncultured Faecalibacterium sp. | reverse complement strand
GTGAAGCACATGGTGAAGGTTGAAGAAGTCAACGAGTAAAGGAGGGAAACCCCAATGAAACTGCATGAATTGCAGCCTGCTGCTGGCTCCACCACCGCTTCCAAGCGTCTGGGCCGCGGCGTTGGCTCCGGTCTGGGCAAGACCTCCGGTAAGGGCCACAAGGGCGCCAAGGCTCGCAGCGGCGGCGGCAAGCGCCCCGGCTTCGAAGGCGGCCAGATGCCCCTGTATCGTCGCGTGCCTAAGCGCGGCTTCACCAACATCTTTGGCACCGACTATGCCTGTGTCAACGTTGAGCGTCTTGAGATCTTCAACGACGGCGATGTGGTAACTGCCCAGTCCCTGATCGAGGCCGGCATCATCAAGAAGACCCTGGATGGCGTGAAGATCATGGGCAACGGTGACCTGAGCAAGAAGCTCACCGTTCAGGCTGCCAAGTTCACCGCCTCCGCAAAGGAAAAGATCGAGGCTCTCGGCGGGAAAGCCGAGGTGATCTGACATGCTGGAATCTCTGCGTAAGGTATGGAAGGTCGAAGACCTGCGGAAAAAGCTGATTTACACCTTTCTGATGCTGCTGCTCTACCGCCTGGTGGGCGTTATCCCCGCCCCTGGCGTAGACGCGGCCAAGGCGCTGGGCGATTACGCCAGGTACTATGCTGGCGAGGGCAATACACTGCCTCTGCTGGAGCTGGTCAACATGATGACCGGTAACTCCTTCTCCCAGATGACCATCATGGCTATGGGTATTACGCCCTACATCAACGCCTCCATCATCATGCAACTGCTGACCATCGCCATTCCGGCCCTGGAGCGCATGCAGCGCGATGAGAACGGCGGCGCCGAGAAGCTGCAGCGCATCAGCCGCTATGTGACGGTTGTGCTGGCTGCCGTGCAGGCCATTGGCCTGGTGGCAGGCCTGGGCTATGTGAAGGCCGGCTGGTATAACTACGTTCTGGTTGGCGTTTCCATGGCTGGCGGTACCGCACTGGCTATGTGGATTGGCGAGCGCATTACCGACAAGGGCATCGGCAACGGTATTTCCCTGCTGATCTTCGCCGGTATCATCTCCAACCTGTTCAACGGTATCATTCGCCTGTTCCAGATCGCCATTCAGGCAGGCACCTTCGCTGCGTGGGTTGCTCCCTTCGCGGTCGTTCTGGTTGCCCTCGTCATGGGCGTTGTGGTCACCTTTGTTGACCTGGGCGAGCGCCGGATTCCCCTTCAGATTGCCAAGCAGGTGAAGGGCCGCCGTGTGTACGGTGGTCAGAACACCCACATGAGCCTAAAGGTTGTGTCCGTTGGCGTTATGCCGATGATCTTCGCCTATTCCTTCCTGGCTTTCCCCGGCACGCTGATCCAGCTGATTGGCGGCACCGGCAGCGGCGCCTACAACTGGTGGATGAACAACATGAGCAGCGGCAGCGTGCTCTACATGATCATCTCTGCCCTGCTGATTGTGGCCTTCACCTACTTCTACTCCTCCATCAGCTTCGACCCCAAGAAGCAGGCCGAGCAGCTGGTGCAGCAGGGTGCGGTGATCCCCGGTACGCGCGGAAAGAACATCCAGCGCTACCTGCAGAACACCGTGAACCGGCTGAACCTGTTTGCCGCGCTGTTCCTGGCGGTGCTGGCTGCTGTGCCTACGCTGCTGACCTCCGGCCTGAATGCTCAGGTGCCCTTCGCGGCCTCCTCCATTCTGATTGGTGTCAGCGTTGCGCTGGAGTTCATCCGCACCATCGAGGGCGAAATGAGCATCCGCGGCGTGGACATGGATATGGAAAACGGCGGCTTCATGTAAGCAGCTTTACGCCATGCACCGGCGCCGGAATGGGTTCCGGTGCATGGTTTGTTCACTGCCTGCGTAGGATATTCCTGCCAGGCGCAATACTCGCGCAAGGATTGTGAAAGGAGCGCCGGAATGAATATCATCTTTCTGGGACCTCCCGGTGCCGGCAAGGGCACACAGGCACAGCGTATCTGCGCTGCGCTGAACATTCCGCAGATTTCCACCGGCGATATTCTCCGCCGGGCAATCAAGGAACAGACCCCCACCGGTCTGAAAGCAAAATCCTACATCGACGCTGGTAAGCTGGTGCCGGACGAGGTCATCATCGACATCGTGAAGGACCGGCTGGCCCAGGACGACTGCCAGAACGGTTACATCCTGGATGGCTTCCCCCGCACGGTTCCCCAGGCAGAGGCCCTTGAGCAGATTGCCAAGATTGACTCTGTGATTGAGCTGGCGGTGGACGACCAGGTGCTCATCGACCGGCTCAGCGGCCGCCGTGTGTGCCTGAAGTGCGGCGCGACGTATCATGTTTCCCTGCTGGATGGAAAGACCGATTGCGCCTCCTGCGGCGAGCAGCTGGTGCAGCGTGACGATGACAAGGCCGAAACGGTGCTGAACCGCCTGACCGTCTATCATCAGCAAACCGCCCCCCTGGTTTCCTTCTACAAGGAAAAGGGCCTGCTTGCCCCCATTGACGGCGCGCAGGGTATGGACGTGATTTTCCATGCCATCATGGAAACCTTAGGGGTCAAAGCATGATTAGTTTGAAAAATCCCGACCAGATCGGGAAAATGCGGGAGGCTGGCGCGCTCCTCTACGAGGTGCTGCAGAAGCTCCGCGAGGCTGTCAAGCCCGGTGTTTCCACCGCTGCCCTGGATGTGTATGCCGAGCAGCTGATAAGGAAAAACCACGCTGTTCCTTCCTTCCTGAACTACGAGGGTTACCCTGCCAGCATCTGCGCCTCCATTGACGATGCAGTGGTGCACGGCATTCCCTCTGAAAGCCAAATCCTGAAGGAAGGCTCCATCATCAGCATCGACTGCGGTCTGGTGCTGGATGGATGGCAGGCTGACAGCGCCTTCACCGTGGGTGTTGGCGAGATTTCCGCCCAGGCCGAAGCGCTGATTGAGCTAACCGAGCAGTGCTTCTGGAAGGGTGTGCGGCAGGCCGTGGTGGGCAATCGCCTGGGTGACATTGGGCATGCAGTCCAGTCCTGGGCGGAAAGCCACGGTGGCGGCGTTATCCGTGACCTGACGGGCCACGGCATCGGCCGCGAAATGCACGAGGATCCCGCTGTGTACAACTTTGGTCAGCCCGGGCACGGCCTGCGCCTGCGCAAGGGCATGACCCTGGCCATCGAGCCCATGATTTCCGCCGGTGACTGGCGTGTGACCGTGGACGATGACGAGTGGTGCTACCGCACCCGCGACGGCTCCCTGTGCTCCCATTACGAGCATACCATTGCGATCACGGAAGACGGCCTGCCTGAGATCCTCACGCTTCCGGGCTTTGTCTGGAAGGAGGAGGACTGATGGAGCGGCTTCCCATGGAGATTGGTCGCGCTGTCCAGTCCCGCCAGGGACGCGACGCGGGACGCTGCTTCCTGATCCTTCAGGTGGTGGACGAGCAGTTTGTCCTCATGGCTGATGGCCTGACCCGCAAGCTCGACCACCCCAAGAAAAAGAAAATCAAGCATCTGCATCCCAAGCCCTTTTGTATGGAAGGCCTGGGGGAGGCCCTGGCCTCCCACCAGCTGCTGGACAGCGACCTGAGGAAGTTCCTCAAGGCATGCGGGCTTGAAATCGACCAGCCGCTGTGCAAGGAGGGCTGAAGTTGTCCAAGAGCGACGTCATCGAAATGGAAGGGAAAGTCATCGAGGCCCTTCCCAACGCCATGTTCCAGGTTGAGCTGCCCAACGGCCACCAGATTATGGCGCACATCTCCGGCAAAATGCGCATGAATTTCATCCGCATCTACCCCGGCGACAAGGTCACCATTGAGCTCTCTCCCTATGATCTGACCCGTGGCCGGATCACCTGGCGCAGCAAGGGCTGATACGATTTGCCTACAACTGGCGGGTGCTGCTTCATTGCGCCCCGTGCAACCGTGGAGACCAAAAGGAGGTAACAGAACATGAAGGTTCGTCCGTCTGTGAAGCCGATCTGCGAAAAGTGCAAGATCATTCGCCGCAAGGGCAAGGTCATGGTTATCTGCGAGAATCCCAAGCATAAGCAGAAGCAGGGCTAATAACCCCTTGGCAAACGAACAGGGCTCCGATTCGCTTTGGAGCCCTGTTTTTATGTGCTCACACGCCTGCGCCATGCACTGCCGGCGGAAGTGGGCGCTTTCAGGCGACAAAAGAGCATTTACTTTCACTGCCTGCCGTACTATAATGGGAACGCTGATTGCAGTGATTTCCCGAAAAAGAGGCGACCATCCGTGAACAGGGATTTGACCCTTGGCAACCCGACCACCGTGCTGTGCAGGTTTTGCCTGCCGCTGTTTGGCAGCATCATCTTCCAGCAGCTGTACAACCTGGCGGACAGCTTTGTGGCGGGGAAATTCATTGGTGAGGCGGCGCTGGCTGCCGTGGGCAACAGCTATGAGATTACGCTGGTTTTCATTGCTTTCGCCTTTGGGTGCAACATTGGCTGCTCGGTCACCGTTTCCCAGCTGTTTGGCGCCAGGGACAACCGGAGCCTGAAAACCGCCGTGACCACCACCTTCATCGCCAGCGGCCTGCTGTGCGCCGTGCTGATGACCCTGAGCCTGTTGCTCAGCGGCGATTTGCTGCGCCTGATACATACCCCGGAGGACCTGATGGGGGACTCCAGGCTGTACCTGGACATTTACATTCTGGGCTTGCCCTTTGTGTTCTTCTACAATGTGTCCAACGGCATTTTCTCCGCCCTGGGGGATTCCCGCACACCCTTCTGGTTTCTGGCGGCATCCTCCACAGCCAATATCTTTATGGACATCCTGTTTGTTACCGCCTTCGGCATGGGTGTGGCAGGCGTGGCCTGGGCAACCTTTCTGTGCCAGGGTGTGGCCTGCGTGATGGCGGTGCTGTTTGTGTTCAGGCGGCTCCATGGCATGGAGGGTACAAGGCATGCGCCCCTGTTCTCCTTCCGGCTGCTGAAGAAGATTGTTTCGGTGGCGGTGCCCAGCATCCTGCAGCAGAGCTTCATCTCCGTGGGCAATATCCTGATTCAGAGCACCATCAACCTGTTTGGCACCAGTGTGATGGCGGGCTATTCCGCCTCGGTGAAGCTGAACAACCTGGTGATTACCTCCTTCACCACCCTGGCCAACGGCATATCCAACTACACGGCGCAAAACCTGGGTGCAGGCAAGCCGGAGCGGGTGCAGCAAGGCTTCCGGGCGGGGATGAAGCTGGTGTGGTGCCTGTGCGTGCCGCTGGTGGCGCTGTATCTGCTCCTTCCCCGGGGGCTGGTGTCCATCTTCCTGGATGCGCCCACGGCGGAAACCCTGGATGCAGGCGAGGCATTTTTGCAGATTCTTTCCCCATTCTACTTTGTGGTGTCTGCCAAGCTGGTGGCGGATGGCATCCTCCGTGGCGCCGGGCAGATGAAGCCTTTCATGATTGCCACATTTACCGACCTGATTCTCCGCGTGGTGCTGGCCAAGGCGCTCTCCGCCACGGCCCTGGGCGCCACGGGCATCTGGTGCGCGTGGCCCATCGGCTGGTGCATTGCCACGGTGCTGTCTTTGCTGTTCTACCGCAGCGGCTGCTGGAAAAAAGCATAAAGCAAAACCCTCCTTTTGCATGGGCGCATCAGGAGGGTTTTGTTATTTTACCTTGGCGAAAATCATCCGCCCGGCGCTGGTCTGCACCACATTGCCAACCAGGATGCAGGCGCTTTCGCCCAGCAGGCGGGCGCCGCCGTCCACCACAATCATGGTGCCATCGGGCAGGTAGGCAATGCCCTGGCCCGGCTCTTTGCCTTCCTTAACGATCTGCACCGTCAGCTCCTGGCCCTGCACCACGGCGGTGCGAAGGGCGGAGGCCAGCTCGTTCAGGTTCCAGGCAGTCAGGCCTGCCACGGTGGCGGCCTTTTGCAGGCTGGCATCGCCGGTGATGATGATGGCGTCCAGCTCCTGAGCCATGCGCAGCAGCTTCACATCGGTGCCGGTCAGGTCGTTGTAGTCGGTTTCGTCCAGGCGGAGGCGGAGCTTGCCCTCGGCCTGCAGCTTTTCCAGCATGTCCAGGCCGCGGCGGCCACGGCTGCGCTTCACCGGGTCGGATGCATCGGCAATGCGCATCAGCTCCGCCATGACAAAGGCGGGCACCACCATCTCACCCTCCACAAAGCCGGCGCGGCACACATCCAGGATGCGCCCGTCAACCAGCAGGGAGGTGTCCAGCAGCTTGGGCCGCAGGCGGGGTTCATCCTCGGCCTTCCGGTGGCGGCGGGTCAGCCTGCCCGGCACCCGCTCCAGCAGGGCAGACAGATCGCCGGAACGCTTTTTGCCCACGGTGAGCCCGGTTACGCCCAACACCACATAAACAATGGTGGAGAGCACCGTGGTGAAAAGGCTCTGGCCCATAAAGTTGAATATCTGGGATACCAGCGCGGCAATCATCAGCCCGGCAATCAATCCGCCGGTGGTGCTCAGCACCTGGGTGAAGGGCATGCGATCCAGCCGCTTTTCCAGGTCGGTCCCGCTGGCGACGCATAGCTCAATAATCCGCTGGCCCAGCAGGTAAAACACACCGCCGAAGAAAAGCGCCGTGCCCGCATAGGCAATCAGCAGTGTGGCAAAGGACGGCTGCAGGCCGGGGTTCACCATGCGCAGCAGCTGGCCTACGCCAAGCATCAGCGTCACACCCAGGCCGGCACCCAGCAGGGCAACCAGCCAGCGCAGCAGCCGCTGTACCGCTTTGGAACGCAACAAGCTCATCTCAACTCCTTACTTAAAACAGCACGCTCAGCGCCTGCATCACCGTGTCCACACCGATGAGCTTCACACCCTCCGGCGGGGTCAGGCGCTTCAGGTTTTCCTTGGGAATCATCAGCGTGGTGAAGCCCAGGCGCTGGCACTCGGCAATGCGGCGCTCGCACTGGGGAATGGCGCGCACCTCGCCAGCCAGGCCCACCTCACCCATGACGGCTACATCCGCGCCCACGCTCTGCTCCTTCAGGGAGGAGGCAACGGCCACGCACAGCGCCAGGTCGGCAGCGGGCTCGCTGAGCTCCAGTCCGCCGGCCACATTGATATACACATCCTGGTTATAGGTTTTCTGCCCGGCGCGCTTTTCCAGCACAGCCAGCAGAAGCGCCACACGGCCCGTGTCCGCGCCGCCCACCGTGCGCCGGGGTGAGCCAAAGTAGCTCTGGGCGGTCAAGGCCTGCACGTCGCACAAAAGGGGACGGGAACCCTCCAGCCCGCAGAACACCACGGAGCCGGATGCACCCTTGGCCCGGTGGCTCAGCAGCTGCTCACTGGGGTTGGGCACCACCTGCATGCCCTTTTCCGTCATCTGGAACACGCCCAGCTCGTTCACCGAGCCAAAGCGGTTCTTCACCGCCCGCAAAAGGCGATATTCCTGCTGGCGGTCACCCTCGAAGTACAGCACCACATCCACCATGTGCTCCAGCATTCTGGGCCCGGCAATGGCACCCTCCTTGGTCACATGGCCCACCAGGAAAATGGCTGTGCCGCTCTCCTTTGCCAGGCGCATGAGCAGGCTGGTGCTTTCGCGAATCTGGCTAACGCTGCCGGGGGCGGAGGCCATTTCGGGCCGGTACATGGTTTGGATGGAGTCCACCACCGCCACATCCGGCTGCAGCTCCCGCAGCTTTTCCTCCACGCCGTCCAGGGCGTTTTCTGCCAGAACGTACAGGTTGGGCACATCCACACAAAGGCGGCGGGCACGGAGCTTGATCTGCCTGGCGGATTCCTCACCGCTGATGTACAAAACCCGCTTGCCTCCCTGGCACAGGTTGGCACACACCTGCAAAAGCAGGGTGGACTTGCCAATGCCCGGATCGCCGCCGATGAGCATCAGCCCGCCCTCCACAATGCCGCCACCCAGCACCCTGTCCAGCTCGCTAACGCCGGTGGAAATGCGCAGGGTAACATCCTCCGGGATGTCCTTGAGCAGCATGGCAACGGCGCCGGTGCCCGGGCGCTGCTTGGGTGCCTTTGCCGGTGCGGCGGAGGCGGCTGCCACGGTTTCCTCCAGGGTGTTCCACGCCCCGCAGCCGGGACACTTGCCAATCCAGCGGGAGGTTTCATACCCGCAGGATGTGCAGGCAAACAGGGTCTTGTCCTTTGCCATGCGCTCACCTCCAATATTCACCCATTATACCACATCACCGGCGGAAAAGAAACCTATATTTTCACGGTACGAACAAATGTTTTTCTGTTCGCCTTGTGCTTTCTCCCATTTTGTGATATGATATGAAATGGACTTTTATGGCCGGACAGGCCTTTGGATAAGGAGCTGCAACCATGACGCAAAGCTATAACGCAGGCAATATTCAGGTGCTGGAGGGACTGGACGCCGTCCGCATGCGGCCCGGCATGTACATTGGCACCACCTCCAGCCGCGGCCTGCACCATCTTCTGTGGGAGATTGTGGACAATGCCATTGACGAGGCCTCCAACGGCTATGCCGACCAGGTGGACGTGACCCTGCACAGCGATGGTTCTGCCTCCGTGTACGACAACGGGCGCGGTGTGCCGGTGGACATGCACCCCACCCTGGGCATCAGCGGCCTGGAGGTGATCTACACCAAGCTCCATGCCGGCGGCAAGTTCAACAACGAAAACTATTCCTATTCCGGCGGTCTTCATGGCGTGGGCGCCTCGGTGGTGAACGCCCTGTCCAAATGGATGACGGTGGATGCCTATGTGGATTGGGCCCACTGGCGCATGCGGTTTGCCTCCCAGTATGACGAAAGCGCAGGGAAGGTGACGGCGGGCATCCCCCAGGGTCCCCTGGAGAAGGTGGGCAACACCCGCAAAAAGGGCACCCTGGTGCGCTTCCTGCCGGATGACACCATCTTTGAGGATGTGCGCTTCAACGGCGAACAGGTGGCCCGCCGCCTGCAGGAGCTTGCCTACCTGAACAGGGGCCTGAAAATCACCTTCACAGATGAGCGGGTGAAGGATGCCGACCTGCGGCAGCGGGTGTTCCATTACGAGGGCGGCATTATGGACTATGTGAAGTACCTGAACGCCGAGAAAACCACCCTGCACGATGAGCCCATCTACATGGAAGGCCAGAAGGACACCACCATCTGCCGGGTGGCCATCCAGTATACCGATGGGTATACGGAGAGCATGTTCTCCTACGTTAACAACATTCCCACCGGCGAGGGCGGCAGCCACGAAACAGGCTTCAAGGCGGCCTTTACCAAGGCCATGAACGATTACGCACGAAAAATCGGCGCGCTGAAGGAGAAGGACAACAACCTTTCCGGCGAGGATTTCCGGGAAGGCCTGACCTGCGTGCTGACCACCATGGTGAAAAACCCCCAGTTTGAGGGACAAACCAAGGGGCGCCTGGGCAACAGCGAGGTGCGCCCGGCGGTGGAAGCCATTATCGCCCAGCAGCTGGCGGACTGGCTGGACAACCTGAAAAACCAGGATACCGCCACCCAGATTGTCCAAAAGGCTGTGAAGGCGGCCCAGGTGCGCGAAGCGGCCCGGAAAACCCGGGACAACGCCCGCAAGGCCAACCAGCTGGAGGCTGCGCCCCTGGTGGGCAAGCTGGCCTCCTGCACCGGGCGCAAGGCGGAGGACAACGAGCTGTTTATCGTGGAGGGCGACTCTGCTGGCGGCTCTGCCAAGCAGGGAAGGGACAGGCGCTTCCAGGCCATTCTGCCGCTGAGAGGCAAGCCGCTGAACGCCGAGAAAAAACGGCTGGATCAGGTGCTGTCCAATGAGGAGTTCCGCTCCATGATTACCGCCCTGGGCACCTCCATCGATGATGGGTTTAACCTGCAAAACCTGAAATATCATAAGGTCATCATTCTTTCCGATGCTGACCAGGATGGCGCCCATATCCGGGCCATTCTGTTGACCTTCTTCTTCAGGTATATGAAGGAACTGATTACTGCCGGGCATGTGTACATCGGCATGCCGCCCCTGTATAAGGTGCAGAAGGGCAGCAAGATTATCTATGCTTACGACGACAAGGAGCTGACCGCCGCCACCAAGGCCGTGGGCAAGGGCTACACCCTTCAGCGCTACAAGGGCTTGGGTGAGATGAACCCGGAACAGCTGTGGGAAACCACCATGGATCCCAGCCAGCGCAAGCTAATCCAGGTTACCATCGAGGATGCTGCCCTGGCAGACCACCGCATTACCATCCTCATGGGCGACAAGGTGGAGCCCCGCCGGGACTACATTACCCAGCATGCGGATTTCAACAAGCCCGATACGTTTGAATTGCCCGATGGCGCAGAAGGGAGGCAGTAAACCATGGCCCGCAAAGGATCCGACACCAGACCCATCCCCAAGGACGATCCCTCCCGCATCCTGCAAACCACCGTGGAGGATGTGATGCACAACTCCATGATCCCCTATGCAGAGCATGTTATTCTGGAACGTGCCATTCCCCGGGTGGAGGACGGCCTCAAGCCCGTGCAGCGCCGGGTGCTGTATACCATGATGGAGCTGGGCACCACCCCGGACAAGCCCCACCGCAAGTGCGCCCGCATTGTTGGCGACTGTCTTGGTAAATATCATCCCCACGGCGACTCCTCTGTGTATGATGCCCTGGTGCGCATGGCGCAGAACTTCTCCATGCGGGGACCCATGGTGGACGGGCACGGCAACTTTGGCTCCATTGACGGCGACAGCGCCGCCGCCATGCGTTACACCGAGGCCCGCATGGCTCCCCTGGCGCTTTTGATGCTGCGGGACATTGAAAAGGACACCGTACCCTTCCGCCTGAACTTTGACGATACCCTCAAGGAGCCGGACATGCTGCCGGCCCGTTTCCCCAACCTGCTGGTGAACGGTGCCAGCGGCATTGCTGTGGGCCTGGCCACAAACATCCCGCCCCATAACCTGAACGAGAGCGTCCGGGCTGTTATTGCACAGATTGAGAACCCGGACATTTCCCTGGACGAGCTGATGGAAATCATCCCCGGCCCGGATTTCCCCACCGGCGGTGTGCTGGTGAAGAACGAAGAGATTCGCAAGGGCTACGAAACGGGCCGCTCCAAGCTGAGCCTCCGGGCCCGTGTCCATATTGAGGATGGCGCGGCGGGCCGCAAGCTGATTGTTATCACCGAGGTGCCCTATCAGGTGAACAAGGCTGCCATGCTGGAGAAAATTCTCAAGCTGTCCGAGGAAAAGAAGACCGCGCTTGGGTGCATCTACGACATTCGCGACGAAAGCGACCGCACAGGCCTGCGGGCAGTGGTGGAGCTGAAAAAGGATGCCAACCCGGAAAAGGTGCTGGCCTACCTGTTTAAGTATTCCGACCTTCAGGTCACCTTTGGCGTGAACATGGTGGCCATTGCCGATGGCAAGCCTGTGCAGATGGGCCTGAAAACCATGATTGGTCACTTCATCCGCCACCAGAAGAATGTTGTTACCCGTCGCACCGAGTTTGAACTCAAGCAGACCCGCGCCCGGGCGCACATCCTGCAAGGCCTGATGATTGCCGTAGACAACCTGGATGCGGTCATTGCTCTGATCCGCGGCAGCAAAAACCCCAGGGAAGCCAAGCAGAAGCTGATGGAGCAGTTCGACCTGACGGAGGTGCAGGCCCAGGCCATTCTGGACATGCGCCTGCAACGGCTGACCAACCTGGAAATTGAGGCCCTGCGCAAGGAGTATGCCGACCTGCTGAAGCTGATTGACAAGCTGGAGGGCATTTTGGGTAGCGAAAAAAAGCTGCTGAACGTGATCCGCAAAGAATTGCAGGAGATCGCCGACGAGTACGCAGATGAACGCCGAACCACCATTGAGGCCCTAGACGCCAGAGGCGCCGAACCCCTGGACGAAACGCCTGTTCCAGAGGAGGCGGTGGTGGCCTTCACCCATGGCGGCTACCTGAAGCGCATGTATCCCGCCTTCTACAGGAAGAATCCGCTGCCCAGCTATGAGGAGGACGCGAAGGAATCCGCCCAATACCTGTTCAACACAAAAACGGATGAAACCCTGCTGTTCCTTACTAACCATGGCAACTGCTACAGCTTGTCCGTTGGCGCACTGGCGGAGTGCAAGCCCAAGGACAGGGGTCAGCTGCTTTCCGGTGTGCTGGCAGGCCTGGAGGATGGCGAAGCGCCGCTGCTTATCACCTGCATGGCGGCAGGCCAGCTGGGCAAGGCGCCGGATATGCTGTTTGTCACCAGGCAAGGCATGGTGAAGCGTACCGCCGCCAAGGACTATGATGTGCGCTCCAAGAAGTTTGCCGCCGTGAACATCAAGGCCGGTGACGAGCTGCTGTGTGTGCTGCCCGCCGCCACCAGGGATGACCTGCTGCTGCTGTCCCGCAGCGGCATGTGCATCCGCTTTGCCCTGGACACTGTGCCCACACAGGGCCGCATTTCCGCCGGTGTGAAGGCCATGCAGGTGGACAGCGGCGACCAGGTGATATGGGCCGGTCAGCTGGGCGAGAAGGATGAAATGGTGCTGTTCAGCGAGCGCGGCTTTGCCAAGCGCATTCCCGCTATGGATTTTGAGCGGCAGAACCGCAACGGCAAGGGTGTGCGCTCCTTCTACTTCAACAGGAACGGCTCCAACGGGCGTTACCTGGCGGCCCTGTGCCGCTGCGGCGAGGCACCCTGCGCCCTGCTGGTAACCCAGGCCCAGTCGCCTGCCACCAGGCTGAGCAAGGATGAAATTGTCCTCCAGCGCAAGACCGACAGGGGCCTGCCCTATGTGCTGGCCATCCTGGATGATGTGGTAACCGGCGTGGCACTGGTGGAAACACCCGTGTGACCTTGCATCCGCGGGCAAAAAGTGATATATTATCCCTATCGGATCTGGAGGTGAGAGCATGAACCGCAATGAAGCCTTTTCCCCCATGCAGGTCAGCACCCTGGAAGCCAACCTTTCCTGGGCAAGCCTGGATGTGATGGTGGAGGATGTGGAGCAAATACAGGTGTGCATTTCCGGCGCGGAAAGGGATGTGAAGGAGCTGCGGGTGGTGTGCCAGGAGGGTACCCTGCTGGTGGAGCAGCCCGCCTACGGCATCAAAACCCTGGGCACCGAGCACTGGATGCAGATCATCCTCCGGGTACCCCAAACATGGAAGGGCGCCGCTGACCTGGGCACCATTTCCGCGCCGCTGAGCATCCGCGGGCTGACGGGCACGGACTTCATTCTCCACACCATTTCCGGCGACCTGACGGCTGATGGCCTCAGGTGCATGACGGCTGCGCTGCGCAGCGTGTCCGGGCATGTGAAGGGCACGGACCTGGCAGGCCAGCACCTGTCGCTGCGCAACGTTTCCGGCGACAGCAGCATAAACGGCTGCGCCTTTGAAGACTATCGCACAAATGCCGTTTCCGGCGATGTGACCCTGAACATGGCACAGCCCTTTGAAAAGCTGGAAGGCATTTCTGTTGCCGGCAGCATCCGGGTGAATGCCCCTGTGGCGGAGGTGAACGCGGTGCTGCACTCCGTCACCGGTAGGCTGGCAACCAACGGCGTAACCATCCAGCCGGAGGCGCCGGAGGCAAGCCTGTCCAG
>CAYLIC010000049.1:0-14440 GCA_964383815.1 uncultured Faecalibacterium sp. | reverse complement strand
ACAGTCAGAGGGCCTGCGGGCCCTCCGACACCTCCCGGAGGTTTTTTGACAGGCTGAACTCCTTCGCATGGGATGCATGCGAAGGAGTTCTTTTGTATGGTTTTTCGCTTAAGCCTTGCAATAGCCGTTCATGATGGCTTCCAGGGTGTCCAGCTCCTTTTCGGCGGCTGGCTGGTCGGCACCCTTGGCGAACAGGTAGGCCTTCAGCTTCGGCTCGGTGCCGGAGGGACGGACGATGATCTTGTGTCCGCAGGCCAGCTGGAAGGACAGCACATCGCTGGCGGGCAGGCCAGTCTGGTCGTTCAGGTAGTCGATGCGGGTGGCGGTTTGCAGCTGCTCCTCAGCAAAGCTGCCCATGGGCTGGCGCAGGGTGGCCATCAGGCTGTTCATCTTCTGCTGACCGCTCTCACCCTCAAACTCGAAGGTCAGCAGCCGCTGGGCGAAGAAGCCGTACATCTGGCGCAGCTGCTCCAGCTTGTCCAGCATGGTCATGCCCTGGGCCTTCAGGTTGGCAGCCATCTCCAGCACCAGCACGGCGGCGTTCACAGCGTCCTTGTCCCGGACATCCGTGCCGGACAGATAGCCGTAGCTCTCCTCAAAGCCAAACACATAGCGCTCCGCATGGCCTTCCTTTTCCAGCAGGCCAATCTGCTCGCCAATGAACTTGAAGCCAGTCAGCACATTGCGCAGCTCCACGCCATAGTGCTGGCAGATGGGCACTGCCATTTCCGTGGTAACGATGGTCTTGACCGCCACAGGGGGCAGCTCGCCAGGCTTGCGGTGGCTGCACACATAGTCCAGCAGCAGCACGCCCATGTCGTTGCCGGAAATCAGCTGCACCTTGTCGCCCACGCGGACACCGGCGCCAATGCGGTCGCAGTCCGGGTCGGTGGCAAAGCAGAAGTCCGCCTGTGTGTCAATGGTCTTCTGAATGGCCAGCGCCATGGCCTCGCGAATTTCCGGGTTCGGGTACGGGCAGGTGGGGAAGTGCCCATCCGGGTTCTCCTGCTCTGCCACAATATCCACCTGAACGTTCCCCATGCGCTTCATCATTTCCCGCACGGGCACGTTGCCGGTGCCGTTCAGGGGAGAATACACCACATGCAGCGGCGCCTTGCAGGGTGCAAGCTGCAGCCTGGCAATATCCTGGTAATAGCTTTCGATGGTGTCATCCTCAATGTAGTGAATCCTGCCGGCATCCATCATGGCCTCGAAGGAGGGCAGCTGGGGGAGAAGGGTTTCCTCCGCGTTGATGAAGGCGTAAATCCGGTCGGCAGCCTCCAGGGTAATCTGGCAGCCGTCATCACCGTAGACCTTATAGCCGTTGAACTTGGCAGGGTTGTGGCTGGCGGTGATCATCACACCGGCGGAGCAGTGCAGGTGACGCACGGCATAGCTGAGCATGGGGGTGGGCATCAGTGTTTTGTAGATATGCACGGTAATGCCCATGCTGGCCAGGGTGGCAGCAGCCAGGCGGGCAAAATCCTGGCTGTGGATGCGGCTGTCATAGCTGACGGCACAGGAGGGCGCATCATAGCGCTCCAGCAGGTAGCGGCCCAGGCCGCGGGTGGCCTTGGACACGGTGTAGAAATTCATGCGATTGGTGCCCGCACCCAGCACGCCGCGCAGGCCGCCAGTGCCAAAGGCCAGCTCCCGGTAGAAGCTGTCGCTGATTTCTTCCTCGCTCATGGCCTGCAGCTGGTTCAGCAGCTCCCGGGGCATATTGGGGGTGTTCAGCCATGCCTGATACTTTTCGTTCACGGGTATGTCCTCCTTTAGTATGATGAAATGGGGAATATGTTCTCCTGGTCCCAGTTAAAGCGCTGGAGCTCCAAGCGGAAGCCGTAGTGATAGAGCATTTCGCTCACATCCTCCACAAAGAGGAAAATGCGCCGGGCGAAGTGCCCTCTTTGGGTGGCAAAGGGCAGGGAGGCTGCCTCCGCCAGCTCCTCCACCACATACATGGGGTGACCGGCCAGGCCCAGCATGCTGGCGCAGGTGGGCTGATGGCTGCAGCGCTGGTTTTGCGGCTGCACGCTGCGCCACCAGTCCACACGGGCAATCATGCCGAGAAGCTGCTCCCGCACCTGAGCGGGCAGGGCGAAGTTCAGCTCCTGCACCACCTGGCGCAGGCCATCGAACAGGCGGAAGCAAAGGATGTCGTTCTCATACACGGTAACGCTGAAGCCACCGTCGTTTCCCGGCGTCAGCGGACGATGGACATACCAAAACAGCGCCGCGCACTCCGGACCCTGAATCATGCCCATCATCTCCTTTCGCTGCGGTGCCAGAGGGTGCTGCCCTCTGGACTCCCGCTTAAGGGATTTCATCCCTTAAGAATCCCGTTTTTGTGTGCGTTGCCTGCTGCTGTTCAAGCGGGGATCACAGCGCATAACGGATGCACCGCGAGGCGGGGAGAAGCGCCCCTTCCCTGCGCAAAGATTAGGGCACGCGGTCGATCTTACACTGTCAGCTCTTTTATGCAGGCTGTCAGCGCATTTGCCACAGCGGTAATGTTTCCATCATCGGCTACTGTGTCGCGCTTGGTGTGCAGATGCGGAACGTAAAAGCCCCAGAGCTTGCTGCGCTTGCAGGCGCAAATGTTCACCCCGCACTTGAAGTTCTTCCAGTCGGAACCGGCGGCGGTGCCAATGCTGTCGAAGAAGAACGTCTTGCGGGTGGTGATTTTCTCCATCTGTCGCTGAAGGAAGCCGAACTCCCGGTATTGCCGTGCCAGCTTGCGGCTGATGACCAGCAGGTTTTCACCAACGCCGATGCAGCCCAGGTTCACCGTCAGCCGGGTGTAGCCAACCTGCAGGTGATCCTTTGTATATGCTTTCGACCCGCCCATGCCTTTTTCCTCGTTATCAAAGAGGATAAAGGCGGCTTTCTCCCGGTGTTCCTCGGGCAGCTGATTCATCATGGTCAAAAGCGCCGCCACGCCGGAGGTGCTGTCGTTCACGTTGTTTTTGTTGGCAAAACCGCCCCGGGTCATCCACAGAATCAGCGCAACGTACACCAGCAGCCACATTGTGCGCACAATGCGGGGGTCGTGAATCACCGTACCCAGCACCAGCATCAGCAAAGCAGAAAGAATCAGCAGCAGCACCACCATGGCAGCGCTGTACAGCAGCGAAAGCAGCGGATTCTTCGGCAGAAACACATTGGGCAGCAGCATATTGGCTGCGGTGTCGTAGTGGGCGGTGAACAGCATGGGTGCCTTTTCCGGATTGCCCACAACGATATTCTCGTGGGAAAGCCCGTTTTTCTCCACCTTCACGCTGTAACCCATCCGGCGGATTTCCTGCACCGCCCAATCACGGAAGGCAGTCTTTTGTTCCGCTGTGCGGCGGATGGGAAACTGGTTGGTTATCTCGTTTACGTAGTTCATGGCAGCTCCTTGGTCATGGCAGCCAGGCCATCGGCAATGAAGGCGATGTTCCCGGCATCCGCCACGGTGTCGTGTTTGGTGTGAATTTTGCTGCAATAGTACCCCAGGTGCTTGCCCTTCTTGCAGGCGCATACGGCAATGCCGCACTTGAAGTTGCTCTGGTCGGAGGGATACATGTGGCCTTCCTTGTTGAGCCATTCCACCTGTCGGCCTTCCTGAGCGTTGATGCCCTTTTGCAGCAGGGTGAACTTCTCATGCTGGCGGGCCTTCTTGGGGGAGAAGAACAGAATGGTTTCACCCACGCCCACGCAGTCCATGTTCACCAGCAGGGTTTCTTTTTGAATTTGCTTGTGCCTGGAGGCAAAGCCATTGGAGCCCAGCATTCCCTTTTCCTCGTTGTCGAAAAGGATGAAGGCCACCTTGTCCCGTTTGTCCGCAGGCACCCGGGCCATGGTTTCCAGCACGGAGGCTACGCCGGAGGTATTGTCGTTGGCGTTGTGGGGATTGGTCGGGCCGAAAATCAGCAGCAAAAGCAGCACCATCAAGCACAGCTCCCAGGCAACAAGAGCTGCATCGATCCCGGCGGCAATGCCAGTCAGCACGGCGGGAATGGTGCAAATCAGCATCATGCCCAGCACCAGACCAATCTGGTACAGCAAATATATGCCCACATTGCAGGGGGTTATGAAGTTGGGAATGGGCATGGTGGGCGGCGTGTCGTAATGGGCGGTGAAGATAACCTGCGCCTTGTCCGCATCGCCAATGACCACGTTCTTGCTGCCCTTGCCATCCACCTTGGCTTCGTAGCCCAGGTAGCCGGCTTCGCCAACTGCCCAGGTGCGGAAGGCCTCCTTCTGTGCCTTACTTTTGCGCACAGGGAAGCGCTCTTGCAGTGTTACAATGTAGGACATGGTTTACTCTCCTTTGTTAGTCGATGCTGATAACGGTCAGTACACCGTCCACCACCCGGAAGCGCACCTCCATGCCAGCATAGGCAAAGCCGTATGTGCGCTGCTGCTCCCGCTGGTACCCGGGCCGGGGATCCTGGGCGAGAATACCCGGCAAGGCTTCACGGCTGTCGGGCGGGAGCTTCTGCAAAAGCTCCGGGGGAACAACCACCTGCAGGCCGTAGTCCTTCACCTGATGGGCAAACCCGCCGGTGGCCTCCGGGTGGCAGTCTGCGTAGGGCAGGTAAGGCTTGATGTCGTAAATGGGCGTGCCGTCCATCAAATCAGCGCCTGCCACTACTAACAAAGGACCCAGACGGGCATCCTGGCGCTTTTCCACCAGCTTCACGCAGCTCAGCCCAATAGAATTGGGCCGGAAGGGTGAACGGGTGGCGAACACGCCCATGCGGGCATTGCCGCCCAGCCTGGGCGGGCGCACCGTAGGCGACCAGCCTTCCCGCTCCGCCTGGTGGAACTGCCATATAAGCCACAGGTGGCTGTAGCCCTCTATGCCGCGAAAGGCCTCAGGTACGCGGTATTCCGGCTCAAACACAATCAGGGAGCGCACCTCATCCACCAAACCGGACTGGCGCGGCAGGCCAAACTTGGTGGGGAAATCATTGTGGATATGCGCAATGACATGCATGGTGGGCGCTCCTTTCCTGGAAAAATGAATACCCTGTTATTCTACCACATATTGCGCTTTTTCGCTACTGTTACAAGACCAAACAATAAAAATCCCCCGCGAAATGCAGGGGAAAGAAATGCGGGTTTTCATCCATTGGTGCCGTCAGGCTTCCGGGTGCTTCTTGCGGTAGTCCTCAATGGCGGCGTGAATGGCCTGCTCCGCCAGCATGGAGCAGTGCATCTTCACAGGGGGCAGGCCGTCCAGGGCCTCGGCAACAGCCTTGTTGGTCAGCTGGAGTGCCTCGTCGATGGTCTTGCCCTTCACCATTTCCGTGGCCATGGAGCTGGTGGCAATGGCAGCACCGCAGCCGAAGGTCTTGAATTTCACATCAACAATGATGCCATTCTCCACCTGGATGTCCATTTTCATAATGTCGCCGCACTTGGCGTTGCCCACCGTGCCGGTGCCGCTGGGATTTTCAATTTCGCCCACATTGCGGGGGTTGGAGAAGTGATCCATCACTTTTTCGCTGTACATATGCGTTCCTCCTTATTCGTCGTCCCCGGCCCCATGGTCGTGGTTAAAGGGGCAGGAGCTGTTCAGGGTCTGGTTGTAGAAGTTCAGGGGGCTCATGTCGCGCAGGGTCTGAACGATGCCGGGCAGCTTGTCCAGCACATAGTCCACGTCCGCCTCGGTGGAGTCGGTGCCCAGGGACAGGCGCAGGGAGCCGTGGGCAATCTCGTGGGGCAGGCCGATGGCCAGCAGCACATGGCTGGGATCCAGGCTTCCGCTGGTGCAGGCAGAGCCACTGGAGCCTGCAATGCCCGCCAGGTCAAGGCGCAGGAGCAGCGCTTCACCCTCAATATACCGGAAGGAAATGTTCACATTGTTGGGCAGGCGCTCCGTGGGGTGGCCGTTCAGCCGGGTATCGGGAATGGTGGCCAGAATGGTGTTGATCAGCTTGTCCCGCATGGCGCTCATGCGGGCAGCGTTTTCCTCCAGGCCGGCAACCGCCAGCTCAATGGCCTTGCCCATGCCCACAATGCCAGCCAGGTTTTCCGTGCCGGCACGCTGGTTGCGCTCCTGTGCGCCGCCGTGCATGAACTGGTCGATCTTCACACCCTTGCGGATGTACAGGGCGCCAATGCCCTTGGGGCCGTGGAACTTGTGCCCGCTCATGGACAGCATGTCCACGTTCATGGCATTCACATCTACGGGAATGGCACCAATGGCCTGCACCGCATCGGTGTGGAACAGGATGCCCTTTTCCCTGGCCAGCTTGCCAATCTCTGCGATGGGCTGAATGGTGCCAATCTCGTTGTTGGCAGTCATAATGGTGATAAGAATGGTCTTATCGGTGATGGCTTTCTCCACATCTGCCACGCTGACACGGCCAAACTCGTCCACGGGAAGGTAGGTCACTTCAAAGCCTTGCTTTTCCAGCCACTGGCAGGTGTGCAGCACGGCGTGATGTTCAATGGCACTGGTGATAATGTGATTGCCCTTGGCCTTTTTGGCGAAGGCGGCACCCTTGATGGCCCAGTTGTCGCTTTCAGAGCCGCCAGCGGTGAAGTAAATCTCCTGGGGCTGTGCGCCAATGGCGGCGGCAACCTGCCTGCGGGCAGCATCCACAGCACGGCGGGCATCCCGCCCGGTGGAATGAATGCTGCTGGCGTTGCCGAAGCACTGGGTGAAGTAGGGCAGCATGGCCTCCAGCACAGCGGGGGAAACGGCGGTGGTGGCGGCATTGTCAAGATAAACCTTGTTCATGAATCATGACTCCTTTGTTATGCCGAATTGCTCTTGGTCGAGCATGTCTTGAAGGGAAATGGACTGCAATAGGTCGTTGATGCTGTTGGAAAGGTATTCCCACACCCGGCGGGTTTTGCATTGCCCGGCCCGGTGGCAGCGGTTCTCGTCCCCCAGACAATCGGAGATGCTAAGTGGGCCTTCGGTGGCATCGATGATGTCGCCCACGGTGATACCGCCTGGCTCCAAAGCCAGCTGATAGCCGCCCTGTGCGCCACGGACGGTGGTGACCAGCCCGGCCCGGCGCAGGTTGCCCAGCAGCTGCTCCAGGTAGTCCTCCGGTACGCCGATTTCCGCAACGCTCTTCAGCGGCTGCGGGCCGCTCCCGGCGTGCTGCGCCAGGTAAAACATGGCGTACAGCCCATATTTCCCCTTGGTGGAGAGCTTCATCCCACGCCTCCTTTCTGAATCCCGACAAAAAGTATCGGAATTGCCGAAAGCATTCTATCATACCCGACTATTTTTGTCAACATTGGAGCGGAATATGTGAGAAAAAAACCTTCCGCACTGGACGGAAGGATGAATCTGGTGCCATCAGGACAGAATCTCCACGGTTGCGCCGGCACTTTCAATGGCCCGCTCAGTCAACCCGACCATTTCCGGCACGTGGGCGTTCAGCAGCGCAATCTGCTGGTCAAAACGGTTTCTCATCAGCCAAACCTCCCGGTAATGCAGGCCTCTGTTCGCTTGTCCTTAGGCATGGAGAGCAGGCGCCGGGTTTCGCCATACTCCACCGCTTCTCCCGGGAGAAAGAAGGCTGTCCTGCCGGATGTGCGGGTGGCCTGCTGCATGCTGTGGGTTACCATGACGATGGTATACCTGCTTTTCGGCTGCAAGGCCAGATCCACAATCCTGCTGGCGGAGATGGGCTCGTCCGTCAGCAGAACCTCCGGCTCCACCGCCAGCGCCCGGGCGATGCACAGCCGCTGCTGCTGCCCGCCGGAAAGGCCCGGGACATCCCGCTTCAGCCTGACCTTCATCTTGTCCCAAATGGCGGCGCACCGCACGCTTTGCTCGATGATGCCCTCCAGCCGGGCCCTGGAGCGGATGCCCGGGGTGCGGGGACCGAAGACGATGTTGTCGTAAATGCTCACGGGGAAGGGACTGGGCTTCTGGAACACCATGCCCACGCTTGCGCAGCAGGGAAGGCACCTGCATCTTCTTCATTTCATAAACCCTTCTTTCCTCATTCCCGGGAACGGTTCAAGCATACCACCGCTGGGTTTGAAGAAAAAAGGGGAATGAAAAATGTTTGTAAAAGAAAAAGGCCCGGGAGCGATGACGCTCGGGCCTTGGGGTGGTGAAAGAGATTAGTAGCCGCCTTCCATGTCCTTGATGGCGCTGGCCTCTGCCAGGGTGCCGGCGGCGTAGCGGGCCTCGGCCTCCTCCATGATTTTCGCCGTGGCGGATACACCGCAGCGGCTGGCGCCAACCGCACGGGCGGAGAGCACGGTGTCCAGATCGCGGATGCCGCCGGAGCCTTTCACCCGCACATGGTCGGACACAGAGGCGCGCATGAGCTTCAGATCCTCAATGGTGCAACCCTTGCTGCCGTAGCCGGTGGAGGTCTTGACGAAATCGGCGCCGGCCTCCTCACTCAGGCGGCAGGCGGTTTTCTTCTGCTCGTCGTTCAGGTAGCAGGTTTCCAGGATAACCTTCACAATGGCTCCTTCCGCGTGAGCCAGGTCGGCAATCTGCTGAATTTCCGCCTTCACATAGTCCAGGTCGCCATGAAGCAGCTTGCCGATGTTCAGCACCATGTCCAGCTCCTGGCAGCCTTCCTCCAGGGCCAGCCTGGCCTCGGCAACCTTGATGGCGGTTTCGTGGCTGCCATGGGGGAAGCCAATCACCGTGCAGACCTTTACATCGCTGCCCTTGAGCATTTCCGCCAGGATGGGCACATCACAGGGGCGGGCGCATACGCTGGCGCAATCGTACTTCAGGGCCAGCCGGCAACCCTTGCGGATGTCCTCCTCCGTCAGGTAAGGCTGCAGGGTGGAGTGATCCAGCATTTTGGCAATATCATGAGGGGTAAGGGACATGGGAATGACCTCCTTTGATACATTGTTCCTATTGCTTAAGATTCTACATCCTTCACGGGAATCCTTCTTTATCGGATTTATCGAAAAACGATAAAAAAGCATTGACAAACGATGTGCATGGTGATATAGTATCACCGAGGTGAGAAACATGGAAAAAAAGACAACCCGGGTATTCAGGCTGCTGCAGTGGGTAACGGTTGGTGTTGCGCTTGTCGGCACCTATGCGGCCTACTACTTGATACTGGAAGGCATGGCGACCTATCAGGGACAATGGGAAGATTGGCTGGCGAAGGGTATGGATTACCGTTTCACGGCGGTGTGGAGCATTGCCACAGTGGTTGTGGTAAGCCTGATCAGCTATGCCGCACTGTGGCAGTTTATCACCATGTGCCAGCGGCTGAAAAAGGGCACAGCCTTCACTGCCGCCAATGTGCAAAGCATGGGGCGCATTGCGCTGTGCTGCGCCCTGGTCAGCGGCGTGCTGCTGGTGACATTCCTGGTGCTGATGTTCTTCTGTCCGGCTGTGCCATGGGGGCTGATAGCATTAATCCTGCTGGTCTGCGCGGCCTATGGGGCTGTGGCCCTGGTGGCCTATGCCCTGCAGCTGCTGGTGCGCCGGGCGGCTGCGCTGCAGCAGGAAAGCGAACTGACCGTATAAAACAAGCTGCTGCAGAGTTACCTTGAAAAAAGATTCTTCCATTTGCAGAGGCGGTGTTCATATGATTCGTGTTGACCTGGATGTGATGCTGGCCCGGCGCAAAATGAGCCTGACGGAGCTGAGCCAGCGGGTGGGTATTACCGTGGCGAACCTTTCCATTCTCAAAACCGGCAAGGCCAAGGCCGTGCGCTTTGCCACGCTGGAGGCCATCTGCCGGGCGCTGGACTGCCAGCCGGGGGACATCCTGGTGTATGAAGAAAAAACTTGACAGTACAGGCTGGCGGGGTATAAGATACAATAAACCCCAAATATGAGGAGGAACCATGATGGAAATTCGCGTTTTTGATACTGCCGGGCAGGTGGGCCAGGCAACAGCCACCCTGTTTGCCGCGCAGCTGCTGGCTAACCCCAAGAGCGTTCTGGGCCTTGCCACCGGTTCTACGCCCATTCCCACCTATCAGAGCCTGATTGCCCTGAACAAGCAGGGTGTGGTGGATTTCTCCCAGTGCACCACCTTCAACCTGGATGAGTATGTGGGCATTGCCGAGGATCATGTATGCAGCTATCACCGCTTTATGGATGACAACCTGTTCAACTTCGTCAACATCCGCCGGGAGGCCATTCACCTGCCCGACGCCAACGCTGCCGATATGACCGCCGCCGCCCAGGCCTATGACGATGCCATCGTGGCTGCCGGGAATATCGATATTCAGCTGCTGGGCATTGGTCACAATGGTCATATCGGCTTTAACGAGCCGGACGACCACTTTACCTATGGCTGCCATGTGGTGGGCCTGACCCAGAGCACCATCGAGGCCAACACCCGCTTCTTCAACTCCCAGGATGAGGTGCCGCGCCAGGCCGTGAGCCTGGGTGTGGGCGCCATTATGAATGCCCGCCAGGTGCTGCTGATTGCCACCGGCAAGGACAAGGCGCCTGCCATCCGGGATTCCGTGAAGGGCGCCGTTACCCCCAGGTGCCCTGCCTCCATCCTGCGCACCCATCAAAACGTGATCTTCCTGCTGGACAGGGAAGCCGCCAGCCTGCTCTGATGCACACAAGAACGCCAGCCTGCTGCAAACGCCACGGGCTGGCGTTTTTTGCGTGGAAGCACCCTGCAAGAACACGGAAAAAACATCCTGCTTTCTTGACAGCTGGTTTTCCGGGCTTTATAATTTTCCGGTGATGCAGGAGGAGTCACAGCAGGGGATGCTGTGGCTCCTTTTTACCCTTTTGGCAGCTGCGAAAGGCGGTGACTTGTGAAATCCATCCTGATTACCGGCGGAACGGTGTTTGTCAGCCGGTACATGGCAGAGTATTTCGTGGCCAGGGGCTGGCGCGTGTTTGTGCTGAACAGGAACACCCGGGTGCAGTCCCCGGGCACGGAACTGATTGAGGCCGACAGGCACCACCTGGGCGAACGCCTGCGCCCGTACGCCTTCGATGCGGTGATCGATACGGCCTACACGGCGGCGGATGTGGATACGCTGATGGACGCCCTGGGGAGCTTTGGGGCCTATGTACTGATCAGCTCCAGCGCGGTTTACCCGGAAAGCACACCTCAGCCGTTCACGGAGGATGCACGCCTGGGGGAGAACCGGTACTGGGGCCAGTACGGCCTGGACAAGATTGCTGCAGAGCAGGCTGCCAGGCGCCGCTGCCCGGATGCGTACATTCTTCGTCCGCCATACCTGTACGGCCCCATGAACAATGTGTACCGGGAGGCCTTCGTGTTCGACTGTGCCTTGCAGGGCAGACCCTTCTATCTGCCAGGCAGTGGTGACATGCCCTTGCAGTTCCTTCATGTGGAGGATTTGTGCAGGTTTGCGGAATTGCTGCTGGACAAAAGGCCGCAGGGACATGTATACAATATAGGCAACCGGGAAACCCTAAGCATCCGCCAGTGGGCGGAGATGTGCTATGCCGCCGCCGGAAAGGTGCCAACGTGGAAAAACGTTGCGGCGGAGGTGGAGCAGCGGTGTTACTTCTGCTTTTGCAATTATGCGTATCAGCTGGATGTATCCCGGCAGCATGCCCTGATGCCGGAGGAAAAGGACATGAAGCAGGGCCTGCGCGAGGCACTGACCTGGTACCTGGCGCATGACGATCAGGTGCAGAAACGGCCGTACCTGGCGTATATTGATACTAACCTGGTGAAATGAATTGGGAAAGGATGAACAAACATGTGTGGAATTGTTGGCTACACCGGCAGCAGCAGTGCGGCACCGGTTTTGCTGGAGGGACTGAAAAAGCTGGAGTATCGCGGGTATGACTCCGCTGGCATCGCGGTGGAAAACCTGGGCAGGCTGTCCATCACCAAGGTCTGCGGGCGCATTGCCAACCTGTGCGAGAAAACCCGGGACGGCGCTGCCATGCCCGGCTGCAGCGGCATTGGTCACACCCGGTGGGCCACCCATGGCGCGCCCACGGATGTGAACGCTCATCCCCACATGAGCTGTGATGGGCGCTTCTCCGTGGTGCACAACGGCATTATTGAAAACTATGTGGAGCTGCGGCAGGAGCTGACCCGCAAAGGCTATACCTTCCTGAGCGAAACGGACACGGAGGTTATTGTCCACCTGATTGAAATGTACTACAAGGGGGACTTCCGGGCGGCGGTGATGAAAACCACTGCCAGGCTGGAGGGCTCCTATGCGCTGGGTGTTATCTGCTCGGAGTGCCCGGGCAAGCTGATTGCCGTGCGGGAGGCCAGCCCGCTGATTCTGGGCATTGGCGTGGGCGAAAACTTCTTCGCCTCGGACGTGACGGCCCTGGTGGCCCACACCCGCAACGCCATTTACCTGGAGGATGGCGAGCTGGCGGAGCTGACCCCGGAGGGTATTTGCGTGTACAGCTGCACGGGTGAGGTGCTGCACAAGAAAATCAACCACATTACCTGGAGCATTGAGGCGGCGGAAAAGGGCGGCTATGAGCACTTTATGCTGAAGGAAATCATGGAGCAGCCCCGGGCGGTGAAGGCCACACTGGCACCCCGCATTCAGGATGGGCGCATCCAGCTGGACGATTTCACTTTCACGGCGGAGGAGCTGCGGGGCATCCGCAAGGTGGTGATTACCGCCTGCGGTTCCGCCTACTATGCGGGCTGCGCGGGCCGCTATGCCATTGAGAAGCTGTGCCATATCCCCGTGGATGTGCAGCTTGCCAGCGAGCTGCGCTACAGCGAGCCGCAGATTGACGCCTCCACGCTGCTGATTATCCTGTCCCAGTCCGGCGAAACGGCGGACACCATTGCCGCCATGCGGGAATGCCAGGCCCTGGGCGCGAAAACCCTGGCGATTGTGAACGTGGTGGGCAGCACCATTGCCAAGCTGGCGGATCACACCCTGTACACCTGGGCCGGGCCGGAGATTGCCGTGGCAACCACCAAGGGGTATACCACCCAGCTGGCAGTGCTGTACCTGTTTGCGGTTTATGCGGCCCAGGTTATGGGCCTTGTGACCGAGAATGAGGCGGCACGGCTGATGGCGGAGCTGCAGGGCCTGCCCAGGAAGATTCAGCAGGCCCTGGACAAGAGCGCCCGCATCAGCAGCCTGGCAGGCAGGTTCAGGGCGGACCAGTCCGTGTTCTTCATCGGCAGAAATACGGACTATGCCGCCGCCCTGGAGGGTGCGCTGAAGCTGAAGGAAATTTCCTACATCCATGCAGAGGCCTATGCTGCAGGGGAGCTGAAGCACGGCACCATTGCCCTGATTGAGGAGGGAACGCCGGTGGTAGCCCTGTGCTGCAATGCCCGCATTGCGGAAAAGACCATGAACAACATTGTGGAGGTCAAGGCCCGTGGTGCCCAGGTGCTGGCTGTGGCGGAAAAGGGCAACCGGGCTGTGCTGGCCCACGCAGACCATGTGCTGTACATTCCCCAAACGGAGCCGCTGTTCCAGAACCTGGTGGAAATTATCCCGCTGCAGCTGCTGGCCTATTATGTGGCAAAAAACAACGGCTGCGACATCGACAAGCCCAAGAACCTGGCAAAGTCCGTAACGGTGGAATAAGCCGCAGGTTCCGCTTTGTCCCTGTCAGCACCGACAGGCAGACCGTGACTGCCGGCGGCAACGGTGCCCTTCGCCGCCCGTGATGCGGACAAGCGCATCCGTGCCGTGAAGGCACAATAAAAAAGGCACCTGGTTCAGCATGGCAGGAAAAGCGCAGCACATTGGCGAATAAATCCGGTAGAATAATCGGTTAGGAGGTATTCCCATGGATGCAATGCAAGCGATGCTGACCCGGCGCAGTGTGCGCAGGTACAAGCCGGACATGGTGCCCAGGGACGTGCTGGAGAAGATTATCCAGGCAGGCACCTGGGCGCCCACCGGCATGAACCGCCAGGCGCCCGTCATTCTGGCTGTAACGGACAAGGCCATGCGTGACAAACTCTCCCGCATGAACGCCGCTGTGGCAGGCATGGAACACGATCCCTTCTACGGCGCGCCCGTGGTGCTGGTGGTGCTGGCGGAAAAGAACACCAGTCCCACCTACCTGTATGATGGCAGCCTGGTGATGGGCAACCTGATGCTTGCTGCCCACGCCCAGGGTGTGAGCAGCTGCTGGATTCACCGGGCGAAGGAGGAATTTGCCTCCGGGGAGGGAAAGGCCATCCTGCGGGAAATGGGCATTGAGGGCGAGTACGAGGGCATTGGTCACTGCATTCTCGGGTATGCGGACGGCCCGGAGCCTGACTCCAAACCCCGGAAGGACAGCTACGTTTACTGGATTGAATAAGCAACAGGCCCATCGCACGGCGGTGGGCCACTGCGTGTCGAAAAAGTGGCAGAGCCACTTTTTCGAGGCATTGCGCTCCGTCACTGTCAGGCCTGACGGCCGTTCCTCCGCGTAAGGAAAGTTTCCGGCGGAGCCGGAAACGCCCCGCCCGCGCGGCAAAGCCCCGCGATACGAATACAGTCAGAGGGCCTGCGGGCCCTCCGACACCTCCCGGAGGTTTTTTGACAG
>CAYLIC010000048.1:0-15248 GCA_964383815.1 uncultured Faecalibacterium sp. | reverse complement strand
TGCAGCAGCTGCTGCACACGGAGGACTTTCAGCGGGAATACCTGGCGGTGGTGGAGGGTGTGCCGGAGCCGGCGTGCGGGGTGATCGACGCGCCCATTGCCAAGGTGGATGCAGCCAGCATCCGCCGCCATGTGTGCCCGGAGGGTAAGCCTTCGGTGACCAGGTACCGGGTGGAGAGGGTATGCGGACAGCGCGCGCTGGTGCGCCTGCGGCTGGAAACCGGGCGCACGCACCAGATCCGCGTGCACCTGAGCCACATGGGCTGGCCTGTGTGCGGCGATTTCCTTTATGGTGCGGAGCTGGCGGAGCTGCCGGGCAGGTTTGCGCTGCACTCCGCACAGGTGGTGCTGGTGCATCCCATCACCGGCGAAAGGCTGTGCCTGGAGGCGCCCCTGCCGCAGGAAATCAGCGCTTTGCTGGGGTGATGGTGGCTGTGGGGCCGTCCAGGGCCTGGGCCAGGCTGGTTTCCAGCCAGTTCAGGCCGCGCTGGCGCATGCCATCCAGCCGCTGGCTGACCTGCTGCCAGGGAATATCCTCCTGCCCGGCGGAAAGGCCCAGCTCCCGCAGCAGGTTGTCAATGCGGCTGTTCTTGGATTCCGGGTCGTTCTCCCGGTAGCGGCGGAGCACCGTGAAGGGCCGCTGCAAAATGCTGGCGAACACCGCGCCATGGAAGGAATCGGTGCAGATACAGGCGGCCTCGTCCAGCCAGCCGAGCCAGGCCTGGGGCGAAAGGCCATCCGCCAGGGAATAGGGCTGCCGGTAGGCATTCTCCGTTACTGGAATCACCCGGACGCTCAGACCTGTCCGCTGGGATAGCTCCGCAACCTGCTGCCAATAGGCGGGATTGTCCCCGATGAAATAGCACAGCAGGTAGGGTTCCTTTTGGCGGGGATGCTCCGCCAGGGCCTGCCAGGTGGCCCTGGTCTGCAGGCACACCGGGTCGGGCATCACATCCACAGGGTGGCCCAGCAGGCCTTTCAGCAGGTCGGCGCCCTCCTGCTCCCGGACGGAAACAGCTGCATAGGGGTGAATCAGTCCGGCCATGCGCCGGGCTTTTCTTTTGCCCGGCATCTGGCTTATGCCCAGGCTGGCGGCGTAGGCAATGCGCGGCTTGCGGCCTGCAAAGTTCAGGAAATACGCCGGGTTCAGCCACACGGGTGACCATATCTGATCGCTGCCGGAGAGCAACAGGTCGTACTGCCGGGCCTGACGCCTCAGGGCGGCACGGCTGGCGCACACCGGGGACAGGCCCATGTGCTGCCGGTAAAAGGGCGCAAAGCTGGCGCTTTTGCTGCGGGCGCCCGCATTCCCGACCTTCACGGCCCGCTTTTGCAGGCCCTCCAGCACCAGCCTGGGGGAATTGCCGCTGCACAGGAGGTTTGTCAGCTTCTCCACCCGGCTGGGCCGGTAATCGATATGCTCCGCCTGGTAGCCCAGATCCTTCACGGCCTTTTGCAGCGCCCAGGCCTGCAGGGTGGAGCCATAGTTATCGTTGTGCAGGAAAGTGATTATGCCGACCCGCTTCATGGAATCATCCTCTCGTGTAGATAGCCCTATTATACCACGTTACACACCCCGGCGTAAAGGTGTACGCACCTCATGGATGCGCCCGTCATCCACCAGGGTGACAAAGCCGGTGGTCACGCGCTCCCCGTCGCAGGTCAGGAGGGGTTCATCCTGCCCGGCGTGGAAATGCCAGGTGGATGCGCCGTATTGCAGGGTGAGGGTGAAGCTGTCCCAGCCTGGTGGCGCCATGGGCTGCAGGCGAACCTGCATTCCGCGCCTGTCAAGGCCCAGCAGCCTTTCCAGCACGGCGGCATACACACCGGCGGCCTGGTGGGGTGCCAGGCTGTCGGGCAGGGCCTCCACCGCGGCCCAGGCCTGACCGGCCCAGCCCAGCTGGCCCAGGGCCCACAGCAGCCAGGGCGCATCCTCCGGGCTGACGGGCTGCTGCAGGGCGTGCTCCATGGCCTCCGCCGTGCGCTGGGTGCAGCCCAGGGCCAGCACCGCCAGGCACTGGCAGAGGGCATCCGGGGGTGCGCCCTGCGCAAACAAACAGGGTGCATACCAGCGTCCGTCCCAGCCGTAGCGGTCGATGGCTTCCGCTGCCCGGGCGCGGCGGGCCTCCAGCTCCATGGCGGCGCTGCCCCTGGCATAGGGTGCAAACAGGCGCAGCGCCAGCATGTACAGCAGTCCCGGAGCCACGCCTTCCCCCCGGGGCAGCGCAGGCAGGCCGTGAGGCCCCAGTGCCAGGCTGGTCAGCGCCTGCAGGCAGCAGTCATACAGGCTGGCCTGGCCCATGGCGGGCGCATCCAGCACAGCCCTGTCCCCTGTGCGGTGAATGTACAGGCAGGTCATCACCGGCAGCAGCAGCCCTGCGTTGGTATTCTTCAAGGCCGGGCCGGCACAGGCCAGCAGCTGCTCCCGGGCTTGCTCCGGCTGGGTGTGCACCAGACCGGCGCAGGCCAGCAGCGCGGCAGGCTGCACCCCGGGGCGACCGGGCCGGGCGCTGTGCATCTGCCAGGGCAGCAGCCGGTTCATCAGCAGATCCAGCCGCTTGTCCGGTGTGCGGAGGGTCAGGCGGGACAGCCTGTCCGCCCACACGCACCGGGCCTGGCGGAAAACGGCGGAGGTGCCTGCCTCCCGCAGACGGGCCAGCAGCAGCTCCAGCTCATCCACGCTGGCGCAGGCGCCCAGCACCCAGCTGACCGCCTGCCCGCCACCGGCGGGAAGATCCACAGGCAGGGTCAGAAGCGCCACCGTGCCCGCCTCATCCGCCGGTGCGGAAAGGTCGGGCACATCGCCAAAGCCGTGAAAGGCCATGGGGCTTGCGGCCCGCGCCCGGCCTTCACCCTCCGCCAGCGCCAGGCAGCCCTGGGCCTTCATGGCGGGACTGGCGGCGATGATGCAGCCGTCCAGGGCCGTCAGGCAGGTGAAGGCCTCGTTTCCCATGGTGAACCTGGCGGCGATGGTCAGGCTCAGGCGCTGATGCTTATGCGTTGTGTTCTTCAGCCGCAGGCAGCGGCAGGCAAGGGTGGTTTCGGGGATGATGGCGGTGGTCAGCGTCATGTCCAGGCCATAGCCAAAGCTGTGCCAGCAGCAGACACCGGGGGTGAACTGGGCCCGTGTGCTCAGGCCCTGGCCCAGGGGCAGCGGCGTGGGGGTAAAAACGCCCATGTCACCGGAGAGATAGGCGCATTCCGCCATGGTGGGACACACCGGGTCGCCGCCGGGCAGGGTGATATCGCCACCCAGAAGAAAGGCGCCCAGACCGCTGTCCAGGCAGCGGCAGGCGGCCTGACCCTCCACCAGCAGAAGGGAAACCGGCTTGGGCGGGAAGGCACCCTGCTCCATGCGGAGCACCAGATCGCCGGTATCCGGCTGGTAACCGCCCCAGGCTGTGGGAAAGTCCAGCCTTTCCGGCGGCAGGCCGGGCGCCCGGGGGTCGGGCTTGTGGGCGATGGCGGGAGAGACCTGGCGCTGGGCGTCCAGCTGCTCCGCCACTGTGCCTGCACCCTCGTACAGGATGAAGCGGGATGCGGCCTCGATGGTTTCCCGGGCGCCCTGGGGCAGGCCGGCACAGCGGAGCACCGGGCCGGGGCGGTCCTGCAGGATGGCTCGCGCCCTGTCCTGGGCTTGGGCGGCCTGACCACCCTGGCACAGCACGCACAGGCCGGCAGGCTGACCCATCAGCGCCAGCCAGGCGATGGTGTCGCTGGCGTCCTGCACCAGCGGACCGCAGGCGGCGGAGTGAACCATGACCGTCAGCAGCGGCAAAGCGGGGTCAAGGCCCAGGGCATGGAGGTCTTCTGAGGGAAAGTCCAGCGGGCCAATGGCACCCTGGCGCGGCTGATTTTGCCACAGGAGCGGGCCAAACAGCCGGGAAAGCTCCGCTGCCCGCCGCTGGGACAGCAGCAGCGCATCCGTCATGGTGCGGCTCATCAGCCGGGACAGGGCCAGCAGGCTTTCCGTGTCGGACAGGCGCGGTGCCAGCGCCTCCAGGGAGAAGCCTTCCCCGGGCACCATGAGCCGGGTGACGAAAATCACCGCCGCCCGGCCCTTTGCGCCCAGCCTGAGCCTGGCGCGGAAGGCCAGGCAGGGTGCATCAGCCTGGCCCTGGGGCTGGGGCGTTCCCGGGATTGCCGGGTGACGCAGGGTGCGGTTTCTGCCCTGAAAGGCCATCCTGTCGGTTTCCGAGGTCAGGCTCAAAAGCGGCTCGTGGGTGGTGATGGCGTGGCACAGGGTCAGCCCGGGCGCGGTGTGGCTGCAGGTGGCAGTCAGCACCCGTTCCTCCGGCCGGGCAATCGCCAGGCTGTCCGGCGCGCCCAGATCGGGTATCAGGCAGCTGGCCAGGTCAATCTGCCGTTCCCTGCCGGAAAGGTTCACCGCCTCAATCACATGGAGAAAGGCGCCCTGCACCGGATCGGCAAAGGCAATCAGGGTGGTTTGTACCTGTCCGCAGGTGCGGATGAACCGCATTTCGCCTTCACCAAAGAGGGTATCCCCGGGCAGTGCCGGGTCGGTCAGGCGATAGGTGGATGTGCCGTCCGCCAGGTAGAACTGCGGGCCTTCCACCTGGGTAGGGTCACCGGTGAAGCAGGTCAGCGGCACACCCCGGGAGCGCATGGTGCCCAGACCCTGGGCGCTCATGACCAGCATGGCCTCCGGGCTGCCGGCCACATGGGCCTCCATGGGCGCGGAAAGCGGGCTGGCACTGCGGCGGAAGGGTGCCTCCCTGGGAGCAAGGTGCTCCGGATGAATGAGCCGGGCAGGCAGGGTCAGCCCGGGACGATTGTCCTGTAAAAGGGGCACAGCGGCAGCGGCGGCAGGCACGGCGGTGAAGTGCGCCACCAGGGCATTCTCCGTCAGCAGGTTGCACAGGGCGCACAGCAGCATGGCCTGGTGGCTGGTCACATGGCACTGCACCGGCGCCTCCCGGGTGCCCTCCGGCAGGTGCGCCGCTGCCATATCCAGGCTGTCGTAATACCCCAGGCGGGTGAGCATCCCACGGCTCCGCAGGCGCATAAGACTGTCGCAGGCCGCGCCCGGTGCAAAGGGCAGGCACAGGGCGGCGGCATAGGGTGCAATGACGGCCTGGGTGCAGCATTTTTCCAGGGCAGCCTCCGCCAGGCCAAAGGCGCGGCGCTGATAGTTCAGCTGCGGGTCAAAGGCCCAGCAGCCGCTTTCGGACAGGCCAAACATACCCTCCACGCCGTGCTTGCGCTGGGCATGAAGGATGGCCTGCAGGCTGTGCTGCAGCCGGGTGCGCCTGCCTGCCGGCAGGAGCAGCATGGGCAGGAAATACTCGCTGGCGGTGCCGTGCCGGCTGACATAGGGCGCGAAGAACCCCAGCCGAACCCGGGTGCGGTTCAGCCGCGACAGGTGATGCTGGGGTACCTCCCGCCGCATGACGGCGACAAAGCTCAGCAGCCGGGCCGGGCTGGCATACAGGCTGTGGTGCCGGGCGGAGAGGGCATCCTGTGCCACATCATACCCGGTGGAGAACAGCTGGGCCTTGCCATCGTACAGGCGGAAAAGCTCCATGCGGCTGGCAAAGGCATCCACCCGGGCGGACAGACCGGTGTGCCTGTCCGGGGTTTCGGGCAGCAGGCTGCGAAGACCCTGGGCCAGAGCCGTCAGACAGGCGCACAGCAGGCCGTTTTCCTGGCTGGGGATGAAGGCAGGCGCCACGGGGGTCAGGGTGCCGGTGTCATAGGCGGCATAGGCCAGGCCGTGCCACAGGGGCAGGCGCTCCAGGCTGTCCATGGTGCGGGATGCCCGGGCGCACAGGGCCTCCGTGTCCGTCAGGCCCAGCTCGCGCATGGCAAGGCAGGCCAGCAGGTACAGGCCTGCGGCCTCCGGCGTGGTGTGCCCGGCAGCACCCCGATGGGGTTTCAGCTGCAGGCTTTCCGGCGGCAGATGGTGGGTGACCCCGGTTACGGTTTCCTCAAAGAAGCGCCAGGTGGCCTTGGCAATCTCCAGCAGGGAGGCTTCCATGTCCCTGGTGGGCGCGGGCGCGGGCAGGGGAGCATCCAGCCAGGGGTGCACCAGGGGAAAGCAGCCAAAGGCCAGCGCCAGCGCCAGCCCGGGGAGGAACACAGGCTGCAGGCCCAGCGCCGCCGCGCCCAGGCAGATGGAAGCAAGGCACTGGCACCAATTTTCCCAGGGCGTGAGGCCTGTGGCGGCAAAGGCTGCAGGCCAGTCCAACAGGCGCTTCCGGGTGATGAAGCAGCGCCACAGCCCACGGCAGGCCGCATCTGCCTGGATGGCAGCCTGCAGCGGCAGCTCCACCAGCCCGGCAAGGAACCGCTGCGGGGGCGCATAGGGCAAGGCCAGCAGCACCAGCGGCAGGCTGCGTGCCAGCACGGCGTAGAGCAGCATCAGCAGGCGGCACAGGGGCACAAGGCTGCGGCGCAGGCGCTGGCGCAGGGCGTACCGGCTGGCGGAGGGCAGCGGGTTTCGCCGCAGGCCACCGGGGGTCTGCACATGGGAGAAAAGCCAGGGTACAAGCTGCCAGTCACCCCGGATGCGCCGGTGGCCCAGGGTCAGCCAGCTTGCCAACGTGGCAGGCGGCGGGGAGAAGAACGGTACATCGGCATCCCTTGCGCAGCCGGAAAGGGCGCCCTCCAGCCAGGCATACCCCAGGGCGCTGCCCGGGGAAAGCCAGCCTTCCGTGGCCTCCAGCAGCGCATCGGGCCGGTACAGGCAGCTGGTATTCTCCGGCGTGGCCAGGCAGCCCAGGCGGGTTTCCACGGCAAAGGCATCCACACCGGCGGCAGGAAGCAGCATGCTGTAGCCGCGCACACCCTCGGCGGTATGGCGGCGCTCGTTCAGTGGATGGGTCAGCGCGCCCAGCAACGGCAGCAGGCTGTCCGGCCCGGGCAGGTCATACAGGCCCAGCGCCAGCACATAGGCATACCGGCGGTGAAAGGCCGTGGGCGGCAGGGTGGCGGCATCGAAGGCATCCGGGCATTCCCCGGTAACGATGAGCCGGTTCAGGCTCTCCAGGGCACCCTGGCGGCGCTGGCGGCCCAAGTACACCCGCTGGCCTGCATCCCAGCTGCGGCGGCGCTGCAGGTACAGGAAGCACCCATCCTCGCCATCCACCGCGCCAATGGCCATGCGGGCTGCGGACACGGTGGCCTCGTCGCCGCTGCTGGTCTGGGTCAGGCAATCGGCATAGTCCGCCAGCAGCAGGCAGTCCACCGCACCCTGGGGGAAGGCCTTCCGGGCCAGGAGCAGCTGGCGCACGGCGGGCACGGCCTGGGAGGCATCCTGCAGAACGGCAGGCAGCACAAGCAGCACCCGGGCGTTTTCCTTCACGCGGGTGATGTGCATGCGGGGTAATGCCGCCTGGGAATGCCGCCGTCGAAGGCCGTTGACCAGGGCGTGGGTCAGGCAGCTCCACACGCCCAGGAAAACCGGCAGTGCCCACAAAGGGTGCCGGGCATGGAGAAAGCACAGCCCGCCTGCCAGCGCCGCCAGGCCCAGACCTGTGCGGTACAGCCAAGGCTCCGCCCGGCGCAGCAGCAGCCGCAGCAGCCCGCGCCGGGTGCGCAGCCGGGCCTGCAGGGCACGGACACCGGCCCACTCCAGCAGGTACCAGCCCACATGATCCCGCAGACCGTCCGGGTCGGCCTGGCGGCACAGGGCCAGGGCGCTTTGCACCAGGTGCTGCTCCTCCACATGGAAAAGCCGCGCCAGCCGGGCAGCGCGCCGGCGGTACAGGTCACGGCTGGGCGCATCCATGGCGGGATAGGTGCCGGTGGGATCTGCAAGGAGCAATCTGTGCAAGGGGTCCTCCGGCTCCAGCAGGGCAGGCCAGTCCAGCCTGTCCAGGGTGCGCAGGCCGGAGAGAATCCGGCGGAGATGGTCTGCCAGGCGGGTTTGCCGGGCGGTGAAGCGCTCCGCAGCCTGCTGGGCGCTGGTGTGCTCTTCAGTCAGCTTCTCCTGGATGGATGCCACCAGCGTGTGCTCCTGCCAGGCGGTCAGCTGGGACAAAAGCGCCTGGGTTTCCACCGGGGTTAATGGACGGTTGCTCAGGCGATGCATGGGTCGCCGGGCATGGCGCAGCTTCCGGGCCAGGCGCAGGCCGTGGCGATACTCCGCCTGGCTCATGCGGATGTTTTCCAGCACGGAGGCCAGCTGGCGGCACAGGGCCAGGGACAGGCACAGGGGCAGGTGCAGGCGCTCCTGCAGGGTCAGCCCGGCAATGGGCTGCACCTCCGTCAGGGCGGCAAGCAGGTCATCCGCCGTGGCACCGCCGCCCAGCTGCCAGTACCGCTGGCCCAGTGCCAGCAGCCTTGGCTCCCCCATGGGTGGCCCGGGCAGGCGCGGGGAGGTGCGCAGGCGCTGGCGCAGGGTCATCAGCAGCAGGAGCAGCTCCCGCCCGTTGTCCCGCAGAAAGGCCAGGGCAGGCAGGGCGGTTTTCCGGCGCAGCAGGCGGTTCAGCGGGCGAATGGGCAGGCCTGTGGGCAGGGCACGCAGCCGCACCCCGGGCAGGGAGGCGGCAATCACCCGCAGGTGAGCCATCAGCCTTGGCGCGGGCAGCGGCTCCACCTGGGGCATGGGTGGCGCGGGCCGCCGGGCGCGCTGGGCCAGGTGTGCCAGCAGACCAATGAACAAAAAGGAAACCAACAAAATGAAAAGCTGCGCCATGGGGGCCATCCTTTCAACAAATGCTTTGAAATAGAATGCGCCCATGGGCAGCGAATTATCCAGTTACACTTGGGGGGGGTCAAGGTCCAGCTGATTGCAGATTTGCACCACCACATCGAAGGACGCCCCGCCCACGCCTCTGGTTAGCAGGGTTAGCAGGGTCAGCAGGGTACTGTAGGGCACACCAGCTGCCAGGACAAACTGGCGCAGGCTGGGGTAGCGAGCCAGAATCAGCAGGCGAAGGCGCATTTCACGGGTCATGGGGAGCCTCCGCAAGGGTGATGGTCAGTCCAGCTTCCTCCAGGGCGGATAGCTGTTCGGGGCTGGCATCTCGGTCGGTAATCAGGGCATCAAAGGCTGTGACATCGCAAACCTTTACAAAGGCGTTGAAGCCAAGCTTTTGACCTGGCATCAGCAGGCATTTGCGGCGGCTGTTGCGGAGCACCGCCCGCTGATAGGCAGCGGTTTCGTCTGTGCCGTTGGAAAGACCAAAGTCTGCCGTCAAACCGCCGCCGGTGAGAAACGCCAGGTCAAAGTGAAGGCTGGAAACAAAGGCTGTGGCCAGGCTGTCCACCAGGGAGCCGCTGGGGCGCATCCTGCCGCCAACCAGGTAAACATTCAGGTTGGTCAGCGGGCGCAGAGCCTTGGCAATGTCCACATGGTTCACCACCACCGTGCAGGACAGCTCCTGGGGCAGCAGTGTTGCCATGATGTATCCAAGGGAGCCGCCAGGCAGGTAGATGCTGTCCCCGGGGCGAATCATGCCGACTGCGGCCTGTGCAATGCTGCGATAGTTGTCATAAACGGGCATGGACACAAAATCCCTGTCCGGCGGGGGACAATAGCCCACCTGGGGCGGCAGGATGGCGCCGCCGTGGGTGCGCTGGCATAGGCCCGGCTTTTCCAGCCTGGCCAGGTCACGCCGGGCAGATTCGGCAGAAACACCATAGGTATCGGCAATTTCTGCCACGGTTAGCTTGCCCCTTTCCTTCAAAACAGAAGCAATCTGCTGCAAGCGTTCTTCCATAAACATTGGCTTTCCTCCAATCAAAAAAGATGGTGCCATCGAATTCGATAGCACCATCACACAACACAAACGGAAGAAAACCAACATATTCGGTAATCGGATATGCGATCAGTTTTCGCCAATCTTCTTCATGTCCCTGGGTACGCAGAGGAACAGCACCAGGCCAATGACGAACATCAGCAGCACCGGCACAATGCCCAGGTACACCTGCTGGGTGGCACCCCACACCAGGGAGAACAGTGCCGGGCCCACCACTGCGGAAAACTTACCGAAGATGTCGAAGAAGCCGAAAAACTCATTGGCGGATTCAGCGGGGATCAGCTTGCCGTAGTAGCTGCGGCTCAAAGCCTGTATGCCGCCCTGGGCCGTGCCCACCAGCACCGCCAGCAGGATAAACCCGCCAAGCAGCGCCGTGGTGCTGATCTGGCGCAAAGGCTCCAGCAGCAGCGCCACCAGGCATACCAGCATGTAGGTGATGATGCCAAAGAGAATCATCCCCCGGACGCTGAAGCGCTTTGCCAGCCTGCCATAGGCGATGGCACAGGGGAAGGCCACGATTTGAACCACCAGCAGGACGATGATCAGGTCGTTGCTGGCAAGGCCCATGTTCTGCCCGAAGATGGTTGCCATGTGGATAATGGTACCTACGCCATCGATGTAGAAGAAGTATGCCAGCAGGAACAGCAGCAGGCCTTTGCTCTTCCGGATGCGCTTCAGCACGCTGCCCATGCGCTGCATGGTCTGCCGGGCAATGTGGCCTTCCGGCTCCACGCAGTGGGTCTGCTGCACGTTTTTCCACATGGGAATGGTAAACACCAGCCACCACACGGCGGTAATCATGAAGGAAATCTGGCAGGCCAGCTGGTTCGGGATGCCAAAGGACTCGCCAAAGAGAATCAGCACCAGGCCCATCAGCAGCGGAATGGTGCTGCCGCCAATGTACCCCAGGCCATAGCCGTAGGTGGACACCATGTCCATTCGGTCGGCTGTGGTAACATCCGGCAGGAAGCCATCGTAAAACACGCAGGAGGCGTTGAAGCCAATGGTGCCCAGAATATACAGCACCAGCATAACCTTCCAGTTGGCGGTAAAGGTCAGGGCGGCGGTGGCGGCAATGCCCACCAGGGCAAACACGGTGAACAGCTTCTTTTTGTAGCCCCGGTAATCGCCCAGGGTGCCGAAGAAGGGCGCACACACGGCGCAAATCAGCGTGGCAATGCTGGTGGCATACCCCCACCACTGGCCTGCCAGCGCGTTGCCGTCGGTGATGGTGGAGTAGAAATTAGGCAGAATGATGGCGGCGATAATGGCAGAGAAGGCGGAATTGGCCCAATCGTACATAATCCAGCCGCGCTCTGCCGGGGTGAACTTCTTTAGCATGGCAAGGCTCCTTTCCTGGGGCGGGTGGGGTTACAGCACGGCCTTGAACTTCTCCAGCGTGTCCTTGAAAACGCTCATGGCCTTGCGCAGGGGTTCGGGGCTGGACATATCGATGCCAGCCAGCTTCAGGGCCTCAATGGGCGGCACGCTGCTGCCTGCGGAGAGGAACTTGCGGTAGTCCTTCACGGCGGATTCACCCTCGGTGAGGATGCGCTCGCTGAGGCTGACGGCGGCGCACAGGCCGGTGGCGTACACATACACATAGAAGGAGCGGTAGAAGTGGGGAATGCGCATCCATTCGTTGGCGATGATTTCATCCACATGGCAGGCGCTGCCGTAATACTTCTGGTTCAGGTCGTAATACGCCTTGGACAGGGAATCCTTGGTCAGGGGTTCACCCTTGGCAGCCATGTCGTGGCTGATGCGCTCAAACTCGGCAAACATGGTCTGGCGGAAGCATGTGGTGCGGAACTGCTCCAGGAAGTGGTTCAGCAGGTAGGCCTGGGCCTTTCTGTCCGTCAGGGTGGAGAGCAGGTGGCGCATCATCACAGCCTCATTGCAGGTGGAGGCAACCTCCGCCACAAACAGGCTGTAGCCTGCCTTGGGCGCAGGCTGGGTGGTGTTGCTGTAATAGCTGTGCATGGCGTGCCCCAGTTCGTGGGCGATGGTGAAGGCGGAATCCAGGTTGTTGTTGTGGTTCAGCAGCACATAGGGGTGTACCTTTGCCAGGCCGCCGGCGGAGAAGGCACCGGAGGACTTGTTCTCGCTGGGGAACACGTCAATCCAGCCGCCGTCCCGGGCTTCAATCAGCTTGGCAATGTAGTCCCCGCCCATGGGCTTGAGGCCTTCCAGCACCAGGTCGAAGGCCTTCTCATAGGGCATGTCCATGTGGAAATCGGCCACCATGGGGCAGTACAGGTCGTACATGTGCACTTCATCCAGGCCCAGCACCTTTTTGCGCAGCTCCAGGTATTCGTTCAGCGTGGGCAGGGACTCGTGGATAACGGCAATCAGGTTGTCATACACCGCCTGGGGAATCTGAAGCGGCTCCATCTTGGCAGCCAGCGCGGAGGAATAGTTCCGGGCGGCGGCCTGGAAGGTGTCGTTCTTCACGGAGCCGGCGTAGGTTCCGGCAATGGTGTTGCCAAACTTGCCATAGGTGCCCATAATGCCTTCAAAGGCCTGGCGGCGCACCTCCCGGCTGTCGCTGTGGATGAAGGCGGAGTAGTTGCCCTCGGTCAGCTCCTGGGCGGTACCGTCCGCCAGGGTGATGGTGGGGAACTTCATGTCCACATCCGTCAGCATGGAGTAAATGGTGTTGGGCGCACCAGCCACCTCACCCATCATGGCCAGCAGGCGCTCCTGCTCCTTGGGCAGGGCGTGGGCCTTGTCCCGCAGGAGATCGCCCAGGAACACGGAATAGTCCGCCATGTCCGGGTCGTTCATCATGTCGGTCAGGATGCTTTCATCCAGGGCCAGCAGCTCGGGCTGCATAAAGGCGGCGGCAGTGCCGGCCTGCACCGCCAGGGCGCGGGAGCGGTCGCTCATGGCCTGGGCAGCGGGGTCGCCATTGTCGGTTTCCTTGTTCAGGAAGGCATACTCAATCACGGGGGTCAGCTCTTCCTCCAGGGCAAAATAGGCCCGGATGACCTGGCGGGGGTTTTCCGCCACCCTGCCATCATAGGCGGCGAAGGCGGCAATGCTCTCCGTGGCCTTGGCATAGGCGGCCTCCCAGTCCTGCAGGGTGGGATAGATGTGGGAAAGGTTCCACTTGTACTTGCCGGCAATCTCGCCGCGCTTGCGGAGCTTTTCAGCCATGTTGGTTTCCTTCTTTCTGTGTTTTTGTTTTATTGTAACCCATTGGCTGTGGAAAAGCAAGGTCACTTCTGGTAAATCAGGCTGCGGCTGGCGGAGGGCGCCTCGCTGCCATTGGGGTAGAAGGCAATGCGCTGCTCATCCATAACGATGATGCCGGTGGAACCCCGCAGCTGGCGCTGGCGCAGCAGCAGGAGCAGCAGCTTTGTGCTGATCTCCGGGCCGCCGCCACGGGCCAGGCAGTCCTTCCACAGGGTGAAGTGGCATCCATCGCTGAGCCGGGAGCAGAAGAAGGTCTGCGCGCTTTCCAGCACCTGACCCTTTCCGCACACCGGGCACACGGCGCCGTCAATGGCCTTGCCCCTGGCGGTCAGCTTCTGCTGGCGCTTTTTTCGGCGCCCGTCATCGGGGAAGTTTACGGCGGCATGGTTGTTCTGGGCATAGGTGACCAGGAAGGCGGAAAACCGGCGGATGCTCTCCATGAACCTGGCTGCATCCTGCTTCCCGTCGGTAATCCGGTCCAGGGCCAGCTCCCACCGGCCGGTCATTTCCGGGGAGGCAATCTCCTGGGGCATGATGGCAATCAGCTGCACGCCCTTGTCCGTTGCCAGGATGGTTTTTCCCTTGCGCTGGGCATAGCCAACCTGCATCAGCCGCTCGATAATGGCGGCGCGGGTAGCTGGGGTGCCAATGCCGCTGCCCTTCATCTGTCGCTGCAGCTCCTCGTCCTCCAGGTCACGCCCGGCGTTTTCCATGGCGGCAAGGAGTGAAGCATCGTTGTGCTGGGGCGGCGGCTTGGTGGCGTCCTGCTTGATGGATGTGGCCTGCACGGTGCGCTTGTCACCGGCGGATAGCGGTGGCAGGGGAGCATCCTCCTCCGGGTCGGCCTTTTTTTTGCGGGTCTTTGGGGGATCTGCCAGGGGCGGCACATCCCGCCAGCCGTTTTGCAGAACTACCCGACCATTGGTGCGGAAGCGGTGCTCGCCCACCTGGGTGATCACCCTGGTGGCGTCATACTCGCAGGGCGGGTAGAAGGCGGCAAGCATCCGTCGGGCCACCAGGTCGTACAGCTGGCGCTCATCCTCTGTAAAGGTGGAGGGATCCACCCGCTTGGCAGTGGGGATCAGCGCGTGGTGGTCGGTCACCTTGGTTTCGTCCACCGTGCGCTTGCTGACGGGCAGCTTGCCGCCGGGCAGCGCAGGCGGCACCAGGGGCTGATAGGCAGGTGGCAGCAGCTTCATGGTCTGCACCACCCGGGGAACCATGTCCGGGGGCAGGTAGCGGCTGTCGGTGCGGGGATAGGTCAGCGCCTTGCGGGTTTCGTACAGGCTTTGCGCCAGCTTGAGGGTTTTATCGGCAGTGAAGCCCAGCAGCTTGTTGGCATCCCGCTGGAGGCTGGTCAGGTCGTAGAGCTGGGGCGGCAGATCCCGCTTTCGGGTGGTTTCGGCGGAGAGCACGGTGGCTGGCTGGCCCTTTACCCGGGCGGCGATGGCCTTGGCGGCTTCCACATTGGGCAGGTGGGTGTCCGGCTCGCGCTTCTCATCAAACCACATGCCCTTGTAGTCGCCAAAGTCGGCGGTCAGGGTGGCGTATTCCTCGGGCTTGAACTGCTCAATCTCCTGGCGGCGCTTTACCAGAATGGCCAGGGTGGGCGTTTGCACCCGGCCTACGGAGAGCAGGGTGTCGTATTTCAGGGTGAAGGCCCGGGAGGCATTCATGCCCACCAGCCAGTCTGCCTGGGAGCGGCACTGGGCGCTGCGGTACAGGCCATCGTATCTTTCGCCGGGCTGAATGGTGCGGAAGCCTTCGGCAATGGCCTCATCGGTCATGGAGGAAATCCACAGGCGGGATATGGGCTTGCGGCAGCCGCTCTTCTGATAGATGTAGCGGAAAATCAGTTCACCCTCCCGCCCGGCATCGGTGGCACAGATAACGCTGTCCGTTTCGCCGGCGGTGATGAGGCCTTTCACCACCTGATACTGGTCGCGGGTGGCGGGAATGACCTTCAGGGGAATGTCCTCGGGCAAAATGGGCAGGGTGGACATACTCCACTTCTTGTACTTCCCGTCCAGCTCGTCCGGCTCGCAAAGGGTGACCAGGTGGCCCACTGCCCAGGTGACGGTGTACTTTTCGCCCACCAGGCAGCCTTTGCCCTGCTGGCGGCAGCCAAGCACCCGGGCAATGTCCCGGCCCACGCTGGGCTTTTCCGCCACCACAACAATGCGTCCCATGCTTCACCCTCCTCACGAATGCCTCTATTATAGCACAGTCCCGCCGAAAAGCAAACGGCGGGACTGTGCCAGACTGTCAAACAACCTCCGGGAGGTGTCGGAGGGCCCGCAGGCCCTCTGACTGTATTCGTATCGCG
>CAYLIC010000047.1:0-16088 GCA_964383815.1 uncultured Faecalibacterium sp. | reverse complement strand
TGACGGAGCGCAATTCCTCGAAAAAGTGGCTCTGCCACTTTTTCGACACGCAAACTCCTTCGCATGCATCTCATGCGAAGGAGTTTTCCATTATACACCTTCAGTGCGATATAGGTAAGTACCAAACGCCGTAAAGTTTATGACCCCAGGTTCAATTCCTTCAGGGCTATTCAGCAAGCGCAAACACACCCGCTGGGCCGGCTGAGGGTCAAACTGCTCATAGTCGCAGCACAGATCCTGCTGATTGTTGCTGCGGTCCACCACAGTTACCCAGGGATCTTCCGGCTTATTCTGGCACTCCACCAGATAGCGGAAGGGACCAGGCAGGCGGCCTGCATCATATTTCAGGCCAACGTCCCTGAAAAGCACGCGAACAGCGCTAACATTGTAGCCACCGCGCAGCTCAACGTTCAGCGCCTTATCAGGGTCATCTGCCGCAGGCTGCCACCAGTCAAGCAAGGTGTCATCCGTGGCATAAATCGGTTCACGTCCCGGCGCGTGGCTCGTTGCCGTGGTGGGGTTGTTAAACGTTAAGGGCTTTAACCCTGCATCATTGTCCAGTTCCGGATGCTCGCAAACACCAGGCATCCACTGGGGTGTATCCGTTGACCCGCAAACATAAATCTCGCCATTTTCATCAATGCCAGCAGGGTCTACGCCAATGCGCCTTTCGAAGCGATTCATAAAACACAGGATGGTTGTGTAAAACGCCCACAGCGTGCCATCCTTCGCCTCGATGATGCAGCCATGTCCCGGGCCCTTCATCATGCCGTGCGTGTTGTGCAAAATGGGGTTCCGCTTCTGGTAAACAAAGCCTTCCAGCGGCCCTTGGTCAGACACATAGGCACCCATGCTGTACGTTGCATAGCAAGTGCCCGGGCCCACATAAGTCAGGTAATACCGGCCATTGTGCCTAAACATCCAGCTGCCTTCAATGCTGCTGCGGCCAAGCTCCTGGTTCCACTCGCCAAAACGTTCCCACTCATGGTCCGGGTCATACGCGATAAGGATTTTCGGCTCCGTAATCAGCTGGGACAAATCATCCGGACACAGCTCCGCACCAAAAATGCCCGGGTCAGCCAGGCCCCAGTAAAGGTACACCCGCTCCCCATCAACAAAGATCATCGGGTCATTGACGCGTAACGGCTGACCATCCGGCGTGCGGAACGGCCCCATAGATTCAAACGGCCCCAAGGGCGATGCAGACCGGTACAAGTCCGACTGGTTTGCCGTCAGGTAGAACGTATCGTGAAATTCCGCCACCGTAGGCGCATCGCCAATGTTATCGGGTTGAACCGGCACATGCTGCCAATTATACATATCATCCGACACCCACGCCATGCCGTAGGACGGATACATGTAGTATCGGTCCTTGTAAAGGATGACCGTTGGATCGGCCAGGGAACGGTGATCTTCCGCATCACAATCGCTATTCAGGCTGGTGCCCCGGGGATAGTCCACCACCCGCAGCGGGTTGCAATAGGTTTTTTTCATCAGGCTCACCTGCCTTCCAGCAATTTCAGATACTCGGTGGCCGCAAGCAAGACAATACCCACGCCATGATTATCGTTTACAATCCAGAAAAGCTCGTCCCGGTAGTATTCCTTCGTAAAGGAGAAGCTGGAACCCTTGCATACAGCGTGAACATTGCCAAACTTATCAACAAAGGCGTTTGAAATGGCCTGCCAGCCGCGATGCACACAGTCCATGTACTTCTCCGGCATGTCAAGCCAGCCTTTGCGCAGCCCCTTGCTGATGGCGTAGGTGAACATTGCCGTGCAGGAAGCCTCCTCATAAGAGGAATCATCCGTCAGCACCTGATGCCAGCAGCCCTTTGCATCCTGCAGGTTAACCACACCAGCGGCAAACTGGCAGTACAGTTCCTTCAGCGCGGCATAATCCGGGTGCCCTGCAGGCAAAGCCTCCAGCAGCTCCGCAAGTGAATACAGCGCCCAGCCATTGCCCCGGCCCCACGGCACACCAGTCGCCATGCCGCGGGTCACATCAAACACATGCGAAAGGACATGTGCATCCGGCATCATCAAATATTCGCTGTATGCAATAAATTGTTTCGCAGCCAGGTCAAATGCTTCCGCGCAATGGAACAGCTCGCCATAGCGCTTCAGGAAGCTGGTGCCCATGTACAAGTCATCCGCCCAAATGGTGTCCAGCTCTCTTGCAGAACCCTTCAGGCGGTAAAGCGCGCCATTGGGCATTCTGGGCAAATCATCCCGAATGTGGGCATAGAAGCCATCGGCCAAGCGTTTTCCCATATCAAAGGGCACATGACGGTAGCACTCCAGCATGGCAGAACCCATGGAACCAAAATCGTCCAGGGAATGCTGGCGCACCAGGTAGGGATTGATGCTGGGGTATCCATGCCGTTCACAATCCGCGCAGGAATACTCATACGCCGCCATGCACTGTGCCATGTGGGCCTGCACATAGCCTGCAATATCCTTGTCGCCCAACAAATCACCGCAGCGCAGCAAGCCTTGCAGCGTTACGCCAACAGGGTAATTCCAGGAGCCAAACGCAGTCCCGCCCTGGCGCACCCACCAAATGTCGCCAAACGCGCCCTCGTAAAACAGGCGCACATACAGTTGCTCGCCCAGCACGCGATACTCCGCGCAATACAGGTCTTCCAGGCTGTTCGCCAGCCGGGTTCCTTCCGTGTACAGCCAGGCATCCGCAGCGCCCTGCACCTGCACAGGCAGTGCAAGCCTGGCTCCGGATACGCTCACCTGCGCGCCATACGCGTCGCCTGCATAGCTCACAACGTGCAAATTCATTTGCTCCGCCGCCGGCAAGGAAACCGTATGCTGTCCTTTTTCGCAGCTGAGTACCAGCTGCCCATTGCAGAACACGTCGTTTTTTCCAAGGCTGTCGATTTCCAGGCGAACCTCCCGGCCCAGTGCATGTTCAACCTTGCACCAGGCCGTGCAGGTATCACGAAGATTCGGGAACAGGGCCATTTGCGGCGCAGCGGCTGTGTCTGCACGCTTCACGCGCGGATACCAGCCTTCGTCCCCATTCTTTTTCTGGCTTTCAAACCACTCTGCCGGCTCCTGCGGCGGAACATCCATGCAGGGCGTCCATACCCAGCCGGCCATGCCGCGCCGCGAATGCAGCGGGCACAGCACCGGCACATTGGGCGTTTGCAGTTCAAAACCAAAGCCAGCCTTCGTCCTCCGGCAAAGGAACAGCAAAAGGTTATCGCCTGCACAAATATCCACCTGAAGCGGATGCGGCAGCTTCACATGAATACCATCCCGGAAATCCGATTGGTAGATCGTCTCGCCGTTCAGCCAGGCCGTCGTCGGCCCCATGCAGGCCAGCGTCAGCTCCACCGTTTTAGCAAAATCGCTGCGAATCAAGCACGCGGCAAGCGCATATCCATCGGTACCCTCGCCCAGCTTGCTGGCCAGGTTCACTTGCCAGGTGCCATTGCTCGTCTGCCGAAACGACTCGCCGCTAACCACTCTCGCGGTATAAGGCAAGGGCGGATTGGCCCCGATGTACCGTTGGGCAATGATCTTCATTTGCTTGCGCAAATCATCCGTTTGCCGGCCAATGCCATCCTCCGGGGGGAAATAAGGATACTTTTTCATCCTCATTCGTTCCTTTCTTCCCGTTTCAGTGCATCAAAGTCCAGGCGCAAGTGCTGCCCATTGCAGTGAATGTCATACTGCCTGGTATCAAACTCCGCCTGGCAATAGGGATTATCATACCGCTTGTAATCGTGCAGGTTGATTTCCTTTCCCTGCACACGCAGCGGCTCCTGCCAGCCAAATTCCATTTTGCCCTGGGACGGGGACTGATAGCAGAAGTGGAAAGTATCGCCTTCCATGGCTGCAGCAGACAGCTTTTCCACAAAGTTCCCGAAAGAGCCGTAATCCTTTTCCTCGCCCATTTCGCAAACCCACACGTTTGCATGACCCATCACAAAATAGTCATAGTCCACAGCTTTTGCATAGGGTTCTTCCCACAAATCGCCATAGATGCTCTTAAACAGCGCCGGATCCTTTGGCTTCCACTTACCGCCGGCCTTCAGCGAACGCAAAGCAATATAGCCTTGTCCCTTGCGGCCAAAGAGCCAGCCATTCTTTTCAACCGTTTCATCATAGGCGTGGCGCGGGAAATACGCATGGGAGCAATACTCATGGGCGCTGTTGGACGGCACACGATAAATGCCAATCAGCACATTTTTATACGCAGCTGCCTTGGGCATGTGACCATTGCCCGAAAAGTAGTTGGGCCGGCCCGTGTAGTCGTTGGAACCAGGGATGGTTACAAAAGCAATGGCCTCTCCTTCCAGGGTTGCCTGCCAGATATGTTGCTGGAAATTGTCCTTCCCGCGGCGATAATCCTGGGAGCAGCTAAGCATGTAGTGGGGTGTGCGATAGGTATATATATCCGACTGGGTCAGTGCCGCATCGTTCGGGTCCAGATCAGTGGGCTTGCCAGCCGCATCGCTCAGCTGGTATTCCTCCAGATGGGCATCGATGCACGCATTCATGTTATACCATTCCGGGCAGAACTTTCTGGAGTTTTGAATCACCAGATGATGATGGAAGCAATGCAGACTCCAGTACAGCAGGATATTGTCGTAATTTGCAGGGTCAATGCCATACTTCCAGGAGTCTTCCACGTTGAAGCTGGTGCGCTGCCTGTTTTCAAACGTAGCAGGAACTGCTTTCGCCGCCTCAACAATCGCTTTTGCCGGCTGATAATCCGTAACAGCCATCGCAATCACTGCCGTGAACATTCCATCGTCCAGACACTTGCGGCGTGCCTGATCATCGCCCCACAGGTAAGCAGCAACCGCATTGGCGGGCGCAAAACCAGGGTGCATAACAAGCGCATTGTACATGCGTCCGCTGGTAGCGCACAAGGTTCCCTTGTGGGAGTTAATCGCAATGTCAAACAAAAGCAGGTCCAGCAGCATGGCAGCCCGCTGGCGGATGGAAGCATCCTCAGCCAGTTCCTTCAGGGTTAGCATGGACAGGATGTCCTCAGCATAATAACCATTGGAGAGCCACTCGCTAAAGCCAAAGCGCATGCGCCAGGTCAGCCAGCGGTTGAGGTAGTTTTCTGCATGAGCCTGGTGCCAACGGCCATTTTCACCATTGTTGGCGAAGATTTCGTTGGGGTACAGCTGGCCCGCCAGGTACTCCAGCGTGTGGAACAGACCCTGATGGTTCTCCGTAAAATAACACGGGCAGTGCTCATCAACGCCGGGCTCATCCAGCCAATATTTATAGCGGAGCACTGCCTGCTTCATCCGCTCCCGAAGTTCTTCCGTCATCAACGGAGAATCCTGGTATCGATACAGTATGAACAAAAATGCCGGAAGAACAAAATCCTCGCAGTCCAGCCGCTCCTCAATCCGATAAAAGGAGCGTTCATAGTATTCCTTATTGGCCGTCAACCCCACTTCACCGCGCCGGGTAAGCTCCAGCTTTGCCAGTTCCACATAAACGGTCTTGAAATCCGTTTTCAGCTGTTGACGCACAAAAGGAAGCTCATCCGCATGATAAACAAAGTGACGCAGATAAGCCAGTGAATTGTCAGTTCCTTGCTTTAATTGGTCTACATAGTGCGGATACATTATCAACATCCTCCTTTTTTCAACCGTTGTACCATTTGCCCCTGCAGGCAGAGCTTATGGCCTGCCCGTTGGATTGCAGTTAATGGAAGCAAATCGACCAATATCCATTTTCGGCACGCGTTCAGGTGTCAGCAAACCGTTGATTTCCTGCATCACGTCCGTCAGCTGGGTATAGCAGTAGCCTTGGCAGTCCGGAATATTCCGAATCGCATCCATAACGGCCTGGTAGCGTGCGAAGAACGCCTCTTCATCCGTTACCTTGCCGTGGTAACCCCAGCTTTCCATGCCGCCAGCATCACCCTGGATGCCGATGTTGGAAAACGCAATGCCGCCGTATTCGGTCACCATAAAGGCTTCCTTCCCCGTGGGTTCGCAGCCATCCGCATACGCCCGGCGGCAGTCGCAGCCTTCGTTTTCAACCTGCTCCCGGGTGGCAAAGTGGCGGTGCATCACATCGCCTTCCGCGGCGTAATCATGCAATGCACAAATGTCGGTTGTGCACTGCTCCCATCCATCGTTGGAGGAGCAAAGCCGCGTGCCGTCCATGGTCTTGGTCAGATGATAGAGGGTTTCAGCCAGTTCCTGCTGCTTTTTGTTGCTGGCAATCTGGTATGTTCCCCAGCTTTCATTCATCGGCACCCACGCAATAATGCAGGGATGGTTGAAATCCCGCCGGATAAAGGCAGACAGGGTTTCCGCCAGGTTGCACACAGCTTCGCCGCAGAAATGGAATGCACTGGGCACTTCACCCCAAACCAGCAGGCCCATTTTGTCCGCCCAATAGTAGAACCGCGGGTCTTCCAGTTTCTGGTGTTTGCGCACACCATTATAGCCAAACTGTTTGATGTAGTTCAAATCATCCTGCAAAGCCGCATCGCTGGGCGGGGTCAGCAGGGTGTCCGGCCAATAGCCCTGATCCAGAATCAGCCGCTGATAGCACCGCTTGTTGTTCAGGTAAATCTGGCCATTCTTTACTTCGATTTTTCGCATACCAAAATAGGTCTGCACCTGATCCTGCTGCTTGCCTGCGGCTTTCAGGGAAACCTGGACATCGTATAGGGCCGGGTGGTCCACTTCCCAGTATTCCACCTCAAACAGTTCGCCAGTGCTCTGGCGCAAGTCAATGGCCGTGCCGGAAATTCTATCCGTAACAGAGGTGGTGATTTTCTTCACCTGCTTGCCGTTCATCGTAACCAGGAATTCCACTTCCGTGTCCGGCTGGGGTGTATGCTCCAGCGTCAGCTCAGCATATGCGACACCTGTCTCAATATCGGGCGTATAGTGCACGGACGCAATGGCATTCGCGCCAACTTTCTCCATCCAGACCGTTTGCCAAATGCCGCTGACAGGCGTGTACCAACAGCCCATCAGGCCAGTCTGCCAGTATTGCTTGCCACGGGGCTGCCACTTTTCCGGCCGATCCTCCACCCGCAGGCAAAGATCATTTTCCGTGTCGTTCAGCAGCGCGGTAATATCAAGGGTAAACGGCGTATAACCGCCCCGGTGCGCACCGGCCGCCTGCCCATTTACATACACCACAGCTGCATAATCCACCGCGCCGAAGTGCAGCAACAGCCGCTCATCGGCTGCCAGTTCCGGCACCTCAAACTTGCGCCGATACCACATCACCTGGTGAATCTCATCCGTTGGGCCAAGACCGCTGGCCTTGCTTTGATATGCAAAGGGCACCACAATTTCCAGCGGCAGCTGTTTTTCCGGCTTGTACCACTTTTCCTTCAAGCCCTTTTCCTCGTCGTCAAAACCAAACTGCCACGCACCATTCAGGTTCCAATAGGGTTGCCGCATAAAATCCGGCCTGGGATGTTCTGGTCTTGGAATGCTGTTCATCAACATACTATCTTCTCCACATTACTTAATGGCGCTATCAATCTGGCTGCCAATAATAAACTTCTGCATGCACAGATACAGGATAATCAAGGGCAAAATACCCAGCGCACAGGTGGCTGCAGCCAGTGGGATGTTGCCAGTACCGTTGTTGTCGGCAAAAGCAGCCTTGATGTGCAGGATCACCGTGTAGTTGGACTTCTTCGTCAGCAAATACATGGGATACAGATAGCTGTTCCAGGAGCCGATGAAGGACATGATGACACGCGTAACGATAATGGGCTTCAGCTGCGGTAAAATGATGCTGAAGAACGTCCGCAAAACGCTTGCGCCATCAATTTCCGCCGCCTCGTCCAACGACGCAGGAATTGCATCGATGAAGTTGGTAAAGAAGAAGATGGTTCCTGTAATGCCACCTGCAGCTGACAGCAGCGCAACACCCAGCTTGGAGTTTGTCATACCCATTTTGCTCATCACAGAGTAGGTACCAACCAGCAGGGCCGTGCCAGGAATCATCATAATGGCCATGTTTGCGTTGGAAATCAGGCTTGTAAGCCGGTTTTTCGCGCGAGCAATGCCATAGGCCGCCATGCCGCCTACCACCAGCTCAATCACAATGGTTTCTGCAGCAATAATAATGGAGTTCATGTATCCTTGCCACAGTCCGCCGCCTTCCAGCACCTGCCGGTAGTTCGCCCAGTTGAACACTTCCGGCCACTGCAGCTTGTTGCTCAAATCGCTTATGGTGCGGCCCGACAGGTTAATCAGCAGATAAAAGGGAAGCAGGTAGATTACAATCAACACAACCGCGACAACGTAGCACCACCAGTTGCGCTGCTTGTTCAGTTCTCCGCGCTTTGGCGCAATATTGGCTTTCATCATCAATATTCCACCGTCCTTTTCTTAAGTGCATGATTGATAGGAACTGTAATAATGATAATGGCCAGGAACAGCAGAATGCCTACCGCACTGGAATATCCAGCCTTTTCATCCGTGAAGTACAGTTCCGACACATAATAGGACAACGACATGGAACCACGGCTGGGGCCACCGCTGGACAAGGACACAATAACGTCGTACATCTTGAAGCCGCCAATCAGGTTCGTTACCACAGCAGTGGTAATTGCCGGGCTGAGCATAGGGAACGTCACATGTGCAAACTCCTGGAGCGAGTTGGCGCCGTCCAGCCGGGCTGCCTCATAATACATGGTCGGAATATTCTGCAAACCGGCCAGGTAGATTAGCATGCACAGGCCCATGTACTGCCAGGAGTTGACCAGGGTGATAATCAGCACGGCACTGTCGCCTGTTTTCATCCAATACACAGGCTCCAGGCCAAACCAGCCCAGGATTTCGTTCCACGCACCGCCGTCCAACTGGACAAAATAATACAGGATACGGCCCATCAGGAAGCCAGAAATCATAATGGGCATATATAGGATGACACGCATCATATTGCGGCCACGGAATTGCCGATTTAAATACAAAGCCGCAAGCAAGCCGCAAATGTTTTGCAGCAGGCAGGAGCCGAAACCATAAATCATGGTATTCTTAAACGTTTTCCAGAACATCTTGTCAGAAAACGCATTGATGTAATTGTCAAAACCAATGTATTTCATCCGCTGGGAATAGCCATTCCATTTAAAGAAAGAGATGCGAACCGCGTTTACCAGAGGAATCGCAACAAACAAGGCAATGAGGATTAGTGCCGGAATTATCAGGGCCATCTGGATTCTTTTCTTGCGTCTCACGATGGTTCACCTCCGAGTGCAAATCGAGCTATTGCTTTTTCACCAAAGGAGGACACAAGAGAAGGGCACAAACAGGTGCCTCGCTTATCCTCCAGCTTTTCTTCGGGTGGAGAAAGGGCAGGGCGGCGAACAACCGCCCTGCCCCAAAGACAGAATTAGTTTTCCAGAGCAGCTTCGTACAGGTCAAGGTAATTCTCGGCCAGGTAGTCCAGCACTTCCTGGATGCCAGCTTCGCTGTGATCAGCAAAGAGCATGTTGCCGGCAGTGCCGAAGATGGACCACATGCCAGAGGGCATATACTGGCGATCCCACAGGTTCTCGTAATAAGCGTTGGGGAACTTTGCCTGCATGGTCTTAACCAGTTCAGCGCCATACTCGTTGTTGGAAGGCTTCACGTTGGTCAGGGCAGACACGTTGCCGCTCACGCTGTTCAGGCGCTCAGCAATTTCGGGCGTAGCCAGATAGTTGATGAAAGCCTTTGCAGCAGCCTCGTTCTTGGTGTCCTTCCAGATGCCGAAGGCGTCGCCTTCGCCAATGCCCACGAAGCGGGTGCCGTTCTCAGCAGAGGCGAACACGGGGATGATGGCATAATTGCCGTCGGGGTTCAGCAGGCGGCAGGTAACCGCGTAGCCAGTGTCGTTGCCCAGGTAGAAGGCAGCCTTGCCGGTGGCGAAACGCTCGCGGCCGTCAGCACCGTTCAGGGTCAGCACATCCTCAAACAGGTAGCCGGATTCAACCCACTTGGTCCAGGCGTCGCACACAACCTTGTAATTGTTCCAATCAAAGGTGCCATCCAGCATGCTTTCAGAAGCCTGAATCATTTCGCCTTCATAGCTCAGCCAGGCACCGGCGATGTTGGCCATGCTGCCAGCGCCAACGCCGTTGACAATGGGGGTGTAGCCGGCCTGCTTCAGCTTCTCGCAAGCCACTTCAAACTCGTCGAAGGTGTTGATGGCGTAGGGATCAACGCCAGCAGCCTCGCAGGTGTCCAGGTTCACCAGGGTGCCCAGCACCATTTCATTCACCATCAGCACATACAGGTTGCCGTCCTTGTTCTGGATAACACCGAACGCAGAAGGATCATAGTTCGCAACCCAGGGCTGATCGTTCAGGGGCATGAGGTACTCGCTGTAACGAATCAGGGACCAGCCGTGGGTCATCCACACATCGGGCAGGTCCTCATTGGCCATGCGGGTCTTCAGGGTCGCTTCGTAGTCAGTGCCATACACGCTCACTTCAACCTTGCAGTTGTTGGCTTTCTGATACTCGTCAACCACCTTCTGGAACATTTCCAGGGGTTCGCCGGTGTAGGTAACAGCAACTTCGATGGTGGTGCCGCTCACATCAACAGTCTCGGCCATAGCGCCTGCGCACAGGCTCAGCAGCATAGCCAGGGAAAGCATAACGGAAATCAGTTTCTTCATAGCTATCTCCTTTCATTCTTTGCGTATTTTTAACGCACAGTTGGCGAACGCCTCTTTTAAAACAAAATCTTTGTTTTAATCCTTCACCTCCTTCTTGAAATCGAGCAACCTTTTGCAAGAAGAAGGCATTCGCCTTTACGTATGAAATCTTACCACAATGCACAATACCCGTCAATAGGATTCGATTTTAATATAAAATCTGTTCGTGCCGCAGTGACGCGAACAGATTCTTTGTTTTGTTTAAAACAGCTTTTTTGTTTTAATTGGTTCCCACACGCAGCCGCAATCCCTGTGGATAATTTCCAAAATGTTTGCCAAATAAGTTTATGCCGCCAACATACTCCGCATCCTCTTCCACACCAATGGAGACCTTAATGCAGGGGTTGGCATTCAGCTGCAAATCAGCCAAGGTGACATCCGATACGCGAATCTGGTTCACATAGCACCCGGTGTTGTCCACCCACCAGGTTGTAAGCAAGCCAAACTGCGCCATCGAGTCCGGCCACCAGGATGGATTGTATTCTCCCGGATGTCCGCCGCACTCGCCCGGGCTATGCCAGACGCCGAGTTTTTTATCATTCACCATCACTGTAATGTCGCTGGGCCACTGTTCGCGGTACATCGGGCCTTCAGAGCAGGCTTCCATGCTGATTTCCAGCCAGCCAATGTCCGCATCAGCCAAATCCAGAATGCCAAACTGATAATCCACAAAACCGCTGGTAAACCACAGCACTTCCGCATTGATATGCTCCAGCAAATAAAACGCATTGGGATTGTCATAGAACCCGATAGCATTGCTTTGCGTAGCCAGGCCGCAGGTTGGCTTTATGTTTCGCACCGTGGCATATTCCCCAATGTTGGCCTCAAGGGTCATCACTTCGCTGTTTTGCTTGCGAAAAGGAACAAGGTTAATTTCCAGCTTGTCCATGCACCGGCTGCAGACCTTCATGCTGCCGCGGGTTCCTGGCTGCAGCTTGGAAGCGATCAGCCCTGCCTGCTCCAGCACGCGCACATGCACTGCCGCACTGGACGAGGGAATATCCAGCGCATGGGCAATCTCGTTTACGTTCAGCGTTCGGCCTTCCAAAAGCGATATGATTCTGAGCCGTTCCGGAACGGACAGCGCTTTGGCAACTGCCAGACAAGAATCGGGGTTTTCAATGGATAGCACTTTATGTTTGCTATCTCCTTTGCTGGAGATCATGCTTTTCCTCCTTTAATCCTGCAACGCCGCCTTATGCGCGATGCCATGGTTGCCTTTGCGTTTGAACTGCACGCCCGGTACGGATGGACTCCTCCATCAGCAGATATAGGTAGGTGTCCTGCAAAGCATCACTCAACGGATAGACTTCCTCGCCCGTGCGGAGCATCTTCTCCATGCCCAGCAGCAACGAGCCCATAGCAATTTCGTCATCTGTCAGGCGTGCCTCAACCTGATTGGCAAAGGGGCTTTCATACACCAGCTGACCCTGCCAAGTTATTCCCCGGTGGAAATAACCTTCCAAATTGGAATCCTGCCCCATGTCCTGCCGTACCATCTTCTCCTCAACAGGGTAGTGACCATTCCAATAGGAAACCGAATAGTCATCAATTTCGCCATGCGTGCCCTGCACCGTCATATGCCGGCGGCGGAAATAGTTAAAGTACTGCTCGCCAGAAAAATCGTAAAAGCCAGCTTTACCATTGTCGAAGGTAAAGGTAGCCACCTTTCTGTTATCTTCCTTCATGCTTTCGGCATCACGAATCATTCCGCCGCGCCCACAGTGGGACAGCACCGGGAATACAAACCTCTGCCCCATAACGGTGCACGGCCGATCCCCGGCCGCCAGCAGCCGACGAATCAAACTGATACCATGGTAATCATGGGCCATTGAAACTCTCACATGGTCAACATTTCCCAGAACGCCTTGCGCCGCTATGGCCTGCACTGCCTGATGATACGGCTGCAAAAAATACTGTTCCGCCACCTGGATATGTCCATGGTAGCGCTGCTGCAGCGCCCACACCTGGTGAAGCTGCTCAAGGCCATCAGCCGGCGGCGTTTCAACCAGCAGCGGAAAGCCAGCCGCAAGCACCTTTTCGATATACGGAAGCACCACGCTGCGCGGAAGCAGAATGAACACCATATCATGCTTTTGCTGCAAAAAGCAATCCACATCCCTGAAGGCCAGGCCCGGGTTGTTTTTCTCAAACGCCTCAGCCTTTTCGCCGTCACGGAACAAAACGCCGGATATCTGAAACTTATCCGGCAGCTGGCGAATCACCCGCTCATAACCGTGCATGCGCCAGCCATTCCCAATAAAACCGATTTTCATCGTTTCTGCCTTCTTTTGCCGAATATGGCATCCTTTCAAAAGCGGCCTTACTCCAACTTTCCAGAGCAAGGCCGCCATGTGTTTTACTTCTTGATGGATTTAGGCGTATACTTGGCTGCGTTTTCCTCAGCCTGCCTGTAAGCTGCCAGTTCCGCGCTGGCGCTTTCCAGGGCGGCTTCGGCTTCTTCCATGGCCTTGACGGCATCGGTATCCTTCAGGTCTGCCAGCTCTTTTTCAGCCTGCGCCAGCTTTTCAGCGCCGGCTGCGGCGGCCTCCTGGGCGGCGGTCAGGTCGGCGGAGGCGGTTTCAGCCTTGGTGGTCATTTCCGCCAGGGACTTTTCCAGCCCGGCAACGGATGCTTCTGCCTCGGCAACGGACGCTTCTGCCTCGGCAACGGATGCCTCCAGGGTTTCCTTCTCCTGGGTCAGGGTGGCAATGCTGGCCTCAGCTTCCTGCTTGGCGGTCTCCAGTTCAGCAATCTGCGTCTCCAGCTCGGTGCTCTTGGCGGTGGATTCCGTCAGGGAGGTCTGAGCTTCCTTCAGGGCGTTTTCCGTTTCGGTCAAGGTTGTTTGCAGGGTTTCTTTTTCCGCGGCAATGGTCTCCCAGGCCAGGCGGCTGTCAGCCAGGTCGGTGGTCAGGGTGTCGACCCGCTCCTGCAGCTCGGCCCTGGTGGAGAACAGGGTAACCACCAGCACAGCTGCTGCCAGCAGGCAAACGCACAGGAGAATGGTGAGGACGGGCTTTTTCTGGTTCATGGGATGACCTCCTTGCTGTATGTTTTTCTATTTTGCTGCACGGCTTGCGTGCCTATGCCTATTTTGCCTGCTGCCGCAGCGCCTCCACCTGGGCCTCAAGGGCCTCCTGCTCCTCCTGCAGCCGGGCAACCTCCGCCCGCAGCGCCTTGCGCCGGGCGCGGAGCTCCGCCTCCCGGGCCTGGGCCTGGGCAGCCTGCGGCTCCAGCTCCTCCACCTGGGCCTGCACCAGGGGCAGCTGGGCGGATACCTGGTCGTATTCGTACTGCTGCTTAACCTCCCGCTGGCGGCTGGTCTCCAGGGAGAGCGTCAGGTCTGCCACCTGAAAGCGCAGGGTGTATTGGGCGGCTGCATACCAGCACAGCACGGCGCAGGTGAACAGCATCACCACGATGAACAGCGCCCGGAACCATCCTGCTGTGCGCATGGGCCGTCAACCTCCCATTTCTTCCATCTATACAGGCATTGTACCATATTCTCCGCCAAAAGAAAAGCCTTTTTCTTCAACCAGCTGGACGAACGGGGCAATCCGCGCTATAATGAACAAAACATGCAGGGAGGTGCGTTCCATGCTGCTGCCTTCGCCACAGGCTCTGGCCTTTCTGGACTGGGAGCTGGGCGCGTTTTTCCACTTTGGCATTCGCAGCTTTTTCCCCGGGCACGAGGACTGGGACGGCAAGCCTATGCCAGCCAGCGCCTTTAACCCGGATGCCCTGGACTGCGACCAGTGGCTTTCCGCCGCGAAGAAAATGGGCGCCACCTATGCCATTATGACCTGCAAGCACCACGATGGCTTTGCCCTGTGGCCCAGCCGATATACCGCCTACTCCGTGGCGGCTTCTCCCTTTGGGGGCGATGTGGTGCAGGCCTTTGTGTCCGCCTGCCGCCGGGCAGGGATGAAGGTGGGCCTGTACTATTCTCCCGCCCAATGGGGCAATGAATACGCAAACCAGAGCGACCGGGCGTATGACGATTACTTCATCGGTCAGCTGAGTGAGCTGCTGACCGGCTATGGGAAGATTGACTACCTGTGGCTGGACGGCTGCGGCTCCGAGGGCAGAAACTACGACCATCGGCGCATAACCGCGGAGATTCGCCGCCTGCAGCCGGGCATTCTCATCTTTGGGGATGTGCTGCGGGAGGGTGCGGACATCCGCTGGATTGGCAACGAGGAGGGTGTCGCCAGCCTGGATAACGGCTGCATCGCCAGCCAGATTGCCTTCTCCGTCAACGATGCGGGCCGGGCAGCGGAGCCGCGCTTCATGCCTGCGGAGTGCGACATGCGCCTGCGCTTCAGCAGCTGGTTTGACAGCAGGGAGAACGCCTGTGACCTGGTCAGCGCCCAGGAGCTGCTGGGCAATTATGAATTGAGCGTGGGCCGCAGTGCCAACCTGCTCATCAACGCCGGGCCCAACCGCCATGGCCTGCTGCACCGGGAGGATGTGCAGCGCATGGAGGAATTTGGCACGCTGTGGCGCAGCGTGTACTCCTGCCCGCTGCCCTATGGCAAGGTGAAGCAGGAAGGCGGCCTGTTCGTTATCGAGCATGCATCCTACGGCGGCGGCTGGGGTTACAGCCAGGGTGTTCCCCTGGTGAACCGGGTGGTGCTGGCGGAGGATTTATCCCAGGGTCAGCGGGTGCGGCGGTTCCGCCTGTGGGCCAGGCTGAGGGTGTGCAAGCATGACCGGGTGCTGCTGTACGAGGGCTGCACCATCGGGCACAAGCACATTGCCGTGCTGCCCGGCATTGCTGCCTCCCGGCTGGAGCTGGAAGTGCTCCAAAGCGATGGTGAACCTTGTATCACCAGGATGACTGCCCATTGCAGAAAGGATGCCTGACCATGAAGATTGCCGTTGTGTATCACTCCCAGACTGGTTTCACCAAGCGCTATGCCCAGTGGATTGCCCAGGCCACTGGCGCTGATTGCTTCAATGCTGCCTCCGCCAGAAGGCAGGACTTCTCCGGCTATGATGCCATTGTCTTTGGCGGTTGGCTGATGGCGGGGAGCATCAGCAAGTTCAGCTGGTTTAAGGGGCAGCTGCCCAAGTGGGCCGGGAAGCGGCTGGCGGTGTTCGCCGTGGGCGGCACGCCTGCGGAGAGTCCCGACATCATGCCCAGGCTGGAAAGTCTGTTCACCCCGGAGGAGCGCCGCCAGGTGCAGCTGTTCTACATGCCAGGCGGCATGAATTACGAGGCCATGCCCGCGGCCTCCCGGCTGATGATGCGGCTTTTCACCAAAATGCTTTCCGGCAAGAAGGACAAGACCGAGGCGGAAAAGGGCATGCTGGCATATGTTGCCGCCTCCTATGATCTTTCCGACAGGCGGTACATTCAGCCGCTTGTGGACTGGCTGCAGGCGTGAAAAAAGGCCCGGGGTGCAATCCGGGCCT
>CAYLIC010000046.1:0-16160 GCA_964383815.1 uncultured Faecalibacterium sp. | reverse complement strand
TACGGTGCACCATCCTCAGCCGCACAGCAGCATGTTTCGCAGGCAATATCTCTTCAGTGGGAACTGATTACAGTATACAGCATTTCTGGTATAAGTCAATGGTTTTTCCATCATTTGCCCGTTGCGTGTGGATGGCCTCAGCGCGTTTGTTCCCTTATGCCTTTCGTTCCGCTTCGTGGCGGTGAATCTGGTCGTTCAGCAGGTTGATGTCCCCGCAGCCCATGGTGATGGCCAGGTCGCCCGGATGCCAGTGGGCGCGGAGGTAGCGCTCCGTGTCGTCAAAGGTGGGCGTCCACACGGCGTTGAGGCCATGGGCCTTCATGCCCTCCACCAGCATGCCGGAGTTGATGTCCCCGGGGTCCTTCTCCCGGGCGGCGCAGATGTCCGTTACCAGGGTCACATCCGCCAGCTCCGTGCAGGTCAGGTATTCATCAAAGAGGTTCTTCACCCGGCTGAAGGTGTGTGGCTGCATCACGGCGAACAAGCGCCCCTTGCAGCGCTTGCGGGCAATGCTCACGGCGCTGCGCATTTCCGTGGGGTTGTGACCGTAGTCGTGAAAGACCTCCACGCCGTCAATGGTGTCGGTCAGCTCAAACCGGCGATGGGCGCCACGGAAGCGGGACAGGCTTTCGCAGGCCGGCGCCATGTCCACGCCCAGGGCATGGGCCGCCGCCAGCGCAGCCAGGCCGTTTTCCACGTTGAAGCTGCCCGGCACAGCCATTTGCACATGGCCCAGGATGTCGCCCCCGTAGCACAGGTCGTATGCCGCGCAGCCCCGGTCGTCCTCCTGCAGGTTCACGGGGTGCCAGTCGCACGCCTCCGCCAGGCCAAAGGTCTCCGTCCGGCAGGCCAGCCTGCTCAGCTGCCGCGCCACCCGCTCGTCCGTGCCTTTGCCAATGGCAATGCCGTCCTCCGGCAGCAGGTGCAGGAACTGCCCGAAGGTGTCCTCAATCTCGTCAATATCCTTGTAGCAGTCCAGGTGGTCGGCATCGATGTTCAGCAGCACAGCCAGCGTGGGCTTCAGCTGCAGAAAGCTGCGGCGAAACTCGCAGGCCTCCGCCAGGAAGGCATCTCCCTTGCCAATGCGGGTGCTGCCGCCAATGGCATCCAGCTTGCCGCCAATGTGCACGCTGGGGTCCTTGCCGCACTCCACCAATATCTGCGACAGCATGGAGGTGGTGGTGGTTTTGCCATGGGTGCCGCACACGCCAATGGCATGGGGGTAGCCCTCCATCAGCTGGCCCAGCAGGTATGCCCGCTCCATGCTGGGGATGCCCAGCCGTGCGGCCTCCACCCGCTCGGGATTATCCTCCGGCGCGGCGCCGGTGTACACCACCAGGTCGGCACCGTGAACGTTCTCCGGCCTATGACCGATGAACACCGTGGCGCCCTTTGCGCGCACATCACCAATCAGGTAGCCTTCCGTCCTGTCCGAGCCGGACACCTGATAGCCTTTATCCATCAGCATGGCTGCCAGGCCGGACATGCTGGAGCCGCCAATGCCAATCATGTGGATCCGCTTGCCCTGGTAATCCTTTATATGGGGAATGTTCATTCATGCTCACTCGCTCTCAATGATTTCCCTCTTATTATACTCCACCCTGCCGGCAATAATCAAGCCTTTGTTCATTGCTGCAAGCCTCAGGCGCTCTCCCCTTCCGATTGGCACCTGCTTTCATCCATGCCATTCCCGGCTTATCAGGCTTTCCCACCAGTGACAGCAATCCATCCGTCACGGGCGGGGAAAGGGATTCCGCGGGCCGGGCACACCCCGGCAAGTCGCCGCCATGCCTCCCCGCGCGCCCAAATCAAAAAAGTGGCCTTCGCCACTTTTTCGATGTGCCTTATGCATGAAGGAACTCCGCAATGGCGGCAGCAGCCTGCTGCTCGTCCTCACCATCGGCCAGGAGGGTCATGCTGCTCTGGCTGTCCGTGCCCAGGGACAAAAGGCCCAGCATGGATTTTGCGTTCACCAGCTTCTGGCAATGCTCAATCATCACCCGGCTGGTGAAGCGGTTGGCGATTTGCACCATCTGTGCGGCGGCGGCCCGGGTCAGGGGTTTGCCTTCCGGGAAGGTAATGGATTGCTTGATCATTCGTGTTTCTCCTTTCTCTGTTGATAAATGGGCAGCTCAGCCCGAATTTCCCTGGCAACCTCCATCAGCCGGCGCATGCGGTGGTTCACGCCGCTTTTGCCCACAGGCGGGTTCATCATTTGTCCCAGCTCGGTCAGGCTGGCGGAGGTGTGCTCCAGCCGCAGGCGTGCCATTTCCTGCAGGCCGGGCGGCAGGGTGAACAACCCCTGCTGGATGGATATGAGCTTAATGGCCTCAATCTGCTGATCGGCAGCGTTGAGCATGCGCTCGGAGTTATGCTCGTCGCAGTTGGCGGCCCGGTTGGCCTCGCCGCGCATCTGCTTTTTTATGCGGATGTTCTCCATGTCCAGCACGGCATGGCTGGCGCCCATCAGGGCCAGCATGTCGGCAATCTGCTGGGCGCCCTTCAGGTAAATCACGTTTTGCCCTTTGCGGATGTGCTCGTGCAGCGGCAGGCCGCACTTGTCCAGCAGCTTTGCCAGGGTTTGCCGCAGGCTCTGGTCCTCCGCCACCCATTCGAAATGATAGCTTCTCTCCGGGTCGTTCATGGAGCCGCAGCCCAGAAACGCGCCCCGCAGAAAGGCCCGGCGGCAGCACTGGCGGGTCATGGGGTGCCGTGGCACCGTGCGCCGCAGGGAAATGCCGCCATCCTCGTCCTGCTCCATCATGTGCAGGGCAATCAGCAGGGTTTGGGAGTCCTGGTCGCCCAGGGTCAGCACGCAGGTGCGCCGCCCGCCCAGCCGGGCATGCTGCACAAAATGCAGCTTTGCCGTAATGTCCAGCGTGCGCAGCAGCAGAAAGATTCTGCGGGCCAGTGCAGCGTTTTCCACGCGGTAGGTTACCTGCACCCGTCCCAGGCCGCGCAGGGCCAGGCTGCCGGAGGTCTGCGTCAGGGCGGATAGCTCGCTCAGCACACAGCAGCTTTTGCCCAGCGGCAGGCGAATCAGCTCATCCTTGACAGTGGAGGAAAAGGACATACGCGCTCCTTATCATTCGTTGACAATGGTGCCGTTCTTCCACCGGGCCTGCTCAATCTCCAGATCCCTGTGGCTGGCGGACACCTGGTAATTCATGTCCCGCAAGGCCTGTGCGATGGCCTCCGTAATGGCAACGCTGCGGTGCTGGCCGCCCGTGCACCCAATGCCAATCATCAGCCGGTGCTTTCCCTCCTCCCGGTAGTGGGGAATCAGGAAAGCCAGCATGTCGGTTATCCTGGTCATGAATTCCCGGGTTGCGGCATCCTCCATCACAAAGCGGCGCACATCCTCATCCAGGCCTGTGTGGCAGCCCAGCTCCTTCATATAGAAGGGATTGGGCAGGAACCGCACGTCGAACACCAGGTCCGCCTGGCGGGGAAGCCCGCGCTTGAAGCCAAAGGACATGACCTCAATGCGCAGCGGGATGCTTTCCCCATTGCTGTTCACAATGCTTTGCAGCTTCTTCTGCAGCTGCTTGGGCTTCAGGCCGGAGGTATCGATAACATAGTTGGCAATCTCCCGCAGTGGCTGCAGGCGCTCCCGCTCCAGGGCGATGGCGTCCATCAGGCTCACATGATCACTGGCCAGGGGATGATCCCGCCGGGTTTCCTTGTAGCGGCTCATCAGCACATCGTCGCTGGCCTCGATAAAAATGGTTTCGATGTGGTAGTCCAGCTGCCGGGCCTCCTTGATCAGCTTGCCGATGGCCTTCGCATCGAAAAACTCGCCGCCGCGCACATCAACAGCCAGCGCCGCCACCTGGGCCTGCATGGAGGTACCGTTGCACACCTCCATGAATTTCACCATCATCATGGGCGGCAGGTTATCCACGCAAAAAGCGCCCATGTCCTCCATGTAGCGGGTAGCCAGGGTTTTTCCGGCGCCGCTCATGCCTGTCAGAATAAGAAAGCGCAAGGCATTCCACCTCTTTCGTGTGAATGGGTCATACAAGGGTCGCAGGCGCGTCCTCCCCCAGGATGCGCACCTCCGGCTCCAGCTGCACGCCCTTTTGCTGATAGACCTCCCGCTGCACATGGGCAATCAGTGCCAGGAAATCCGCCGCTGTGCCGCCCCTGTTTACCAGAAAGCCTGCATGCTTTTCGCTCACCTGGGCGCCGCCCAGGGTGAAACCCTTCAGGCCGCACTCGTCAATCAGGGCGGAGGCATAGCCTGTGGCAGGCCGCTTGAAGGTGCTGCCTGCGCTGGGCAGGGTTAATGGCTGCTTTTCCGCCCGGCGGCGGTTCAGCTCCACCATTTCCTTCACAATGGTCTCCCGGTCGCCCCCGGGCAGGGTGCAGGTCACATGGGTAACGATTTTTTGCTCCTCCATCAGCCGGGAATGCCGGTAGCCAAAGGCCATTTCCTCCCCCGTGCAGGCAAAGGGCTGACCGGTGTAGTCCACACCCTCCACCAGCGTAACCACCTGGGACATCTCGCCCCCGTAGGCGCCGGCATTCATGTATACGCCGCCGCCCACCGTGCCGGGAATGCCGCTGGCAAACACCAGGCCAGCCAGGCTGTTTTCCGCCGCCGTCATGGCAAGGCTGGAGAGCATCACACCCGCCTCGGCACGGATCACGTTGCCGTGCACCTCAGTGCGGCGCATTTCCCTGCACAGGCGAATCACCAGACCGCGGATGCCCCCATCCTTCACCAGCAGGTTGCTGCCGTGGCCCATGAGGGTAATGGGTATATCCAGCTGGTGGGCAGCGGCAAGCAGCTCCGCCAGCTGCTGCAGGCTGGCAGGCTCCGCCAGCATGTCTGCCGGGCCGCCCAGCCGCAGGGTTGTATATTGCGCCATGGGGGCGGAGCGAACCAGCTTCATCCCGGGCAGGCGTTTCTCAAGTTCATCCAGGGTTTTCATGTCGGTCATATGCGTGCCTCCTGTGCCTACTATTTTACCGCATTTTGGCCTTTCCATCAAGCGGAAACCCTGTCGAAAATAACAAAAAACTGTGCCAAAGATGACACAGATTTTTGTTGCTATGCTTCCAAATCCTCAAAGCGGCGGCACCAGGTGTATTTGCTGATGGCAGACTGCACTGCACCCTGGCAGTAGGTGGTAAGCAAATCGCGGATATAGGGCGGCAGCACCCTGTTGAACTTAACCTCCAGAATGGTTTCGCCATTGTCAAAGGGCGGCACGGTGGGCACATGGGGGTTGAACAAATCGGTGGAGCCAAGGCCGGAGCGGAGCTGCTTGTCAAAGGTGATGCGCACCTCCTCCGCCGGGTGCAGGTAGGCCTCCCGCACATAGTCCACCAGCACCACGGGGTGAAGCAGGCTGGTGGTCATCTCCCGGAAAACATCACCCAGCAGGCCGGAGCGGGTGCTCTCCAGGCCGGTGGGGTCGCCAGCCATCAGCTGCTCGCACAAATCCCGCGGGATGGTCAGCGAGCGTTTGGAAATCAGGCTGCCCACCTTGGTCTTGCACTCCAGCTTAATCACCCTGTCGCTGAAATTGTAGATGCGAATGCGATACTTGTCCCGGTTCTGGTCGCCGTCCAGCTTGTCCCGCAGGGCGGCGTCGAACACGGTGTCGAAATACAGGCTGCGGATGTGATACTCATTGTTCTCATCACCATTGGGATCGCGCCAGAGCACCTTGTCCAGCGCGTCCCGCAGAAGGTGGTATTGCATGTCGTTGATGAAGAACTTCAATTCGTGGCGCAGTGGGATATTCGCCGGCATGGTATCACCTCCTGAAAAATGATGTGTAGACTTGGTCATCTGCCCGGCCATCGTGCTCCCTTGCAGGCGCACGAAACGCACCCCGGCATGGGATTCTTAAGGGATGAAATCCCCTAAGCTGGATCCCTGAGGGCAGCGCCCTTAGGCGCCGGCTTCGCTCTGGCAGGAAACCAGGGTTGCATCGTGCACGCCGTCGATGTTCAGCATGGAGGCCACCAGATCCTGCTTGTTGTCCAGGCGGACTTCGTAGGTCATTTCGGCACCGGAGCGGGTCATGGTCTTAGAGCGCAGGCGGCGCTGCTTCACCGTGCGGCGGAGCTGCTGGGTGATGTCATACTCGGCGGCCTCGTCATAGTGGAGCACCAGCAGGTAGGCATTGGGGTTGTGGAACTTCACAAAGGTCATCAGCAGCAGCACCACGGAAATGCCCAGCACCACCACCAGGGCAATGACATACAGTTCCGCGCCCAGCAGGATGCCCATGGTCAGCGCCCAGAACATGTAGGCCGTGTCCATGGGGTCCTTCACCGCTGTGCGGAAGCGCACGATGGACAGGGCGCCCACCATGCCCATGGAAAGGGCAATATCGCTCTTAATGCACATGACAACCGGGGTGGTGATGAGGGTGAGCATCATCAGTGTCATGGCAAAGGTGGGGCTGTACAGCACGCCACGGTAGCACTTGCGATACACAAATGCAATCACCACACCAACCACAAAGCCCATGATCAGCGCAATGATGACCTTCATGGGGGTCAGGCTGGCGAACTGCTCGGCAAAGTAGGAGCTGAGCGAAGCATCGTTGGTAACCAGGCTTTTCGCACTGAGAAGCGCAAAGGTGGACTGCATGAGGTATTCCTCCCAATTCATTCAATCGTTGTTTGCATTATAGCACACATATTGACAAATTGCACGGTTTTTCGTACTTACTTGATAAAATCATCCGGCAGCACAGGGCGCTCGCCCAGGTACTGCACCATTTCCGCATCGGACAGGCTGAAGGCCTCCTGCACAAAGCCCCAAAGGTAGTAGGGCCGGCCCTTGATGGTGTTGCGCAGGCGGCTGACGCGCTGCTGCCAGTAGCGGATGGCGCCATCCACCGTGGTAGGCCACTCGGTCACCACCATCTGGTCGTGCTCCTCGGCCCAGCGGGCAAAGTGCATCTGCATCTCCGGCTCAATCTGTGCCACCAGCGGCTCCAGTATCTCCAGCATCTGCTCCGTGGTGAAGCACTGGAACACCTGGCCCAGCTTGGTCAGGAACTTGTCCTTGTATTCGGGCACCTCCAGCAGCTTCAGGAAAATGGTGTTGTCAATCAGCTGGTCGCCCATGCCCTTGGCCTTGGTGTAGCTGGCCGGGCTGTTGAACCTGGAGGAGAACATGCCGTAGTCCGCATCGTAGAAAATCCACTTCCACTTGTTGCCCTCGCCGTCAATGCGGTAGGCCCGCAGGTTGCCAATGTCGGAGTTGCCCACAAACATCTCCAGCGCCAGGTATTCAAAGTAGTTGTCCACATCCACATTGTCCAGGATGTACTGCAGATCCTCCTCGTTCTTCGCCGGATCGGAGGCCTTGATTTTCTTAATCATGTTCTTGTAGACGGAGTTGTCGCCATACTTGTAGGCGCCACTGGCCTCCACAATAATCATGTTGTCCGCCTCGTCCAGGGAAAGGCCCTCGTGCTGGGCCACGAAGAAGCGATCCACCCGCTCGCGCATGTTCATGTGGCCCCAGTACACACCATTGATGTACACCACCACCGGGTTCCAGGCCTGGTGGATAATCTGCGTGCCGAAGGCATCCAGCATCCGGGACTGGAAGCCGTCCAGCAGGCGGGTCCACACGCCATCGTTGCCGGAGTTGCGCAGCACGAAGGACTTGTACTCCGTGTAGGGCCTGTCTGCAAAGAGCTGCGCCTGGAAGGTTTTCGCCCCGTAGAGGGACTTGGCGCGGAGCTTCATGGATTTCTGTGGCAGGTCCAGGCTGTACTGGCCCTGCAGGGAAAACTCCATCCCCTGGTCCAGCACCTGGGTGCCGTCCAGCAGGTAATACTCCACATGGCCTTCCTTGGCGGGCAGTTTCTCCTTCACCTCACGGTATACCGTGTTTTTGAAGGGAATCTTGGGTTTGCCGTTGGCATCGGTCTTAATCACGTTGTCGCCCACGGTCAGCATGCCTGTTTCCGCATTCCACAGGTTGTCCGGGTCGGAAACCAGGGACACAATGGGCAGGCTGTGATACGCATTGACGAAGAAGCTGCCCGTCAGCACCGTGCTGGGCTGGAGACCGCTGTCGGAGAAGGCCCGTGCCCGGAGCACCGTGGCGGTGTTGTTCAGCTCCAGGGTTTCGCCGTTGTAGGGCGTGGAGGCCTGGGTGGGTGTGGAGCCATCGGTTGTGTAGTACACGGTGGTACCCTCCGGCACGTTGAAGCCCGTGTACACCGTGGTGTAGTACAGGCCAGGCGCCGTGGTGAAGGTGGGCGCCTGGGCATATCCCTTAAAGCCGGTGCCGTTGGCTGCCATGGGTGTGGGCGCATCATAATAAAAAAAGCCCGACAGCCCGATGGTTCGGCCATAGGACACATTGGTGGGAATCTCCGGCAGCACCACCTTGTCAATCACCCTGCCATCCGGGGTTGCCAGGCACAGGGTTTCGCCGCCTGCCCGGAGAACCTTGAAGCTGGTGTGCAGCTGGCCGGTGGTGGTCTGGTCGCTTTTTCCATCGCAAAGGATGACCTTGTATTCCCCGGGGCTGATGATGGTTCCCTGGGGAAACTGCCACTTGCGTCCCCGGGTCAGCCTGTCGGACAGGCCGTAGCCGGACAGGTCTACCACGGACTGGGTGGAATTGTATATCTCCACCCAGTCGCAGCAGTCCACGGAGGAAAACACCTGGGTGGACTCGTTGGAGGCCATAACCTCGGTGATGTAAACCCCAATGGGGTTCACTGAGCGCAGGTATTCATCCATCCGGGCGGCGCCTGTTTCGCTGTTGCTCAGGCCCGGCGTCGCCATGGTGTGAACGGAGAAGCTGCCATCGCTCTCCCGGGCGTAGGAGCAGTCCTCCGGCAGGTTGTCGATAACCACCTTGTCCACCAGCCTGCCGCGGCTGTCGGAAAGGAGAATGGTGTCGTGCTCCGCGCTGATGCGGAAGCTGGCATGGGGCACGCTGGAGGCACTGTCCGCCCGGTCCTTGCCGGAGCAGTACACCACATAATAGCCATGGGCCGCCACCACCGCACCCTTGGGAAAGCGCCACTTCAGCGGCTTGCCTTCCTTGTTGCTCAGGGCGTAATTATCCAGGCTGATAGCCTGATCGGTGGTGTTGTACAGCTCAATCCAGTCGGACAGCTCGCCGTCCTCGTCCGTCAGGCCGGTGATAGGATCAGCCATGACCTCGCTAATCACCAGCGCGCCGTCCTTCACCATGGTGGCGGACTGATATTCCTGGTAGCCAGCGGTGCTGTTTTCAAACCCGGGACTGTATTCCTTCGTGGCAGCAAAGCCTTCCTCCCCCAGGGCCCAGCTTTCGTTGCTGGACATGATGGGGTAGGTTACAGAGTCCAGCAGGTAGGCATTGGGGTCGTACAGGTACACCGTTTCGCCCACGGAGGACAGCTTGAATTTGGCATGGAATGGCTCGCCCACAGTGGCCGCGTTGGTATCATCGCAGAAGACCACCGCCCGCTCGCCCGGCTGCAGCACCATGCTGGGGAAAAGGAAGCGAATGGCATCGCTGCGGTCGCTCAGGCCCACGCCGCCAATGTTGATGGCCGTGTCCCTGCTGTTCCACACCTCCACCCAGTCCGGGTAGCTGCCGTTCTCGTCCGGCACGGCGGCGCTGTTGGCGGGCATGATTTCGCTGATCATCAGGCCCTGGTAGGCGTTGGTCAGGTCGCCGGTTTCCACATGCCCGTCACTGGTGCCAATGGTGTAGCTGGCGTGGGAAATGGGCTCCTTGGGGCTAACGAGCACAATCAGCGCCGCCACTGCCGCAAACACCGCCAGCATCATCACAATGCTGGCCCTTTTCTTCCTTCCGCCTGCCTTGCGTGCAGGCTGGCTGCGCTGGCTTCGCTGGCTGGTGCGGCGGGTGCCGCTGCCCATGGGAGGCATCTGCTGCATAGCCGATCCTTCCTTTCGTTTATCAGTTTCGCAGGCAAAAAGCCTGCACACATGCACTTCATAGAACGATTTACTCTCGCTCCATCCTGCATTTTACCACAAACTTTGCTGTTATGCAATCCGCCTTTATGTGAACAGTGCGCGAATGTCCTGCTCGGTCAGGGCGGTCACCAGCTCCTCCCCGGGGGTAATCAGCCGGTCAAACAGGGCCTTCTTCCGCTGGCCCAGTGCCACCACCTTCTCCTCAATGGAGTCGTGGGTCACCAGGCGCAGCACCTGTACCTTCCGGGTTTGCCCAATGCGGTGCGCCCGGTCGGTTGCCTGGTCCTCCGCAGCCGGGTTCCACCAGGGGTCGTAGTGAATCACCATGTCCGCGCCGGTCAGGTTCAGGCCTGTGCCGCCGGCCTTCAGGGAGATGAGGAACACCTGCCCCTGTCCGGCGTTGAACTGCTCGGTCATTTCCAGCCGCCTGGCAGGGGGCGTTTCGCCGTCCAGGTACATGGTGGTGTAGCCTTCGCTCTCCAGCTGCTTGCGGAGAATCCTCAGCATGGAGGCAAACTGGGAGAACAGCAGCACCCGCCGCCCGGCAGCAATGGCCCCGGGCAGAATTTCCAGCAGCAGCTCCAGCTTGCCGGCGGTGCCGCTGTAGTCCGGCAGCACCAGGGCGGGATGACAGCAGATCTGCCGCAGCTCTGTTATGGCGGCAAGTACCTCCGTGCGCCCGCGGCCCAGGCCGGTTTCGCTCATCACCTTGTCCACCCGGGTTTTCAGGCGCTGCATGGCCGCCCGGTACACCTTGCTCTGCTCCGGGGACATCTGCGCCGTCAGCACATTTTCCAGCTTGTCGGGCAGCTCGGTCAGCACATCCTTCTTCAGGCGGCGCATGAGGAACGGGCGAATCTTTCTCCGCAGCTCCTCAGCATTCTCGCCATCCTGATACCTGCGGAGGAACACGCCGTAGCTGTTCAGGTACCCGGGCAGCACAAAATCGAAAATGCTCCACAGCTCCCCGGTGGAGTTCTCCATGGGCGTGCCCGTCAGGGCGAAGCGGGTCTGCGCCTGCAGCTGCTTCACCGCCACGGCGCCCACGCTGCCCGCGTTTTTGATATATTGCGCCTCGTCCAGGATCACAAAGCGGAAGGGTATATCCGTCATCTGGTCAATATCCCGGCGGATCAGCGGGTAGGAGGTAATCAGCACGTCCACATCCCGCACGTCCTTCACATGGCGAATCTGGCTGGCCCGCTGGGCGCTGGAGCCGGAGAGCACCATCACGCTCAGCTCCGGGGCAAAACGTTCCAGCTCGCTAAGCCAGTTGTAGGTCAGGGAGGTGGGTGCCACCACCAGGGACACCTGATCCCTTTGGTGGCTGGCCTTCAAAAGGGCAATGACCTGCACCGTTTTGCCCAGGCCCATGTCGTCCGCCAGAATGCCGCCCATGTGCAGCCTGTCCAGGGTGTGGAGCCACTGGTATCCCCGCAGCTGATAGGGCCGCAGGCTCAGTCCCTGGGGCAGGCGAATGGCCTTGTTGTCCGGCTGTGCCAGTTGCTCCACCGTCTGCTTAACAGAGCTGTCCACCTCAATGGGCAGGCCCATCTCCCCCAGCAGGCTGTGCAGGTAGCAGGTGCGGTAGGCCTGCAGGCTCAGGCTGTCCCCGCCCAGGTCGGTCAGGCCCTCGGCATCGGCGGCATCCGCCAGGGTATCCGCCAGGGGCTGCCACTCCTCCATGTCCGTCAGATCCAGGAAGGAGCCATCCTTCAGGCGGAAGTACCGCCGCCGCTTGCTCAGGGCCTCCATCAGGCCCAGAATCTCCTGGGCAGGCACGCCATCCTCGGTAAACTGCAGCTCCAGCCTGCCGCCCTTCATCTGCATGCGGCCCTTGAGCAGCGGCCTGCGGGGCGCCATTTTGCGGAACTCCCTGGAGAAATACACCTCGCCCATGGCCTGCAGCCTCTGCACGCCGCCGGACACAAAATCGAAGATAGCATCCTGGCCCGTCAGGTACACCCGGCCTTTGCTCACATAGAAGCCGGAGGCGCCCAGGGCGTCCAGCACCTGGCGCTCGGCGGCAGCATCCCGCAGGAGCACCTTCTCGTTGCGGGAGAGGGTCTCCGGCGGCGGCGTTTCGTCAAAGGGGTCAATCTCCTTCTCCCCATAGCGGAACACCGTGCGGGCCACCACATCCCGGCCTTCCCTGTCCAGGTACAGCCGGGCCAGCAGCGGCAGCTTCACCAGCTGCTTTTCCAGCTCCGGCGCCATTTCCACAACGCCTGTCAGCTTCAGGAAAGGTATCAGCTCCCCCATCACCCGGCCCATGTCCCGCAGGGGGTAATCAAAGGCGCTGCGCCCGTCCAGCTGCTCCTGCCACAAAACCTGCATCACGCTGCGCTGCTTCTCCTCCAGGTGAAGCACCCGGCCGGAAACCAGCGCATAGCTGCAGGAGGCCGTCAGCGGCAGGAAATCCCTGGGAAAATGGCCCGTAACGGTCACACCCCGCAGGCTGCTGGTCACCCGGTAGTGCAGCGGCAACCTGGCGCAAGCCACCCGGCGCTGGGCAGTGGATACGCCGTTCACCGCCAGGCGGAAGGGCATGCCCGCCAGCTCCTGCAAAACGGCCTCGGCAAAGGGCTCCGGCAGGGCAATCAGCCTGGCCTGTGCGCCGTGGAGCGCCAGTCCCCCTTCCCGCTGCGCCAGGCACAGCGCCCGCAAAACCTCCAGCACCCGGGTCTCCGCCGGGCCGAAGTGCATCCATTCCGGGCGGAACACAAACCCCTTGCCAAACTCCATCGTGGTCTTTCGGGCCATGGCCTCCATCATCTGGGGAATGGAGCGCACCACATACAGCCTTTCCTCCCCCACCCGCAGGCCCAGGCGCAGCTGCGGCCCCTGGCCCGCCCGGGGCGCATCGAGAAACAGGGTAACCTCCATGCGCAGGGTGCCATCCTGGGGCAGGGCGGATTCCATGGCGTTCATCAGTGCCGGGCCAGCGGCAGCAGCACGCCTGCGGGCCAGCTCCTCCAGCGTGCCGGAGCGCCGCGCCTCCAGGGTAACAGCCACCAGGTGCCTGCATGCGCCCTTTTCTGCATAGGTGGCGCAGTGGCACTCCGCAGGCCCGGCGGTGGAAAAGGCAATATCCTGCCTGCCGCCATCCGATACGGCATAGCGCAGCAGGGTGGCGCTCTGCTCCAGCAGGCGCACACCGCCGTGGGCCAGCAGGGCTTCCCCGGCCTGGTATTCCTCTTCGCCTGCCAGGGTTTTCAGTCGATCAAGGCTCAAAATCATGCCTGTGCTTCACTCCGATAAGTCAGCGATTCATGATGCTATGCCAAAACAGCATCCTTCATTACTTCTCCGCAGGCGTGGTGAATCCCTGCCGGAAAAACAATGCAGCCTCGTTTTTTTCTGAATATCGCCGGCCCCATGGGGCTATACTGTCCACAGGGCCGGATGGAAAGCCAACCGCACAGGCGGCAAGCGCCGCGCAAGGAGAGCATCTCCCTGATTGCAAAGCCTTTCCACAGCATTGCGCATGAAAGCCTTCTGCGCCATCACCAGCCCTGCTCCCGGTTTTGCGCCGGGAGCTTTTTGCACACCCTGGCAGGCCTTGGCATAGCATGAATCACCCTGATGTTAGCGAGGCGATTTTTGCCATGAACGGCCTTCTTTCCTTATCTCTTCCGCTGCAGGCGCTGATTGCAACCCTCTTTACATGGCTGGTCACCGCCCTTGGTGCAGCGCTGGTGATTTTCACCCGCCGTGTCCGTGCCACTCTGATGGACGCCCTGCTGGGCTTTGGTGCGGGGGTCATGCTGGCAAGCTCCTTCTGGTCGCTGCTCTCGCCCGGCATTGCCCTGGCGGCAGACATGGGGCAAGCACCCTGGCTGGTGGCCTGCGCCGGGCTGCTGTGCGGTGGTGCCGTGCTCATCCTGGGCGATTTGCTGCTCAGGCGTTTTCTGCCCAAGACCCCCATGGCGGACAGCCGCCGCCGCTGCTGGATGCTGGTCACCTCCATCACCCTGCACAACGTTCCCGAGGGCCTGGCCATCGGCGTTGCCTTCGGCGCGCTGGCCTTTGGCGCCACGGAGGCCGCGCTGCCGGGCGCGTGGATGCTGGCCCTGGGCATTGGCCTGCAAAATTTCCCGGAGGGTGCCGCCGTCAGCCTGCCGCTCCGGCGTGAAGGTGCCAGCCGCAGCCGGGCGTTTTTCCTGGGGCAGCTCAGTGCCTTTGTGGAGCCTGTTTCAGGCCTGCTGGGCGCACTGCTGGCCTTGGCAGTGCGGCAGGTGCTGCCTTTCATGCTCAGCTTTGCAGCCGGCGCGATGATCAGCGTGGTGATTGCCGAGCTGGTGCCCGAAAGCCAGCGGAACCCGCACCGCAACCTGATGACCCTGTCCACCATGGCAGGCTTTGCCCTGATGATGGTGCTGGACGTGGCGCTGGGGTAAAGAAAAAAATCCCGCTCCGCACCAGCAGAACGGGATTCCTAAGGGGAGAAACCCTTAATCAGGGTGCCGGGACAGTGTCCCTGCGCGCCCCTGATTACTTGTCGTAGTTGACCACCAGGGAGAAATCGGGAGCCTTCAGGGACGCGCCGCCGATGAGGCCGCCATCAATCTCGGGCTGCGCCATAAGACCCTTCACGTTCTTGGGGTTCATGGAGCCGCCGTACTGGATGCGCACCTTGTCCGCAATCTCCTGGCCATACTTGCGGGCCAGCGCCTTGCGAATCACGCCGATGGTCTCATTGGCCTGCTCATCGGTAGCGGTCAGGCCGGTGCCAATGGCCCACACAGGCTCGTAGGCAACCACCACGTCTGCCACCTGCTCGCCGGTCAGGCCGGTGAGGGCGATGAGGGTCTGGTACTCCACCAGGGCATCGGTGTAGCCGTTCTCCCGCTCCTCCTTCAGCTCACCCACGCACAGGATGACCTTCAGGCCAGCGGCCACAGCAGCCTTCACCCGCTTGTTCACGGTGGCATCGGTTTCGCCAAAGTACTGGCGGCGCTCGCTGTGGCCAATCACCACATACTCCACGCCGGAGGCCACCAGCATGTCAGCACTCAGCTCGCCGGTGAAAGCGCCGGAGGCAGCCCAGTGCACATTCTGGGCACCCAGGTGAATGTTGCTGCCGGCAGCAGCTTCCTTCACGGCGGCAAAGTCCACAGCGGGCACACACACAACCACATCGCAGTTGGCATCCGCCACCAAGGGTTTCAGCTCAGTGACAAGTGCAGCAGCCTCGGCAGGCGTCTTGTTCATTTTCCAGTTGCCAGCAATAATCGCCTTACGCATACTCATACCTCTTTCACGCGCACGGGGGCAGAGGGCGCCGCCCTCTGCACTCCCGCTCAAGGGCCTTCGGCCCTTAAGAATCCCCTTTTGGGGTGCGCCATTGTTGATTAAGCCTCGTCCAGGGCAGCAACGCCGGGCAGAACCTTGCCTTCCAGATACTCCAGGGAGGCACCGCCGCCGGTGGAGATGTGGGTCATCTTGTCGCCCAGGCCCATCTGCTCAACAGCCGCAGCAGAATCGCCGCCGCCGATGATGGTCACAGCATCGCTGTCCGCCATGGCCTGTGCCACAGCCAGGGTGCCGGCGGCCAGGGTAGGATTCTCGAACACGCCCATGGGGCCGTTCCAAATCACAGTCTTGGCAGCCTTCACAGCCTCGGCAAAAATCTCGCGGGACTTGGGGCCGATGTCGCAGCCTTCCTTGTCGGCAGGAATGGCGTTGGAAGCAGTGATTTCGGTTTCAACAGAGGGATCGAAGGTGAACTCGCCAATGCAGACGGTGTCCACAGGCAGCAGCAGCTTCACGCCCTTCTCCTGGGCCTTCTTCATCATGTCCTTGCAGTAGTCAATCTTGGTTTCGTCCAGCAGGGACTTGCCGATTTCGCCGCCCATAGCCTTGATGAAGGTGAAGGCCATGCCGCCGCCGATGATCAGGGTGTCAACCTTCTCCAGCAGGTTGTTGATCACGTTCAGCTTGTCCTCGATCTTGGCGCCGCCCAGCACAGCCACGAAGGGCCGGTCGGCATTGTCCAGGGCCTTGCCCATCACGGACAGCTCCTTGCCAATCAGGTAGCCAGCCACATTGGGGGACAGGTATTCAGTCACACCGGCAGTGGAGCAGTGGGCACGGTGGGCAGAGCCGAAGGCATCGTTCACATAGCAGTCAGCCAGGGAGGCCAGCTCTTTGGAGAAGGTGTCGATGTTCTTGGTTTCTTCCTTGCGGAAGCGGGTGTTCTGCAGCAGCACCACGTCGCCGTCCTTCAT
>CAYLIC010000045.1:0-16828 GCA_964383815.1 uncultured Faecalibacterium sp. | reverse complement strand
CTCTTTCCTTTCTGTGCTGCAGCAGGGACGCTGTCCCTGCACCCTGCTTAAGGGCGCTGCCCTTAAGAAACCCGCTTAAGGGATTTCATCCCTTAAGAATCCCTTTCGGGTGTGCGTTGCGTATGCCAGCCATGCGGGGTGCGCCTGTTGTGCACCGTGACACCTGCAAGAATGCCACCAGGAAACGCTGCCCAAAAGCGGGATTCTTAAGGGCCGGAGACCCTTAAGTGGGATTGTCAAGGGCAACACCCCTGACCTCCGCCCACGCCTTGTCAATGGCGCGCTGCACCATGTCCGGGGCGGGTGCGCCGGGGATGCGCCGCTTCTCCACGCAGGCAAGCATGCTCAGGTCGTCGAAAACGTCCTGGTCAAACACGGGGGAGAACTGCTTCAGCTCCTCCAGGGTCAGGTCCAGGAGAGCCTTGTTTTCGTTCAGGCAGTGGGCCACCAGGCGGCCTACCACGGCGTGGGCGTCCCGGAAGGGCATGCCCTTTTTCACCAGGTAGTCCGCGCAGTCCGTGGCGTTGGTAAAGCCACCGGAGGCGCCCTTCTCCATGTTTTCCCTGCGGAAGGTTACGGAGCGGAGCATGGCGGTGAACACGGTCAGTCCCTTCACCAGGGTGTCCCGGGCATCAAAGAAGGCTTCCTTGTCTTCCTGCATGTCCTTGTTATAGGCCAGGGGCAGGCCCTTCATGGTGGTCAAAAGCGCCATCAGGTCGCCATAGACCCGGCCTGTCTTGCCCCGGATCAGCTCTGCCACATCCGGGTTTTTCTTCTGGGGCATAATGGAGGAACCGGTGGCGAAGGCATCGTCCATTTCCACAAAGCGGAACTCATTGGTGTTCCACAAAATCAGCTCTTCACAGAAGCGGCTCAGGTGCATCATGCAGATGGAGGCGGCGGAAAGGTAATCCAGCAGGAAGTCCCTGTCTGCCACGCCATCCAGGCTGTTCTCCGTAATGGCGGAAAAGCCCAGCAGCTCCGCCACGCGCTCGCGGTTCAGGGGATAGGTGGTGCCTGCCAGCGCGCCGGAGCCAAGGGGCATCACGTCTGCTGCGCGATACGCCGCCTGGAAGCGGGTGCGATCCCGCAGGAACATCTGGGCATAGGCCATCATGTGGTGGGCCAGGGTGATGGGCTGCGCCTTCTGCATGTGGGTGTAGCCGGGCATGATGGTGTGCAGGTTGTCCTGGGCGTGGGTGAGGATGGCCGCCAGCAAATCCTCCAGCATGGCAATGGTTTCCTGGCAGGCCAGCTTGGCGTACATGCGCACATCCAGCGCCACCTGGTCGTTCCGGCTGCGGCCGGTGTGCAGGCGCTTGCCCGCCTCGCCAATGCGCTGGGTCAGGATGGTTTCCACATTCATGTGGATGTCCTCCGCGTCCACCATCCATTCAATCCTGCCGGCCTTCACATCCTCCAGAATGCCGCGCAGGCCCTCGACAATCCTGTCCGCATCCTCCCGGGGAATGATGCCCTGCTCGCCCAGCATGGTGGCATGGGCAATGGAGCCGGTAATGTCCTGCTCCGCCAGCCGCTGGTCAAAGGAAATGCTGGAATGAAAATCGTCCACCAGATGATCGGTCGACTTGCTGAAACGTCCGCCCCACAGCTTCATAGGCGGTACCTCCTTTTGCATCATCAGTCCTCACAGTATACCAAACTTTCCCCGCTCCCGCAACCACCGTCACCGGGCAAGCGCGGCACCGCCTCCCTCCCGGTGGGAGGCTGGGCAACTCCCCCGCTGGCACGTTACCCCAAATGCACTAAAGCCCGGGATTGTCAAGGGATGCGCCCTTGACCGGAGCCCGGAGGCAGAGCCTCTGGTCAGTCCAGGACGGTCTGGTCGAAGGGAAGGGGGAGGCGGTTGGTGCCGTCCTCCCAGAGACGCTCCAGGTTGTAGTAGGCGCGCTCCTCCTGGTGGAAAATGTGGACAAGGATGTTGCCGTAGTCCATGACAATCCAGCGTCCCTCATTCTGGCCTTCGGTGCGGCGCAGGTCAAGGCCGCGCTGGGCCATGCGCTCATCCACCTCGTCCGCCAGGGCCTTCACCTGGGAGGCGCTGCGGCCGGAGGCGATGACCATATAATCGCAGATGACGGTCAGTCCCTGCACGTCCAGGGCCATAATGTCCCGGCCCTTTTTGTCGTAAATCACCTGGGTAATTTCCTGAACGATTGCGTTATCCTGCATATGCTCCTCCTGAAAAATCAATCATTGGCCTGGGGCAGGGTGCACAGCCAGCTGAGGGTTTCCCCGGTGGCGGGGTGCTGGCTGTTTCCGCCTTTCTTCACATGGCGGATGGTTCCCTCCAGGCTCAGGCGCAGCGCCCTTTCCAGGGACTGGCGGGCCAGGACGCGGACGGCGGACAGGGTGGGGTAGTCCTTCCGGGTGGGTTCGATTTTGTCCGCCAGGTAGACCGCCATGTCCAGCCGGCTCATGCCCGGCGTGCCGGTGGTGTGGTACAGAATGGCCTGGATGACCTCCGGGTCGCTGATGCCGTAGTCCACCCGGGCCAGATAAGCACCCACGGGGGCGTGGAGCAGGTTGCTGCTCTCCAGCAGGGATTCATCCGCCAGCAGGCGGCGCTCCAGGGCTAGACGGCGCATGTCCGCCATGGGGATGCACTTGGCACAGTCGTGCAGCAGCCCGGCAATTTCCGCCTTTTGCGCATTCAGGCCGTGGAGCAGCGCCAGCTCCCTGGCGGCAGAGGCCACACCCAGGGTGTGGGTGAACCGCTCCGGGGACAGGGCGGCAAACAGCTTGTCCAGCCATGCATCCGCCTGGGGGATGCGCCTCTCCATGCCGTACAGGCCCTTGGCGCCGCAGTATTCCTCCACCACAGCGGGCAGGCCCGCGGCAGGCAGCCCGGCAGCCAGCGCGGCCCGGATATCCGTGGAGGAGGCATCCACAACAGGGGTGTCCAGCAGGGTGATGTCCCCACCCATGGCCTTCAGGCGCTGGCGCTCGGCCTTCAGCTGTGCGGCTGTGTAGCGCCAGGTGCGGGGACACACCAGAAAGCTGCACATGCCCAGCACCTGCTGGTAGCTGCGCCAGTTTTGCAGCTCCATCAGCGTGTCCGCGCCGATGATGTAGAAAAACGCCGCCTGGGGATATTGCTCCTTCAAAAGCGCCAGGGTGTCCACGGTGTATATCACGCCTGACCTGTCCAGCTCCACGCGGCACGGCTCCAGGGCAGGCTCCTTGCCGCAGGCGGCGCAGACCATTTTCCAGCGGTCCTCCGCAGGCGCGGTATCGGTTTTGTGGGGCGGGTTGCCGGTGGGGATCACCAGCACCCTGTCCAGCCTGGCCTGTTGCTTTGCATTCAGTGCCATGCTGATATGTCCTGCATGGATGGGGTCAAAGGTGCCACCCATGATGCCAATGCGTTCCTTCGCCACAGTGCTTCCTCCTTTGAATAAGCATATTATAAACGATTTTGGGGAAACAATAAAGCACAAATTATGCAGAAAGGGTGTGCGCCGTGCAAAGCTACCTGCGAAAGGCCCGGCTATCCACGCTGATGGACACCTTGGGCCTGGGGCTGCTGCTGCTGGCCCTGGGCATTGGGTGGTTTGTGCGCCTGTGGGGGTTGGGCCTGCCTGCCCTGGTGGGCGGCACGGCGCTGGGCATTCTGGGGCAGACGGGCGTGGGTCAGCTGCGCCGCCGCACCGTGGCCAGGCGCGAGGCTGCCCTGCGCCGCCGCCTGGGCGGGGAGCTGATGCTGGAGGACATGCTGCTGGCGCCTGCCCGGCAGGCACACTTTCAGGCGGCGCTGCTGCTGGGTGCGGAATACCCGCTGACCATGGAGCGGGTGACGGACGAGGGCATGCTGTGCCGCAGCGGGGAGGAACGGCTGCTGGTGAGCTGCATTCCCCTGCCGGAGGAGGCGGAGGCAGGCCCGGGTGCCCTGGCGGGTGTGCAGCGGGCCTGCCGCAGGCATGGCGTCCGGCGGGGTGTGGCCTGCGTGACAGGCCGCGTTAGCCCGAAAACGGAGGCCTGGGCGGCGGAGGGGTGCATCCCGGTGAAGGTCATCCGCCGGGATGCGCTATTGCGGCTGGCAGGCGCCATGAGTCCCGCAACGGATGCACAGCTGGTAGCCCTGGGCCAGCGCAAAAAGCGCCTTGCCCCGGGAGGCCTGCGGCGCAGCATCCTCCGGCGGGACAAGGCGAAAACCTATATGCTCTATGGTCTTGGTCTGGTGCTGATGTACCTGGTGACAGGCATGAAGTATTACCCCGTTCCCGGCTGTGTGTGCCTGGCGCTTGCCGCCCTGTGCAGGGCCTGGCCCGGGGAGAAGGAGCTGCTGTAGGCTACCGGCGGCGGAGCATCCGCGCCAGGATGGCTGCAGCATCGTCCATGTCCTGCCCGGTGTTGAAAATCCCCGGGGAAACCCGCACGGCGCCGCTTTGCAGGGTGCCCAGCCAGGTGTGAATGGCAGGCGCGCAGTGCAGCCCGCCGCGGACGGCAATGCCTGCCGCATCCAGGCCATCGGCAATCTGCCCGGCGTCCATGCCCTCCACCACAAAGCTGGTGATGCCCACGCAGTCCGCATCCGGGTGGTGGAGCATCCGCAGGCCCGGCAGGCCAGCGATCTGGCTGCGGAAGCGCTGGTTCAGCCAGCACTCGTACTGGTGCATCTCCTGCTGATAGCGCCTGGCAAACCGCAGGCCCATCAGCAGCCCGGCAATGCCCGGGGTGTTCAGGGTGCCGCTCTCATACCTGTCGGGCAGCAGCTCCGGCTGGAGCATGCTTTCCGAGGCGCTGCCCGTGCCGCCCACCATCAGCGGCTCCGGGTTCATGCCTTCGCCCAGGGCCAGCAGGCCTGTGCCCTGGGGGCCCAGCAGACCCTTGTGACCGGGCATGGCCACCATGTCCGCATGGAGTGCCCCCGGGCCCACGTCCAGCACGCCGGCAGTCTGGGCGGCATCCACCAGGAAGGTCACACCGTTTTCCTTGCACACGGCGCCCAGCCGGGCCACTGGCTGGATGACACCTGTTACGTTGCTGGCATGGCAGCACACCACCAGCCGGGTGCGCCCGGTGATGTGCTGCTGGAGCACATGGGGCTGCAGAATGCCCATGCCATCCGGCGGCAGCACCTTCAGGCTGATTTGCCCCCAGGCGGCATAGCGCTTCAGCAGGCGCATAACGGCGTTGTGCTCACCATGGGAGCACAGCACCTCGTCCCCCTGGCGGAGCATGCCGCCAATGCCCAGGTTCAGCGCCTCGGTGCAGTTTTTGGTGAAAATGATGCGCTCCGGCTGCCCCATGCCCAGCAGCCGGGCGGCCTCCTCCCGGCAGGCCTGCACCACCCGGCCTGCCTGCAGGGCCAGCCTGTGCCCGCCGCGGCCCGGGTTGGCGCCCAGCTTTTCCATGGTGCCCTGCACCGCCCGGATCACCTGCGGCGGCTTGGGAAAGCTGGTGGCGGCATTGTCCAAATAAATCATAGCAACCTCCTGTGCACCCATTGGGCCTGTTGGGACTATTCTATGGTGTGGGGAAGGAGGTAGAACCATGGAGGAGCAATTTGGCATTGCATCGTTCCGCTCCCGGCAGCAGGTGATGCAGCTGGAGCGCGCCCTCAGGCAGGCAGGCGTGCCTGCATCCATCATCACCACACCCAGGAGCGTTTCCGTGGGCTGCGGCCTGTCGGTCCGGTTTGCGCTGCAGGATGCCCGGGACGTGTTTGCGGTTTATCGCGCCGCCCGGCCCGGGAACCTGATTGGTTTTTATGAAGTGACCCGCCAGGACGGGCGCACCCATGTGCAGCCCATGGGGATTGAAACCGGGTACACCGGGTGACATTCCTGAAAAAACACCTGTAAACCCCTTGCAAAAGCGGCCCATCTGGGCTATAATGCCCTTGTATCTTCACAATGATGGGGACGGTTTTGGCAAAAGGCCTTCAGCGAGCCGGGATGTGGTGCAAGCCCGGCAGGACGGCGCCAGGGCAGATCACCCCGGAGTGGGGCAGCCTGAATGCAGTAGGGTGGCCCGGGTGCTCCCGTTACAGGGCAGGCGGAGTTCTCTCTGCCGATGAGTGGGCGGCATGTGCCGTCAAATTGGGTGGTACCGCGGATGAAGCTCAGCCACAGGCTGTTATCCGTCCCAGAAGAAACGCTGGGGCGGATTTTTTCTGTCCCCGACCAAGAGGAGGAAAGTACATGGCACAGTATAACAAGGTTGCTACCGACATGAATTTCGTCCAGCGCGAAAGGCAGGTTGCTCAGCTGTGGAAGGACAGGGACATTGTCCGCAAGTCCTTCAAGCTCCGGGAGGGTGCGGAGAACTTCACCTTTTTTGATGGCCCGCCTACCGCCAATGGCAAGCCCCATATCGGTCACATCGAAACCCGGGTGATTAAGGATCTGCTGCCCCGCTACCAGACCATGAAGGGCAAAAACGTGCTGCGCAAGGCCGGCTGGGACACCCATGGACTGCCTGTGGAGCTGGAGGTTGAGAAGGTTCTGGGCCTGGACGGCAAGCCGCAGATTGAGCAATACGGCATTGAGCCTTTCATCGGCGAGTGCAAAAAGAGCGTGTGGAAATACCTGCACGAGTGGGAAAAGATGTCCGAGCAGGTGGGCTACTGGGTGGACATGGAGCACCCCTACATCACCTATGAGGACAACTACATTGAGTCCGAGTGGTGGAGCCTGAAAACCATTTACGACAAGGGCCTGCTGTACCAGGGCCACAAGATTGTTCCCTACTGCCCCCGCTGCGGTACCGCCCTTTCCAGCCACGAGGTTGCCCAAGGCTACAAGAACGTGAAGGAAACCTCCGCCTTTGTCCGCTTTGCGGTAAAGGGCCAGGAAAACACCTTCCTCCTGGCCTGGACCACCACCCCCTGGACACTGCCCAGCAACATGGCCCTGTGCGTGAACCCGCACGACACCTACGCCCGCTTCATCGCCGAGGGCAAGACCTACATCATGGCCAAGGCGTTGATTGATACCGTGTTTGAGGGCAGGGAGGTTGAAATCCTGGAAGAAATGCCCGGCAATGCGCTGAAGGGCATGGCGTACGAGCCCCTGTTTGATTTCGCTGCAGGCAAGCTGGACAAGCCCGCCTGGTTTGTGGTGTGCGATGAGTATGTTACCATGTCCGATGGTACCGGTATCGTCCACATTGCGCCTGCTTACGGCGAGGACGACAACCGTGTCTGCCGGGAAAACGATGTGCCCTTTGTGAATTTCGTGGATGCCCAGGGCTGCATGACCAGCGAAACCAAGTGGCCCGGCGTGTTCGTGAAGGATGCGGACAAGCTGGTGCTGGCAGACCTGGAGGAACGCGGCCTGCTGTTTGCCGCCGTGCCCTTCGCCCATGATTATCCCTTCTGCTGGCGCTGCGATACCCCCCTGCTGTACTACGCTCGCCCCACCTGGTTCATCAAGATGACCGCCCTGCGGGATCAGCTGGTGGCCAACAACCGCACCATCAACTGGATGCCCGACAACATCAAGGAAGGCCGCATGGGCACCTGGCTGGAAAACGTACACGACTGGGGCCTGAGCCGCGAGCGCTATTGGGGCACGCCCCTGCCTGTGTGGCAGTGCGAGGACGGTCACCTGCATGTGATTGGTTCCAAGGCCGAGCTGCGGGAAATGGCGATTGAAGATCCTGGCGAAAACATCGAGCTGCACCGTCCCTTTATCGATGAAGTGGAAATCACCTGCCCCCATTGCGGCAAGCCCATGCACCGGGTGAAGGAGGTTATCGACTGCTGGTACGATTCCGGCTCCATGCCCTTCGCCCAGTGGCACTACCCCTTTGAGAACAAGGAGAAGTTCGAGCAGAATTTCCCTGCCAACTTCATCTCCGAGGCCGTTGACCAGACCCGTGGCTGGTTCTACACCCTGGAGGCCATTTCCACCCTGCTGTTTGACAAGGCGCCCTTTAAGAACTGCATCGTTATGGGCCATGTGCAGGACGCGGAAGGCCGCAAAATGTCCAAGCACATTGGCAATGTGGTGAACCCCTTTGACATGCTGGACAGGTTTGGCGCAGACGCCCTGCGGTGGTACTTCTACACCACCTCCGCACCCTGGCTGCCCAAGCGCTTCTCCGAGGAGGCGGTGCAGGAGGGCCAGCGCAAGTTCCTGGGCACGCTGCAAAACGTGTACGCCTTCTTTGCCATGTATGCGCAGATCGATGGCTTTGACCCGGTGGCTCACCCCATCGACAGGGTGGAAAAGAGCCTGATGGATAAGTGGATTCTCTCCAAGCTGAACACCCTCATCGCCAAGGTGGATGAGGATCTGGCTGCCTACCGCATCTGCGAGCCTGCCGCCGCCATTGAAAACTTTGTGGACGAGCTGTCCAACTGGTATGTTCGCCGCGGGCGCGAGCGCTTCTGGGGCAAGGGTATGGCTGGCGATAAGGAAGCCGCCTTTGCCACCCTGTACCATGTGCTGGTGACCCTGAGCAAGGTCATTGCCCCCTTCGTACCCTTTATGGCGGAGGAAATCTACCAGAACCTGGTGGTGAACAATGTGCCCGGCGCGCTGGAATCCGTACACCTGTGCGACTTCCCCACCGTGGATGAGGGCGCCATTGACAAGGACATGGAGGCCCAGATGGAGGCTCTGGTGGAGGTGGTGCAGCTGGGCCGCGCCTGCCGCAACCTGGCTAACATGAAGACCCGCCAGCCCGCCGCCCGGCTGTATGTGAAGGGCGCCGCCTTTAGCGAGGACTATCAGGCCCTGTGCGAGGACGAGCTGAACGTGAAGGAAGTGGTGTTCACCAAGAGTGCCCGTGACTTTACCACCTATCAGCTTAAGCCTCAAATGCGTACCCTTGGCCCCAGGTATGGTAAGCTGCTGGGCAAGATTGGTCAGCACCTGGCGGGCATGGACGGCAACGATGTGGTGGATGCCTTCGAGCAGGGCGAAACCGTCAGCTTCCAGATTGATGACACCACCGTGACCCTTTCCAAGGACGATGTGCTGACAGCTCCCATGCAAAAGCCCGGCTATGTGGCCCAGGAGGACAGCGGCGTGACCGTGGTACTGGACACCAACCTAACCGATGAGCTGGTGCAGGAAGGCTACGTCCGCGAGGTCATCAGCAAGGTGCAGACCATGCGCAAGGAGAGCGGCTTTGACGTGACCGACCGCATTGACATCCTCTACACCTGCGGTGAAAAGCTGGCTGCTGCCATCGAGGGCGGCGTAGCCATGATCCAAAACGGCACCCTGGCACTCACCGTTGCCGCCGGTACCGCTGATGATTCCTACACCACCCAGGAGTGGAAAATCAACGACCAGAAGGCCACGCTTTCCATCAAAAAGCACCAGTAACATGCGAGGAGGAGGTTCCACCCGAGCCTCCTCCTCTTTTCCCATATACTCCAGATATGTGCACCCAAAATGGGATTCTTAAGGGCTGAAAGCCCTTGAGCGGGAGTCCAGAGGGCAGCGCCCTCTGGCGGAGGTTTTGATGAAGTTTGCATTGATTGGGCAGGATATCCCTGCACTGACACCAACGCTGCTGGCTGACTTGCTGTTTGCAGGCAAGCAGGCTGCGGAGGTGTGGATTGAGGAGAAGAATCAGGCCATGCAGGATGTGCTGGAGCGCTATGCCAAGGCCATCATTGCCAGGAGTGGCCTGGAGGCCAGCCTGCGGGCAGAGGGCAGCCGGGAGGATGTGCTGCGGGGCGCGGACTGCGTGATCTATGCTGGTGACTGCATGGCTGCCAGCCGCTTCCGCCAGGACAGGGAGGCCCTTTCCGGCACGGAGGAGAACGACCCGGGCCTGAGCGACCAGGCGCGGGTCAATGGCGGCATTGAAGGCCTGTTGCACACCCTGCGCCAGGGTGAAGTGGTTATGAGCCTGTGTGAGGATATGCAGGCCCACTGCCCGGGCGCACTGGTGATTAACCTGGGCCAGCCCGTGGCCCGCACCACCGCCATTTTCGAGGCCATGGGCTTCCGCTGCTATGGCCTGGGCCGCACGCCCCTGAAGGGCGCCAATGGCCTGGATGCCCTGTGCAAGAAGCTCCATGTGCAGCAGAAGGACGTGCAGGCCACCATTGCGGGCCTGCCTGGCTTTGCCTTTCTGCTGGGGGTGAAGCAGAACGGCAAGGATCTGCTGCCCAAGGTGCATCAGCTGGCCCGAAAAGACGAGCTGGGCCGCCTGACCCGCCGCTGGCTGGACTGGTACGAGGCCATTGCCATTGGCGATGTGACCGACCATGCGGAGTTCCTGCCCGCCCAGGAGGACTATATTCCCGAGGAGGAGCCTGCCTTTGGCGAGAGCGTGGAGCAGCGCAAGGAGCGCATTCTGTACATGAACACCGTGGGCGACAAGGGCGCCGGCGACAAGGAAGGCATGATGGCCCAGCTGCTGCTGCTCTCCAAGGCGCCGCCCATCCGCCCCATGCAGCTGGCACTGGCGCTTTTGCGCGGCGACAGCCTGACCATGGACGCCGTGACCCGCCAAAACGGCGAGGAGTTGCCCCAGCTGGCGAAGTGTGCTATCATAGAGGCAAGACTAACCCTGCAAAAGGGCGAAGCCTGCCCCCATGGCACCAGGCTGCCTGCACCCCTGGCGGAGGCCTGCGGCGAGATTGACGAGGCCAACCGCCTGGCTGCCCGTGCCGCCATGGGCGACCGCTCGGCTCTACGGGAGTGCATCGAGATCGACCCGGCGCTGGCTGGCCTGGACAGGCTGTACTGCCAGGAGCTGGTGGACAAGATGATTGAGATGCACGATGATGTCATCACCCGCCTGTAACCTACTTTCTCGGAGGACGATATGTTTTTAGCCGACACCTGGAAGGACTATGAAGTGCTGGACACCGGCGACGGTGAAAAGCTGGAGCGCTGGGGTGATGTGATTCTCCGCCGGCCCGACCCGCAGACCATCTGGCCCAGGGCCAATCCCGATTTGTGGCGCAAGGCCCAGGCCCACTACCACCGCTCCGAACGTGGCGGCGGCGAGTGGGAGTTTTTGCAAAGGCTGCCGGAAAAATGGGTCATTACTCACGGAGATTGGAAGTTCTATGTGCGGCCCACTGGCTTCAAGCACACCGGGCTTTTCCCGGAGCAGGCCGCCAACTGGGTGTGGATGGATGGCATCATCCGTGCCAGCGGCCGCAGGGATGTGAAGGTGCTGAACCTGTTTGGCTACACCGGCGCCGCCACCGTGGCCTGTGCCTCCGCCGGCGCCCATGTGACCCATGTGGATGCCGCCAAGGGCATGGTGCAGTGGGCCAAGGAAAACCGGGAGCTTTCCGGTCTGCCAGAAAGCAGCTGCCGGTGGATTGTGGAGGATGCTCTGCGGTTTGTCCAGCGGGAGATTCGCCGGGGAAACCACTACGATGGCATTCTGATGGATCCGCCCAGCTATGGCCGCGGGCCCTCCGGCGAGGTGTGGAAGCTGGAAAACGAGCTGTTTGGTCTAATCGACACCTGTGCCCAGGTGCTCAGCGACCAGCCGCTTTTCTTCCTCATCAACAGCTACACCACAGGCTTCCAGGCCAGCGTTTTGAGCAATATGCTGGAGAAGTGCGTGGTTTCCCGCCACGGCGGGCAGGTGGACAGCCAGGAGCTGTGCCTGCCTGTGTCCACTGGCGGTGTGCTGCCCTGCGGCGCCAGCGGAAGGTGGTTCCATGCCTAAAATCGTTTACGAGGATAACCATGTGCTGGTGGCTGTCAAGCCGCCCAACATGCTCTCCCAGGCGGACAACACCGGGGATACGGACATTCTGACCTATTTGAAGAACGACATCAAGGTGCGGTACAACAAGCCCGGCCGGGTGTACCTGGGCCTGGTGCACCGGCTGGACAGGCCCGTTGGCGGGCTGATGGTGTTTGCCCGCACCAGCAAGGCCGCCGCCAGGCTCAGCCAGCAAATGCAGCAGCACCAAATGGGCCGGGAATACCTGTGCATTGTTACTGGCGAGGTGAAGGACAGCTTCACCCTGACGGATCACCTGGTGAAGGACGAAAGGCTGAACCGGGTTACCGTGTGCGATTCCGATGCGAAGGGTGCCCAGCGGGCCGTTCTCCATGGGGAGTGCATTGCCCGCAGGCAGGGAACAGCCCTGTGCGCCATCCGCCTGGAAACGGGCCGCAGCCATCAAATCCGCGTGCAGATGAGCCACGCCGGTGCACCCCTGTGGGGGGACAACCGCTATGGCGGCGGCATTCCCGGGCAGCAGATTGCCCTGTGGGGATACAAGCTGACCTTTCAGCACCCCACCACCCACGAAATCATGACCTTTTATGACGTACCCCATGGCTCCGTTTGGTCGATCTATGCCGACCTGCTGGACATGGAGGCCAATCACCCGGAGCAAGGAGAATAATGTGAGCCAATTTTCGTACGAGTTGAAGCATGTGTGCAAGCAGTCCGGGGCCCGCCTGGGCGTGCTGCACACCCCCCACGGAGACATCCAAACCCCCATCTACATGCCTGTAGGCACCGCTGCCTGTGTGAAAGCTATGACCCCCAGAGAAATGGAGGAAATCGGCACACAGATCATGCTGTCCAACACCTATCACCTGCACCTGCGCCCCGGTGAAAAGCTGGTGCAGGAGGCTGGCGGCCTGCACAAGTTCATGAGCTGGAACAAGCCTATCCTGACGGACAGCGGCGGGTTTCAGGTATTTTCCCTGGCGGGCATCCGCACCATTAAGGAGGAAGGCGTTACCTTCCAGAGCCACCTGGACGGCAGCAGGCACTTCATTGGCCCGGAGGAGAGCATGGACATCCAGCAGGCCCTGGGCGCGGACATTGCCATGGCCTTTGACGTGTGCTCCCCCTATCCCTGCGACCACGACCAGGCGAAGATTAACATGGAGCGCACCCACCGCTGGGCCCAGCGCTGCAAGCAGCACCACACCAGGGAGGATCAGGCCCTGTTCGGCATTGTGCAGGGCGCATTCTACAAGGATTTGCGCATCGAAAGCGCCAAAACCCTGGCGGATATGGACTTCATTGGCTACGGTATCGGCGGCCTTTCCGTGGGCGAGCCTAAACCTGTGATGTACGAAATGCTGGAGGAAATCGCACCCTACATGCCCGTGAACAAACCCCGCTACCTGATGGGCGTTGGCTCTGCCGATTGCCTGGTGGAGGGTGTGCTGCGGGGTGTGGACATGTTTGACTGTGTGCTGGCCACCCGTGTGGCCCGCAACGGTACCGCCATGACCAGCAAGGGGCGTGTGGTCATCAAAAACGCCCAGTATGCCCACGACTTTGGCCCCCTGGACGAAAACTGCGATTGCTACACCTGCCGCAACTTCAGCCGGGCGTACATCCGTCACCTGCTGCGGGCAGGGGAAATCACCGGTGGACGGCTGGTGAGCATCCACAACCTGCGCTTCCTGCTCCACTTGATGGAGCAGATTCGCCAGGCCATTGCGGAGGACCGCTTCCTGGACTTCCGCAAGGATTTCTACAGCCAGTACGACATGTCCAGAAATTTCTAATGCCTGTCGGCAGCACCGGGCCGGCCTTTCCCGCCTGCCTGGTGCTGCCGCAAAAAGATGCTCAAAAAACCGCAAAAAGTAAAAAATCCTCTTGCAATTTCACTGAAGATATGATATAGTATCAATGTTGCTTAACGCAACGTGCTGATATAGCTCAGTAGGTAGAGCGCATCCTTGGTAAGGATGAGGTCCCCGGTTCGAATCCGGGTATCAGCTCCATATAAAGAACCAGCTTATGATACAAGGCTGGTTCTTTTCTTTTACCCCACAAGGGGCAGAAAGCCCTTGCAGTAAGGGACTTTGCGAATACTTTCGTCAAATCATATCAAGGTAGCTATCATTTCCAGTACATTCTCCCGTATGATACCATTCAAAACGAAATACCGGTAGAGGCCATCTCTATTCTATCAACTTTGAGTATTCAAGAATCCTCGGAGTATACTGATTGAGGCTCAAGAAAAGAACGGGTATGCCTGTTTGGGCGGATTGAGCACAGCCATTTGGCTGCGCTTCAGACTGTCAAAAAAAACTCCGGGAGGTGTCGGAGGGCCCGCAGGCCCTCTGACTGCAATCGTATCGCGGGGCTTTGCCGCGCGGGCGGGGCGTTTCCGGCTCTGCCACTTTTTCGACACGCAGAGCGCAGCCATTTGGCTGCGCTCTGCGTGTGGTTATTCCTGCATGCTTTCCAGAGGGGTGATGTATTGCTGGCGGCGATTCTGATGCTCCGCCAGGTAGGATTGGTCGTCGGAGGTGTGCAGCATTTGCAGGTACTGGTGGTGGTTCTTGAGGATGGCGGCATTGTCCTTGGCGAGGATCAGCATGGCAACGGAGGAGCACTGGTCGGCAGCGCGCTCCAGGTAGGTAAGCACGTCCATGTAAATCAGTCCGGCGTTGATGGAGCAGGTACCCTCGCACAGGCGGGCGGTGTGCCTGTCCTTCAGCAGCAGCACCATGTCATCAACAACCTCCTCCAGCGGTTCAATGCGCCGGGCGGTGGCGTCGCTGTTGTAGATGAGGGCATCCACCGTCAGCCGGAGAATCTCCTGGATGGCATCGTTCATGATGTCCAGCTCCTTCTGCGCGCCTTCGGAGAAGGACAGCTTTGCATCGGAGAGCTTCCTGGCCATCTCGTCAAAATTGGTGGCGTAGTCTCCCACGCGCTCAATGCTGGGGATGCACTGCATCAGCGTGTTCAGCATGTGCTTGTCCCGGGCATTGTCGATGGTGTGGGACAGCTCAATCAGGTAATTGTCCGCCTCATCGGCAAAGTGATCCAGCAGGGTTTCCGTGTCGTTAATCTCGCTGGAGCGCTCCTCGGTGTATTCCTTGAACTGGACCATGCCCAGCGCCGCGTTTTCCTTGGCGGCCTTTGCCATCACGGCAACGCAGCGGGCAGCCTCCGCCAGGGCCAGGGCGGGGGAAATCATCAGCTTCTTGTCCAGGCCGCTCAGCTCGGGGTATTTGTTCTCCTTCACCGGGTCATCCCTGATGATGGCGCAGGCGGCCTTCATCAGCAGCTTGGTGAAGGGCAGCAGCAGCAAAGCGGTAACCAGGTTGAACAGGGTTTGGAAATTGGCAATCATGCCGCTGTCCGCCACGCTGTTCCACAGGCTGGGCCAGACGCCGCTGGCGTGCAGGATGGTCATTGCCGCCATGAACAGCACGGTGCCAACCGTGTTAAAGATGATATGCACAATGCCGGTGCGCTTGGCGTCCTTCCCGGTGCCGATGGAGCACACCACCGCCGTGGTGACGCAGGTGCCAATGTTGATGCCCATAATCACCGGGTACACCAGGTTGAAGGTCATGGCGCCGGTGGAGGACAGGGCCTGCAGGATGCCCACCATGGCGGAGGAGGACTGGACAATCACCGTCAGCACCAGGCCGGTCAGGATGCCCAGCAGCGGCATTTCGGCAAAGCGGGCCAGCACATCCGCAAAGGCCTGGGACTCGGACAGGGGCTCCACAGCGCTGGTCATGGACAGGAGGCCCGTGAACAGCACGCCAAAGCCCATGGCAATCAGGCCGCCGTTTTTCAGGCTGTCCTTCTTGATAAACATGATGCAGATGATACCCAGAATCAGCGCGATGGGCGCCAGGGTATCGGGCTTGAAGAACACCAGCAGGGAGCTGCCGCCAGTTTCCAGATCCATCAGGCGGATAATCTGCGCGGTGACGGTGGTGCCGATGTTGGCACCCATCACAATGCTGACGGCCTGGCGCATGTTCAGCACGCCGGCGCCAATGAGGCCTACCGTCAGCACGATGGTGGCGGTGGAGCTCTGGATAATGGCGGTTACCAGGGTGCCTGTCAGCACGCCCAGCAGGGTGTTTTGGGTCAGCTTGCCAAGGAATTTCTTCAGGGCCTCGCCGGAGCTTTGCTTCAGCCCGTCGGACATGATTTCCATGCCGTACAGGAACATGGCCAGGCCACCCAGGAGCTTGATGAGCATCAGTACAGTGTCCATTGTTCTTTCCTCCACTTTCTTTTGGGGGATTTCCACTTCATCCTTTGCAATTTACTCCTTCATGATACAAAATCCATGGGGATTTTACAAGCCCTTTGCCAATGTTTTCGTGACTTTCGCATATCTTGTCACATTGTGCGAAAATCGCAGCCTCCCAGCCGCCGGTTTTTGTATCAGGTTGACCAAACCGCAAACAAGCTGCCACCGAAAACAAAGTGGACTGTTCCCCCAAAAACGGACAATAGAAAAAAGAGACCTCCTGTTGTAGAATAGAAACTACGACAGGAGGTTTTGGTATGGCAAGGAAGTACACGAAGGTACAGGAAGTAGCCGTAGTGGTGTTTGAACGGAAAGCAGGAGGAGAAACGAACCGAGAGATCGCAGAAAGCTTGGGATTGACGTTGAAGCAGGTAAAACAGCTCATTGCCCGAGAAAACCGGCGAAAAGCAAAGCTGCTGGCGGGTGAAACGCTACGGCCCAAGGGACGTCCGCGAAAAGCAGCCCCAAATGAGGAAGAAAAACGTGAACAGGAAGTCAAAGAATTGCGTATGACGGTGGAACTGCTGCGAAATTTTCTGTGCGAAGCTGGAAGGAGGTGAAGCTGAAGTACCGAGTCATTGAAAGATTCAGAGGTGTGTACAGCGTGGGAGCAATGTGCAAAGTGTTCCAGGTATCCCGCAGCGGATACTACGCGTGGAGAAAACGGCAAGGAAAGGAATCGAAGGATCAGTGGCTGATTGATATGATCGTGCAATGCCAGCAGTTGTGCAAGCAAACCTACGGAATTCAGGATGTATCCCCAAAACTGTGTAAACGCCCAATCTGGTGCGAAATGGAAATGAAACGAGGTGGCGAGCAGAGAATCTGATCGCCGCCTTGCCTGCATCGCAACATAAAATCCGGCGAGCAGTCAAGGGC
>CAYLIC010000044.1:0-16945 GCA_964383815.1 uncultured Faecalibacterium sp. | reverse complement strand
TGGCAACCAACGGCGTAACCATCCAGCCGGAGGCGCCGGAGGCAAGCCTGTCCAGTGTGTCCGGCAACCTTGAAATCAATTGCAGCACAGCTGCAGCATATGAGGAGGAATAACCCATGGCAAGACAGAATTTCGGTGGTTTTGGCGGCGGCGCCAACATGCAGCAGCTGATGCGCCAGGCACAGAAGATGCAGCAGCAGATGCAGGAGGCCCAGGAGCAGCTGGACGCTGCGGAATACGAGGCAGCCAGCGGCGGCGGCATGGTCAGCGTGAAGGTGACCGGCAAGCGCGAGGTGACCAGCATCACCATCGACCCCCAGGTGGTGGACCCGGACGACATCGACATGCTGCAGGATTTGATTATGGCTGCGGTGAACGAGGCACTCCGCAAGGGTGAAGAGGCCCGCGAGACCACCATGAACCGCATGGCTCCCGGCATGGGCGGCATGTTCTGAGCATGGCTGGGCAGATCGAACCCATCGCCCGGATGGTGGCGGAGCTGTCCCACCTGCCGGGCATTGGGCAAAAGACGGCTCAGCGGCTGGCGTACCACATTGTCAGCATGCCGCTGGAGGATGTGCATGCCCTGGCCACTGCCATCTGGCAAGGCCGCAAGGCTATACGCTACTGTGAAACCTGCGGCAATTATGCCGCCGGCGATCAGTGTGACGTGTGCAGCAATGCAGAGCGCCACAACGGGCAGATCTGCGTTGTTCGCGACCCGCGGGACGTGGCTGCCATGGAGCGCATGCATGACTACCATGGCCTGTACCATGTGCTCCACGGCACCCTTTCGCCCATGGATGGTGTGGGGCCGGAGGACATACGCATTAAGGAGCTGGTGGCAAGGCTGAGCCGGGAACAGGTGGGTGAGGTGATTTTGGCCACCAACCCGGACATTGAGGGCGAGGCCACCGCGACCTATATCGCCCGGCTGCTGAAGCCGCTGGGTGTGCGCTGCACGCGGATTGCCCATGGCGTTCCCGTGGGCAGCGACCTGGAGTATGCTGACGAGGTGACCCTTTCCAAGGCACTGGAAGGCCGCAGAGAAATGTAAAAAACATCAATGCACGCTTTCATTGGCGTGCATTTTGCAAAAGGAGCCCATATGGATACGATGCTCATCATTGCCGCACTGGTGCTGCTGGCTGTGGCCTGCACCCTGCTGATTGTGCTGCTGGTGCGCCAGGGGAAGAGCCTGCGGGCCCAGAAAAAGCAGGGCGACCGGCTGCTGCAGCAGCTGGACCGCCAGCGGGACGACCATGCTGCCACCCTGGCGGACGGTAACGCTCACCTGCTGAACACCCTGACCCAGCTGGGACAGAGCCAATCCGCCCTGCTGGAAAGCCTGCAGCGGCAGGTGCTGCTCTCCACCCGCAACCAGGAGGAGCGTGCCGGGCAGATGGCGGCTGCCGTTTCCGCCAGCCTGACCCAGCTGGACACCCGCATGGAAACCCTGCGCCAGGCCAACGACCGGCAGCTTGCCGAAATGCGCCGCACCGTGGACGAGAAGCTGACGGAATCCCTGGACAAGCGGCTGAACGAGAGCTTTGCCCAGGTGAGCCAGCGGCTGGAGCAGGTGTACAAGGGCCTGGGTGAAATGCAAAGCCTGGCCGTGGGCGTGGGCGACCTGAAAAAGGTGCTGACCAATGTGAAAACCCGCGGCATCTGGGGCGAGATGCAGCTGGGCAGCCTGCTCAGCGCCATGCTGGCGCCCAACCAGTTTGCAGAAAACGTGGATGTGGTGCCCGGCAGTGCCGAGCGGGTGGAGTTTGCCGTGCGCCTGCCCGGCAAGAATGCGGACGAGGTGTATTTGCCCATTGACAGCAAATTTCCCCAGGAGGACTACCTGCGCCTGGTGGAGGCCAGCCAAAGCGGCGACGCCGCCGCTGCCGACCTGGCCCGCAAGGCCCTGGTGCAGCGCATGAAGCAGGAGGCCAGGCGCATTGCCACCAAGTATGTGCGCCCGCCCCACACCACGGACTTTGCCGTAATGTTCCTGCCCATTGAAGGCCTGTATGCCGAGGTGGTTCAAACCCCGGAGCTGTGCGAGAGCCTTCAGCGGGAGCACCGGGTGGTTATTGCCGGGCCGTCCACCTTCACCGCGCTTTTGAACGCGCTGCAAATGGGCTTCCGCACGCTGGCCATTGAAAAGCGCTCCAGCGAGGTGTGGAGCCTGCTGGGCGCGGTGAAAGCCGAGTTTGACAAGTTTGGCGATGTGCTGGAAAAGACCCGCCAGCGCCTGGCGCAGGCCACCGAGTCCATCGACAGCGCCTTCACCCGCACACGGGCCATTCAGCGCCGGCTGGGCAGCGTGGAAACACCGGAGGAGTAAAAAGCGCCGCCGCAGAAAAGCAGATCTGCGGCGGCGTTTTTCATTTGGTTGCAATCACTTATTCGTCCACCCGGAAAGCGTAAATGGTGGTGGTGTCGTACTTCTCGCCCGGGCGCAGCACCGTGGTGCCGGGGAACTGGGGATTGTTGGGGTCATCGGGGCAGTGCTGGGTTTCCAGGCACAGGCCGGAATAACGGCCGTAGGTCACGCCATTCTTGCCGCCTTCCAGGTTGGTGGTGCAGGCGGTGTACAGCTGCACGGCGGGCTGATCGGTAATAACCTCCATGATGCGGCCGGTGCCCTCGTGGCTCACGCAGGCGCACAGGCCCATGGCCTCACCCTTGCGGAGAACGAAGTTGTGGTCGTATCCGCCGGCGGGCTGCATCTGGGGGCAGGTGTCCATGGCGTCCAGGCCATCGCCCAGCAGCAGGCCGTCACGCAGGTCAAGGGCGGTGAAGGCCACGGGCATGTATGCACCCGTGGGAATCAGCTCATCGTCCACCGGGGTAATCACATCCGCATCGATGAACACCTCATGGTCGCGGATGGTGCCGTGGTCATGCCCGGCCAGGTTGAAATAGGTATGGTTGGTCAGGTTGCAGAGGGTGGGCTTGTCCGTGGTGGCCTGGTAGCGGATGATGAGGTTGTTGTCGTCGTCCCAGGTGTAGGTGACGGTCACGTCCAGGTTGCCGGGGTAGTTCTCCTCCCCATCGGGGCTGATGCGGTGGAAGGCCACGCTGTCCTGGTGCCTGCCTTCGATGGGCGTGCCCTGCCACAGGTGGGCGGAGAAGCCCACGTTGCCGCCATGCAGGTGATTGACCCCATGGTCGTTCAGTGCCAGCTGGTAGGTTACGCCATCCAGGGTGAAGCGCCCCTTGCCAATGCGGTTGCCATAGCGGCCCACGGTATCGCCCATGGCGCCGTGACCGCCGCCGTACTTCTCCATGGAGTCAAAGCCCAGAGCCACGTCGGCCAGGTTGCCTTCCCGGTCGGGAACGATGATGGACGTGAGAATGGCGCCCCAGTCAATCACCGACACAGAGGCACCGGTGCTGTTGGTCATGGTATATTGGTTGACCGGGCGACCGTCCGCCGTCTGGCCAAAGGGTTTCACGCTGATGGACATGGAAAGAACCTCCTTTTGATGAATCCGTTACTTCTATTGTAACCCTTTGCCGCCAGTTGTCAAGGGGCGAAGCATGAAAACCGGGCGCTTTGGGGGTAAATCGGGCAAGGGGAGCGGCGCTGGTGCACTGCCCGGTGCCGGATAGCGCAGGTAATGGGCCGCCGCCTCCTGCATGCGCCACAGGGTGCGCCCGGGGCACGCCTGCAGAAAGCCCCATAGCACCAGCCGGGCCTGGGGCCAGTCCGTCACTAGGGCCAGGGTGTGAAAGCCGCCAGCCGGGCAGGGAAGTTCCCGGCACAGCGCGCCATGGTCCACAAGACCCAGGTCGGTCACTGCCTCCCGCCCGGAAAGCAGCAGCGCGCGGACGGGCTCCACCGGCAGGCCGGTGGCCCGCAGGCGCACCCGGGCCGCATCGCCCTGGCGCTCCCACAGGGCATGGCCTGCGCCACCCTTCCCACGCAGAAGAATGTACCGCCGCTGGCAGGTTTCCATGTGCATCATCTCCCGGGAAAAACTATGCGCAACCGGTTGCGGAAAGACCCTTTTCGCGGTACAATGAACAGGATAACGAATGAAGGAGCCTGCTATGGACAAGCTGGAGACCCTGAAGCACTATTTCGGTCACGATGGCTTTCGCCCCGGGCAGGAACCCCTGGTGGATGCCCTGTTTTCCGGCCGGGACTGCCTGGGCATCATGCCCACCGGGGCGGGGAAATCCATGTGCTACCAGGTGCCTGCACTGATGAAGCCGGGCATTGCCCTGGTGATTTCACCCCTGATTTCCCTGATGAAGGATCAGGTTTCCGCCCTGAAAAGCGCAGGCGTGCCAGCCGCCTACCTGAACAGCTCCCTTACCCCATCCCAGCTGGAACTGGCAACCCAGCGGGCCTGCCAGGGCATGTACAGGATGATCTATGTGGCACCGGAACGGCTGGAAACCGCCTCCTTCCGCCAGTTTGCATGCAGTGCGCCCCTGTCCCTCATTGCGGTGGACGAGGCCCATTGTGTTTCCCAGTGGGGCCAGGACTTCCGGCCTGATTACCTGAAGATTGCGGATTTTGTGGATGCGCTGCCTGTGCGGCCTGCGGTGGGCGCCTTTACCGCCACAGCAACGGCCCGGGTGCGGGAGGATATTGTTCGCCTGCTGCGCCTGCAGGCGCCTGCCATCACCGCCACCGGGTTCGACAGACCCAACCTGTACTTCGAGGTGGTTCATCCCAAATCCAAATATCCGGCGCTGTCCGCCATTCTTCGCACGAAAAGGGAGCAGAGCGGCATTGTGTACTGCGCCACCAGGAAGGCCGTGGAGGAGGTGTGCGCCAAGCTGCGGGAGGAGGGCTTCTCCGCCGGGCGGTACCACGCAGGCCTTTCGGACGGGGAGCGCCGGGCCTCCCAGGAGGATTTCCAGTTCGACCGGGTGCAGGTCATGGTGGCCACCAACGCCTTTGGCATGGGCATTGACAAATCCAATGTGAGCTATGTGATTCACTACAACATGCCCCGCTCCATGGAGGCGTATTACCAGGAGGCGGGCCGCGCAGGCCGCGACGGAACAGACGCGGAGTGCATCCTGCTGTACAGCGGTGCGGACATATACACCGCCAAATGGATGATTGACCACGGCGACCCGAACCCGGAGCTGACGGCGGATGAACGGGAGAATGTGCGGCGGCAGGACCAGCGGCGGCTGGAAACCATGATTGACTACTGCACCGGGGATCACTGCCTGAGACAGTATATCCTGAAGTATTTCGGGCAGGCTGCGCCGGAAAAGTGCGATGGGTGCAGCCATTGCGTGGGCGCCCAGTATGACTATGTGGAGGAGCTGCAGCGCCCATCCCGCAGGAAAAAGGCCACAACCATGGGCAGCGCCTTTGTGCAGCCGCCCAAGGCGGATATTCCCCCGCTTCCCGCTGCCGACCCGGACGACCTGTACGAGCAGCTGCGGGTGTGCCGGCTGAGGCTGGCCCAGGGCCTGCGGGTGCCGCCCTATATCATCTGCGATGACAAAACCCTGACCGACATGGCCCGGCGCATGCCCCGCAACCTGGACGAGATGCTGTCCGTTCACGGCATGGGCATTGCCAAGGTGGGAAAGTGGGGCAACACCTTTCTGCAGGTTATCAACGCGTTTGCGGTGTCCCATCCGGGCGGCGAAAAGGTGATCAGGGTGCCGGCACCCAACGCCCGGCCCAGGGCCTGGACAAGGCAGGAGGAGCAGGAGCTGCGGGAAGGCTACCTGAACGGCATTTCCATTGCGGAGCTGAGCGACCAGCACCAGCGCTCCGCCGGCGCCATTCGCTCCCGCCTGGCAAAGCTGGGCCTGGTGTACGATGGGGAGTACCCGGAATAAATTCGCCATCAGGCCTTTTCATGGGCTGTTTGCCATGCTATAATAAGGAAAAGCACATTTGGGAGGAAGCCGTTATGCGGTGCCAGTACTGTAATTGCACGGAAAGCAAGGTTATCGATTCCCGCCCTACGGAGGAGGGCAACAGCATTCGCCGCCGCCGGGAGTGCATGGGCTGCGGGCGGCGCTTTACCACCTATGAGAAAATTGAAATGGTTCCCCTGATGGTGGTGAAGCGGGACGGACGCCGGGAGAGCTTTGATTCGCAGAAAATCAAGGCCGGTGTGCTCCACGCCTGCAACCAGCTGCCTGTGTCCCTCCAGCAGATTGACGGCATTACCGCCCGGGTGGAGCAGGCTGCCTATGCCAGCATGGACAGCGAAATCACCACCCAGAAAATCGGCGACATGGTGATGGCGGAGCTGAAGGCCCTGAATGATGTGGCCTATGTGCGCTTTGCCGCCGTTTACAGGAAGTTTACCGACCTGGGTACCTTTATGGACGAGCTGCAAAAGCTGGTGAATGAAAACAAGGGTATGATGGAATAAGCCTGACAGAGAAGGAAGAGCCATGAAAGCAATTATTCTGAACTCCGGCATGGGGAGCCGCATGGGGGTATTGACCTCCCGGCATCCCAAGTGCATGACGGAGATTAGCCCCAGTGACACCATCCTCAGCCGCCAGCTGCGCCAGCTGGAGGAGGCCGGTGTGACCCAGGTGGTGATGACCACCGGCCTGTTTGACGATGTGCTGGTGCGCTACTGCCGGGAGCTGAACCTGGGCCTGGACATTACCTTTGTCAACAATCCCCGCTACCGGGAAACCAACTATATCTACTCCCTTTTCTGTGCCCGGCAGGCCGCCAGCGGCGATGATGTGCTGCTGATGCATGGCGATCTGGTGTTTGAAAACGCTGTGCTGGATGCCGTGCTGGCCCATGAGGGCAGCTGCATGGCTGTCAGCACCAGCCTGCCTCTGCCACAGAAGGACTTCAAGGCCGTGGTGCGGGATGGAAGAATACGGCAGATTGGCATTGACTGCTTTGACAGCGCCGTGGCGGCACAGCCCTTGTACCGGCTGAGCCGGGAGGACTGGTGCGCCTGGCAGGAGGCCATTGCCCGCTACTGTGAGAAGGGTGAAACCGCCTGCTATGCCGAGAATGCCCTGAACGAGCTGCTGGAGGACAGGGTTTGCCTGCAGCCGCTGGATGTGAAGGGCATGCTTTGCGCCGAAATTGACAACGCGGAGGACCTGGCCTCCGTTTCCGCCCGGGTGGAGGAAATTTCCCGGCGGACGGTGTACATGTGCTTCTCCACGGATATTCTCCACTCCGGCCACATGGCCATCATCCGCAAGGCTGCACGGCTGGGCAGGCTGATCATCGGCGTGCTGACGGACGAGGCGGTGGTTTCCTACAAGCGCTACCCGCTGCTGCCCTTTTCCGAGCGGAAGGTGATGTTTGAAAACATCCGCGGTGTGTGGAAGGTGGTAGCCCAGGACAAGCTGAGCTACCGGGACAACCTGCTGCGCTACCGCCCGGATGTGGTGGTGCACGGAGACGACTGGGTGACCGGCTTCCAGAAGCCCATCAGAGATGAAGTGATGGAAGTGCTTTCCACCTATGGGGGCCACCTGGTGGAGTTCCCCTATGCGCGGGATGCCCAGCTCCGGCAGCTGGACAGGCGCGCCGTGGCGGAGCTGTCCATGCCCGATGTGCGCCGCAAGCGCCTGCGCCGCACCATCGACCTGAAGGGTACCATTACGGCCATTGAGGCTCACAGCGGCCTGACAGGCCTGATTGCCGAGAAAACCGTGGTGTATGAGGACGGCAGCGCCCGCCAGTTCGATGCCATGTGGATTTCCAGCCTGTGCGATTCCACCGCCAAGGGCAAGCCGGACATTGAGCTGGTGGACATGACCAGCCGTTTCCGCACCATTGACGACATTATGGAAGTAACCACCAAGCCCATTATCTTCGATGGCGACACCGGCGGACTGACCGAGCACTTTGTTTACACCGTGCGGACGCTGGAGCGCATGGGTGTTTCCATGGTGATTATCGAGGACAAAACCGGCCTGAAGAAAAACTCCCTCTTCGGCACGGAGGTCCAGCAGACCCAGGACAGCATTGAGAACTTCTGCGCCAAGATTCGCGCGGGCAAGAAAGCGCAAAAGACTGCGGAATTTATGATTGGCGCCCGGATCGAAAGCCTGATTCTGGAGCGGGGCATGGAGGACGCATTGCAGCGGGCCTTCGCCTTTACCGAGGCGGGCGCGGATGCCATTATGATTCACAGCCGCAAGAAGGATCCGGCGGAAATCTTCGAGTTTGTGGAGCGCTTCCGGGCCAAGGATGCCGCCACGCCCATTGTGGTGGTGCCTACCTCCTTCAACATGGTGACGGAAGAGGAGTTCCACGCCCGGGGCGTGAACGTCATCATCTATGCCAACCAGCTGACCCGCACGGGCTTCCCCGCCATGCAGAATGCCGCCAGGCTGATTTTGCAGCACCACCGGGCCAAGGAATGCGACGATGTTTGCATGCCCTTCAAGGACATTATCCGGCTGATTCCGGAGGAGGAATAATCCATGCAGGTGGAAACGTTTGTCCGTGCGCTGGGTGCGGATTTCTACACCGGCGTGCCGGACTCCCAGCTGAAGGCCCTGTGCAACTACCTGATGCACACCTACGGCATTGACCCCAAACACCATATTATCGCCGCCAATGAGGGCAACTGCACCGCCCTGGCTGCGGGCTATCACCTGGCGACAGGCAGGGTGCCTGTGGTGTACATGCAGAACAGCGGCGAAGGAAACATCATCAACCCTGTGGCCTCCCTGCTGAATGACCAGGTGTACGCCATTCCTGCGCTGTTCGTGATTGGCTGGCGGGGTGAGCCCGGCGTCCATGATGAGCCCCAGCATATCTACCAGGGTCAGGTGACCCTGCGGCTGCTGGAGGACATGGGCATTGCGGCCTTTGTCCTCTCCCGGGACACCACGGAGGAGCAGCTGACCCAGGCCATGGAGGCCTTCCGCCAGGCTTTCCGGCAGGGCCAGTGCGCCGCCATTGTGGTGCGGAAAAATGCGCTGACCTATGGCGGGAAGGTTACCTACGCCAACGAATACCCCATGCAGCGGGAGGAGATTATCCGCCACATTGCCGCCTGCACCGGGGATGACCCCATTGTGTCCACCACCGGCAAGGCCAGCCGGGAGCTGTTTGAAATTCGCACGGCGGCAGGCCAGGGACACGAGCGGGACTTTCTCACCGTTGGTTCCATGGGCCATGCCTCGTCCATTGCCCTGGGCATTGCCTTGCAGAAGCCGGACACCCGGGTGTGGTGCATTGACGGCGATGGCGCCGCCCTGATGCACCTGGGCGCCATGCCGGTGATTGGCAGCAATGCGCCGAAAAACCTGGTGCACATCGTGATCAACAACGGCGCACACGAAACCGTTGGCGGCATGCCTACCGTGGCGCAGGGTGCCGACCTGCCCGCCATGGCCCGGGCCTGCGGCTATGCCAGCGTTGCCACCGCCGCTACCTTTGAGGAGCTGGACGCGGCGCTGCTGGCGGCGAAGCACAGCGGCGAGCTGTCCTTCATCGAGGTGAAATGCGCCATTGGCGCCCGGGACGACCTGGGCCGGCCCACCACTACGGCGCTGGAAAACAAGGAAAATTTCATGGCATACCTGAAAAAATGCTAAGAGAAATGCCCGACCTTCCCCTCAAAGGGGGAAGGCTTTTTTGTTGAGCAAAAAAACGCAGCTCTCCCGCGTCGCGGTGCGCCTGCTGCGCACATTGACCCCCGCAAAGATAAAATCCCGCTCCACATACGCAGAGCGGGATTCTTAAGGAATGAAATCCCTTAAGCGGAGCCCGGAGGCAGAGCCTCTGGCAGGGTGCAGGGACAGCGTCTCTGCTTACAGCTTGCAGTTCAGCTTGGCAAGCTCGGACACAACGTGGTTGTAGACAAAGTCCACCGCTTCCTCCACGGGCTTGCGCTCCTGGAAGGACTTGTCACGGGCGGAGATTTCCACGGTGCCGTTTTTCAGGCCCTTGGGGCTGACAATCACGCGGACAGGCACGCCGAACAGGTCGGCATCGGCAAACATCACACCGGCGCTGACGGGACGGTCGTCCCAGATAACTTCAATGCCCTTGGCGGTCAGCTGGTCGTAAATCTTCTGTGAAACGGCAGCAACCTCTTCGTTGTCGGCGCGCATGGAGCACAGGTGTACATGCCAGGGTGCAATGGAAATGGGCCAAATGGGGCCGTAGTCGTCCCGGTGGGCCTCGCAAACGGAAGCGGCCAAACGGCCTACGCCAATGCCGTAGCAGCCCATGATAGGATGCTTCAGGCTGCCATCCTGGTCAACATAGGTCATGTCCATGCTCTCGGTGTACTTGGTACCAAGCTGGAAGATATTGCCTACCTCAATGCCCCGGGAGGTGTAAATGCTGCGCTTGCCGCAAACGGGGCAGATGCCGCCATCGTAGGCCTTGGCCACATCCACATATTCCACCTCGCCAATGTCCCGGGGAATGTTCAGCCCGGTCATATGGGCGTCAGGCTCGTTGGCGCCACAGACCAGTGCGTTCATGCCCTGGAGGGAGGCATCAAACACCACGCGCACATCCTTGCTGATGCCCTTGGGGCCGATGAAGCCAGCACACAGGGGGCTGTTCTCGTTCAGCTCGGCAGCGTGAATTTCTGCCTTCAGATAGTTGCGCAGCTTGGTTTCGTTGATGTCCAGGTCGCCCCGCAGGAACGCCACCACCAGCTTGTCCGTCAGGTTTTCCTGGTAGACAACGGCCTTGCAGGTCTGATCGGCACGGACATTCAGGAAGGCGCACAGGTCTTCAATGGTCTTGACACCGGGGGTCATGACCTTTTGCAGTTCGGCAACCTCGCCCGCCTCACCGTGGACGATGCAGGGCGCAGCCTCCATGTTGGCGCGGTAATCACAATCGTGGCAGAGGACGATGGTGTCCTCGCCCACGGGGGTCAGCAGCATGTATTCATGGGACACCTTGCCGCCCATCATACCGCTGTCGGAGGCTACAGCCACCACCTCGGGCACACCTGCCCGGGCGAAAATGCGGTTGTAGGCATCATAGCAGATCTTGTAATACCGCTCCAGATCCTCCTGGGAGGTGTGGAAGGAGTAGGCATCCTTCATGGTGAACTCGCGCACGCGAATCAGGCCACCGCGGCAGCGGGGCTCATCGCGGAACTTGGTCTGAATCTGGTAAATCATGAAGGGGTACTGGGTGTAGCTGTCTGCCACATCGCGGACGAAGTGGACGGAGGCTTCCTCGTGGGTCATGCCCAGCACCATGTCCTGCTCGGAGCGATCCTTAAAGCGGAGCAGCTCGGAGCCGATGGAATCGTATCGACCGGACTCGCGCCAGATGGAGGCAGGCATGGCCACGGGGAACAGCAGCTCCTGGCCGTCAATGCGGTTCATTTCCTCCCGGATAATCTTCTCAATCTTGGAAGTGATCCGCTTGGTGATGGGGAACAGGGTGTAGATGCCGTTGCCCACAGGCTTGATGTAGCCGCCGCGCATCATCAGCGCCTGGGAGGCAATTTGGCAATCGGCAGGCGTTTCCTTATAGCGCTTGGAAACCAGGTTTTTCAGCTTCATGGTCAATCTCCTTTCTCTATTGAGGGACGAAAAAAAGCTCCGCCCCATATGCAGGGGCGAAGCGGGAACTTCGCGGTACCACCTTGCTTCGGCACAGATGCGCCCTCGTGTGCCCTGTATCGGGAGCAGCCCGGCGGACTTTCATCCGCGTACTCAGGAGCCGGGAGCCGTTTCTGCCAGACACGCACCTTGCAGCCATGGGCACGCTCTCTTCGGTCGTTGGCAGGAGCAGCATTCTCCGTCAATGTACGATGACATTATAGCTGGAAAAATGGAAAAATGCAAGCCTTTTGCTTGCTTGTTCTGCATGGAAGTGAGATTGCATGCACCACCGATGCTTTTCCGGAGAGAGCGCGAGAGGGAGTCTTTTCTCAGAAAAGGCTGCCCTCTCGCATCGCACACGTTCCTTACATCCGTTCCGGAGCCTCAATGCCGATAAGCCACAGGCCGGTCTTGATCACGTCCTTGGCGGCGTGGGTCAGGGCCACGCGGGCGGCTGCGGCGTTGACATCGTCCAGAATGCGGTGTTCGTAGTAGAACTTGTTGTAAGCCTGAGCGATGTCCGTTACGGCACGGGTGATCATGGAAGGCTCATACTTGTCGGCGGCCTCCTTCACCACGTCCGGGAAGCGGCCCAGCAGGCGCAGCAGGGCCTGGGCCTCATCGTCTGCCAAAGCATCATAGTTCATCTCGCCCAGGTCAAGCTCTGCCGCCTTGCGCAGTACGGAGCAGCACCGGGCGTGGGTATACTGAACATAAGGGCCGGTTTCACCATCGAAGTTCAGCGCCCGATCGAAGGAGAAATCAATGTCCTTGATGCGTCCGTTGCTCAGGTCGGAGTAAATCACGGCGCCAATGCCCACCTGGCGGGCCACATCCTCCTTGTTGGGCAGGTTGGGGGATTTCTCGTTGATGATGTCCAGGGCCTTCTGCATAGCCTGGTTCAGCACATCCTCCAGGTAGACCACCCGGCCTTTGCGGGTGGAGAAGGCCTGGCCCTCAAAGGAAATCATGCCGAAGGATACATGCACGCAGTTCTTGGCCCAGGGCTTGCCCATCTTCTCCAGCACGCGGAAGATTTGCCGGAAGTGCAAATCCTGCTGATAGGCTACCACATACAGGCACTTGTCGAAGTGGTAGGTGTTCTGGCGATACTCCGCAGCCGCCAGGTCGCGGGTGGCGTAAAGGGTGGCACCATCAGAGCGAAGGATGATACAGGGCGGCATCTTGTCCTCCTCCAGGTCAACCACGGAGGCGCCCTCGGAGATGGTCAGCAGGTTCTTTTCCCGCAGCTCATCAATGATAACGTCCATTTTATCGTTGTAGAAGCTCTCACCGGCGTAGGAATCAAACTCCACGCCCAGCAGCTTGTACACCCGCTCCGCATCCCGGAGGGTGATGTCCTTAAACCAGCTCCAGATGGCGATGGCTTCCTCGTCCTTGTCCTCAATCTTCTTGAACCAGGCGCGGCCTTCATCGTCCAGGGAGGGATCCTTCTCGGCTTCCTCGTGGAATTTGACGTAGAGGCGCATCATTTCGGTGATGCCCTTTTCCTCTACCTCCTCCTTGCTGCCCCAGGTTTTATAGGCGTAAATCATCTTGCCGAACTGGGTACCCCAGTCTCCCAGGTGGTTGATGCCCACGGTTTTGTAGCCCAGGAAATCGTGAATGCGCTTCAGGGAGTGACCAAGCATGGTGGTGGACAGGTGCCCCACGCCAAAGCGCTTGGCAATGTTGATGGAAGAATAGTCCAGGCACACGGTTTTCCCGGCGCCCAGGTCGGATGAGCCGTAGCGTTCGCCCATGGCGAGCACGGTGTCCAGGGTGTCCCTGGCAAAGTTCACCCGGTTGAGGAAAAAGTTCATATAGCCGTTCACAGGCTCCACCCGGGCCACATCGGCATGGCTCCAGGCCTCGCACAGGGCCTGAGCAATCCTGGGCGGCGCCATGCGCAGGCTTTTCGCCAGGCGGAACACGGGGAAGGCATAATCGCCCATGTTGCGGTCCGGTGGCACAGCCAGCAGGCCGCGGATTTCATCAGCAGTGGGCAGGCCGGAGGCCTCGGGCCAGGTGGAGGCCAGGCAATCGGCAGTCAGGGTGGCGATGCGGGTCATCATATCCATACAGTGTCAAGCTCCTTTACAGTCATACACAGCCTATCATACCATATTTGGAAGGTGTTTCGCAACATAAAAACGGCCTGCTTTTCATGCAGACCGCAAATTTCATATGACCTTGATGCAAAATTCCTCGCACACGGGGGCACAATAGCCGCAGCGGACACACTTTGCCTGGTCGCACACGCATTTTCCCTCTTGGAGGGACAAGGCACCCTGTCGGCAGCGGGCCACACACTTGCCGCAGCCACGGCACCAGTCGTGGATAATCAGCTTTCGCGGTTCCTGCTGGGTGCGCCGGGCGGCAGCGGGGTCGGGCGCCAGGCCTGCCATCAGGCGCAGGTTCACGTCAATTTCGTCCTTGCTCTGCATGCCGCAGCATACGGCATCCACGCAGCCCAGGCCATTCAGGTAGTCAAAGGCCTCCCTGGGGCTTTTCAGCAGGTGTCCGCCACCCAAAGGCTTCATGGCGAAAATGCCGATGCCTGCGCTGCGGGCACGGGCAATGGCCGATGCCATATCATCCCTTGTGCCGTCGGGAATACCCACACCCGCCCGGTTGATCAGCGGGTGAATCACATCCACGCCCGGGTAACGGGGCGCATAGTCCACCGCCGCCACACGATGGGTGGAAAAGCCCACAGCGCGGATGTTTCCCTTGGCCTTCTGCTCCAGGTAGAAGTCAAAGGCCTCCCGGTGGCCCTTCAGGGTCAGCATATTCTCCTGCTCGTGCATGAGGAAAATGGGAATCACGTCCATGTCCAGTCTGCGGCGGGCATCGTCAAAGGCTTCCTGGGCAGTGGGCCTGTCCCAGGCGTAGGATTTGGTGGACACCAGCAGATCGGGTCGGTGCTTCAGCGCCAGGCGCAAAGGCTCGTAGGTGTGGTAAAGCTGAGCGGTGTCGAACAGGTTTACGCCCTGGGAAGCGGCGTACAAAATAAGCTCCGCTCCCATTTCCGGCGGGAAGTTTCGCTGCATGGGGCTGATGGTCAGCGTGCCGAAGGCCAGCGGAAAGACAGAAAGGCCTGTTTTACCCAGGGGACGCCTGTCCATCATTGGGCATGACCCGCCAGGTAGAACCGCACCAGCTCCTCAAGAATCTCGTCCCGCTCCAGGCGGCAAATCATGCTGCGGGCCTGGTTGTGGCTGGTGATGTAGGTGGGATCGCCGGAGATAATGTAGCCGACAATCTGGGTAATGGGGTCGTACCCCTTGGCCTGCAGGGCGTTGTATACATACATGAGGATGTCCTGGGCCTCGTTTCCGGTTTCCTGCAAAGGCTTCAGCTTGGTGGTGTTGAACATATCAGGCACGGTGGCAGCTCCTTTACCTGTTGATACACCTTATTATACACGGAAACCCACCAAAGGGAAAGCCTTTTTTCTGTCTTTTTTAGGGAAACAAATGGGAAACTTGTAACAAAAGTATGTCACACCCGCCAGCCCCGCAGCGCACCACGGATGGATACAGCCAGCGGCAGCGCAGCCATCATGCCCAGCGGGCCGCCCAGCATGCCGCCGGCGGAAATCAGCAGCAGCACCCACAGGGGATGCATGTTGGTGGCGCCGGAGAGCAGCCTGGGGGAGAGCAGGCTGCTGTCTGCCTGCTGTACCAGCAGCACCACGCCCAGCGCCCACAGCGCCCGGATAAACCCGCCCTGCAGGGCCAGCACCACCGCCAGGCCGCCTGCCAGCATGGGGCCTGCATAGGGAATCAGCTCCATAATGCCCATCAACAGCCCCAGTGCCAGCGGGCAGGGCGTACCTGCCAGCAGCAGCCCCAGGCCGGTCAGCACGCCCACCGCAGCTGAAAGCAGCAGCTGCCCGCGGAGGAAGTTCACTGTTTCCCGGCGCATCTCCCGGGCGGCGCGGACGGCCCGTGCCCGGTGCTGAACAGGCACCAGCAGGGCAAGAAGGGAGCAGATGCGCCGCCTGTCCCGCAGGAGGTAGAAGGCCAGCAACGGAGCCAGAAACAGCCGACCGGCGGCGTGCAGCGCCTGGGAAAGGCTTTGGGCGGCGGCTGTCAGCCAGGCACCGGCCTGCTGGCCAAGCCGGGCGAAGACTTCTTCCCGCATGGGTGCAACGTCCAGCCCTTTTTCGTGAAGGAAGGCCTGCAGGCGTGCCAGCAGGGATTGACCCCATTCCAGCAAGCCCGGGAGCACCTGGCCCAGCTGGCGAAACTGGCGCACCAAAGGGGGTATCAGCACCACCATGGCGCATAGGGCCAGCAGCCCCACGCCTGCGAAGGCCAGCATGGCGGACAGGGATGGCGGCAGCCGCCTTTCCAGCAGGCGGCACAGGGGCAGCGCCAGCGCCACCAGCAGGTAAGCCGCCAGCAGCTGTGCAGCCAGGCTTGCCAGCACCTGGCGCAGCAGCAGCGCCGCCGCGCCGCCCAGCAGCCAGGGCAGCCAGAGCCGCCTTTTCTGCGCCCGCTGCATGGCGCTGCCCCCTTTCCCCAACGTCCGTTAAATCCTGCTCTTCACCCAGCGCTTCGCCATTCGCGCCTTCTGCCGCACGGTTCGCCCGGCAGGCAGCATCATCATACCGGCGCCCAGCATAAAGCCCATGGCGCCCATTGCCAGCTTGCCCATGTGCACACCTCCTTTCTATGGTTGCCTGACAGGCTCCAGCACGCAGCCGCAAGGAATCAGCACCTGGCCCGGCTCCTCCGGGGTGGGCCGCAGCACAAAGCGCCTTGCCAGCATCCGCCCCAGGCACACTTCCTCCACCAGCCCCAGGCTAATCTCCAGCGCCGCCACCTGCAGGGTTTCCGGGTGGATGAACACATCCGTCACCCGGCCCAGGTTCAGCCCGGCGGAGTCCTTCACGCTGGTCAGCAGCAGCTCGCTGCGCCTGGGCGGCCTGGTGGGCCTTTCCTGCAGCACCACCGCCACCTGGCCCAGCACGGCAATGCTGCCCGCCTCCGCCCACCGGGCGCCGCCAAGGCCCTGGCGCAGCACCAATCCCCGCAGGCTGTGCCCGTCCGGCGCCAGCACGGCCTGCTCCACCCGGCCCACCACTTTGCCGTTCAGGGCGGCGGGCAGGCCCACCACGCTGCCCAGGCGGGTCACAGGTCGTCCACATCCTGGACGGGCACGTCCCACTCGTCATCCCAGGGTACGCCGGTGTAGGAGCCCAGCACATCGTAGGGATTCTTCCGCCGGGCCTCCTGGATGATGGCGTCCACCAGTTCCTTGGGTCGCTTTGTCATGCCTGCATCCCTCCTTCGCGAAAAGATTGCCCGGAAAAGGCGCGCCTCATGATGAAAACTTGTACCAAAAAAGCGGCTGTGCAAAGCCGCTTCAGCTTGTCAAAAAACCTCCGGGAGGTGTCGGAGGGCCCGCAGGCCCTCTGACTGTATTC
>CAYLIC010000043.1:0-17052 GCA_964383815.1 uncultured Faecalibacterium sp. | reverse complement strand
CCCGCCCGCGCGGCAAAGCCCCGCGATACGAATACAGTCAGAGGGCCTGCGGGCCTTCCGACACCTCCCGGAGGTTTTTTGACAATCTGCGCCTGTCGCACATGCGGCAGGCTTTTTCACATTTGCGAAGCTGGTATCACTTGCACAGGCGCACCGCTGCCACGTGCAAATCCACCGTCACCGTGGACGCAGGCTGCCGGGCAATGGTCTCCTTCTCATCATCGGACAGGTCCTGGTTCAGCGGGGTCATCCACACAAAGTCCCGCCACAGCTCCGGCGTAACCGGGTGCGCCACCGTGACACGCTGCTCCGCCTGCACGCTGGCTTTTTCCCGCAGGTAGGCCTCCACCTGTCCCTCGGCATAGGGCTCCATGTCCCGGGCCGCGCGAAGCTCCCGCAGGTAGCCTGCGCCCGGGTACACCTTCAGCAGCAGGCCTTCCGGCGCCAGCACCCGGCGGAACTCCCCGTAATTGGCTGGGGTCAGCACATCCAGCACGGCGGTAAACGTTCCATCCCTGAAGGGCAGGCGGCGCAGGTCGCCCACGCACCAAAGCGCCGTGCAGGGCTGATCCGTGGCCTGAAAAATGGCGTCCCGGCTGATGTCCACCCCGGCACCCTGCCAGGTTTCATGCTTCGACAGCAGTTCATTCAGGTACCAGCCGTCACCGCAGCCTGCATCCAGCAGGCGCTGGGGTGCAGGCGGCAGCATGCCCGCCATGGCCTCCGCCACAGGCTGATAGCACCCTGCCGCAAACACCCGCCGCCGCGCCTGGAAAAGCGCCGCATCGTAGCAGCTGTCCACCGGTGCGGAAAGGAAGTTCAGGCACCCTTTGCGGTTCACATTCACCCGGTGCCCGCGTTCGCAGGCAAAGTCCTCCCCGGCCCGGCACAGCGGCTGACCGCAGCTGGGGCAGCGCAGGCCCCGGAGCAGCTCCGCCGCCCGGTACAGCTTTTCCCGCTTGCTCAGCAATGCCATCCTTCCTTTCCTTTCGTGCCCGGCGCACTTTGGTATGGACAAATCCGCCCGGCAGCGGTAAACTGCATGGGTGAACATTTCCCGCCGCCCAGGGATAAGGGCAGAGGGCAAACCCATGAACATTCGTGAAGCATCCCTGCAAAAGCACTATGAGTGGCACGGCAAGGTGGAGGTGGTGTCCCGGGCACCCATCACCAGCCGGGAGGAGCTTTCCCTGGCCTACACCCCCGGTGTGGCGGAGCCGTGCCTGGCCATTCAGGCCGACCCGGACAAGTCCTTCCAGCTGACCCGCCGGGCCAACCTGGTGGCGGTTGTTACCGATGGCACTGCCGTGCTGGGCCTGGGGGACATTGGCCCGGAGGCCGGTATGCCCGTTATGGAGGGCAAGTGCGCCCTGTTCAAGACCTTTGCGGATGTGGATGCCTTTCCCCTGTGCATCCGCTCCAGGGACACGGAGGAGATTGTCCGCACGGTGTCCCTGCTGGCAGGCAGCTTTGGAGGCATCAACCTGGAGGACATTGCCGCGCCCCGGTGCTTTGAGATTGAAGAGAAGCTCAAGGCCTGCTGTGACATTCCTGTCTTTCACGATGATCAGCACGGCACGGCGGTGGTGGTTGCCGCTGCGCTGCTGGGCGCCTTGACGGTCACCGGCCGGGACATTGCCACCGCCCGTGTGGTGCTGAACGGTGCCGGTTCCGCCGGCATTGCCATTGCCAAGCACCTGCTGAACCTGGGCGTGAAGCACCTGACCCTGGTGGACAGGTTTGGCATCATTGACGAGGGCATGCCTGAATTAAACGCCGCCCAGGCGGAGCTGGCCTGCAAGACCAACCGGCAGCACCTGCGTGGCACCCTGGCGGATGCTGTGCAGGGCGCGGACGTATTCATTGGCGTGTCCGCCCCGGGGGTGCTGACGGGGGACATGGTGCGCACCATGGCAGAGAAGCCCATTGTGTTTGCCATGGCGAACCCCACCCCGGAGATTATGCCGGAGGAAGCGCTTGCCGCCGGTGCTGCAGTGGTGGGCACCGGGCGCAGCGATTATCCCAACCAGATCAACAATGTGCTGGCCTTCCCGGGCATTTTCCGCGGCGCGCTGGATTGCCGGGCCCGCTGCATCAACGAGGAAATGAAAATGGCGGCTTCCCGGGCCTTGGCAGACCTGGTGGGCAGCGATCTTTCCGCCGCCTATATCCTGCCCGATGCCCTGGACAAGCGCGTTGCGCCCGCAGTTGCCGCCGCCGTAATGCAGGCGGCAAGGGACACGGGTGTAGCAAGAACGTAACCAGAGGGCGCTGCCCTGACAACCCGCTCAAGGGATTTCATCCCTTGAGAATCCCTGGCTGGACAGCGTTTTTTGTCGCCGGCTTAGCGGGGTTCACGGTGTGCGAAGGGCGCACCGCGAGGCGGTGATATTGCCTTTTGGGGGACAGCCTTTTTGGGGGTTGTCCTCTTTTTTTATCGGCGCAGGCCTTTGGGGTAGTGGTTTTTCATGATACCATCGCTGACCTTTCCCCAGCCAAGCGGCAGGCCGTGGAGGGTTGGCAGCACATAGCCGCGCAGGCCGTCCGCCACGGGGATGGTTTCGCCGGCCTGGTAGCGCCGGGCCTGCTCCTCCGTCAGCGGCACCCGGGGCACGTCCGGCGGCGCGAAGCTCACCGCCCAGGCGTGATCCGGCAGGAACAGCCTTCCGCGCACGCTGCCCAGGTGCAGGCCAGCCCGCAGCACCCGCAGGCCCCGGACATCCGGGCACCGGGGCAGGCAAACCAGCGTTTCGCCCAGCAGGGCAGTGGGCACGGGTGCCTCCGGTGCAAAGGCCTGTAGGGCAGCCATGGCAGCCCTGTCCGGCTTGGGCAGGGAAGCATCACCGGGCAGGCGGGCAACCCCATCACCGCTGCGGCGCAGCAGCGCCACAAAGTGCCCTTCACCCTTCATCCTGTGCGGGTAGCAGGTCAGCATGCCGGTGGGTGCATCCGCGCCCGGCAGGTGAAAGGCCTCCGGCGCAAAGTCCCCATGCCGCTGGCAGAAGGCATTGACAGTATCCTCATTTTCCTCCGGGTTCAGGGTGCAGGTGGAGTACACCAGCCGTCCACCGGGGCGCAGCATTTCCGCCGCCCAGTCCAGGATTTCCGCCTGGCGCCTGGCGCACCCGGCAGGCGCGTCCTCCGTCCACTCGTCCCTGGTTTCCGGGTGCCGGCGGAACATCCCTTCCCCGGAGCAGGGCGCATCCACCTGTATGGCATCGAACCCGCCGGGCCAGCGCCGGGCCAGGGGTTCCGGCAGGCTGCTGACCACCAGTGCATTGGGAATGCCCATGCGCTCCACATTCCGTGAGAGGATCTGTGCCCGTTTGGGCACGGGCTCGTTGCACACCAGCAGACCCTGTCCCTTCATCCGCAGCGCCAGCTGGGTGGATTTCCCGCCCGGTGCAGCGCACAAGTCCAGCACCGTTTCCCCGGGCTGAGGGTTAAGCACCGCCGCAGGCAGCATGGCGCTGGGTTCCTGCAAATAGTATGCGCCCGCCTCGTGCAGCGGCAGCGCACCGGCAGCGGAGTCCAGGCCCAGGTAGTAGCCGGTGGGCTCCCAGGGCACGTTTTCCAGCAGGCCCGGCACAAGCGCCGGGCTGGTTTCCTTCATGGGGTTCAGCCGCAGGCCGCGGCAGCAGGGCTCCTCATAGGTATGCAAAAAGGCTGCTGCTTCATCCTGCAGCAGCGCGGTCATACGCCGGATAAATGCCTGTGGCAGCTGGTTCATGCGTCCTCCATCCATTCGGGTGCCATGTGCCGGGTCAGCGGCAGGGCGTCCAGGCCCAGGGCAGGCATGGCTACATCCACCACCCGGCGGATGCCCAGCGCCCGTGCGGCCTCCTGGGCAATGCTGCGGCCCATGGCAACCATCTCCGCGTCCGTCTGGTCAGCCAGGTTGGTGTTGTTGATAATCACGTCCATGTCCAGCCGTCCCCTGGCGGCAATGCGCTGTGCCAGGTCAATCACGTCCCCGGCAGTCCGGGTCAGGGGGCGCATGGCGTTAACCACCAGGCACACCTCCGTTTCCTGCCGGTAGCGGCGGAAGGAGGGTGCATACCGGCCCAGGGCCGCCGCACCGGTGTCGTCGCCGCCCACGTCGAAGATCACCCGCTGGCTGGGCTGCTCAAACACGCTCTGAATCTCCGCAGGCAGGGCGGGAATATCCACTGTGGACATGGCGAAGGTGGGCATCAGCACCCGCACACCGGCCGCCCGCAGCTCCTCCGCCTTTTCACCGCTGCGGAAATAGGGGTTCACAATGTCCAAATCCACCAGGGTGGTGGATTGGGTTCTGGCGGCGTTCAGGGCCAGGTTCAGGGCCAGCTCGGTCTTGCCGCTGCCATAGTTGCCCACCAGCACCACAAAGCGCCTGTCAGAAAGCATGCTCATCCTCGTCCTCCTCCTGGGATGCGCCCACCGGGCCGGGCCGCTTCCATTGGGGCGGAATGTACGGCTGATGGTAGGCCTCCCGCTTGTCCACCGCAGGCGGCGCAGGCCGGTAGCGCAGCTCCAGCTCGTCCTCCTCGTTCATGCGGGCCTGCAGGCGGGCCATGCGCTTCTGCAGGCCTTCGGTGCGGGTTGCGGCCCGGCGGGGCCGCTCCGGCATGGGCTGGGGATAGTCCTCCAATCCCACAGGCTGTTCTTTTTTCATTTCTTCCTGATATTTCAGGTTTTCCGGCCTGGCAAAGCTCTGCACATACTGGGGCGGCAGCTCGCTTACGGGAACAGGGGGCAATTCCTCCACCGGGGGCCATTCCTCCTGGGGAACTTCCACTTCCTCCGTGCGGGCGGTGCCATCGGCATAGTGCCATTCCCGGCGCATTTTGCCGGAGGCAGGGTCGGGAGTGTCCTCCTCGTCCTCCCTGGCGAACATCCGCCGGAAGAAGCTGACCCACACCTTGTCCGGCCGCCAGCGCAAAAGGTGCACCAGCATGTCCACGCACATGCAGATGACCGACAGGCCGATAATCAGCCACAGCCAGTTTTCCCCAATCCAGGAAATCAGTCCGCCGTTTTCCGGGCTGACCAGGGTGTTCCACAGCCAGTTCACCGCCGTGCGGAACCAGCTGAGCATACCGCTGAACATGGAATAGGCAAAGGTTCCCACAGGCGGCCTCCTTTCCCGGGTGCTCCGTTATTTTTCCTCAATCACCACATGCAGGGTGCCGGGGGATACATCTGCCGCGTAGGTCTGGCCTTCCGCGCCCTCCACGGTGCAAATCACCGGCAGGTCATACTCCCCTGCCGCCAGACCCTCCAGGTCGCAGGTCAGGGTTACATGGCCGGCACGCAGGCCCTTCACCCACAGCATGGGGCCGCTGATGGTCACATCGGCATTCTTGTCGGAAAGGGTGGCCTTGCAGCCGGTGCCCAGGCCCTGGGTGGCAATCTTCAGGCCTGTCAGCGTTTTCTCCTGGATAATGGGGCCAATCTCCACTTCCACAGTGACCGAATCGGCGCTCAGGTACACCAGCTCGGAAGGCTTGCGCACCTTCAGCACCTGGTGGAAGGATTCCGTCCGCCCGGTTACATCCACGGGGGAAGAAACATAGAGGGAGTCCAGCAGGGACAGGTTTTCCGCCTGGCCTGCGGCAATGATGGTGTCCGGCCCGCAGGTGACGCTCTTCACCTCATAGCCTTCCGCCGGTGTGCCGGTGGTCAGCCCCAGGGAGGAAAGCGCCAGGCTCCTGGTTGTGTACAGGGAAAGCTCCACCACCACGCTGTCCAGCAGAACGGACTCGCTGGTAACGGAAATCAGGCTGCTCTCCACCGGCTGGCCCTCTGCGTCCAGCAGGTGAAAGGGTGCCGCCAGGCGGATGTCTCCCTCCTGGGCAGGCAGGGTGCCCTGCTCCAGCACCACCTCCGCCTGAACAATGCGGTTCACCACGGACTTGGGCCCGCTGACCGCCACCATGGGCGGATCGGGCTGGGCCTGGCTGGCGTAGAAGCCCCGGGGCAGCTGACCCTCGGCCTTCACATTCACGGGAATGCGGTACCGGGTGATATACTCCTCTACCTCCACCTGGATGGTGGCAGGAATAATCTCGCTCACCGAGCCGTAGGAGGTACTGTTGGTGGTCAGCACTTCCAGCTCCTGCAGGCCGGTTTCCGTCACCCGGCTCAGGTCAACGCGAGCATTGTAGGCAGAGCTGGTGGCGGCGCTGTAGCGCATCTGGGGTACATCGACCCGGAGCTGGGCGCCTGTCAGCTGCTCCGTCAGGTCGTTTACGACAATCAGACCATTGCGCTTCATGCTGTCCGAGCCGCTGAGGGAAATCTTCACATCGGTGAACTGTTTTTCCCGGGTCAGGGAAGGGTCCTGGGTGATCAGCCCGGACCAGAGCACAATCGCCAGCACCAGGGCCAGCAGCTTGAAGCCCCAGTTCTGCCTGGCAGTACTCCAGAGGATTCCCATCACCTGCTGAAAGCGGCTCCCCTTGGGTGTCTGCGGGGTGTTTTGCATGTCAGGCCTCCTCCTTTCCCTTGCCCAGGCCGCGCAGCAGGGCCATCAGGCTGGTGCGGGGCGGCTGATACATGCTGCCCAGCACCCCGCGCAGGGCCTTGGCATCCAGGTGGCGGGTCAGCCTGCCGCCCTTCGCCATGGAGATAATGCCCGTTTCCTCCGAAACGATGAGCACCACCGCATCGGTGGTTTCGCTGATGCCAATGGCGGCCCGGTGGCGGGTGCCCAGCTCGTGGCTGATGCCCGCGCCCTCCGTCAGCGTCAGGATACAGGCGCCGGCGGTGACCCGGGTGCCCCGCACCACCACAGCGCCATCGTGCAGCGGGGTGTTGGGCTCGAAGATGTTTTCCAGCAGCGCAGAGGAGATTTCCGCATCGATGCCGATGCCGGTCTCAATCACGTCCTGCAGGCCGGTTTTCTGCTCAAAGACAATCAGCGCACCCACCCGGCGGCGGCTCAGGTTGGTCAGGCACTTGATCACCTCGTCCACCACCCGGGCTTCCTCGCTCCTGTCCTCCCGGGTTTTGTCCAGCACGGTGCCGCGGCCCATGGTTTCCAGGGCCTTGCGCAGCTCCGGCTGGAAGAGTATCACCAGCACCACGGCGCCGTTTGAGATAATGGTCATCAGCAGCCAGTTCATGGCGGTCAGGCCCAGGAGATCGCTGGCACCGGCAATAAGCAAAAGCAGCACCAGGCCCTTGAGCACGGCGCTGCCCCGGGTCTTCCTGGTAAGCATAATGAGCTTGTAGATGATGAATGCAACAACGATGATGTCGATAATATCGGATACTCCGGGGCGGTGAAACACGTTCCACACCATGGTCTGTATCGTTTGCCAAAGCGATTCCACGCGCTTTCTCCCCCACTTTCGTACAAAAAAATAGTCTGCCACCGTTATTATACTACATCCGCCCTGGAATATGAACGGGTTTTTTGAATTTTTTTCGCAACCTTCACGAAAAAATCATGCAACGAAAAAGGCCTGCCGCACTGGCGACAGGCCTTGGGGTGTTATTGCTTGGTGCGCTCCAGGTAATCCTCGTAGCTGCACAGGTAATCGGCAATGGTGCCATCGGGCTTAATCTCAATGATGCGGTCTGCAATGGTGGTCACGAACTGGTGATCCTGGCTGGTGAAGATCACATTGCCGGGGAAGTTGATCAGTGCGTTGTTCACAGCAGTGATGGATTCCAGATCCAGGTGGTTGGTGGGCTGATCCAGCATGATGAAGTTGGCACCGGAGAGCATCATGCGGGAGAGCATGCAGCGCACCTTTTCGCCGCCGGAGAGCACGGACACCTGTTTGTACACATCATCACCGCGGAACAGCATGCGGCCCAGCAGGTCGCGCATGTCGCTTTCCAGCATGGTGCTGGGACAGTACTGGGCAAACCAGTCCAGCATGTTTTTGTCGCAGCCGTCGAAATAGGGGCCGTTATCCTTGGGGAAGTAGCTGGTGGAGATGGTCACGCCCCATTTGACGTTGCCAGAATCGGGCTGAAGCTCCTCTGCCAGGATGCGGAACAGGGCAGTTTGCGCCTGCTCGTTGGGGCCGACCAGAGCAATCTTCTGTCCCTTGGTGACGAGGAAGGAAACATCCTTCAAAAGCTGCACACCGTCCTGGGTGTAGTTGATGTTGCTCACCGTCAGGATGTCCTTGCCGGCCTCACGCTCGGGGGAGAAGTTCACCCAGGGATAGCGGCGGGAGGAGGCGGGCATCTGCTCGATGGTCAGCTGATCCAGTAGCTTGCGGCGGCTGGTGGCCTGCTTGGCCTTGGACTTGTTGGCGGAGAAACGCTGGATGAAGCTCTGCAATTCCTTAATCTTGTCATCCCGGCGCTTCTTCTGATCCTTCATGATGGACTGCATTAGCTTGGAGGATTCGTACCAGAAGTCGTAGTTGCCCACATACATCTTCACCTGGTTGAAGTCAATATCCACAATATGGGTGCAGATGTTATTCAGGAACCAACGGTCGTGGGAAACCACAATCAGCGTACCGGGAAAATCCATCAGGAAGTCCTCCAGCCAGCTAACGGAGCGGTTGTCCAGATTGTTGGTAGGCTCGTCCAGCAACAGAATATCCGGGTTGCCGAAAAGGGCCTGAGCCAACAGTACCTTCACCTTTTCGCCGCCCTTCAGGTCGCCCATCAGGGTGTAGTGCATGTCTGCGCCGATGCCCAGCCCGGTCAGCAGGGTAGCCGCATCGGATTCAGCGTTCCAGCCGTCCATTTCGGCAAATTCGCCTTCCAGCTCGGCAGCTCGCTCGCCATCTGCTTCGGAGAAGTCCGGCTTGGCGTAAAGCTCGTCCTTTTCCTTCATGATGTCGTACAGCCGCTGGTTGCCCATGATGACCGTATCCAGCACAGGATAAGCATCGTATTTGAACTGATCCTGCTTCAGGGTGGACATGCGCTGCTCTGCGGGATAGGAAACGGAGCCGGTGGTGGGCTCCAGTTCGCCGGAGAGAATGCGCAGGAAGGTGGATTTGCCCGCGCCATTGGCACCGATGATGCCATAGCAGTTTCCGGGCATGAATTTCAGATCTGCCCCGGCGAAGAGCTTCTGCCCGCCAAAGGTCAGGGAAACGTTGCTGACTGTAATCATGAATGACTCCTATTGTTTGGATATTTGGCTTGTGCCAAAGCCTATCATACCACATTTTGCCCAGAAAAGAAACGGGGAAAACAGGGCTTTTCGCGGCACATTATGCACAAAGCGAAGGCTTTACAGGGCCTCGCATTCCTTCAGCCACAGGGCGGACTGGGCATCGCTGGGCATCAGCCAGTCCCCACGGGGGCTGAGGCCCACGGTGCCAATCTTCACCCCATCCGGGCAGCAGCTGCGCTTGAACTGCTGGGTGAAGAACCGCCTGTAGAAGTTCTTCAGCCATTTCAGGATGGTGGCATCATCAAAATCCCCGGCAAAGGCCGCTTGTGCCAGGGCGTAGACCCTGGCAGGCCCGTAGCCGTAGCGGATGGCGTAATACAGGAAGAAATCGTGCAGGGCATAGGGGCCCACCAAATCCTCCGTCTGCTGGGCGATGTTTCCCTGCTCGTCCGGGGGCAGCAGCTCCGGGCTGATGGGCGTGGAGAGAATCCGCTCCAGCACCGCCCGGCTGGCGGCAAACTCCGCCGATTCGCTGGCGGTTTTCACCACCCAGCGCACCAGGGTTTTGGGCACGCCGCAGTTAACGCCATACATGCTCATGTGGTCGGCATTATAGGTGCACCAGCCCAGGGCAATCTCGCTCAGGTCGCCGGTGCCCAGCACCAGGCCGCCAAAGTCGTTGCACACGTCCATCAGCACCTGGGTGCGCTCCCGGGCCTGGGCGTTTTCGTAGGTGACGGAGTGATCCTTCTCGTCATGCCCAATGTCGGCAAAGTGCTGGCGCACAGCCGCATGAATGGGAATTTCCCGCTGGGTGATGCCCAGGGTGGTCATCAGCTCCAGGGCGGACTGATACGTCCAGTCCGTGGTGCCAAAGCAGGGCATGGTCACGCCCAGGATATTGGTGCGGGGCAGGCCCAGCAGGTCAACGGCCTTCACCGCCGCCAGCAGCGTCAGGGTGGAATCCAGTCCGCCGGAAATGCCAATCACCGCCTTGCCGCCGGTGATGCTCATGCGACGCGCCAGCGCCCTGGCCTGCATGGCAAATATTTCCTGGCAGCGCACCGTGCGCTCTGCCTTGTCCGCCGGGATGAACGGCTGCTTGCTGACACGCACATCGGGTGCCACATCCTCCGCCAGCAGCAGATGGCCCCAGATCAGCTCCTGGCTCACAGGAGTGCTGACCTTCCCGGCACAATCCCCGAAAATCGGGCTGCGCATGCGGTCGGCCCGGATGCGCTCCACATCCACATCGGCGGTCAGCAGGTAATCGCTGGCAATGAAGTCTTCATTCTCTTTCAGCACATCGCCGCAGCAGGCAAACAGGCTGTGCCCGGCGTAGAGCAGGTCGGTAGTGGATTCACCATAGCCTGCGTTGACCAGCACATAGCCGCACAGGCACCGGGCAGACTGCTGGGCTACGCAGGCCTTGCGGAAGGCCCGGCGACCCACGATTTCGTTCATGGCGGACAGGTTCAGGATGATTTCTGCTCCAGCCAGCGCCAGCTCATTGCTGGGTGCCATGGGGGCGAAAAGCTCATCCCCCATTTCAATGCCAAAGGTCACGCCATCCGCGCTGGTAAAGGTGGTGCGGCGGTTCAGCTGCCAGTCCTCGCTGCCAATGGCCACATAGCCAGTGCCATCGGTGCGGAAGTGGCGCTTCTCCACCGCCAGGGTCTGGGGCACAACGCCCTCAACCCCATCGCCGGACAGCACCACCGCACAGTTATACAGGCCTCCGCGGCCCTCAAGGGGTGCACCCACCACGGCGGTCAGGCCTTCCGGGCAGTTTTCCGCCAGGGTGGCAAGGCCCTTCTGCACCTGCTCCAGCAGGGGACGCTGGAAAAGCAAATCGCCACAGCTGGCGCCCGTCAGGGACAGCTGGGGAAACACCACCAGGCTGGCGTTTTCGGCCTTGGCCTGGCGCATCCACTTCAGGTGCTCCTGCACATTTTCCTCCACATGGCCCAGGTGCACCTGCGGCACCGCTGCCGCAATGCGAACCATTCCGTTCATCACCATCATTCCTCCTTCTCAGTATGAAAGCAGGTTGACGCGGGGTTTTCCTTCGTTGATTTCCACCAGGGCCATGCGGCCATCCGCCGCGCTGCCGGGGTTCACCAGCAGGGCGCGGCGCATTTCCATCATGGGCAGGTGGGTATGCCCAAACAGCACGAGGCCGCAGCCGTTTTCCCGGGCGGCATCGTCCAGATAGGTCAGGGTGGATTTCACATGATACCGGTGCCCATGGGTCAGCAGCACCCTTGCGCCGCCCAGGGACAAAACCTGCTTTTCCTGCAGGTCCGGAATGCCAAAGTCGTTGTTGCCGCGCACGTTGTACAGGGCGGCATGCGCGTCCCTGGCGCGGATGAAATTCTCCAGCCGGCGGAAGTCATAGGCGCCATCGCCGCAGTGGATGTAGCAGTCCACCGGGCCGATGGTTTTCCAGCACAGCTGCAGCATCCAGCGCAGGTTGCCGTCATGCCCGTGGCTGTCGCTCATCACAATGCAGCGCATCAGGCATGCAGCTCCTTCATCATGTCCAGCATTTTGGCACAGGCCCGGGCCCGGTGGCTCACGCGATTTTTGTCCTCCTGGGAGATTTCCGCAAAGGTCTGGTTCAGCGGCTCGTACAGGAAAAGCGGATCATACCCGAAGCCGCCTTCGCCCCGTTCCTTCTCCAGCAGCACACCGGGGCATACACCCTCGGCCACCAGGGCATCCTTTCCGGGGAGCTTCAGGGCAATGGCGCAGTGGAAGGCGCAGTCCCGCCTGGTTTTGCCGTTCATCCGGCGCAGGAGCAGCGCGTTGTTGGCGGCATCGTCCCCATGCTCACCGGCATACCTGGCGGAGTACACCCCGGGCTCGCCATCCAGGGCGTCCACCATCAGGCCGCTGTCGTCCGCCAGGGCGGGCAGGCCGGTGGCAGCACACACGGCCTCGGCCTTGATGATGGCATTGCCCGCAAAGGTGGAGGCATTTTCATCAATGTTGGCGTGGAAGCCTGCCGCACCCATGGGCACCACCGTGTAGTATTCGCCAAAGATGTGCTGCAGCTCGCGAATCTTATGCTCGTTGCCGCTGGCAACCACCAGCGCAGGCTTGGGCGCAATGTGCCGCGCCCGCTGGCCCAGGGCGTCCCGCTGGGCCTGCATCAGCCTTGCAATGCCCTGTTTGCCGTAGTGCATCAGGGTGTTCAGTTCATCGGGGGTGAAGGCACGGCCTTCCCCGGTGCCCTGCAGCTCGATGAACTCACCCTTTTCGTTCATCACAAAGTTCATGTCCACATCCGCGCCGCTGTCCTCCTGGTAGCACAGGTCGCAGCAGGGCGTGCCGTCCACCACGCCGCAGGAAATGGCAGCCACCTGGTGCACAATGGGGGACACCAGCAGCTTGCCTTCCGCCACCAGCTTATCCACAGCGCAGGTCAGCGCCACCATGGCGCCGGTGATGGAGGCTGTTCTGGTGCCGCCATCGGCCTCCAGCACATCGCAATCCAGGGTGATGGTTCGCTCCCCCAGGGCCTTCATGTCCACGGCCTGGCGCAGGCTGCGGCCAATCAGCCGCTGAATCTCCACGCTGCGCCCGTCCTTCTTAATGCCGTCGCGCTTTTTCCGCTGGGTGGTGGAGGCGGGCAGCATGGCGTATTCCGCCGTTACCCATCCCTGTCCCTTTCCCCGCAGGAAGGCCGGCACGCCTTCCTCCACCGAGGCAGTGCAGATGACCCGCGTGTTCCCCGTGGCAATCAGGCAGGAGCCTGCCGCCGTGCGGACAAAATCGGTCTGGATGGTCACGGTGCGGGGCTGCTCCGGGGTGCGTCCGTCAAATCGCATGGCTTCATCCTCCGTTCATAATTGTACGTTATAGTGTTCTCCTCCCCGGTGAAATTTCCTGCCGCCGGGGGTGAAAAAAAAGGGATTCCCGCCAGCGGCGGCGAATCTCTAGGTGTTCATTTGAATTGATCCAAAAGAAAGGAACCTTCCCGTGAAAAAGCTGATTGACAAGTATTTTACCGATGTGTGGAACGTGCCCAACGTGCTCACCATGCTGCGCATGCTGCTGATACCCGTGTTTGTGGCTGTATACGCCGCCGGGCATACCAAGTGGGCGCTGGCGGTGTTTCTGCTGGCCAGCCTGACCGATGCGCTGGATGGCTACATTGCCCGGAAGCACAAGCTCATCACCAATTTCGGCAAGCTGATGGACCCCCTGGCAGACAAGCTCATGGTCTGCACGGCGCTGGTGTGCCAGGGTGTGCAGGGCATCCTTCCCTGGGCAGCCATCGTCATCGTGATGATAAAGGAGCTGCTGATGGTGATTGGCGGCACCTTTATGCTGAAGAACGATGTGGTGGTGTACAGCAACCTGCTGGGCAAGGCCTCCATGTGCTCCTTTGTGGCAGCGCTGGTGCTCAGCTTCTTCCATGAGGAGTTCACCGCCCTGGGTGTTCAGGTGGACATCATCCTGCTGAACATCGCCGTGGTGCTGACCATCCTGGCCCTGGTGAACTACACCTGCCAGGCCTGCAAAACCCTGAAGGCCTGCAGGTAACCCTCAGAAGTTTCCGCCGTTCCAGCCCCAGGTGGCAATCTCCTGGTAGGTCACATACACCCGGGCCGGGTCAATCTCCAGTTCCTCTGCCAGGATGTCCGTCAGCGCGCTGGTGAGGGCAGCATAGGCCTCCTCGCTGGCGGAGCCAAAGAGCTTCACCTGGCACAGGGCGCAGGGCTCGTCCTCGCCCTTGAAATACATGTGCGCATCATCCTGAAAGGAGAGCATCAGCCAGCCATCGCTCTTGCCCGGAATCAGCTCAATGGCCTCGCCCATGCGCTGCTTGAGGGTCTGCTCCTTCCTGCCGGAAATGCCCACGTTGGTCATGGTTTGAATGTATGGCATAGCGTCCTCCCTGGTGTTCGTCCGGTGCAGCCGTGTATGGCTGCACTTTTTACGCGGACTATTATACAGGAAACCGCCGGGAAATTCAATCACTTTCGGAACATATGCGGAAAGCATGAAAAAAATATCAACGGCACCATCACCTCAGGCGAAGGCTCCACTTCTCCAACATTTAACCGTACGGTGTATAACGACGGTACCATAAGGCCGGCACTTTTGAAGGCACCAGCACCGCACCCGCCAGCCGGACTGGATACCTCTTCTCCCACTGGTATGAGACCGGCACCCCCCGATACACCCCACGACTTCAGCAAACCCCACACCACGGCCATAACCCTCTGCGCCGCCTGGAACACCGACCCCTGCACCGTAACCTTCGACAGCAACGGCGGCTCGGCTGTGGCGGAGAAAGGCGTGCTCCGTGGCTACCCTGTCGCCGGGCCGGCGAATCCCACCCGGGCGCACTACGGCTTTGCCGGATGGTACCTGGCGAACAGCGACACGGCCTTTGACTTTGCCACACCCATCACCCAGGACACCACCCTCGTGGCCCGCTGGACTGCCATACACGCCATCACCACCCAGGCGAACCCGGCTGCAGGCGGCACCTTTGCGCCCCACCCGGAGGAGGCCCTGCCCGGCACCGCCCTGACGCTGACCATCACCCTTGATGAGGGCGAAACCATCACCCTGACCATGGCTGTAACCAACGCCGCCAGCTACCAGTGGCAGGTGAACACCGGCAACGGCTGGCAGCCCTGCGACGGCTGCAACGCCCACTGCCGAGCCCACGCCCACCCCGGCCCCCGTGCCCAAGACCGGCGACAGCAGCCACCTGGCGCTGTGGGCAGGCATGGCAACCCTGTGCTGCATCGGGATGGTGCTGCTCCACCAGCGCAAGGCCCACCGGGCAAAGTAACCTTGGTGCACTTCCATCACAACATAAAATCTGTAGTGTACGTTGGATTGCAGGGTTAACTAAAACTGAATTTCACATACACAAATAGGGGTCTTATTATGGCTCAAGATGAAAAACAGTGGCATCAAAGTTTTTTGAAGTATATGGAATGAATTGTAAATAACCCTAACTACAAAGGTTTACCTATCAAGAAAAAACCAGACGGCACCTATGCATGGATAGCCACAGCAAAATCCGAAATTGGTCAGCAACGCATTGATTGGTGTATCGATAAAGCTCAAGAGTTGGACTTTGTGGTAAGACACGAAGCATATCCAGGAATGTATGCTGATGTAATGCTCGAAATCCATCCTACAAAATGGAGAGTTTGCCCGATTTGCGGCAAAGAAATGTCCCTTTACTACCACTACCCAAATGCTAATTCTCTTAAATCCCTGAACAACAAATTCGGCACAGATTTCTCTGATTGTGACCACATCAGCGATATTTGGGATGAACTCATCAACAACGGTGTCCGAAAAGTTGATATTGCATCATTTCTGATTGAAAAAGGTGACTTAGATTTATATACCCGTACTGCTGAAAAAGATGAAATTATCGAGGCATTAGAGTACGCTTGCCGAAAAAGGGGATAAAAAATGCCTTGGTCCAGGAGCAATGTCATATTTTCCTGATCGATATGATGGATTCCATACATACAATCGCTGTTGTTAAGCCACTCAGGATAAAAGTCGTTCAAAAGAAAACCTTAAATCCTACACCAAAGACAGGCGCGCTTATGAATATTGGAGTGACGGAAATATCCATGCAGCTAATCAGTTTATGGGAAGTGCTTTCTTTGATGGCACATCTGCTGACCACATTGGTCCGATTTCTTTGGGATTTGTCCACGACCCTCGATATCTGCAACCTATGCCGGGTGGTGATAACTCTTCTAAGCGTGACCGCTTACAAATTGTGGGCATTGAAAGCATTATTGATGAGACCATCCCATAAATTGTGTAAACCTCCAAGTTGGTGTAGAATAAAAGCATTGAATGGAGGTTTTCAACTATGGCCAGAAGAAACCGAACCCCGGAAGAGAACGCCCGGCGTGCAAAGATCCGCGAGCTGCTGCAGGAGAGCAACATCAGCAGCATGGCGGACATCCAGAATCTGTTCAGGGAAACCATTGCGGAATTCATGGAGAACGGGCTGGATGCAGAACTGGAGGAGGAGCTGGGCTACAGCAGATACGACTACCGGAACAAGGATACCGACAACAGCCGGAACGGCCACAGCAGCAAGACACTAAAGACCAGTTTCGGCGAGGTGGAGGTAGCCGTGCCCCGGGACCGAAAGGACGAATTCGAGCCGCAGCTGCTGAAGAAGCACCAGACGAGCATCAGTCAGGACATCGAAGAAAAGATTCTGTCCATGTACGCAAAAGGGATGACGACAGCGGACATCGAAGCTCATATTCGTGAAATCTATGGGCTGGACGTGTCGGATACGACCATCAGCCGGATCACGGACAAAATACTGCCCATCGTCCGGGAATGGCAGAACCGACCGCTGGAAAGTGTTTATGCAGTCGTTTTCACGGACGCCATCCACTACCATGTGCGCAGCGAAGGCCAGATCGTGAAAAAGGCAGTGTACATCGCCATCGGCATCGATCTGGACGGCCGCAAGGACGTGCTGGGCATGTGGGTCGGCGAGAATGAGAGCGCGAAATTCTGGGCAACTGTCCTCAATGGGATGCGGAATCGCGGCGTACAGGATATTTTCATTGCCTGCACGGACAATCTGGTCGGATTTTCAACCGCAATCAATGCGGTTTTCCCGCAAACGGATATCCAGAATTGCATCATTCACCAGCTGCGGAACTCGGGCAGGTACGTGTCCTACAAGGATATCAAGGCGCTCATGGCGGATTTGAAGGCCGTGTATGCCGCTCCAGACGAGCAGGCTGCCCTGTCGGCCCTGGACAATTTTGAGGAAATCTGGGGACAGAAGTACCCGCGGATTGCGGCATCCTGGCGCGAAAACTGGCCGAACCTGAGCACCTATTTCAAGTTTCCCGATGCCGTCCGCCGGCTGATTTATACCACGAACACCATCGAGGGCTTCAACCGGCAGCTCCGAAAGGTGACGAGAGCGAAGTCCGTCTTACCAACGG
>CAYLIC010000042.1:12233-17086 GCA_964383815.1 uncultured Faecalibacterium sp. | reverse complement strand
CCAGGCTGTATGCCTTGTAGGGCAGCAGCAGGTTCGCCATGTCCTTGATGCAGATCAGGTCAGCGCCCATCTTCTCAATTTCCACAGCCAGCCTGACGAAGTAGTCCTCGTTGTGCACGGGGGACTCAGTGTAGCTCAGGGCAATTTCAGCGGTGCCGCCATACTTCTTGGTGGCCTTCACGGCGGTCTGCATGTTGCGCAGGTCGTTCAGGGCATCGAAGCAGCGGATGATGTCAATGCCGTTCTCGATGGCCTTCTTCACGAAGAACTCCACCACATCATCGCTGTAGGGACGGTAGCCCAGCAGGTTCTGCCCGCGGAGCAGCATCTGGGTCTTGGTGTTAGGCAGAGCAGCGCGGAGCTTGCGCAGGCGCTCCCAGGGGTCTTCATTCAGGAAGCGCAGGCAGCTGTCATAGGTGGCGCCGCCCCAGCACTCCAGGGAGTAGTAGCCCACCTTGTCCAGCATTTCGCAGGCAGGGAGCATTTCGTCCGTGCGCATGCGGGTAGCGGCCTGGGACTGGTGACCATCGCGCAGGATGGTATCGGTAATTTGTACCTTGGGCATAGGTTCTTCCTCCTATATCCGAAAGTCGATGCTTGTTGACAGGAAAGTTGCGATGAGGCGTCCACCTCATCCGGCCTTGCGGCCATCTTCCCCTCAGGGGGAAGGCTTTGTACACTGCGGAACAATCCCCGTGCACCCGCCCGCCCGCGGGAGCCAGGACTGGCTCCCAACGCCATTGGCGGATATGGGTGCGGGCACTGCCCGCCCGCGGGAGCCTACTCCGGCTCCCAACGCCATTGGCGGATATGGGTACGGGTACTGCCCGCCCGCGGGAGCCTACTCCGGCTCCCAACACCATTGGCGGATATGGGTGCGGGTACTGCCCGCTTAACCGAACATGGAGAGAAGGACACCGGCAGCAATGGCAGAGCCGATAACGCCAGCCACATTGGGGCCCATGGCGTGCATCAGCAGGAAGTTGGCCGGGTTCGCCTTCTGGCCTTCGCGCTGGGATACACGGGCCGCCATGGGCACAGCGGACACGCCAGCGGAGCCAATCAGCGGGTTGATCTTGCCGCCGGAGAGCCAGTTCATCAGCTTCGCCAGCAGCACGCCGCCAGCGGTGCCCATGCTAAAGGCCACAATGCCCAGCACGATGATCTTGATGGTATCCCACTGGAGGAAGGTGCTGGCAGTAGCCGTAGCGCCAACCGTAATGCCCAGGAAGATGGTCACAATGTTCATCAGTTCGTTCTGCATGGTCTTGTTCAGGCGCTCGGTCACACCGCACTCCTTCACCAGGTTGCCCAGCATCAGCGCGCCCACCAGGGATGCCGCAGAGGGCAGCAGAATCGCCACCATGATGGTAACCACAATGGGGAAGATGATCTTCTGGGTCTTGGTGGCAGGCTTCAGCTCCGTCATGACAATCTTGCGCTCCTTCTCAGTGGTCAGGGCGCGCATGATGGGCGGCTGAATGACAGGCACCAGCGCCATGTAGCTGTAGGCCGCAACGGCAATGGGGCCCAGCAGATGGGGTGCCAGCTTGCCCGTCAGCCAGATGGCCGTGGGGCCGTCAGCACCGCCGATGATGCCAATGGCGCCAGACTCCTGGGGCGTAAAGCCCAGCAGGGACGCACCAATGAAGGTCATAAAGATGCCCAGCTGGGCAGCAGCGCCCAGCAGCAGGGTCTTGGGGTTGGAAATCAGGGGCCCGAAGTCCGTGCCCGCGCCAACGCCCATGAAGATCAGGCAGGGGTAAATGCCCAGCTTCACGCCCAGGTACAGGTAGTCCAGCAGGCCGCCGGAAACGCTGCGTCCGCTTTCAGCCAGCAGCACACCCAGCTCGGAATACACCTTGCCATCCTTCAGGAAGGCGTTGTCCATCACAATGGACAGGGCGTTGCCCTTTTCGGTCAGCTGGGCCAGGGCGTCTGCCAGGGGCAGCAGGGTGGCGCCATCCTCAATGGTCACCGTGTGGATGAAGTGGCCCAGCACACTGCCCGTTTCCAGGTTAACAATCTGCCCGGCGGCATTCACCACATAGTTGATGCCATCGGTAATCAGGTCAGCGCCGTCCGCCAGCACCGCACCGCCGAACAGCCCCCAGTTTACATGACCGCCAGCGAAAAGCTCCTCGTGGAACATGTCGCTGCCCAGCAGGTTGGTCAGCAGCATGCCGAAGGCAATGGGCAGCAGCAGCAGCGGCTCGAAGCCCTTGACAATGGCCAGGTACAGCAGCAGGCACGCCACGCCCACCATGATCAGCGCCAGCGGGTCCTGCAAAAACAGGTAAATACCAGAGGTCTCCCATAGACCCATCAGCGATTTCGTAATGAATTCCATGGTTTCAACTCACTTTCGTCCTTGGTCGCCAGGTCAGGCCAGGGTGACCAGCGCATCGCCAGCGTTGACGGAAGCGCCCTTGCTGATGTTCACCTGGGCAACAGTACCGTCCTTGGGCGCGGGAATCTCGTTCTCCATCTTCATGGCTTCCAGCACGCAGATGATATCGCCAGCCTTCACAGCCTGGCCGGCCTGCACCTTCACGTCCAGAATGGTGCCGGGCATGGGGGCCTTCACGGGCTCGCCGCCGGCAACGGGGGCAGCGGCCTTGGGGGCGGCAGCGGGAGCGGGCGCAGCGGCGGGAGCGGCAGCCACAGGAGCGGGAGCAGCAGCAGGCGCAGCCACGGGGGCAGCGGTGCGCACAGCGCCGCCAACCTCTTCAACGTCAACCACATAGGTCTGACCATTCACGGTGATATTGAAAGTACGCATGGTTCAATTCCTCCTCAAACAATACAAATGTTAGAACCGGGAGTAAATCTGCTCCTCCCGCCCGGCCTTCTGCCAGGGGGAAGCATTCGTCACGCGGCGCACGCGGCGGACAACAAAGCCGCATTCCCCGTCCAGCATGGCAGCTACAGCGGCGGAGATAACAGCAATCAGCTGCTCATCCGCAACAGCAGCGGGCGCGGCCGCAGGCTGTGCAGCAGGCGCCTGAATCACCGGCGCTGGCTCCTGAGCCTTCTTATCCTTCTTGGGCTTCTGACCGATACCGCCGGTGGCGATGGCGACCAGCTTAATCAAGCCAATCAGCAGCATCAGCCCGGCGAAAACAATCACCATGCCAATCAGGGTAACTGTCAGGCCGAAAATCAAAGTTTCCATACCTTACACGTTCCTTTCCGTTACAGCGGCAGGTTGCCGTGCTTCTTGGGCGGATTGCTCTCCCGCTTGGAGGAAAGCATCTCCAGGGCGGCGATAACATACTTGCGGGTGTCGGCAGGGTCGCACACATCGTCGATCATGCCAGCCTGGGCAGCAGCCACACCGCCCGCCACGTTGGCAGCGAACTCGCTTTCCAGCTTGGCGCGGGTTTCCAGGGCAGGCTCCTTGCCGGCCTTCAGCTCGTCGGTGTACAGCACCTGCACAGCGGCCTCGGGGGTCAAAGCAGAAATCACCGCACCGGGCCATGCATAGGTCACATCGGCATTGGCCTTGCCGCCCATGGCAACATAGGCCTGACCAATGGCATTGCCAACAACCACGCTCACCTTGGCGGTGGTGGCCTCGGCATAGGCATACAGCAGCTGGGCAGCGGCAATCATGGTGGCAGCCTGGCTGTCCACAGCGGGCACAGCAATGCCCTTGGAGTTAATCAGGCTCACCACCGGCAGGCTGTAGCAATCGCACAGGCGGATAAACCGGGCCGCCTTGGCAGCGGAAGCGGGGGTCAGCATGCCATCGTTTTCTTTGGCATTGCCGCACACCAGGCCCACGCTGCGCCCGCCCATGCGGCACAGGGCCACACGAATCTCCTTGCCCCAGTCCTTGTACAGCTCAATCACCTTGCCCGCGTCCGCCATGGCGGTCATCAGGGCATCGGCATCATCGGCGTCAATCTGGGGCAGCACGCGGTTCATATCATCGGTATCCACAATGGCGGCATCCTCGGCATTGCAGCCGGGCAGCAGGTCCAGCACCTCAATGGCCAGGGCGATGGCAGCGTCCTCGCTGTCCGCCGTCAGGGCCACGCCGCCCTGCTTTGCCATGGCCTCCGCGCCGCCAACAGCGTTGGCATCGAAGGTCTTGCCGGTCATGGCGCTCATCACCTGGGGGCCATAAACCATCAGCTGGCCAACCTTGTCGGCCTCAATGCTCACGTCCGCCAGCTGGGCAATCAGCGCCGCGCCGCCCACCACAGGGCCCATCACCAGGGCCACCATGGGGCACACGCCGCTGAGCTTGGCCATTTTGGCATAGATGGCGGCATAGGCGTTCATGGCTGCTGCGCCTTCATCCACACGGACGCCAGCACTGTCGCACAGGGCGATAATGGGTGCGCCGGTCTTCTGTGCCAGATCCAGCACCTTGCAGATTTTCCTGGCCTGCATTTCGCCCATGGCGCCGCCGTGCACGGTGAAATCCTGCGCAAACAGGTACACCGGGCGGTCCTGCACCGTGCCGTAGCCGGTGATGACGCCTGCATAGTCGTCGTTCTTGGAAACCAGCGCATCCAGCTCCACAAAGCTGCCTGCGTCCAGCAGCTTGCCAACCCGCTCACGGGCGGTGAGCTTGCCGGCTGCACGCTGCTTGGCAATGCGCTCGGCATCGCCCTGCAGGATGGCCTGCTTCCTGGCAAGCACCTGCTTGAGTTCCTGTGTGCTAACCATGTCCAATCTCCCTCCATGTTGACTCAACCCACCCTTTCGGGCAGGAGAAAGTAAAGTGGTTCAAACTTGTCCCAATTTCTCTTATTCGCCGTTATCCTCCTATTTCCTGCCTACTTCAGAAATTTTGTTAGGAACTTAACAAAACAGACGGTTCTATTTGGAACCGTCCACAG
>CAYLIC010000042.1:0-12133 GCA_964383815.1 uncultured Faecalibacterium sp. | reverse complement strand
CTTCTATTGCTTTGTTTTTCCGTTTCAGCACCATGAAGGCAATGATGCATATCACCACCGAAATCACCGAGCCGGAGGCCGTTGCCAGGCCCATGGGCAGCAGGGTATCCGGGAACAGCCTGGATGTTATGTACACCCCGGGCACGCGCATCAGCCCAATGGCGATGATGTTGTGCATGAAGGACAGGCCGGACCTGCCAATGGCGCAGAAGTATCCGCTGAAGCAGAAGTGCACACCGGCAAACATGCAATCCCACACATAGCCGCGCAGGTATTGCCCGCCCAGGCGCGCCACCTCGCCACTGTCGGTAAACAGCGCCACCACCGGCTCCGCAATCAACTGCATCAGCACGCCCACCGCCAGGCCAAAGCCTGTGCACAGCATGGCGGCATACCGCAGGGTGTCCACCGCCCGGCGCGGCTTCCCTGCCCCAATGTTCTGTGCGCCCAGCGCCGATACCGTGGACAGCATGGAGGACGGCACCAGAAACAGAAAGCTGATGATTTTCTCCACAATGCCCACCGCTGCCGAATCGTTCAGGCCCCGGTTGTTGGCGATGATGGTGATGATGATGAACGCCACCTGGATCAGCCCGTCCTGCAGGGCCACGGGCACGCCGATTTTCAGCATGCTGCCCATAACCTGCCTGTCGGGCCGGAAGTCCGCCTTTTTCAGGGAAAGGCCCGTGCCGCGCCGCATCATCACCAGGGACACGCCCACGCTGACTGCCTGGGCCAGGGTGGTGCCCAGCGCCGCGCCCGCAGGCCCCATGTTCAGCGCACCCATGAAAACATAGTCCAGCACAATGTTTGCAGCGCAGGCAATGGCGATAAACACCATGGGGCTTTGGGAATCCCCCAGGCCCCGATAAATGCTGCTGATAACATTATACGCCGTGATGAACGGTATGCCCATGAAGCAGATGGTCAGGTAATCGATGGTGCCCGGCACCGCATCCGCCGGTGTGGACATCACTGCCGCAATGGGCCGCACCAGCGCCACCAGCACCAGCGTCAGCACCAGTGACACCGCCAGGAACACCGTTACCGTGTTGCCAATGCCCCGGGCAGCCCTGGCCCTGTCCTGCCCGCCAACGGCCTGGCCCACATACACCGTGGTGCCCATGGCAAGGCCCACAATCATCACCGTCAGCATGTGCATCACCTGGGAGCCAACGGACACCGCCGTGGTCTCCGCCACCCCGCCATATTGCCCGATGATGAACAGATCCGCCATGCCATACAGGGTTTGCAGCAAATAGGATAAAAGATACGGCAGGGAGAATCGCACAATGTTCCGGAGCACGCTTCCCTGCGTCAGGTTTCGTTCCACAAGCATTCCTCCTTGGTGAAGGGCAACACCGGTACTATATACCCTGCCGGGCAGAAAAGTCAATGCGCTGAACAGCAAAAAAACGGGCGACTGCAATCGTCACCCGTTTTGTGGAAAGCCTTACTTGTTCAGCTTTCTCTCAATCAGCTTCGCCAGGTCGTACACGTCCTGATCCATTTCCTTCTGATCCGGGCCTTCGATCATCACCCGGACAAGAGGCTCCGTGCCGCTGGCGCGAACCAGCAGGCGACCGCGACCCTCATACTTCTTGTTCAGGGCATCGATGGCGGCAAGGATTTCCTCGTCCTTGTCGTAGTCATACTTCCTGGCATCGGTGACCCTGGCGCCATACTGGCTCTGGGGCAGCATGGTCATCACCTTGGCAAGGCGGCTCAGGCTCTGCTTGGTTTCCACCATCACAGTCAGCAGCTGCAGGGCGGTAATCAGGCCATCGCCGGTGGTATTGTAGTCCAGGAAAATCACATGGCCGCTCTGCTCGCCGCCCAAGCAGAAGCCCTTTTCCAGCATGCGCTCCAGCACATAGCGGTCGCCAACCTTGGTCTTTTCGCTGTTGATGCCCAGGTCCTTCAGGGCCAGGTCCAGGCCCATGTTGCTCATCACGGTGGTCACCAGGGTGTTGCCCCGCAGGCGGCCCTGCTGCTTCAGGTGGGCGGCGCAGATGCACATCACCTGGTCGCCGTTGATCACCTGGCCGCGCTCATCCACAGCCATCAGCCGGTCGGCATCGCCATCGAAGGCCAGGCCCACATCGGCGCCCAGCTCCCGCACCAATTCGCACAGCCGCTCGGGATGGGTGGAGCCGCAGCCCTCGTTGATGTTGGTGCCATCCGGCTCGTGATAGTACACGGAAACCTTGGCGCCCAGCTCCTGCAGCACGGTGGGAGCCACCTGATAGCTGGCGCCCTGGGCGCAGTCCACCACAATGTGCAGGTCATCGAACCTGGCACCGGTGGTTTCCTTGGCAAACTCGATATACCGGCGCTGGGCATTCCGCTGGAACACCGGGCGGCCCACCTCGCTGCCAATGGGCAGGATCTTTCCCTCGGGCAGGCCGTTGCGGATAATCTCCTCCATTTCGTCCTCCACCGCATCGGGCAGCTTGTACCCATTGCTGTTGAAGAACTTGATGCCGTTATACTCCACCGTGTTGTGGCTGGCGGAAATCACCACGCCAGCATCCGCCTGATAATAGCGGGTCAGGTAAGCAATGGCGGGTGTGGGCAGCACGCCCACCTGCACCACGCGACCACCCATGGAGCAAATGCCCGCCACCAGTGCAGCTTCCAGCATTTCACCGCTGATGCGGGTATCACGGCCCACAAGAATGGTGGGACGGTGCACATTGCTTGCCAGCACATAAGCGCCGGCCTGGCCCAGCTTAAACGCCAGCTCGCAGGTCAGGTCCTGGTTTGCAACGCCGCGAACGCCATCGGTACCAAACAATCTTGCCATGGAAATGCCTCCTGATTTATGTCTTTTTATCATGGGTAGTATACGCTTTCGGAAATCAAATTGCAAGAAAAAAGCAATTCGCCTCTTAAGTTTTTTCAATCTCCGCCACCTGATAATCCCCGGCAGGCCGGTATCCCAGCTTCTCCGCAATGTGGGCGGAGGTCGGGTTAGCCGCATCCCATGTGGCGGAAAAACGCCGCCGCATGCTGTCCATTCCAGAAGCCAGCCTGCATTACCTTGCGTCCTCCTGAATCATGAAGTTTTCCTTGCCAAAGGTTTCTCCCAGGCTTTGCAGCAGGCTTTTCTCCGCATCATCAGCGCCCTGAGCCGCCTGACCGGGCAGCACAGCCTCAAACCGGCTTTCCACGCCGGCTGCAGCGGTCAGCGCGGCGGCAATCTGGCTGCGCTTATCCTCCTTGTTCAGGGCCGTTGCATAAAAGTCCTGGCCCATGGGGCTTTCCCAGCGGTACAGCACGCCATCGCAGCCCACATAGCGGCCCATGGTCAGCATGCTGTACACACCAGAAGCGTTCTTTTTCAGGTTACTCATAGCTTCCTTCCAGGTGTCGTCGCTGCTGCGGCCCGTGGGCGTCAGCACAGCCCGGCGGGGCGTCTCCGGCTTTGGCTCTGCCCTGGGGGATGCCTTCACCGCTCGGGCAGGCGCGGCAACCACGCCGCTTTTCACTTTCTCGTTCAGGTCTGCCAGCTGTTTTTCCAGCTCTGCAATGCGGTCGTTCAGGGCGGCGGTGTCCGCCTCCGCCGTGCGCAGGCAGGCCTTCAGGGCAGCATTTTCCAGGGCAATGCGTGGCGAGGACGCCCAGCGCAGCTCCGTTTCCACCGCCATGAACAGCTCCAGCATCTTCATCAATCGGCCTTCGGTGAAGTTTTCCGCCTGCCCGGCATACTCTGCCGCATCCTCCGCTGTCAGGTCAAGGAGGGATGCCAGGTCGTCCCCGCAGCACTTGGCCATCAGCAGTGCCCGCAGGTGCTGGGAAACATCCTTGGCAAACACCATGGGTTCCCTGCCACCCCGCATCAGTTCGTCAATCATCCCCATCAGCATGCCCGCATCCTGGCTCTCCAGGGCATCAGCAAAGCGGAAGAGAAACGCCTTGTCGCTGGTGCCCAGCACATTGCGGACAAGGGCCTCGTCCACATCACTACGATAGCCCAGGCACATATCCAGAATGGACAGCGCATCGCGCATGCCGCCCTCTGCTGCCCGGGCAATCAGGTTCAGGGCGCTGTCAGTAGCGGTGGCGCCGGCACCCTCCACCGCCTGGCGCAGCCGCCCGGCAATCTGCCCGGCAGGGATGCGCCCAAAGTCGAACCTTTGGCAGCGGCTGAGGATGGTGGCAGGCAGCTTCTGCGGCTCGGTGGTGGCAAGGATGAACACCACATGGGCCGGGGGCTCCTCCAGGGTTTTGAGTAGCGCGTTGAAGGCCGAGGCACTCAACATGTGCACCTCGTCGATGATGTACACCTTGTACTTGCCCTGCTGGGGAGGGTACTTCACCGTTTCCCGCAGGTCGCGTATCTCGTCCACGCCGTTGTTGGAGGCCGCGTCAATCTCCATCACATCCAGGCTTTCGTCCGCCAGCAGGCGGCGGCAGCTGTCGCATACGCCGCAGGGGTCGCCATTGCTGGGGTTCTCGCAGTTAATGGCCCGGGCCATGATCTTGGCAGTGGAGGTCTTGCCGGTTCCGCGGCTGCCGCAGAAAAGGTACGCATGGGCAATGCGCCCGGTGGTGATTTGGTTCCGCAGGGTGGCGATGATTGCCTCCTGGGCCACCATGGATGAAAAGTCCATGGGCCGCCACTGGCGGTACAGGGCCTGATACGCCATGCTATTCCTCCCTCATGTCCAGCAGCTCCCGCATGCCGTTTAGTTTCTTTTCACCAATGCCCCGCACCTGCATCAGATCCTCCGGGTAGAAGAACGGGCCGCGGAGCTGCCGCTCCCCCAGGATAGCCTCAGCCGTTCCGGGGCCAATGCCGGGCAGTGCGTCCAGGGTCTGGGCATCCGCCAGATTCACACAGATGCTCCCCTGCTGCACCGGCACAGGCTGCACCCGGGTTTTCCGCAGGGATGCAGCATAGCCTGTTTTCTCCGGCGGATGATACCCGCCAAGGCCGCCCGCAGCCGCCAGCACAAGGCAAGCCGCCAGGAGCAGCCAGCCGATAGCGCTCCTGACGGCGATTTTCTTCATCATACGCCCTTGCGAACCTTCTGGCCTTCCCGGGAATCCTCCAGAATGTAGCCCGCAGCCTTGATGGCGTCGCGCAATTCGTCGGAGCGTTTCCAGTCCTTGTTCTTGCGGGCCAGGGCGCGCTCGTCCACCATGCGCTGGATGTCCTCCGGCAGGGCGTCCTCCTTCTTTTGCAGAATGCCCAGCACGTCGCACAGGGCAGTCAGGCTGTCCAGGGCGGCCTGAATGGCAGCCTTGCTGCTGTCCGCATTCAGGGTCACATTGGCATCCTTCACCATTTCGAAAATGGCGCCCAGGGCATCAGCGGTGTTCAGGTCGTCGTCCATGGCAGCGTCAAAGCGCTGCTCCGCCTGCTTCAGCCGGGCAGTGAAGGCCTGCTCCGCCTCCGTCAGCGGCTTGTCCGCCGCGGTGTCCAGCAGGTGCTGCAGGTTGTTTCTGGCGGTATACAGGCGGGTCAGGCTGGCATGGGCCGCAGCAATCTGATCCCGGCTGAAGTTAATGGGGCTGCGGTAGTGTGCGCTGATCATGAACATGCGCACCGCTTCCAGGTCGTATTCCTTGGCAATGTCCCGCACGGTGAAGAAGTTCCCCAGGGACTTGGACATCTTCTGGTTATCCACGTTGATGAAGCCATTGTGCATCCAGTAGTGCACATAGGGCTTGCCCGTGGCACCCTCGGACTGGGCAATCTCGTTTTCGTGATGGGGGAACAGCAAATCCTTGCCGCCGCAGTGAATATCGAAGGTTTCGCCCAGGTACTTCATGGACATGGCGGAGCACTCAATGTGCCAGCCGGGCCTGCCCATGCCCCAGGGGGATTCCCATGCAGGCTCGCCGGGCTTCTGAGCCTTCCACAAAACAAAGTCTGCCGGGTCCTCCTTGTCGGTTTCCACATCCAAACGGTCGGAGGCGCCAACCTCCCGCTCCTCCATGTTCTGGCCGGACAGCTTACCATAGCCCGGGAAGGCGCTGACCCGGTAATACACATCACCGCTGGGTACGGCGTAGGCATGCCCGTTATCCACAAGCCTCTGCACCAGAGCAATGATTTCCTTCATGTGCTCGGTAGCCTTGGGATGAATAGTAGCCGGGTGGCAGCCCAGGGCGGCAGCATCGGTGAAATACTCAGCGATGAACCGCTCGCCCAGCTCCTTCACGGTAATGCCTTCCTCGTTGGCACGGCGGATCATCTTATCGTCAATATCGGTAAAGTTCTGCACAAAGGTCACATCATAGCCTTCCCGCTCCAGCTGGCGGCGCAGAATGTCGAAGGTAATCACAGGCCGGGCATTGCCAATGTGGATATAGCTGTACACCGTAGGCCCGCAGGCATACATGCCCACCTTGCCCTCCTGCACAGGCTTAAACTCTTCCTTCCGGCGGGTCAGGCTGTTATAAATGCGCATCTTCTCATTCCTCCGTATTCTTAGCGTCCTTCAAATCCTGGCGAATCTGGCACTCCCCGGCACACTGGCTGCACCCCATTTCGGCAGCACGTTTGGCAAGGCACTGCTCCATGTGCATCAGGCGGCTGTACAGGGCCTGCATTTTCTCCATCATGGGGTCGGGCAGGTTCACCTGATCCAGGTCAATTTCGTTGCGGCGCACGTTCTTCTTGCGGACAATGCGGCCCGGGTTGCCCACCACGGTACAGTCCGGCGGCACATCCTTCAAGACAATGCTTCCTGCACCAATCTTCACATTGTCCCCAATGGTGATGGGCCCCAGCACCTTGGCGCCGGAGCCAATGGTGACCCCGCTGCCGATGGTGGGATGGCGCTTGCCGGTTTCCTTGCCTGTGCCGCCCAGGGTCACGCCCTGATAAATGGTCACGTTGTCGCCAATGACGGTGGTTTCGCCAATCACCACACCGTCGCCATGGTCGATGAAGAACCCCTTGCCAATGGTGGCGCCGGGGTGAATCTCAATGCCGGTCTTGTGCCGGGAGCGCTGGGAGATGATCCGTGCCAGGGTCACATGCCCCTTCAGGAAAGCCCGGTGGGCTCGCCTGTGGGCGCGGATGGCCTTCAGGCCCGGGTAGCACAAAAGCACCTCCAGCCTGGACCTGGCAGCCGGATCTCTTGCCATAATGGCCGCCATGTCCTCACGCAGTTGGTCAAACATATGCATTCCGGCGGAATAACCGCCAACCTCCTTCACGGTTTTGCGTCAGCGTATGTCAGCGGGCGCAACATCGTGCGGCGGTATAGTCGAAGGGCAGGCTGAACAGGCGGCTATTGTGCGTCATGATTCCACCTCCCTTCCATTGATTGTTTGATTATAGCATATTCCGCCTGTGAAATCAACGCGCCGCTTGACAAAATCGCCTTCCCGCGCTATGATGGCACTGTGCGAGGTGCCCAGACGATCGCGGGCCCCGAAAGGGGCATGAGGAAAGTCCGAGCATCATAGGGCAGGGTGCCGGCTAACGGCCGGTGGAGGCGACTCCAAGGAGAGTGCAACAGAGATATACCGCCCGGGCAACCGGGTAAGGGTGGAAAGGCGAGGCAAGAGCTCACCCGCGGCTTGGCGACTTGACCGTGATGTAAACCCCACTCGATGCAAGATGGTATGGAGGCACATGCGGCGGCCCGTCGCGCCTTCGCAATCGCTTGAGCCTGCGCGGCAACGCCAGGCCTGGATAGATGATCGTCCAATACAGAACTCGGCTTATGGTCACGCTCGCACATTATTTTGCCAATAGCGGAACTTTTTCCGTTTTTTGTTCGTTATCTTTTGTGAATGGCAGGCACACCCTGCCGGAAAGGATGGATCACCATGAAAAAGCTGCTGGCACTGCTCCTTGCTGCCCTTTTGCTCGCAGGCGCTGCCTGTGCGGAAGCCTCACTGGTGGGCGGGTGGACATGCACCGCTTCCCCCGAAATGACGGAGGAGGCACAGGCCGCCTTTGAAAAGGCCTTCGCCACCCAGGTTGGCGTGGATTACACCCCGGTTGCCCTGCTGGGCACACAGCTGGTGTCCGGCGTTAACTACTGCATCCTGTGCAGCGCCACCGTGGTGGCTCCCGATGCACAGCCTGCCTACAAGCTGGTGTACCTGTACCAGAACCTGTCCGGCGAGGTGGAAATCCTCAACATTGCCGACCTGGATCTCGCCTCCCTCGCCACCCCGGCGGAGGTTCAGCCCTGATGCAGGCCCAAATGCCCCCTGGCGCAAGCTGCAAAGCACGCCAGGGGGCATTTTCTTGTATTAGCGGCAGTGCCCACCGCAGGTATGCCCACCGCAGGTGTGGCCTTCGCCATGGCCGTGATGGTGGTCGCATGTGGCGCCTTCGCTGAAATCCAGCCTGCCTTCAAGCAGCGCGGCAACGGCGTCATCCGCCGCACCCTGCACACCGGCATACAGCCTGATGCCTGCCTGGGCCAGCGCAGCCTGGGCGCCGCCGCCAATGCCGCCGCAGATCAGCGCATCCACCTGGTGCTGCACCAGAAAGCCCGCCAGCGCGCTGTGTCCGCTGCCATGGGTGCCCAGCACCACGCTGGAGGCCACCGTGCCATTCTCCACCATGTATAGCTTGAACTGAGCCGTGTGCCCAAAGTGCTGGAATACCTGTCCGTTCTCATAGGTCACTGCAATGCGCATGTTTTTCTCCTTAATCAATTTCATCGACAAGCCTGCCGTACACATCATACAGGCAGGCCTTGTCCGCCTTGGTCTTGTGCCACACGTTTTCATCGGGCCAGGTCAGGTCGCCCGCTTTCTCGCCGGAAAGGCTGGTGATGGTCAGCGTTTGCCCGGCTTCCAGCACCGTGCCGCTGAACACAAAGATTTCCTTGCCCTTTTCGGAATAGATGTACCAGCCGTCCATATCCACGGCCTCGCTGCCCTGGTTGGCCACGCTGATGGTGTCCCTCTTGGCGCTCTTGTCCTTCAGCTTCACCGTCTGGTTTCTGTCCGGCAGCGGCCCGCTGGACAGGGTGTCCACCTGCGCCTTGCCGCCCTGCAGGGTAACCATCACCCCGATGGGCGCATTTTGCGTCTGATACACCCTCGCCCCGTAGCGGGACAGGAGGCTCAACACCCGGGCGGAGGGCGTGTCCGGCTCGGCAACGGTGTTGGTGGAGATGATAGCCACCTCCGGCTGCACCTGGCGCACCAGCGCCTCGGACGTGGCGTCGTCCTCCCCATGGTTGCCAATCTTCAGCACCTGGCACGGGGGAATCACCCCGGCCTTCAGCAGCTCCTCCTCCTCAGGAAACTCCATGTCCCCGGCCAACAGCATGCGCCCGCCGCCGCCCTCTGCCAGCAGCACCAGGGAATTGCAATTCTCCTTCCCGCTGTGGCTCATGGGGCCAATCACCGTCAGGGTGCCGCCTTCCATGGGCAGGCTGTCCCCGGCCTCCAGCCAGGTAACCTCCTCACCCCGCAGCGCTGCCGCCAGCTTTGCCGGGTGCTTCTTTTCCTTCACGCCGGTGTAATACCCGGGCGCATACCAGCCGCCCACCGCAATGCCGGACATGCCCAGCGCCCGCGCGCCGCCAGCATGGTCCCCATCCGTATGGGTAACGATGACCCCATCCAGCCGGGTAATGTTCATCTGCCTCAGTGCATTGGACACCAGGCCCCAGTTCTCCACCTTTGCGGTATCAATCAGGTACAGGGTTTCGCCGCTCAGCAGCAGGAGGCAATCGCCCTTGCCCACATTCAGGGCAATGAGGGTCAGCCCGCTACCCTCCTCCGCTGCGGTGGCGCAGCCGGTCAGCAGCAGGCAGGACATAAGCGCCGCCAGTATTCTGCGTTTCATGGCATTCTCCTTTCCTTGAAAGCCTGCGCCGCCTGTGCTATAATGGGCGCAGGAGTTGATGTTATGAACCGTTGGATGGCCTTGGCCCTGGAGCAGGCCCGGCTGGCTGCCGCCCAGGGGGAAATCCCCGTGGGCGCGGTGCTGGTAAAGGGTGATACCCTTGTGTGCGCCGCCCATAATCAGCGGGAGGCCGCCCACGACCCCACCGCCCATGCCGAGCTGCTCTGCCTGCGTGAGGGTGCGCGCCTCCTGGGCGACTGGCGCCTGCGGGATTGCACCCTGTATGTTACCCTGGAGCCTTGCCCCATGTGCGCCGGTGCACTGGTGATGAGCCAGCTGTCCCGGTGCGTGTACGGCGCGGCGGATGAGCGCCAGGGCTGCTGCGGCTCCGTGTACGACCTGCCCGGGGATGGCGCCCTTCACGGCGCAACCCGGTGGGAGGCCGGCGTGATGGCGGAGGAATGCCGCCAGCTGCTGCAGGATTTTCTCCGGCAGCGCCGCTAAGACTATTATACCAAGTTTTCTGCATTTCAGCAAGGAGGCCTTCCCCATGAACCTGAACGACTACCAGCGTCTGGCCATGACCACCCTGAACCCTGCCCTGGACAGGAAGGACGTGCTGATCAACGGCGTTATGGGCCTTTGCGGCGAGGCAGGCGAGGCCATCGACATTGTAAAAAAGCACCTGGCACAAGGCCACGCGCTTAATCGGGATGCACTCATTAAGGAATTGGGCGATGTGGCATGGTACCTTGCCGAAACCGCCTACGCCCTGGATGTCCCCCTGGAGGAGGTCTGCCAGCGGAACATTGACAAGCTCCGTGCCCGCTATCCCGAGGGCTTCTCGGCGGAGAAGTCCATCCACCGGCAGGAGTAGCTATTTCTCCTGAATCTCCTTCCCGCTCATGTGTTCAATCTCAATCACAAACAGCTGTGTCGCCTTCGCCATATGCGCCATTGCCGCATCAACCGTGCTTTCATCCGGGTAATACTTCATGGCAAACCGCTTCAGCAGGCTAAGCGCTGCCGAATCCATTTCAGCCAAACGGCAGCGGCCAAACGCCACCACGCTCTGGACATGCGGCGCCCAGGGCTCGTTCTTCACGCATTCGTTGCCGAAAACGGTGAAGCACACCCTGTCGCAGGCCCTGATGGCATCCGCCTTGTGTCCAGCCTTTGCGCCATGGAAGTAGATCTTCTGGTTTTCTTCATCATACAGATAGTTCACAGGAATCGCATACGGATAGCCGTTGTCCCCGTTAACAGCCAGAACGCCTCTGCGCTCATGCTGCAGCAGGCTTTTTGCTGCTGCCATGTCAATTTCCTTTTGCTTTCTCCGCATCGGTCTGAACATTCTTCTCACTCCTTCGTTTCTTTATTCGTTCTCACCCAGAAAACGCTCAAAGTTCTCGTGGAAAATCATCTCCCGCTCCTGCTCTGTCAGGGGCAGCGCCATCACCCGTGCAACCTCCTCACCGGGTGCCCACATGGGGTAATCCGTGCCGAAGAACACGCGGTTCGCGCCATAGCGATGGATGATTTTCACAGTCTCCTCCGGTGCCAGCGCATACAGGCTGGAGCTGCAGTCCACATACACATTCTCCCGGCCTGCCAGCAGCTTCCACGCATCACTCCAAACCGACCAGCCGCCCAGGTGCGCGCAAATGGCAGTCAGCCGAGGCACCCTGTCCAGGGCCCGGGCCATGCGCTCAGGGCTGCTGTAGTCATAGCGCTTGTCTCCGGTATGCACCAGCAGCGGCAGCCCGCGCTCCGCCACGGCGGCAAACAGCCGCAGTGCCGCCGGGTCATCCAGGCAAAAGTGCTGAAAGTCCGGGTGCAGCTTCACGCCTCGCAGGCCCAGTGTCATCAGCCTGTCCAGCTCCTTCTCCATGTCCGGATGGTCGGGATGCATGGCGCCAAAGCCCACAAACCTGTCCGGGTGCGCGGCAACCGCGCCGGCGATAAAGTCATTGATGGCCTGCACCCGCTCCCATGTTACCGCCACGGAGTGCACCAGGTGTCGGTCAATGCCAGCCTCCTCCCCGGCCCGGAGCAGCGCATCCACCGTGCCATCCAGGTTCATGGGAATATGATAAAAGTCGCCAATGGACGCCGCCGCCCGCTGGGCGATTTTGTCCGGATAAATATGTGCATGGGTGTCAATAATGGTCATGCCAACCGCTCCTTTGTGGGCATTCATGCAGAAAAGGACAGGTCACCCCGTCCCATCCATACTAATTCATCCGCTTCCCCCTGTCAAGAAAGGAAGGAACCACATCTTGTTCTATTGTTGTACTAAAAAGAAGCACCTCGCGTGAGATGCTTCTATCTGGAATCCGGCAGCGACCTATC
>CAYLIC010000041.1:0-17644 GCA_964383815.1 uncultured Faecalibacterium sp. | reverse complement strand
CAAGGCCTATCTGGAGGCCAACCCCATCGTGCGCCTGTCCATCACCGGCAACACCGAGAATGGCGCCATTTACTTCTCTCCCTACTTCGATGGCGTGAACGACATCGAGCGTATGCCCCTGATGCGTACCGACTGGGTGCAGAAGCTGCTGGACGGCGAGGGTGAATTCGCCGCTGAGGCCTCCAACAAGCTGGCTGCTCCCGCCTACACGCCCTACATGCCCGTCTCCGGCTCCGTTACCGTGGACGTGGTGACCCTGGACGGTACTGCCGTGGAGCAGGTGACCAAGAACTACGATGCTGCTGGCAACATCGTGGACAAGATGAACAACGCTGGCGAGCTGGATGGCGTTGCCGCTGTGAACATGCTGCGCCAGTACATCGATACCGCTTACAACGGCTACTATGGCACCCAGCGTTCCAACCTGTTCATCGGCCAGAACGCTGCCTGGGATGCTGACGAGCTGGTTGCCCTGCTGCGCTGCGTGGTGGCCAACCCCCAGACCCTGAATGGCACCGACACGGTGCAGGGCCTGTTCTCCCGTGAGGATAACAACAACCAGCGCCGTGTGGATATGTTCCGCTTTGCCGGCACCCTGTTTGGCGTGCGCGGCCTGGAGTCCCGCCAGGATTACCTGTGGATTGGCTCCGACGGCCTGCTGCATGACGCCCGCCAGGAGGCTGACGCCTACGAGGCTATGGCCCGCATGAACACCATGGTGCAGGAAGGCCTGATTTCCAAGGCTTTTGTGGAATCCGCCGAGGAATCCACCGCCACCTACCTGGAGAACGACCTGGGCTTCATGCACTACGACTACAACCAGACCCAGACTGTTTACAACCAGACCAAGCTGCAGGACGGCGAGAAGTACATGGCTGTGATGGTGCCCGTGGCCCGCTGGTTCGACGGCACTGACGAGAACGGCGTGTACATGCGGTTTACCGAGTCCTGGCGTTCTGTGAAGACCGACGGCTGGGGCATTTCCGTGGCTGGCGTTGCCGACAGCCAGGACAAGCTGTACGCTGCCCTGAAGCTGATTGACTACGCCTACAGCACCGAAGGCCAGATCCTGATGAGCTACGGCCCCGATGCCTTCATCAAGACCGCCGATGGCGCCTATGTGACCTTCAACTTCAACGGCACCCAGATGCCCGAGATTGCCGATGCCACCTATGCTGAGCTGTGGGAGAAGGCCTCCGGCAACTACACCAACTATGCTCGCCAGTACCTGGGCTCCACCCTGTCCTTCGCCAAGAGCCAGGCCTTCGAGTATCAGTGCACCCACGAGGTTGGCCGCGAAGGCGCCGGCAAGATCTCCAACGCCATCGCCCTGGGCACCATCAAGCACCCCGAGCTGGCGCTGACCGAGAATGCCTGGTATACCTCCGTGCCCACCGTGCTGCCCAACACCAAGAACGAGAATGAAACCCTGGCTGGCTATTCCACCCTGACCGAGAAGTTCAACTCCGCCAAGGGTGGCGCCAATGCCTTCGTCGACATCATCGTTGCCGGTTTCGCTGTTGAGGGCATGTTCTCCGCTGAGGAGTCTGTGACCACCATGGCGGACACCCTGGGCGGCGCCGACTACCTGTTCCTGAAGCAGGAAGCCTTCGATCGCCTGATCGCCTTCTACAACAAGTAAGTTACCCAATGCTCATGGCGGGGCGCTTGCCCCGTCATGGGTTCCCATCAGCCTCTCCGCCGGGGAGGCTGATCGGAGCCAAGCTACTTCCGCGCCTGCTGCACGGCGGGCCTGTGTTTCGGGAGGTTACCATGTACAAGAAACAAATGACCTGGCAGAAGATTCTGTGCTTTGCGGCGCTGGTGGCGGGTGCCCTGGTTTTCCTTTATGCACTGGGCCTGTCCACCGACCTGTACGACGGGCTGTTCTACGCCCTGCCGGAGGAAAACCAGATTGAAACGGCGAAGATTCCCGGCTCGGCGATCTATTACAACATTCAGCCCTTTAACAGGGCGCTGCTGAACAGCTCCATTGTGCTGATTCTGCTGGCCTGCCTGCTGTTCATCACCAGCACCCACAGCCGCCGCCGGTACTATATTGGCAATGCCATCAGCACGGTGGCCTTTGCCGGTGCAGGCCTTGGCATCAGCGCCTGGGCCCATGGGCAGATCGGCGCCTTCAAGGCTGAGTTCCTGCAGATGGACTTTGAGGCCTATCAGAGCTACGCTACCCGCCGCCGGAAGGCGTATATCGATTCCACCTTCTGGTTTGATGCGCACAACCTGGTGTTTATCCTTGTGGCGCTGGTGTGCCTGGCACTGCTGGCAAACTTCTGCTGGAAAATGTACCTGATGAAGGCCGAGAAAAAGCTCGTGAACGAGGGGAAGGGAGCTGCTGCGTGATGACCATTAGCCTGGAAGAACAAAACCGCATCCGCCTGGACAGAATGCGCTACACCAAGAACACCTTTTCCTCCCGGCTGGTGTACCTGGCGATTCTCTTCGACGTATTCTACTTCGTCAGCATTTATGGCTCCGATGTGGGCACCTGGTACTATTCCTGGCTCATCGGCGTTTCCATCGTGTACAACCTGGTGTTCATGCTGCTGTCCTTCCTGGCCTCCGAGGGTGTGAAGAACTATAAAATGAGCTATGGTTACCTGCTGCTGGCAGAGGGCGTGGGGCAGATCATCCGCATTTTCATCCTGCCCGGCATGGCCCACAGCACGCTGACCAAGCGCACCGATGCGGTGCTGAAGCAGGTGGTGGAGGTCCCCGTGATGGAGAACGCCCAGTATGCCACCGTGATTGTTTTCCTGTGCCTGTCCGCACTGTGCTGTGTGGCTGCCGGTGTGGTAGCCATTGCCCGCAGCCGCAGGCTGGCGGACTATAATGCCTCCCTGAGCGAGTAAAGGAGATGCCCTATGGCGAATATCAGCTTACAGCATCTGGACAAGATTTATGACAACAATGTGCAGGCCGTTTTCGACTTCAACCTGGAGGTGAAGGACGGCGAATTCATTGTGCTGGTGGGCCCCTCTGGCTGTGGCAAGTCCACCACCCTGCGCATGGTGGCCGGCCTGGAGGACATTTCCTCCGGCAGGCTGCTGCTGGACGGCAAGGACATTACCGCCGCGCCTGCCAAGGATCGCGACATGGCCATGGTTTTCCAGAACTATGCGCTGTATGGCCACATGACCGTGTATGAAAACATGGCCTTCTCCCTGACGCTGCGGAAGGAAGACCCCAATGTTATCCACAAAAAGGTATTGGCAGCAGCGGAGATTCTGGGCCTGACCGACCAGCTGAACAAAAAGCCCAAGCAGCTTTCCGGCGGGCAGCGCCAGCGGGTTGCCATGGGCCGCGCCATTGTCCGCAACCCGAAGGTTTTCCTGTTTGACGAGCCCCTGTCCAACCTGGATGCCAAGCTCCGCGGCGCCACCCGCCGGGAGATTCTCCTTTTGCACAAGCGGATGAACGCCACCATGCTCTATGTGACCCACGACCAGACCGAGGCGCTGACCCTGGCAGACCGCATTGTGTGCATGTCCATGGGCCATGTGCAGCAGGTGGGCACACCCCTGGAGCTGTATGACACGCCTGCCAACCTGTTTGTTGCCAGCTTTATCGGCCTGCCGCCCATGAACTTCTTCAACATGACCGTGGGCGAAGGCCTGCTGGAGGGCAGCTACTTCAGGATGAAGCTGACGGAGGCACAGCAGGCGCTGCTGGCAGCCTACAAGGGAAAAGAGATTGTGCTGGGCGTCCGCCCGGAGGACATTGAAACCGGCGGCGACATTGCCCTGGAGGTTTTCTCCAACGAGAACCTGGGCATGTCCACCCTGGTGCACGGGCGGCTCCACGGCGCCAGCACCCAGGATGCGCAGATCACCTGCAAGCTCCGCGGCTGGTGCGACCATAAGCCCGGCGACCATGTGAACGTGGCCTTCAAGAAGTGCCACTTCTTCGACAAAGAAACCACCAACGCCATTCGCTGAAAGGAGGGATTGCCATGGCGAAGCAAAAGCAGCGCGGCGTGAAGGAATTTTTCCGCAAAAAGCTGGTTTCCCTGAAGCGCAAGCCGCAAACCATTCCCATGCTGGTGCTGGTTGCGGGCTTCCTGTACTATTCGCTGAACCTGACCCAGGTTTCCAACACCACGGCAAAGCTGCAGCTGAGCGGCATGGGCCTGAGCGGCTTCTGCACAATGCTGTTCTCCATACTGTCCCTGGTGTGCTTCCTCAATGCCTATCCCCACAGGAAAAAGACCAACATCCCCATGCTGGTGCTGATGTTTGCCATGCTGGCCCTGCTCATTTACTGCGATACCTACTACATGGGCTGCATCATCCGCGCGCAGACCCGCCCGGAGAACCCCATCGTGGTGGATGCCAACACCATGTACATCACCAGGGCCTATGGCATGCTGGGCGCGCACCGGATTATCCTGTGCGTGGGCGCCGGGCTGACCCTGCTGGTGCCCGTCCTGCGGAAGCTGCTGCGGAAGATTGATACCTCCCTGCCTGTGGAGGACACCGGCAGCATGGATGCCATCCTGCTGAGCGAGGAAGCCTGAGCCCATGAAAAACACCCCGGATAAGCAGAAGAAATCCATCAACTATTACGACCTGCACACCGGCGCCGTGGAGGATCTGGTTTCCGCCAGCAAGGAAAACACGCCGCGCTACTCCAGGCAGGAGCTGGAAAAGTACCGCTCCGGCAAGGTGAAATGGCGCATGCCCGAGGCGCTGAAGGTGCTGCTCATCAAGTTCTGGTTCTATGGCGCGGTATGCTTCTTTGTGTTCATGGGCCTGGGCATGTATGTGGGCAACCTGATTGACATGCTGTTCATTGCCGCCGTGATCATGGGCATGGTGACAGACCTGCTCATCAACCACTTTCTCCGCTTTACGGAAAAGCTGCCCGGCGGCAGCGCCAGGTGGATGATGGTCACCCGCCGTGGCGCGGCAGGCTTCCTGATGAACCTGGTGTATGGCTTCCTGCTGCTGTTCCTGGTGGTGACGGTGTACAGCCTGGTGAACGGCGGCATATCCGCCATGTATGGCAATGCGGAGAGCGCACCCGTCATCGGTGTGGAGCCGATTCTCTTTGGCCTGCTGGCCACCGGGGCGGACATGCTGTGCATTTCCATCCGCAATACGTTCAGGAAGATCATCGCTGATGCGCAAAGGAAGTGAGCCTGCGTATGTATGAGAAGATCGACAGCTATGTTCTGGGGCTGATAGAGCAATCCTCCCCGGAAAAGACCGCCTGGAACATCGAGCGTGCGCGCCAGGGCAAGCCTGCCTCCTGGAACTATATCGATGGCTGCATGCTGACTGCCCTGCTGCAAATGGCGGACATCCTCCAGGACAGCCGCTATGCCACCTTTGTAGAAACCTTTGTGGACAGCTTCATTGGCCCGGATGGCACCATCCGCACCTATGCGGCGGAAAAGCAAACCCTGGACGATATTAACGAAGGCCGGGTGCTCTTTCCCCTGTACGCCATGACAGGCAAGGAGAAGTACCGCCTGGCAGCCGAGAAACTCCACCAGGCACTGGAAAAGCAGCCCCGCACCCATGAGGGCAGCTACTGGCACAAGGCCATTTACCCCAACCAGGTGTGGCTAGACGGCATTTACATGGCGCAGGTTTTCTCCGCGCTGTATGAAAAGCACCTCGGCCAGGGTGATTACACCGATGTGCTCACCCAGCTGCGCACCGTGCGCCGGCGCATGTTTGATGAGGAAAAGCGCCTGTACTACCACGGCTACGATGCATCCCGCACGGCCTTCTGGGCCGATAAGGATACCGGCCTGAGCCGGAGCTTCTGGCTGCGGGCCATGGGGTGGTATGCCATTGCCCTGGCAGACCTGGCGGAGATTCTCCCCCGGGGTGATGCCCGGGCGGAGGTCGCTGCCCTTCTGAAGGAAATGCTGGAAGGCGTGCTGCCCTATGCCGATGGGCAAACGGGCATGTATTGGCAGGTGGTTGACCAGCCCGGCAGGGAAGGCAACTACCTGGAAACCAGCGGCAGCAGCATGCTGGCCTATGCCATGCTGAAGGGTGCCCGGCTGGGCATTCTGCCCAAAGAATATGCCGCCCAAGGCAAAAGAACCTTCGACGGCATTGTGGGCAAGTATCTCACTTTCCGGGAGGACGGCATTGACCTGGGCGGCATTTGCCTGGTGGCAGGCCTGGGCCCGGAGGACAACCGCCGCCGGGACGGCACCTACCAGTATTACATTTCCGAGCCGGTGGTGTGCAACGATGCCAAGGGTGTTGCACCCCTGGTGCTGGCCTACACGGAGGTGCGCAGGCTCAGTCCATAATCTTCTGGCTGTCCGGGTCCTCCGGTGCAGGCTGAGCCTTCTGCCGGCTGTATGCACTGGGGGACACCTGGTACCGCTTCTTAAACAGGCGGGAGAAGTACAGCGGATCGCGAAAGCCGCACATGTGGGCAATCTCCGCAATGCCACCCTCCGCATAGCCGGAGAGCAGCATGTCCGCCGCCACCTGCAGGCGCAGGTTGGTCAGGTATTTGTGGGGTGTGGTGCACACCTCCTGCCGGAACAGCCTGCACAGGTAATCGTAGCAGTAGGGCATGGAGGACAGCACCCCGTCCAGCTCGTAATTGGGGTTGGCGTAGTTTTGCACAATGCTCTGCTCAATCTCCTCCACAATGCGGTTCCGCGGCCTGGTGGCCCGGCTCAGGCTGATGTGCCGGACAATCAGGTTTCCATAGGAGGAGAGCAGCGCGGCCCGGCGCTCCGGATCGCCGCAGAAAAGGTAGTACGCGTCCGCAAACAGGTGCAGCAGGGTGCGGTTGACATCATCGTGGACGATGGTCGGCTGGCGAAAGGCCAGGGTGGCGTTTTCCACATTCAGGTGGATGTTGGTAAAGCCTTTGCTGCTCACATTCTCATGGGGCATGTCCGGGGGAATCACCACAATGTCCCCTTCCGCATAGGGCATTTCCCTGTCGCTGAAGATCAGCCTGCCGGAATCCCCCGTGCAGTAGATCAGCTCCCAGGTTTTGTGCCTGTGCCGGCTGACATTGTAGGTCAGCACATGCTTTCCGGCGAAAACAATATCGTTCATGCAGTCACCTCGTTGAAAGATATTGTACCAAAACAAGTCGGTTTTGTCTATCCCGCGGCAGAAATTGCCGAGTAAAGGAGTAAGCGCTATGCCATACCTTACGCTGAAGAACATCAACAAGATTTACCCCAACGGCTTCCATGCCGTGCACGACTTCAACCTGGAGGCCGAGCGGGGCGAGTTCATCGTGTTTGTCGGGCCTTCCGGCTGCGGCAAATCCACCACCCTGCGGATGATTGCCGGCCTGGAGGACATCAGCAAGGGTGAGTTTCTCATCGATGGTAAGCTGGCAAACCAGTGGAGCCCCCGTGAGCGGGAGATTGCCATGGTATTCCAGAGCTATGCGCTTTATCCCAACATGACCGTGTATGACAACCTGGCCTTCGGCCTGAACCTGCAGGGCGTGGACGAGGATGTGATTGAGGAGCGGGTGCAGAAAACCGCCAGGATTCTCGGCCTGACCGATTACCTGGACCGCATGCCCCGTGCCCTGTCCGGCGGGCAGCGGCAGCGCGTGGCTGTGGGCCGCTCCATCATCCGCAAGGTGGGCATCTTCCTGATGGACGAGCCCCTGTCCAACCTGGATGCCAAGCAGCGCGTAACCATGCGCTCCGAAATCACCCAGATCCACCGGGAAACCGGCGCCACCACCATCTATGTGACCCACGACCAGACAGAGGCCATGACCATGGCTGACCGCATTGTGGTGATGAAGAACGGCTATGTGCAACAGGTGGGCACGCCCAGGGAGGTCTACTTCCACCCGGCAAACATGTTTGTGGCAGGATTCATTGGCGAGCCGCCCATGAACTTCATCACCAGGAAGGTGGAAAAGGGCTGCATCACCATCGGGGAAGCCGTCCTTGACCTGAAGGCCAGGCTGGGCGACAAGGCCGCCGGGTATGAGGGCAGGAACATTGTGTTCGGCTTCCGGCCCGAGGCGGTGAGCCTGGGCAAGCAGGAGGGTGCCTACACCCTCACCGGCACGGTGGAGCTGACCGAAATGCTGGGCGACAATGCCAACGTGTATGTGGATGTGGCGGAGGACAAGGCCATCCTGAAGGCCGCGCCCCACGAAATTCCCGCCATGGACACGGTGGTCACCTTCTCCATTCCGGCTGACAGCGTGTATCTCTTCGATGCCGAAACAGAAGAAGTTCTCTGAAATAACATGTGCGCATCCTTTTCCGGGATGCGCATTTTTTGAAAGGATACGCCCATGAAATACCCCGCAACCAGCGTGCACTTTTCCATTGACAGCGCTGCCCACCAGCGCCTGTACAACACCGCCTGCGCCAGATGCCTTAACAATTTGCAGATGTTTGGCGCTCACCAGGTGCTGGTGGAGGGCGGCGGATACGAAAAGATATGGCTGGAAACCCAGCCCATGGGCGGCGAAATGTATGCCAGGCGCAACATGACCGCCGCCATGAACAACCAGCTGATGTTCATCCGCACCCAAAGGGAGGACGGGCGGCTGGCAGGCTCCATCCAGTGCCTGGAGGATGGTACGGTGGAGCCCCAGTTCAACAAGCTGCAAGGCTTTTGCTTTCCATGGCCTGCACTGAACATGTACTACTGGGCCGGGGAGGACAGAGCGTATCTGGATGAACTGGCAACGGCCCTGGAGCGGTTTGACGGCTATCTGTGCCGCACCCGGGACACGGACGGCGATGGCATTCTGGAATCCTTCTGCGTGTACGACACCGGGGAGGACAATGCCATCCGCTATGGCGATGCGCCCAACTACTGCGAAACAGATACACCGCCTGCGGGCAGCACCGTGGTGCCCATGGCCTCCATGGATGTTACCTCCTATGCCTACGCCGCCAGGGACACCCTGGCCAGGATCAGCCGCATTCGCGGAGATGGGCGGGAGGCCTGGTGGCGGGCCCGGGCTGAAAGGATTGCCGCTGCCCTCCGCACCCGGTTGTGGAGCGAGGAGCGCGGCGCGTGCTTCGACCGGGATTGCCGCGGAAACACCATTCCCATCCTGGCCCATAACACCCTGCGCTGCATGCACTGGGGCGCCCTGTCCCAGCCCATGGCAGACAGGTTTGTCCAGCAGCACCTGCTGAACCCGGCGGAGTTCTGGACGGCGCTGCCGCTGCCCTCTGTGGCGGTGAATGACCCGGCCTTCCGCAACGCGCCGGAAAACAACTGGAGCGGGCAGTGCCAGGGTCTGACCTACCAGCGGGCCATTCTGGCCTTGGAGCGCTATGGCTACGAGCCGGTGGTAACCGCCCTGGGCCAACGGCTGATGGAGGCGGTTATCCGCGGTGGGTATGCCTTCACCCAGCAGTTCGATCCCTTCACCGGCGCGCCCAGCCGGGTGTCCACCATCACCAAGGCGCCCGTGCCGCCGGGCAGCAGCGACCCCATTCAGGATAGCTACGGCCCAACCCTGCTGGCTGTGCTGGAGTACATGGCCCATATTTGGGGCATCACCATGCAGATGGGGGAAATGTGGTTCAGCCTGGGCAGCGGGCAGGCCTTCACCTGCCGGCAGCAGTGGGGCGACAGGTGCTACGCCATTGAAAGCGATGGGCGCCAGGCCCGGGTGCTGGTGGACGGCGTGGAGCGGCATGTGTCACCCTGCGGCGTGCGCATTATTACCGACAGGGAAGGAAACCTGCTGCGTGTGCGCCGCCTGGAGAGCCCTGTGCCGCCGCCATCTGCGCCAAATCACAGATGAACAGGTGCGCCAACAGGAGGCCTGCGTGGGATGCCTGCGCTTATTGTGCAAAACCCACATCCAGCAGGGTGAAGCGCTTGCCCTCGTCGCCGGGGGCCATGCGGAGCTCAATGCGGTGGCTGCCGCTGTCCCCCAGGGGAACCAGCTGGGTCACCACGTTACCCCAGGCGGTTTCGGCATAGCCGGGCAGCGTGGCAGCAACCTGGCCATCCACCAGCACCTGGGCTGTGCCGCAGGCGGTGTCCCTCTCCTGCTTGAAGGCCAGGGTAAGGCAGGAAGCATTCAGCTCCAGCACCAGGGGTTCGTTTTCGGTGGCGGTCAGGCTGTGCCGCCAGCCTTGGGTGTAGGAGTAGCAGCGCGCAGGCCCAAAGGGGAAGGAGCCTTCGCTGATAATGGCGGCATCGCCTGTGCGGAGGTTTTGCAGGCATTCAAGGTCCTTGCCATAGCGGGCCTCAGCCGGGATGGCGTAGTCCTCCGCGGGGGTAGCGGCAGCCTGGTCGAAATAGTGGCCAATCAGCTCCGCAATGAAGGCGTGGCCCTCGGTGGTGGGGTGAGCATAGTCGCTGGAGTAGTCGCTCCACTGCATCTTCCCGGCGTCAATCTGTGGTTGCACCGCATCGTATACAGACACCACACCAAGGCCGTAGTGCTTGCCAACCTGCTTCATGTGCACATGGGCGGAATAGCCGCTGTTCATCAGGGTGATGACCAGCACCACCGCAGGCTGGGTTTCGCTTTGCAGCAGCTTGCGCACCAGGGATTCATACACCATGCGGCTGGTATCGTCGGTGCTGTCGTTCACGGCAAACTCCACAAAAACAATGTCCGGCGCGTGGGACAGCACATCCTGCTGGCAGCGGGTGATGCCCAGCAGGGACGGCGTGCCGGAAATGCCTGCGTTGTGGTATGCCAGCTGGGAAGGATCCTTCATATATTTCTTGGCAAAGAGCTGGGCGGAGCGATAGGCATAGCAGCTGGTTGCCTGGGGGACAGCCAAGGCACCCTCCGTGATGGAGCCGCCCAGGTAGACAATGGATACCTTCTCGCCGTTGCGAGCCTTGTCAATGGCCCGGTGCAGGCGCTGGGTGTTGCCCACGGAGAACAGCGAGCGCTCCACCATCTCCTGGGTGAAAACGGTTTCCTCCGCCACGGCGCCGGTGAGCAGGGCGCTTGCCAGCAGCAGGGACAGCAGGCTGAAAACGAGCTTGGACATGGGTATCCTTCCTTTCGTTGCAGGTGCAACCATTGTAGCACATTCGCCCTCGAAAGAAAATGGCAAAAGGGTTGACTTTGCGGACAACAGTTGCTATATTTCGCCGGATTCATTGGAAAACCGTGCACCGAAATGCGCGGAGATGAAAGGCCCCGGGCCGAAAAAGATGAGGAGATCGCGTGGCATTTCCGGCGTTGCCGCTTTTTAGATACAATGATGCGCCTTGCCGATTGATGCAGCAAGGCGCATTTTTTATGCAAACCTGAAGGACTTCAGCATGGCGGAGCCGCCGCCCTCGTAGGTCAGGTACAGGGGGTGCTGACCCTGGGGGAAGCACACCGGCGCGGTGTATTCGTGCCACAGGTTGGTGTTTTGCAGCGGAATCCGGGCCAGGATTTCCCCATCCGGTGATGTGCGGACGCAGATGCATCCGCCAATGCCATAGCCGCGCACCGTCAGCGTGATGCTGCCGGCCTGGCTGAACACAAAGGACTTGAAGCCCATCACCGTGCCGTTGTGAATGTTGGCAATGTGGGCGGGTATCTCATCCCCGTCCTTGCCATCCTGGGTGATGTAGGCCGCGCCGGGCGTGCCGCTCATCATGTGCCGGGGTTCATCGTACAGGTGGCAGGCGATGTAGGCCGGGTATTCCCCCATGCCGGGCAGCGGCCCGCCGTTGGGCCCGCAGGAGGTTATCTCCACCTGGGGTATGCTGCCATCCGCCAGGAAGTGAATCGGCTCCAGGCAGCCTTGCCGGCTGTACCAGCTGGCGTTGGTGTGCCGGTGGTAGAAGATGTACCACTGGCCTGCAATCTCCACCATGCTGCCGTGGTTGTTGCCGCCGTAGGCCTTGGGCAGGTCCGGTTCGCGGCCCACATGCAGGTCACAGTTGCTGACGATGACGCCCCCATACCGGAACGGCCCACGGGGGTTCTTGCTGGTGGCGTAGCACAATTCGTGCATGGCGGTGGAGGAATAGATGAAGTAATAGGTGTCCCCGCGCTTGCGGATGGAGGGTGCCTCGAAAATGGCGTGACCCTCAAAGTCCGTGCCATTGGCGTACTCCACGCCCGGCACCACAAAGCGCAGCTCCTCCTGAATGGTCAGCATGTCCGGCCCCAGAACGGACAGCATGGCACCATGCCGGCCCTTGTCCCCACGGGGGCAGAAGCCGGTGTAAAGGTAGGTGGTGCTGCCCTCCGTCAGCACACCGGGGTCAAACTGGGGCTCGTCCCCCGGGCGGCGGCCCAGCAGGGTGCCATCCTTGTCATGAACGTAGCCGTGAAATTCATACCGGCCCGCAGGTGTATCGCACACGGCAACGGACACAATGTCCAGGTGATCCAGCACATAGTACAGGTAATAGCGTCCATCCGGGCCCACGGTAACATCCGGGGCGTAGAGGCACATTTCGCCGTCCTGGTTCATGGGGTCGGCATTCCGGGGGTAGATAACGCCCTCATACCGCCAGTCCGCCAGGTTATCCACCGGGGCAGACCAGCACACATAGTCCCCCATGCAGAACACATAGCCGTTGAAAAAATCGTGGGAGCCATACACATACACCCTGTCGCCAAACACATAGGGTTCGCCGTCCGGGATGTACTCCCAGGAGGGAAGATAGGGGTTGAAGCCGTGCTTGCACATGGGAAATTCCTCCTTGCTTTATTGCAGCAGCTGTGCAACATCCTTAAACACCAGCACCACCATCAGCAGCATCAGCACACCCATGCCAATCAGGTGCACCATGGCCTCCTTCCGGGGCGGAACGGGCTTGCGGAAGATGGCCTCAATGATGAGGAACACCAGGCGGGAGCCGTCCAGCCCGGGAATGGGCAGCAGGTTCATCGTGCCCAGGTTGATGGAGATAAACACCAGCAGGTTGATGAAGGCGCTCAGGCCGCCTGTTTCCACCTCGGCAGAAACCATGCTGACAATGCCCACCGGTCCGCTCACCTGATCCAGACCTTCCCCGGTGGTGATGAGCCCTTTCAGGGAGCTGACAATGGCGCCGCTGGCGTTCACGCAGTAGTCCCAGGAGAAGGAAAGCGCCTCACCCAGGGTGCAGGGCAGCTTTTCCACCCGGTAATAGCCCTGGATGGTTATGCCAATGCGGTACCGGCCTTCCTCCTCATCCCAGAAGGGTGTCAGGTCGGCTTCAAAGGTGTCCTCCCCCCGGAGGATGGTCATGTGCAGGGGTGCATCACCGGCCTGATAACTGCCAATGGCGTTGATCAGGGTGTCCGTGGTGCCATCCAGGGTGTTCACACCGTTGACGGAGGCAATCACATCGCCATCCTGGAGGCCTGCGGAGTATGCCGGGCCGGCGGCGGAAACCTGGATAAAGTGGTCGATGTGGTCCGTCCGGGTCACAATGCCCCCAATCCACAGGAAGAACACCGACACCACAAAGGCCAGGATGAAGTTCATCAGCGGGCCGGAGAACACCGTCAGCAGGCGCTTCCATACGGGCTGGTTGTTGAAGGCGGATTCCTGGCTCATGTGGCTGCCGTCCACATCGTCCTCACCCACAAAGGCGCAGTAGCCGCCCACGGGAATCAGCCGCAGGGAGAACTGTGTGCCGTGCTTTCTGCTGTGCCAGCCCAGGAGCTTGGGGCCCATGCCAATGGCAAACTCGGAAACGGGGATGCCCGTCAGCCGGGCGGCAAGGAAATGCCCGCCCTCGTGCACGGTAACCAGAATGCCCAGCAGCAATAGCGCAATGATGATATACATGGCAATCCTTTCGTTATCGCAGGGTGGGCAGCAGCTGGGCCACGGCGGCCCGGGCAGCTGCATCGGCTGCGAAAATGTCGTCCAGGCTGTTGGCGGGCAGATTTCCCAGCTTATCCAGGGCACCCTCCACCAGGGTGGAAATGGCGCCAAAGGGAATCTCCTCCCGCAGGAAGGCAGCCACAGCGGCCTCGTTGGCGCCGTTGAGCACGGTGCAGGCCGCGCCGCCGGCATGCAGGCACGCTCCTGCCAGCCGCAGGGCGGGGAAGCGCACCGGATCCCCCGGCTCAAAGGTCAGCTGACCCAGGGAGAACAAATCCAGCGGCCTGGAGCCGGTGGGCAGGCGGCGTGGGTAGCTCATGGCGTACTGGATGGGCACCCGCATGTCCGGCACGCCCAGCTGGGCAAGCACCGCCCCATCGGCAAACTCCACCGCCGAGTGAACGATGGACTGGGGGTGCACCACCACCTGAATGTTCTCCGGCTGCATGTCAAACAGCCAGCGGGCCTCGATAATCTCTAGGGCCTTGTTGAACATACTGGCAGAATCGATGGTAATCTTCGCGCCCATGCTCCAGTTGGGGTGGTTCAGGGCCTGGGCCCGGGTGGCCCTTGCCATGCGTTCCTTGCTCCAGGTGCGGAAAGGCCCGCCGGAGGCCGTTAGCAGCAGCTTTACGGGCTGATTGCCCGCTGCACCCTGCAGGCACTGGAAAATGGCGCTGTGCTCACTGTCCACAGGCAGAAGCGGCTTGCCCACGCGCCTTGCTGCATCCATCACCAAATGCCCGCCGGTCACCAGGGCCTCCTTGTTGGCCAGCAGCACCTGGCGCCCGGCGGAAAGGGCGTCCATCACGCTTTGCAGTCCGGCAATGCCCACAATGCTCACCAGCACCTGGTCGGCCTCCACCTCAGCGGCAGCGGCATGCAGGGCCTCCCTGCCCATAACCCAGCGGCAAAAGCGCAGGTCGGCAGGAATATCGTCCATGGGAATCGGCTTGGTCAGGCCTGCCATCACCGGGCGGAACTCCCGCACCTGCTCAAACAGGAGCCGGGCATTGCTGTGGGCCGTCAGCGCCCGGACGGTGAATGCCTCCGGGTGCAGGCGCACCAGCTGCAGCGCCTGGGTGCCAATGGAGCCGGTGGAGCCAAGGATGTTGATGGTTTGCATGGCGTGAACCTCCGGAAAGGGGGATGTGTTGCAGGGTGCAGGCCGCTGGTCACGGGGTGATGAAGAGATAGTAGCAGAACATGACGAGGGCCATGAAGAGAATGGAGTCCATGCGGTCCAGCATGCCGCCGTGACCGGGGAACAGGTTGGAGAAATCCTTCATGCCGCAGTGGCGCTTGATGAGGGAGGCAAACAGGTCGCCCAGCTGGCCTGCGGCGCCGCCCAGAATGCCCAGCACCATGTGTGCCGCCAGGCCGGGGAGGTGGGCGCAGGTTTCCGGGGAGCAGCACAGCCGGGCCACGCCATACACCAGCAGGCTGCCCAGCAGGCTGCCCACCAGCCCGGCAATGGCGCCGGAAATGGTCTTATTGGGGCTGACAGCCGGGCAGAACTTGGGCCCGCCCACGCGGCTGCCCACCAGAAAGGCCATGGTGTCACCCAGGACAGGAATCACAAACATCATGGACAGCATCACCAGGGACAGGGCCTTGGGCTGCGCCAGCGCCAGCGCAATGAGGCACATGCCCGGCAGCACAATGGTGGTCAGCGGCATTACGCTGACGAGAATATCCTCCAGGTGCGGCTCGGAGCGGAACATGACAATGGCCCCCGTTACCATGCACACGGCAATGAGCATGGGAATAATGACCTTGTTATCAAAAATCAGCGTAAGGGGGAGGCACAGGGCCAGCCCGGCCCAGGTGGGCCAGGACACGGGCCTGTGACCCTTCAGCGCCAGGGCGTGATATTCCTCATACACCGCAAAGCAGATGCAGATAAACGCCGCAACGCTGAGCACCGCGCCGCCGAAATACATCAGCACGGAGAGGAGAAGGATAAGCAAACTGCCGGTAATCACTCGCTGTTTCATGGTATGCCTCGTCTTTCATCGTAGCCAAAGGGGGTTATTTCAGCCTGCCGCCAAAGCGCCGCTCCCGCCCGCCATAGGCAAGAAGCGCCTGGTCGTAATCCTGAAGGGAGAAGTCCGGCCAGAGCACCGTGGGGAAAAGGAACTCCGCGTAGGCGCATTGGTAGAGAAGAAAGTTGGACAGCCGCATTTCGCCGCTGGTGCGGATGAGCAAATCCACATCCGGCTGGCCGCGGGTGTACAGGTGCTCCGCCAGGCGCGCCTCGGTAATATCCTCCGGGGTGATCTGCCCGGAGTGCACCAGCAGCGCCAGCTCCCGGGCGGCGCGGGCCAGCTCTGCCCGGCCACCGTAGTTCAGGGCAATGTTCAGCCGCAGGCCCGTGTTGCCGGCGGTGCGCTCCTCGGCCTGGAGCAGCACCTCCCGCTGCTTGTCAGGCAGGGGAGCCTTGTCGCCCAGAATCAGGATGCGAACGTTCTTGGCGTCCAATTCATCAATCTCGGAGGCGAAGAAATCCAGAATCAGCTGCATCAGGGCGGCAACCTCCTCCCGGGAGCGGTTCCAGTTCTCGGTGGAGAAGGCATAAATGCTCAGGGCCTCAATGCCCAGGTCGTCCGTGTGGCGGATAATCTCCCGCAGGGTTTCCGTGCCCTGGCGGTGACCCATGGCCACGGTCAGCTTGTGCTTTCTGGCCCAGCGCCCGTTGCCATCCATGATGATGGCCACATGGCGCGGCAGCTTGCTGAAATCCTCCCGGGCCTTGGGTGGCTTGTGCCTGGCAAAAGTCCACATACAGTTCATATTCCTCATTTGAATGACAAATGCGCAAGTTCCGCTGGGAACCTACGCATCGTCAGTTATTCGGCGGGTGCGCCATCCATAAAGGCGGCAACAACCCATTCGTTTTCGCGCACACGAAGAACGCGGAGGGTGCCGCCGGTACGCTGGCCCTTTGGGGCTGCAGTGGTGATGATGGCAGGCCCGGGCAGGCCCAGGGCCTTGGCCTGGGCAAGCGCGGTATCAAGCGGCATGCCCAGCAGGGTGGCAGGCTGGGTCAAATCTCCATAATCTCCTTTTCCTTGGCAGCGCAGATGGCGTCCACATCCTTAATGGCCTTGTCGGTCAGCTTCTGGGCCTCTTCCTCACCCTTGCGCTGGTCGTCCTCGGTAATCACGGAGTCCTTCTTCAGCTTCTTAATCTGCTCAATGGCGTCCCGGCGGATGGCGCGGATGGCCACCTTGGCCTCCTCGGCACCCTTGCGGGCCACCTTGGTCAGCTCCTTGCGGCGCTCCTCGTTCAGCTCGGGGAAAACCAGGCGGATAATCTTGCCATCGTTGGAGGGATTCAGGCCCAGGTCGCTTTTCTGGATGGCCTTCTCAATCTCCTTGATCATGCTGGACTCCCAGGGGGAGATAACCAGCATCCGGGGCTCGGGGGAGGACACATTGCCCACCTGGTTAATGGGCGTGGGCGTGCCATAGTAGTCCACGGTGATGCGATCCAGCAGCTGAGGATTGGCCCGGCCGGCCCGCAGGGTCTGCATATCGCGCTGATAAACGGCGCAGGACTTGCCCATCTTGTCCTTGGCGGCATTCAGAATGTCCTTCATCGATGAAAACCTCCTTGAGGGTGAAATATCAGTACATCTATTGTATACGTTTTTGTGCGGATTGGCAAGAGGTTTACAAGAATTTGCGCCCCCGACAAAAGTCCGCCTCCAGGGCGACGGACGCAGGGTGACGGAGAGATGCACGAGCCTTCCCCCTGAGGGAAGGATGCCCAACGGGCCGGATGAGGTGGAGCGTTTCTTTCCCGCGTCGCGCCGCGCCCTTTGCGCGGCGTGACCCCTGCAAAGGAAAATCCCTCTTCCAATACAGAAAGAGGGATTCCTGCGTGTCGAAAAAG
>CAYLIC010000040.1:0-18222 GCA_964383815.1 uncultured Faecalibacterium sp. | reverse complement strand
AGCTGCGGGAAATGGGCTGCACCATTCACGAGGGCGCGGACACCCTGCACCTGCTAGCGCCCCAGCGGCTGACCGCCTTCGCCCAGCTGCAGACCCAGCCGCATCCGGGCTTTCCCACGGATATGCAGGTGCAGATGCTGGCGCTGCTCTCCGTGGCCCAGGGTACGGGGGTCATTATGGAAAACGTGTTTGAGAACCGCTTCACCCACGCCGGTGACCTGAACCGCATGGGTGCGCGCATCCTGTGCAGCGGGCGCACAGCCGTGGTGCAGGGCGTGGAGAAGCTCTATGGCGCCCGTGTGACCGCAAGGGATTTGCGGGGCGGCGCGGCCCTGGTGCTGGCGGCGCTGAAGGCCGGGGGCGTGACCCAGGTGGATCAGGCCGGGCTGGTGGACCGCGGGTACGATCACCTGGAAAACCAGCTATCCGCCCTGGGCGCAAAGATACGCAGAATACAAGTGTAACCAAGGAGGCAGGCCTTATGGAGCCAAACTGGCAGATGAACCCCGGCGGCAGGCGGCCCGCCGAACGCCTGGATGAGGAAGGCCGGGTGCGCCAGCCCTATCCCCAGGGGTGTCAGCAGCCCTGGACGGGTTATCCGCCCCGGCAGCAGAGCGCCGCGCCCATGCCCAGCAACCCTTGGGCGGATGCCTCTGCCGACCCCTTTGACGAGCCGCCGGAGGCGCCGGAGCTGCGGGACCAGCGGAGCGATCACCTGTACAACAGGGAGGATCGCTTCTGGCAGCAGGTGCCCGGCGGCACCGCGCCTGCATCCCCCAGGGCGGAGGGACACACCCTCCGCTGGGTGGTGCTGATTTTGGTGGTGCTGGTGGGTGTTGGCGTGCTGGTGTACGGCGCGGTGTTCCAGGTGCGGAGCATTACCGTGCAGGGCAACGTGACGCTCCCGTCCCAGCAGGTGATAGAGCTTTCCGGCCTGAGCCTGGGCATGAACACCTTCGCCATCGATGATGACCAGGTGGAAAAAAACATCCAGCGGAACCGCTACCTTTCCTTCGTCTGCGTGGACAAGCAGCTGCCGGACAAGGTGGTGCTTCAGGTGAAGGAACGCTCTCCCGCCGCGGCGGTGAAGTACTGCGGTATCCTCTACACCATGGACAACCGGGGTATGGTGCTGGAGGAATCCCTGGACACGGAAGGGGAGAACGGCCTTCTCCTGGTGAAGGGCCTGGACATTCACAACTGCCGCGTGGGCGCCACCCTGGGCATGAACAACAGCCAGCAGCTGCTGACCATGACGGAAATCATGATTGAACTGAAGGCCATGTCCGGCCTGGCACAGATGAAGGAATTGGATTTGTCCAACATGGACAACCTGTTTATGGTGTCAAGGGACGGTTTCACCGTGCGCCTGGGCCCGGCGGACAGCCTGCATGCCCGGCTCCGTGCCATGCTGCTGACCATGGAAAGGCTCCGCCTGGATGGATATTCCGGCGGTACGGTGGACGTCAGCACGCCCAGGTATCCCACCTATATTCCCGAAAGCTGATCATTTTTTCCCTTCTGCGACGGAAAAATGCAAGTTTATTGCCCGTTTGCAATGGAAAACACTTGCATTCAGCGGGAAATGTGATTATAATAGAAGATGGTATATTGGATAAGTGGTAGTGTGCCTCCATCCGGAAGGAAGTGGCAGGTGCGTTCCCTAAAAGATGAACCTGCGGATAGGGCATGGGTGCACCGCAGGGTGCAGGGGGTATGAGTGACCTATGAAAACCACGGTAGCGGCCATTGATTTCGGGACGAGCAAAATCGTTACCCTGGTCGCTGAAAACAGCGGCAGTCAGCGCTGCGACATCGTGGGCGCAGGCATTGCGGCCTATGATGGATACCTGGAGGATGGCTGGAACAACCCTGGAGGCCTGGACGAGCAGATCCGCCAATCCATCAGCGAGGCGGAAAAGCAGAGCCACCGCAAGATTCGCGAGATCAACGTGGGCGTGCCTGGTGCCTTCACCAGGGTGTATGCCACGGAGGCCCGGGTGGACCTGGGCGGCACGGATCCCCGGGTTACCGCCTCCGACGTGAAGGCCATTTTCCGCACCGCTACGGATAACCTTGGCTCCCTGCCCGGCATTGTGGTGCATTCCAGTCCCGCCTGGTTTATGGTGGACGATGGAAAGAAAACCCTGGAGCCCGTGGGCATGAAGGGTCGCAGCCTGAGTGCCATGATTTCCTTTGTGGTAGCCAACCAGTTCTTCGTGGATGAGGTGAACAACCGCCTGGCTGACCTGGGTGTTACCGCCAGCGGATTCTACTCCACGCCTGCGGGCGAGGCCATGCTCTACCTGCCTGAGGAGGACAGGGATCGCACTGCCGTGCTGATTGACATCGGCTACCTGAATACAGAGGTTATGGCGGTGGAAGGCGATGCGCTGATTTTCCACAAGACCATCGAGATTGGCGGCGGGAACATTGCTGCCGACCTGGCTATCGGCCTGGACATCTCCCTGAAGGAGGCCGAGGAGAAAATCAAGCGGCCCTATGTGTACGGCATGGGCACCCCCGGCGAAACCTACGACCTTCCCGGTGTGGACGGGCAAAAGCCGCGCTCCTTCACCAGGGAGCAGGTGACGGAGGTTATTACGGCCCGGGTGGACGAGATTGCCGAGGAAATTCAAAAGGCCCTGGACGACAGCGGCATCAAGCTGGGCAACTGGTCCAACATCTACCTGACCGGTGGCGGACTGAGCTTCAACCGGGGCGGCAAGGACTACCTTTCCAACAAGCTGGGCCGCCCTGTGCGGGATGTGCCCAAGCGCACCACCAAGATGAACAGCCATGCCTATTCCAGCACCCTGGGGCTGATGGATTTGATCATCGATACCATTGAACAGCAACACCAGCCGTCCGCCGGCGTTGGCGGCGCGGTGAAGGATTTCTTCCGTAGCCTGCTGGGCGGCTGATTAGCGCGCCGAATGGCCGGACAAATGCAAAATATGTCAGGAGGATGCAAAGTGATCGAGTTCCAGAATGACGTTGACACCAGCAGTTTTGCTTCTATTAAGGTGGTCGGCTGCGGCGGCGGCGGCAACAATGCCGTGAACCGCATGGTGGATGCCGGGCTGCGGGGTGTGGAATTTATTGCCATTAACACGGATCGCCAGGCACTGGCCCTTTCCGGCGCACAGACCAAGATTCAGATTGGCGAAAAGATGACCAAGGGCCTGGGCGCAGGCGCCGTGCCCGAGGTGGGCCGCCGCGCTGCCGAGGAAAGCCGGGAGGAAATTGCCCAGGCGCTGGCAGGCGCTGACCTGGTATTCGTTACCGCCGGCATGGGCGGCGGCACCGGCACCGGCGCTGCACCCATCGTGGCGGAGGTTGCCCGGGACCTTGGCGCGCTGACCATTTCCGTGGTCACCAAGCCTTTTGCCTTTGAGGGCAAGCAGCGCATGAAGAATGCCGAAATGGGCATTGCCGACCTGAAGCAGCGGGTGGACACCCTGGTGGTGATTCCCAACGACCGTCTGCTGCAGGTGGTCAGCAAGGGTACCACCATGCTGGAGGCCTTCCGCATTGCGGATGATGTGCTGCGCCAGGGTATTCAGGGCATCAGCGACCTGATTGCCGTGCCCGCGCTGATCAACCTGGACTTTGCAGACGTGAAGACCGTGATGGAGTCCGGCGGCATGGCCCACATGGGCATTGGCACCGGCAAGGGCGAAAGCCGCATGGTGGAGGCCGCCAAGAATGCCATTTCCAGCCCGCTGCTGGAGACCAATATCGATGGCGCTCGCGCGGTGCTGATCAACATCACCGGTGGCCCGGATATTTCCATTGTGGACATTAACGAGGCGGCGAACCTGGTGATGCAGGCCGCTGACCCGGAGGCCAACATCATCTTCGGCGCCGGCATTGATGAAACCATGGGCGACGAGGTGCGCATCACCGTGATTGCCACCGGCTTTGAAAAGACGCCGTTCCCGCCCAAGGAGCCTGCCCGGAAGCCTCGCGAAATTGAGAAGGAGCGTCTGTTTGGCTCCGGCACCAGCGGCACCAGCTTTGGCAGCTTCACCACCGCGCCTGCCCGGCCTGCGACCCCTGCTGCCTCCGGCGAGTATGACGAGGCCGCTGCCTATACCGAGGCGGCGCAGCCCAGCTATACCCCTGCCCGGCCTGCCATGGGTGTGCCTGCCGTTGGCGGTTTCCAGCCTCAGCAGAACTTTGGCGGCGGCTATCAGCCCCAGCAGCCTGCGCCCCAGCAGAGCGCTCAGCCTGCCTACGGCACCAGCCAGCTGTTTGGCAATCAGCCCCAGCAGCCCTACACCCCGGCCTTTGGCGCCCAGACGCAGACCGTGGCGGGCAACACCATGCCTCTGCAGCCTGTTGCACCCCAGCAGCCTGCACAGCCCTCTGCCATGGAGCAGGATCAGCGCGGCATTCCCGCCTTCCTGCGCCGGAAGAAGTAAGCACAACATTCAGGCCTGTCCATTTGCGGACAGGCCTTTTTTCATGGGCTGAACAGGGAGGCAGGCGCATCGCCTGCATCCGCGCTTTCCTCGCGACCAAACAGGTTCTTCAGCCAGCGCCCAAGGCTGGTGGCGTCCTTCACCCGGGCAACCTGCACGCTTTGCACGCCCTCCAGCAGGATGCCGTTGTCCAGCAGCTCCGCGTGGACGGGGATGACCCGATAGGTGTAGGTAACGCCTGCCCGGGCTTTGGTATCGGTATAGTACAGAGTTTGGCCCGGTGTGCCCCGTAGCTCGGTGAGGATGAAGCTCTCGCCCACGGCGTCCCGCTGCACGCGATAGATGGCGGCGGAGGAAGGCTCGATGACCAGCAGCGGCAGGCCGCTGTCGTCATGGGTGACGTAGAAGGAACGGGCGGCGGCAGGCGCTGTCCACACATCGCTCTTCCTGGTGGGCTGGTTGCCGGCAGCGAAAAGCTCCGTGGTGCGGTAGGCCTTGGGGGTCAGGGAGGAGGCCAGCATGGCTTCACCCTTCCACTCAATGGCCTTTTTGTCAATCTCCAGGGACACAATGCCGCTGGGCTGGTCAAAGTCCGGGGTGCTCCTGCCTGCGTAATAGGCCTTGAGGAAGTTCCGGGTGAGGGTTGCGGGATTGGTGCCGCCGCTGACGCTGTTGGACAGGCGGTGGGTGCTGTCCGGCTGGTCAAATCCCATCCACACGGTGACGGACAGGGCAGGCGTGTAGGCGCTCATCCAGGCGTCCCGGTTGCCGGTGCCGGTCATGTTCACGGTGCCAGTCTTGCCGGCCACAGGTGTACCGGCGCTTTTCAGCCGGGTGCCCGTGCCGGAGGTTACCACGGTTTTCAGCAGGCTGGTCATCAGGTAGGCATTCTGGGGTGAAAGCACCTGGTTGCCGCTGTCCGTGTGCTGGTAGACCAGCCTGCCGTTCAGGTCGGTAATGCGCTGGATAAAATAGGGCGCATAGTAGGTACCGCCATTGGCAAAGGGGATATACGCCGCCGCCATCTGCACAGGCGATGTGCCGTAGGTCATGCTGCCCAGGGCCAGGGACAGGTTGCAGTCCCGGCTGTCCAGGGGGATGCCCACGCTTTGCAGGTATCGGCGGCAGCTGTCCACGCCCACGGCCTGCATGACTTTTACAGCGGGAATGTTCAGGCTGTTTTTCAGGGCCTGGCGGATGGTGACATAGCCATAGTAAGCATTGCCGGCGTTTCTGGGCTTGTAGCCGTTGAAGTCCGTTGGCTCGTCCAGCACAACGCTGGCGGTGGTCCACCCGGCGTACTCCATGGCGGGTGCATACACGGCCAGCGGCTTCAGGGCGGAGCCGGGCTGGCGGCGGAGCTGGGTGGCCCTGTTCAGCCCGCGGCGGGTGGTGTATTCCCTGCCGCCCACCACAGCACGCACGGCGCCGGTTTGCGTGTCCACACAGGCGGCTGCGGCCTGGACGGGTGTGCCGTCCCTGGCATTGGCGGGAAATACATCCTTGGTGAACTGCTCCTCCAGGGTGGCCTGCATGGCGGCATCCAGGGTGGTGGTTATGCGATAGCCGCCAGCCAGCAGGGTTTCAGCGGTTACGTCCAGCTGCAGCTCGGCCTCCTCCAGCACCGCATCCACAAACCAGCCATAGGCCGTGGCGGAGGCAGCGCCCTCCACGGGGGTAAGCACTTCCTCCGTGGCGGCGGCGTACTGGGCCTCCGTCAGCATGCCCTGGGCCTGCATGGTGGACAGGATGTAAGCGCGGCGCTCCGCATTGGCATCCGGGTTGGAGAGCAGGCTGTAGGCGGAGGGCGCCTTGATGGCGGCTGCCAGCGCTGCGGCCTGGGCAGGGGACAGGGCGGCGGCATCCACCCCGAAGGTCACCTGGGCAGCGGCCTGAATGCCGTAGGCACCCTGACCAAAGTAGATATAGTTCAGGTACATTTCCAGAATTTCGTCCTTCTCAAACTGCTGCTCCATCTGCACAGCCAGCCAGATTTCCTCCAGCTTTCTGGCGATGGTCTTCTGGCTGGACAGGTGGGAGAGCTTCACCAGCTGCTGGGTGATGGTGCTGGCACCCTGGCTGTAACCGCCGGTGCGCAGGTTGCTGACCACCGCGCCGAAGATGCGCGTCAGGTCGAAGCCGGGATGCTTGTAAAACCGCAAATCCTCCGCTGCCAGAAAGGCGTTTACCACATGGGCAGGCAGGCTGTCCATGGGAATGACGGTGCGGTTCTCCGTGCCCACCAGGCTGGTAACGTAGGCACCGTCCTTATCCAGGATGGCACCGGTCTGTGCCAGGCTGGTCAGCCGGTTGGCATCCAGCCGCTGCCAGGAGGATACGCCAAAGGCGCTGTAGGCAAAGGCCAGCAGTGCCAGCGCTGCCACAATGGCGGCAATCAGTATGCAACGTTTCACCATCTGCCTTTTGGCCTGCATGTTCATCCCTCCTGGTGGATAGCCTGCCCGGGATTGGCTGCTTGCGTCCATGAATTTGCTGGGGATGATGGGAATTTTCCTGAATAGGGCTGTTCAAAACGGCGAAAAAGGACTATAATAAAGAAAAATCCCACCAAGGAGGAATGCCTGTGCGCAAAGCGTTTGCCTGCCTGCTGGCGCTGGTGCTGCTCCTGTCCTGTGCCGCGGCGGAGGGCAGCTATACCATGGCTGGCTTTGACAGTGATGGCTCGAATCACGACTGGAATACCAACCTTTTCTTTCAGCGGATGGAAGACAAGACCGGCCTGCACTTTACCTTTCAGCAGGTGACGGACTATGATGCTTGGCTGAACGCCAAGGCAGCTTATTTTTCCGGCGAGGCGGAGATGCCGGATGTGCTTTTCAAGGCCGGCCTGAACACCCAGGAAATGCAGGAATGGCTGGCGGCGGGGAAGATTATCGACCTGAAGCCTTACCTGCAGGCGTATGCGCCCAACCTTTCCGCCCTGTTGAAGGAACACCCGGAATGGGAGAAGGCCATCACCCTGCCCACCGGGGAAATTCCTGCGCTGCCCTACATCAACCAGCTGCAGAACAACAACGCCATGTGGATTAACCAGCAATGGCTGACCAGCCTGAAGCTGGACATGCCCACCACCGCCCAGGAGCTGACGGAGGTTCTGCGGGCCTTTAAGACCGGCGACCCCAATGTGAATGGCAAGGCGGACGAGATTCCGCTTACCTTCCTGACCATGTGGGATCTGAAATTCCTGGGCCATGCCTTTGGGCTGGTGGCAAACGACTACAATATGTATCTGGACGAAAACGGACAGGTGCAAACCACCCTGACCGATGAGCGGAACAGGGCGTTCCTCACCTGGCTGCACCAGCTGTGGGAGGAAAAGCTGCTGTACCAGTCCGGCTTCAGCAGTGCGGACAGCCTGCGCGCCATTACCGACAGCGAGGCGGCGATGACCTTCGGCCTGATGCTTGCACCCACACCCCTGGCCCTGGTGCCCAGCAACGCCCTGGAGCAGTATGCGCTGCTGCAGCCCATGGCATACCAGGGCAGGCAGGTGTACCGGGATTTGTTTGGCGATCTGGCCCGGGGTACCTTCGCCATCAGTGCCGCCTGCCGGGAGCCGGAAAAGTTGGTGGCCTGGGTGGACTACCTCTACACGGAGGAAGGCTGCCGCCTGGCTCAGGCGGGCCTGGAAAACGTGGAGTATGAGTGGCATGAGGACGGCACCTGGTCCTGGATTCCCGATGTGCAGACGGTGGCAAGCACCGTGCTGGCGGAATCCACCATTGCAGATGGCGGCCTGATGCCGGGCATGTCCTCGGTGACATTCCAGCAGAAGTACGATGACAAGCAGGCCAGCCGGGTTATTTCCGAGCTGGCGGGCCTGAAGGAATACGCTGTGGAGCCATACCCCCAGGTGTGGTTCACCGCCCAGCAGCAGGCCCGGCTGAACGAGCTTCAGGCCGACATGGGCGCCTATGCCGAGCAGACCATGGTATGGTTCGTCACCGGTGAAGTGGAGCTGAACGATGAAAGCTGGTCGGCCTTCTGCCAGACCCTGCAGGACAAGGGCTTGAACGAGATGATGGACATTTTCCAATCGGCCTACGAACAATAATCGCAAAGGACGGACACGCGCATGAACCGATATGCAAGCATGATTCGCAACCTGAAAACCCCGGAAACCATTGTCCAGCTGAACCGGCTCTATGGCAGCAGGGATGGTATGCTGGTGGAGCAGACAGCCAGGTACACGGTGCTCATCAAGCGGCACGAGGAGCTGTTCCACACGGAAAGCCCGGTGCTGATGATTAGCGCGCCGGGACGCACGGAGATTGGCGGCAACCATACCGACCACAACAAGGGCAAGGTGCTGGCTGCGGCTGTAAACCTGGACACCCTGGCGGCGGTTTCCCCCAGGGAGGACACCCTGGTGCATGTGCACAGCGAAGGCTATCCTGCCCTGACCATGGACTTGGCCGACCTGTCCCTCCGCGAGGAGGAAAAGGGCACCACGGCAGCGCTGATCCGCGGCGTTGCTGCCCGGATGAAGGAGCTTGGCTTCGAGCTTGGCGGCTTTGACGCAGCGATTCACTCCACCGTGGCCTCCGGCAGCGGGCTGAGCAGCTCGGCGGCCTTTGAGGTGCTGACCTGCGCCATCCTGGACACGCTGTACAACGGCGGCACCATGGACGCCAAGACTCAGGCGAAAATTGGCCAGTATGCGGAAAACGTGTACTTCGGCAAGCCCAGCGGCTTGCTGGATCAGATGGCCAGCGCCAATGGCGGCCTGGTGTATGTGGACTTCAAGCATGAGGATCCGGACGTGCGCCCCATGGCCTACGATTTTGCCCAAAAGGGTTACGCCCTGGTGGTAGTGGGCACCGGCGGAAGCCACGATGACCTGACGGATGAATACGCTGCCATTCCTGCGGAGATGAAGCAGGTTGCAGCCTGCTTTGGGGAGGACTGCCTGCGCCGGGTGCGCCCGGAGGAATTTTCCGCCGCGATCCCCAGCCTGCGGCAAAAAACCTCCGACCGGGCGGTGCTGCGCGCCATGCATTTCTTTGGCGAAAACGACCGGGTGGATGCCCAGGTCAGCGCCCTGAAGGCGGACGATGTGCAGGAGTTCTTCCGGCAGATTATCGCCAGCGGACGCTCCAGCTACATGTATCTGCAGAATGTTTACGCCCGGAAGCGTCCCCAGGAGCAGAGCCTTTCCGTGGCGCTGGCCCTGGCAGAGAGCATGCTGGAGGGCAAGGGTGCCTGGCGCATCCATGGCGGCGGCTTTGCAGGCACCACGCTGAACTTTGTGCCCCAGGAGAAGCTGAAGTGCTTCATTGCCACCATGGAGCAGACCTTTGGGCCTAAGAGCTGCCACATCCTGGACATCCGTCCCCAGGGCGCGGCGGTCATCCGGCTGTAAGTTTTGTGTTGACACAGGGTGACAGCTGTGCTATCATCACCCTGTAAAAAAGCATAGCCACTTGGAGCTTCTTCGGGGCAGGGTGTGATTCCCTACCGGCGGTATAGCCCGCGAACGGCCTCACGGCCGCCGAACCGGTGTGATTCCGGTGCCGACAGTATAGTCTGGATGAGAGATGGAAGCTGGCGCGCCTGCTGATCCGGCAGGCTGCCTCCGCCCCTGATAAGCGATCTGGCTTCAGGGGCGTGCGCATTATTTAGGAGGCTTTGCCATGAAGTCATTTTCCATCCAACACCTGACCCGCATTGCCGTGCTGGCAGCGCTTGCCACCATCCTGTTCATGATTGAGATTCCCGTGGTGTCCTTCTACAAGCTGGACCTGAGCAACCTGCCGGTGCTGCTGGGCGGCTTTTCCATGGGTGCGGTGCCTGCGGTGCTGATTCTGCTGACGAAGAGCCTTCTGGGCCTTCTGCACACCAACACCGGCGGCGTGGGTGAGCTGGCGGACTTCATCATGGGCGCGGCGTATGTGTTGCCCGCGGTGCTGCTCTATGCCGTGCGGAAGAACCGCAAGCATGCGGTGATTGGCATGGTGATGGGCACTGCGGTGATGATACCGGTTGCGGCGGTGGTGAACTATTTCATCCTGTTTCCTGTCCTTACCAAAAACTACCCCACCTGGGAGTTTATTCTGACGGCAACTGCACCCTTCAACCTGCTGAAGGGTGTGGTGCTCAGCGTGGCGACCTACCTGGTGTACAAGCCCCTGTCCCCGCTGCTGCATGTGAAGTAAAGGAGTTTTCCAATGCGTAGTGATTCCACCTGTGCCACAAGGACCATTGGCGAAAGGCTGGCTGCACTTTTGCAGGCTGGCGATGTGCTGCTGCTCCTGGGCGACCTGGGCGCAGGCAAAAGCGAATTGACCCGGGGCATTGCCAAGGGACTGGGCATTGCCGCCACGGTGGCAAGCCCGAGCTTCACCATCCTGAACGTGTATGACCAGGGCCGTTTGCCCCTGTACCACTTCGACTGGTACCGGCTGAACGGTGCCGAGGAGCTTTACGAAATGGGCATGGAGGAATACCTGGGCGGCGATGGCGTGGCGGTGGTGGAGTGGCCCAGCCAGTGCCCGGAGGCCATTCCGGAGGATCGGCTGGAGGTTCGCATTGAACCCATCAGCGAAACGGAGCGGGAAATAACCCTGATACCCTGCGGAGCCTTCCGCAGCATTAGCCTGGAGGCGAAGGACGAATGAAGCTGCTGGCCATTGATACATCCGGCCCGGTGTGCGGTGTGGCTATCCTGACGGAAAGCGGCATGGCCTATGAGTGTGCCGTGGTGAACAAGCTGACCCATTCCACCAACCTGATGCCCATGGTGGATGCGGCCTTTGCCGCCACGGGCCTGACCCTGGAGGACATGGAGCGCATTGCCGTGGTGACGGGCCCCGGATCCTTTACCGGGGTGCGCATTGGCGTGAGCACTGCCAAGGGTCTGGCCCATGGGGCAGGGAAACCCTGTGTGGCTGTGGATGCCCTGGAGGCCATGGCGGCTGGCGCTGGCGGGTTTGATGGGGTTATCTGCCCCATTCAGGATGCCCGGGCAGGCCAGGTGTATGGTGCGGCGTTCCGGGCGGCGGAGGGTCGCCCGGTGCGGCTGATGGCGGATGCGCCCATGAAGCTGGAGGACTATGTGGAGGCCGTTCGTCCCCTGGGCGAAAGGTTTCTGTTCCTGGGCGATGGCATGCCTGTGCAGCGCGCCCGGCTGGCGGCGCTGCTGGGGGACAAGGCTGTGTTTGCCCTGCCGCAGCAGGCGTATCTGAAGCCTGGTGCGGTGGCATACCTGGGCAGCGTGGCGGAGGAGGAGATGGACTACCTTCAGCTGATGCCCATGTACCTGCGGGCGCCCAATGCGGAGCGGAACCGCCGCTTGGTGGAGGCTGCCCATGGTGCATGAGTGCAACATCCGCCGGATGACCATGGCTGACCTGGATGCCGTTGCCGCCATTGAGGCTGCCACATTTCCCACGCCCTGGAGCAAGGATTCCTTCCGGCAGGAGCTGGAGCGGAATGTGGCGGCCCGCTATCTGGTGGCGGAGAAGGATGGACAGGTGATAGGCTATGGCGGAGCGTGGATTATCCTGGATGAGAGCCACATTACCAACATCGCCATTGGTGAGGCGTTCCGCGGCTGCGGCTATGGCAGACAGCTAACGGAGGCGCTGATGCAATACCTGTCCAACCTGGGTGCGGCCTATGCCACACTGGAGGTGCGCAAGAGCAACCTCCGGGCGCAGAACCTGTACAAGAGCCTGGGGTTCATCCAGTTGGGGGTTCGCAAGCGCTACTATGAGGACAACCAGGAGGACGCCCTTTTGATGGTGTGCGACCGCATGCCCGAGGCCGACCCGGACTTTGAGGAAGAGGAAACCATCAGGGAATGAACAAGGCTGCTGGGAAACACCCCGGCAGCCTTTATCGTTGCCTGGCGGAAACCTCCGCATTGCCCATGGCGGGTGCGGACAGCATTTCCCCCATGGTGGTGAAGGCGGAACCATGACAGGGACAGACCCAGCGGCGGTTTTCCACATCGTAGCGGAGCCTGCCGCCCATGTGGGGACAGACAGGTGCACTCCGGCGGGACAGGCTGCCCAGGTAGGCTGAGGCCATCTGCAAGGCTCCCGGCACGGCGGGCATGGGGCGATCCGGCCGGAAAAGCTGGGCGTGCGCCACGGGCCGGCCGGTGATGTACCCCGTCAGTACCCTTGCCGCCAGGTAGCTGCCCAGCAGCCCATGGCTGCCGTAGCCGGTTGCCATCAGCAAATGGGACTGGCCCGGGTGCATGGGGCCAATCAGCGGCAGGCCGTCGCCGCTGTACACCTCCTGCCGGGTGAGGCTGTCCACTGGCGCCATGTCCGGCAAGAGGGAGGACAGGGTGCGCAGCAGCAGCCTGTGCCTATCCTGCCGGAACCTGTACACAGGCCCCATATCCCAGGAGAGCAGCACACCGCCGGGCCCGGGGCACAGGGAAAGCTCCTCCGGGTGAACGGACAGGTGGCAGTTCATCACCGGCGGCTCGCCCTGGAGCATCACCCGCTGGCGCTGATGCTGCTGCAGCGCCGCCAGCCTGGGCAGGGATGTGCAGCCTGCGGGAACCCCTGTAGCCAGAATAATGGCGCTGGCCCGGATGCTGCCTTCATCCGTCACCAGGCGCCGGCCCTCAATGGCACGGACGGCGGTATGCTCGTACAGGTGACAGCCCTGTGCCTGTGCCTGTGCCGCCAGGGCGCGGAGATAGGGCAGGGGAGGCACCGTTATTTGGCGCTCCATGCCCAGGGACAGCGCCACCGGAAAGGGACAGCCGCCTGCATCCGCTGCCTGAAACACCGGCAGGCCCAGCCGGGCCTCCAGCCTGGCAAGGGTGTGCAGGGCGGGCAGGTCATCCACCGTTTCCGCAAAGACGTATACGCCCTCCTGCCGGGCGGGCACATGCAGCCGGGTGCAAAGCTCCCGCAGGCCCGGCACAGCCTCCCGCAGCAGCAGAGCATACCGGCTGGCGGCGGAAAGGCCCGCCCCCTGGGCAATGGTATGATAGCCGCCTGCCAGCTGGCTGGTTGCCACGCCGGTGCAGGCCTGGGTGGCACCCTGGCCCAGCTGCCAGGCCTCTGCCAGCGCCACCCTGGCGCCCAGGGCGCTGAGCATGGCGGCGCAGCACACCCCCGTCAGCCCGCCGCCCACAATGCCCACATCCACCCGAATATCCCCGCGCAGCCTGGGGTACTGCTGGTGATTGTTCTCCATGCGCTCACCTCTGCATCATCATGCGCAGGGCGGCAAAAACTATGCTTTTCAAATGCAATTTAGCATGGTATAATGAAGCAGAACCATTCCATTTCAATCGATACGAGGTGACAGAAAATGCTGCAATCCACATTCCCCGGCACGGGTCTGACCTCCAGCATGCTTGGCTTTGGCTGCATGCGCCTGCCTGTTAAGGACGGACATATTGATGAGGACGAGGCCATCCGCATGATTCGCCACGCCATTGACAGCGGCGTCCGCTATATTGACACCGCTTACCCTTATCACGGCGGCGAAAGCGAAACCGTGGTGGGCAAGGCCCTGAAGGATGGCTACCGGGAGAAGGTTATCCTGGCCACCAAGCTGCCCTGCTGGGAGGTTAAAACCCACGAGGACATGATGCGCATTCTGGATGAACAGCTTGCCAAGCTGCAGACGGACCACATCGACCTCTACCTGATGCACGCCATGAATGCCTCCCGCCTGGAAGAAATGCAGAAGCTGGACTACAAGCGCTTTCTGGACGAGGCACAGGCCCAGGGGAAGATTCGTTTCCCGGCCTTCTCCTTCCACGATGACTACAAGGCCTTCATGCGCATTCTGGACGACTACGACTGGAAAATGTGCCAGGTGCAGATGAACATCCTGGATGATACCAACCAGGCTACCCTGGAGGGCATCCGCCAGGCCGGACAGCGCGGCGTGGGTGTGGTGGTGATGGAGCCTTTGCGCGGCGGGCTGCTGGCCAATCCCCCGGAGGATGTGGTGGACGCCTACGCCAGGCACCCGGACAAGCGCACCCCGGTGGAGTGGGCCTTCCGCTACCTGTACACCATGCCGGAGGTGAAGTGCATCCTGTCCGGCATGAGCACCTGGGAGCAGCTGGTGGACAACCTGCGCATTTTCGACCTGCCGGAGCGCCCCGTGCTGACCCAGGCGGAAAAGGAACTGTATGCCCAGGTGAAGGCCACCTACCTGGCCCGCACCAAGACCCGCTGCACCGGCTGCCGCTACTGCCAGCCTTGCCCCAAGGGCGTTGCCATCCCCCGCATTTTCCAGGGATACGACGGCAGCATGCTGTGGGCCAAGCCCAGCTTCAAGGGCGAATATGCTCGCATTGCAGCCGACCAGCAAGATGCCGCCCGCTGCGTGCAGTGCGGCAAGTGCGAAGCCGCCTGCCCCCAACACCTGCCCATTATCCGCTATCTGCAGGAAATCCGCCAGGAATGTGAGTAAGGCGGACGCTTACACCTTCATGGCGGCGGTTCCCGCCCGGGAGCCGGAGACCATCCGACCTTTCTTCCGCAGGAATGCGTACATCAACTGGCACTGCACCAACGAGCCCTTCAGCGTGGAGGAGTACATTACCGCCAACTGCGCCTATTCTTCCATGTGACCTTCTTCATCCGCCTGGAGGGTGAGCGAATCGCCGCCCTGGATGAATACTGGGCAGACGACGCGCCCGCACCCCAATGGCGGCAGGACATGCACCTGGGGTGCGGCATCCGCCCGGCAGGCCCGGTAAGCGGCACACGGCGCCCCGCACAAAGCCGAATGCGCCTGCACTCACCGCCCATCAGCAGTACCGTCACAAAAAACTTGCCGCCAAAGCGCGCAAATTGCGATTTTCACCCTTGACAAAAGCCAGCTCCGCATGTATAATAATCACTGTTGCGGATGACCGACGCAACCCGTGGAGAGTTGGCTGAGTGGTCTAAGGCGCACGACTGGAAATCGTGTGTGGGCTTATACCCCACCTAGGGTTCAAATCCCTAACTCTCCGCCACGCGAAAAGCCTTGAAAACACTACGTTTTCAAGGCTTTTTTGCTGTTCATTTTTCCTGTTTACCCCCATCTTTACCCCTACCAGCTTCAAAACAGCACATTTACTGCCCGATGAAGGCTATAAACTTGTCCATGCGTTCGGCACTTTCACGTTTCATGGTATCTGTTGCAAATGCGTACTGGTCGAGCGTAAATGCCGCTGTGGCGTGGCCGAGATTCTCCTGAACGGTTTTCACGTCATCCCCTGAACGGAGGGAGGCAACGGCGTAGCTATGGCGCATGTCGTGGAAACGTACAGCAGGAATTCCTGCTTTTGCTACCGCGTGAGAGGTCTGTTTCACCCAAAAGCACAATGTAGTTTTGAACTGCGAAAATGTAGTTTTTGTAGTTATCCAAATTTTGCATGACTACAAAAACTACATCACAGCTACATTTTCGAGAGCCTTCAAACCCTTATATTTCAAGGAGAACTACAATAACTACAAAAACTACATGGGGGTAAACCAAAAACAAGAATTAGGCAGATTAGGCAAAACGCCATATTGCCTAATTCGCCTAATCTCCCTAATTCGTATACATCATATAGGAGGCATGTAGTTTTTGTAGTTTTTGTAGTTTTGAGCATCAGAGGAGGTATTGCACAGGTATGGACATGGGGCGCTTGAAGCAGCTTCATCAGCACATATGGGACAGGGTTGTTTTGCAAAATGCGCTGGAGGGAGAACGTTCGCCTGAACGTGCTGAACAACTCCGCGCCCAAATTGAAGAAAAGACCTGTGAAATCGAAACGCTGATGGCTTTCATCAATTCCTTTGAACCGTCCGCTACGCATTATGCCCTGATGGCGCACTGCTTCTGGGGCTTGAGTTGGGAGGAAATAGCCGCTATGGATGGCTACCGTAAAATGTCGGGAGCGTATCGTAAGGCGGCTTATCGAGGGCTGAACGAAAAGCAGAAAGCCGGAAGCAGGGCAAAGAATTCGCAGTGTGGTAAGCAGAACGTTCGTTTGGACGAGGGAGGGCGGATGCGTGACCAATGAGGAATTGGCGATTGCCATTCAGGAAGGACAGCAGGAGCAGATTGCAGTCATTTGGGAGCAGGTCGTCAGGTTCATCCGCTTCTCTGTCATGCGCTGGAAAGCCGCCCATCCTGACAGCTTGCCAGACGTGGAGGATTTGATTCAGAGCGGTTATTTTGCCTTGTTGAAAGCAGTGCATTACTATTCGCCCGATAGAGAATACTCCCTGATTTCCCTGCTGTCCCTTACCTTGAAAACGGCGTTTGCAGATGCGGCAGGGTTGCGGCTTCGCAGTCAACGGCGCGCATTGAAGATGCAGATAACAAGCCTTGATGTCCCCTTGGGTGGGGATGATGAGAATGATTTGCTGGTAGATATGCTTGCTGACCCCGAAGCGGAAAAGCCCTTCGAGCATCTTGAACTGTCAGAAGAACAGCATATGATTCGCGAGGGGCTGAACGATGCATCAGAACGCCTTCTATCTGCCAAACAGCGTTTGGTGCTTGATGAACTGCTTGCCGCTGATTTGCGCGTTTCTGCCGTAGCCTCTGCCAATCACATGAGCGTACGACCGTTTCAAGGCTTAAAGGCGAGGCGTTCTGGAAACTGAAAGCAGATGCACAGGTACAGGCATTGTATGCTTCTGTTTGTGGACTGGATAATGATTTGGCTTCGGCCAGCTTGCAAGGAACAGGCCTATCCAGCTTTAAGCATACAGGCATGAGCGTTGTCGAACGTGTGGCGTTCCGGCGTATGAGCAAAGTATTCCCCTCCACCGGCAGGAGCGAAGGGGAAGAGGGCTACACGGCCAAGGGGCAAGCCGATTGACAGCTTCGCCGCAAGCGATGTATAATATCATCACAAGGGGGTGCTGAACATGGTCGATGCAGAGACATATCAGGAGTTACGGATTCCCAAAGGTGGAGCAAAGGCATTCTTTGAGGCTCTTACGGCGATGAACGACAAGACCGCTCCCGATAAGAGTAAGCCCGTGGCAGAGAAACCGCCCAAGAAGCAATCCACACAAACCAAATAAAAGAGACCATCCCATAAATTGTGTAAACCTCCATGTTGTTGTCTTTATTCTACACCAACTTGGAGGTTTACACAATTATCGGGACGGTCTTCCTGATGACACTGCCAGCATTGGAAACAGCGCTTTCTATGACTGCCATAATCTGGAGAATATCGTTATACCAGATAGCGTGACCAGCATTGGTGAAAATGCATTTGTCGATACAGCTTTAAGTAGCATCACAATACCGGATAGCGTGACCAACATTGGTGAAGGTGCATTTATCATTTACGGTTTAGACACCATTAACGTTTCAGCTGCGAATCCAACGTTTACGGTTGTTGATGGTGCATTAATAAACAAAACGACAAAACAGCTCGTTTGGTATCCTGTTCAACGGTGGGCAGAGAGCTATACAATTCCCGAGGGAATTACCAGCATTGCAGGTTATGCTTTCTTTGACTGCGAATTTTTGGAAAACATCATTCTACCAGATACTGTGACCAGCATTGGGAAGCAAGCATTTAGCTGCTGCAATAGCCTGACCAGCATTAATATACCAAATGGAGCAACAGATATTAGTGATTATGCATTTAGCAGTTGCCCCAACCTGACCAGCGTAACCCTACCAGCCAGCGTGACCAGCATTGGGCGACGGGCGTTTAAGGACTGTGACAAAGTTACCGTCTACGTCCCCAGCGGCTCCTACGCGCACCAGTACTGCATCGACAACGACGTTAAATTTGCACTCAACTAACCCTTCCCTTTTCGCCCAATTCACGGAAGATGATGAG
>CAYLIC010000039.1:0-18267 GCA_964383815.1 uncultured Faecalibacterium sp. | reverse complement strand
AGCATGTGAAGGTGGAGCGGGAAAGCAAAACCCTTGCCACCATCACCTTCCAGAATTACTTCCGCATGTATGAAAAGCTCTCCGGCATGACGGGCACCGCCAAAACGGAGGAAGCCGAGTTCCAGGGCATTTACGCCCTGGACGTGGTGGAGATCCCCACCAACAGGCCCAACATCCGCAAGGATCTGGACGACATGGTGTACAAGAACACCCAGGCCAAGTTCAATGCGGTGGTAGCCTCCATTGAGGAGCACCACGCCAAGGGCCAGCCTGTGCTGGTGGGCACGGTGACCGTGGAAACCAGCGAGATGCTCTCCGCCCTCTTGCGCCGCCGCGGCATTGAGCACGATGTGCTGAACGCCAAGAACCACGCCCGTGAGGCGGAAATCGTGGCCCAGGCCGGTCACTATGGGGCGGTGACCATCGCCACCAACATGGCAGGCCGCGGCACGGACATCTGCCTGGGCGGCAACCCGGAGTTCCTTGCCCGCCGCGCCCTGCGCCAGGAGGGCATGGACGAGGACCTGATCGAGGCTGCTGTGGGCCACAACGAGGACGTGGCGCCCGAGGTGCTGGAGGCCCGCGCCAAATATCAGGCGCTGTACACATCCTTCAAGAAGCAAACCGATGCCGAGCACGAGCGGGTGCTTGCCACGGGCGGCCTGCACATCATTGGCACCGAGCGCCATGAGTCCCGCCGCATCGACAACCAGCTCCGCGGCCGCGCAGGCCGCCAGGGCGACCCCGGCTCCACCCAGTTCTTCATCTCCTTGGAGGACGACCTGATGCGCCTGTTCGGCTCCGAACGGATTGGCATCATTGTTGACCGCCTGGGCTTGCGGGATGATGAGCCGCTGCAGGCCGGTATGCTCACCAAGCAGATCGAGTCCGCCCAGAAGCGCATTGAAACCCGCAACTTTGAGGCCCGCAAGCATGTGCTGGAGTATGACAACGTGATGAACCGCCAGCGCGAGGTCATCTACGGTCAGCGCCGCCGGGTGCTCATGGGCGAAAACGTGCGGGAGAACATCATCGGCATGACGGCCAAGCTGATTGACGCCGCCATGGGCCGCTTTGCCGCCAGCGACAACGGCGAGGACTGGGACTGGGCACAGCTGACCAGCTGCCTGGAAACCCTGTGCATCCACCCGGGCACCATTGCCGCCAGGCGTGCCATGGTGGAGGAAGGCAAGGACAGGCCCGGCTTTGTGGCTGCGCTGAAGGCGGACGCCCGCACCTTCTATGAGGAGCGGGAAACCCTGCTTGGCGAGATTGGCGTGGACATGCGGGAGTTTGAGCGTGTCATGCTGCTGGGCAGCGTGGACCGCCGCTGGATGGATCACATCGATGCCATGGATCAGCTGCGGGACGGCATTGGCTTCCGGGCATACTCCGGCAAGAACCCCGTAACGGAATACCAGATTGAGGCCGGATACATGTTTGAGGAGCTGAACAACCTCATCCGGGAGGACACCGTGCGCCGGGTCTATCAGGCCCGGGTGGAGCGCACCCCCGAGCGGGTTCAGGCCGCCAGGCCCGTGGAGGCACGCCTGTCCGACGGGCCCCGCCAGCCGCGCCGGGTGAAGGCCACCGAGCGCGTGGGCCGCAACGATCCCTGCCCCTGTGGCAGCGGCAAAAAATACAAGCAGTGCTGCGGCAGGGAAGCAGAGTAACAGCTTGCAAAAAACCTGCACCAGTCATGAATGAGAGGTATCGCAGATGTTAGAGCTAGATCAGTATTCCCAGGACATTGAGGTCATTCGCAAATCCCTGCTGGCGGCAGGCGAGGCGCTGCACATCGACCATATTCGCGAGCAGATTGCCGAGCTGACCGAGGAGATGAACCAGCCCGAATTCTGGAACGACACGGAGCGCTCCTCCCGGGTGAACCAGAAGCTGGGCCAGCTGAAGAACCGGGTAGAACACTATGAAAAGCTCCTGTCCTCCGCCGATGACATTGAGGTTATGATGGACCTCGCCAGGGAGGAGAACGACCAGGACATGGTGGACGAGGTGGGTGTGGAGCTGGAAAAGCTCCGCGAGCAGGCCGACGCCCTGGAGCTGGAAACCCTTATGCGCGGCGATTATGACGACAGTCCCGCCATCCTGTCCCTCCACGCCGGTGCCGGCGGCACCGAGGCCCAGGACTGGACGCAGATGCTCTACCGCATGTACACCCGCTACTGCGAGAAAATGGGCTTCACCGTGAAGGTGCTGGACTACCTGGACGGCGACACCGCCGGCATCAAGTCCGTGACCTTCGAGGTCAGCGGCGACCATGCCTATGGCTACCTTCGCGGCGAAAAGGGCGTGCACCGGCTGGTGCGCATCTCCCCCTTTGATGCCAACGCCCGCCGCCAGACCTCCTTCTCTTCTCTGGATGTGTCGCCCATTCTGGAGGACGACGACGGCGAGATTGAGATTAACATGAAGGATGTGCGCGTGGACACCTACCACTCCTCCGGCGCCGGCGGACAGAACGTGAACAAAACCTCCTCCGCCGTGCGTATGACCCACTTCCCCACGGGCATTGTGGTTGCCTGCCAGACCGAGCGCGACCAGGTGCAGAACCGCGCCACCTGCCTGCGCATGCTCCGCTCCAAGCTGCTGGAGCTCCGCGAGCGCGAAAAGGAACAGCAGATGGCGGACATCAAGGGCGAGATGAAGAAGATTGAATGGGGCAGCCAGATCCGCTCCTACGTCTTTCAGCCCTACACCATGGTGAAGGACCACCGCACCGGCTTCGAGTCCGGCAACATCGACGATGTGATGAACGGCAACCTGGAAGGCTTCGTTACCGCATACCTGAAGATGCAGTAACCAGAGGGCGCTGCCCTCTGGACTCCCGGTCAGGGCTCTGCCCTGACAACCCGGCAGAGGGCTCTGCCCTCTGCACTCCTGCTTAAGGGATTTCATCCCTTAAGAATCCCTTTTTGGTGTGCGTTTCCCGGTGACATTCCAGCAGGGGTCACGGTGCGCGGAAGGCGCACCGCGACGCGGGCGTGCTGCTTAACCGCCCTCCTCTGCCCAACACCAACCCCAGGAGGTACCCCATGCCCTATCGCCGATTCCTTGCCTTCCTCTGCGGGCTGCTGCTGGCGCTGGCCTGCGCACTGGCGGCGCTGGCAGGGCTGATCGATGGCGCTGGCGGCTCCGGAGCGCTGATGTGCACGCTTATGCAGCAGCACGCGCCTTCCTCCGCCACCGGCCTGCCGGAGGAGCACTATCCCGCCATGGCGGACATGATTGCCGGTTACCTTTCCGGCAGGGAGCAAACCTTCCAGTTCACCTACGCGGCGGAGGGCGCGGAGCATGTGTGCTTCCGCGAGAAGGAACAGCTGCACATGGCGGATTGCAAGGCCCTTTTCGACCTGGACAGGGCGGTGCTGCTGGCGGCGGCCTTTGTGGCGGCGGCGCTGGCCTGCGGGGCGTATGCCCTCAGGCAGCACAGGCGGCAGGCGGCGCTGGGCGCGCTGTGGGGCTGCCTGCTGCCCCTGGCGGCGGTGCTGGGGCTTATCCTCTGGGGCGCGGTGGACTTCGATGGGCTGTTCATCCTGTTCCATCGCCTGTCCTTTGCCAACGAGCTGTGGCTGCTGAACCCGCAGACGGACCTGCTGATTCGCCTGATGCCCACATCCTTTTTCATCCACTATGCCGCACTGCTGGGCGGCACATGGCTGGGCCTGCTGCTGCTGATGGGCGCGGCGACCTGGCGCTTGACTGCGAGGTGGAAACCATGACCTATATCCAGCGGGCGGAGGAAACCCTCGCCCAACTGAAGCGCCAGGAGCATGTGCGCATCCTGGCCCTGGAAACCTCCTGCGACGAAACCGCTGCCGCCATCATTGAGGATGGTCGCACCATCATTTCCAATGTGGTGTTCAGCCAGATTGACCTGCACGCCCTGTACGGCGGCGTGGTGCCGGAGATTGCCAGCCGCGCCCATGTGGAGGCCTGCGACCGGGTGATTGACCAAGCAGTGAAGGAAGCTGGCATGACCCTCCACCAGGTGGACGCGCTGGCGGTGACCTACGGGCCCGGGCTGGTGGGTGCCCTGCTGACAGGGGTCAACTGCATGAAGGGACTCAGCTATGCGCTGCAAAAGCCGCTGATTCCCGTCAACCACATTGAGGGCCACGTTTCTGCCAATTACCTGACCCACCCGGATCTGCAGCCGCCCTTCGTGTGCCTGGTGGTGTCCGGCGGGCACAGCCACCTGGTGCAGGTGACGGACTATGGGGAGTATCGTTTGCTGGGTCAAACCATGGACGATGCCGCTGGCGAGGCCTTCGACAAGGCGGCCCGGGTGCTGGGCCTGCCCTATCCTGGTGGCCCGAGAATCGATGCGCTGGCGGAGGAGGGCGACCCCCATTACCTGCCGCTGCCCCATCCCCACCCGGACGGACGGTACGACTATTCCTTCTCCGGGCTGAAAACCGCCTTTCTTAATGCCGCCCACAAGCTGGAGCAGAAGGGCGAACCCTTGCCCAAAGCAGATATGGCGGCTTCCTTCCGGTATGCGGTGGTGTCTGCCCTGGTGGAAAAGGCCGTGCTGGCTGCCAGGGAAACAGGCGCCCGGTGCCTGGCCATGGCAGGCGGTGTGTCAGCCAATCGGCTGCTGCGCCGCATGATGCAGGAAGCCTGCGACAGGGAAGGCATCCCCCTTTACATGCCCCGCATTTCCCTCTGCACGGACAATGCCGCCATGATTGGCTCTGCGGCCTACTACCGGCTGCTCAAGGGGCAGGCGGCGGCCTTGAACCTAAACGCACAGCCGTCCCTGCGGCTGGTATAAGGAGGAGTTCCCCATGAAGAACAAAAGCGTGCTGCAGGCCTTGAAGTTCACCCTGTTTTCCGCCTCCGCAGGCATTGTTCAGATGGTGAGCTTTGCCCTGCTGAACAATGTGCTGGGCCTGGAAAGCTATTGGCTGAGCCATGTGCCCTCTCTGGTGCTTTCGGTTTTGTGGAATTTTACCTTTAACCGGAAGTATACCTTCAAGCCCACAGGCACCGTGAAGCGGGATATGCTGCTGGTGGCCCTTTTCTATGTGGCGTTCACACCGGCCTCTGCCTGGTGGGGCGAAATGCTGGTGGCTTTGGGCCTGCATGAATGGCTGGTGGAGATTCTTAACATGGCCGTCAACTTCATAACCGAGTTTCTGTTCCAGAAATTTGTGGTGTACCCTGAAAAGAAAGATGAGGATGCGGTTTGCGTTGACTAACTCACACCCTCCGTGCTATGCTCCTGTGTGATGAGGGAGTAGCGGGCGCACCCGTGCGCAGCAAGTCAACATACTGGCGAAAGCCTGGCTTGCTTTCCATCGCGAGACTCATGCAGGCGTGTGGCTATGCATGGGGTCTGCCCTTTTCCGAAAGGCGAAAGAACCTCCGGGTATGGTTGCACACCGTGCCCGGATTTTTCATACGCGGAGGGATGACCATGAACCTGGATCTCGGCTTCTTTCTTCAAAGCATCATGCTGGGCGTGGGCCTGGCCATGGATGCCTTCTCTGTTTCCCTGGCCAACGGCCTGAACGAGCCCACCATGCCCGGGCGGCGGATGGCTGGCATCGCCGGGGTGTTTGCGGCGTTTCAGTTTGCCATGCCCATGATTGGCTGGGTGTGTGTATCCACCATTGCTCAGCATTTTGCGGCCTTTGAGAAGTGCATACCCTGGATTGCGCTGATTCTGCTGGGGTACATCGGCGGCAAAATGCTCTACGAGGGCATTGCCAGCAGGGACAGTGAGGAGGAAAAGCCTGCGGTGGGCCTGTCCGCGCTGCTGGTGCAGGGTGTGGCAACCTCCATTGATGCGCTGTCCGTGGGGTTCACCATTGCGGAATACCATGTGGCGGAGGCCCTGCTGGCCTGCCTGCTGATTGGCGGCGTAACCTTCTTCATCTGCTTTGCAGGCCTTGGCATTGGCAAAAAGGCCGGCACCAGGCTGGCAGGCAAGGCCGGCATACTGGGCGGCGCCATTCTGATTGTGATCGGGCTGGAGATTTTCATCAAGAGCTGGCTGTAAACTACACTCAAGGAGGACGACAACATGGCATCCAGGGTTTACTTTTGCGACCTGCGCTCCCGCAACGGGGAAAACCTGCCCCACAAGCTCCGCCGGTTGCTGAAAACTGCCGGCATTGGGCAGATTGATTTCGAGGGCAAGTACACGGCGATCAAGCTCCACTTTGGCGAAATGGGCAACCTGGCCTACCTGCGGCCCAACTATGCCAAGGCCGTTGCCGATGTGGTGAAGGAGCTGGGCGGCCGCCCGTTCCTCACGGACTGCAACACCCTTTATGTTGGCAGCCGCAAAAACGCGCTGGACCACATGGACACTGCCATGGAAAACGGCTTTGGCCCCATGACCACCGGCTGCCAGATCATCATTGGCGATGGCCTGAAGGGCACGGACGATGTGCTTGTGCCTGTGAATGGCGACTATGTGAAGGAAGCCAAGATCGGCCGGGCGGTGATGGATGCAGACGTGTTCATCAGCCTGAACCACTTCAAGGGCCACGAGGCCACCGGCTTTGGCGGCGCGCTGAAGAACATTGGCATGGGCTGCGGCTCCCGGGCGGGCAAGATGGAGATGCACTCCGCCGGCAAGCCCTTTGTGGATCATGACCATTGCGTGGGCTGCGGCATTTGCCGGAAAAACTGCGCCCATAACGCCATTACCATTGCAGACAAAAAGGCCACCATTGACCAGAACATTTGCCTGGGCTGCGGGCGCTGCATTGGCGTGTGCCCCAAGGACGCCGTTCAGCCCAGCCAGGACGAGCGCAACGATGTGCTGAACTGCAAAATGGCGGAATACTCCCTGGCGGTGGTGCAGGGCCGGCCCCATTTCCACATCAGCCTGGTGCTGGACATCAGCCCCCTGTGCGACTGCTATGGCCTGAACGATGTACCCATCCTGCCGGATGTGGGCATGTTTGCCAGCTTTGACCCTGTGGCCCTGGACCAGGCCTGCGCTGATGCCTGCCTGCGCCAGAAGCCCATGCCCGGCAGCCGCCTGGATGAGGTGCCCCACATTTGCGAGGATCACTTCATCAACAGCCATCCGGATACGGACTGGCGCTCCCAGCTGGAGCACGGCGAGAAGATTGGCCTTGGCACCCGGGAGTACGAACTGATTGAAATGAAATAAATCAGCGCGGCTGGAGAGGTTCTTCAGCCGCGTTTGATTTGTATGATGCGCAGCAGCACCAGGGCATAGCCGCAGGCGCGCAAAAGGCGGATCCTCCGCACGCACAGCCCCAGTGCCATTGCCAGAAACGCCAGCAAAAGCAAAGGCCATCCACTCACCTCCGAGTGGATAGCCTTGCCGGAAGGTTTTTTTCGTTATGCGTGCCCGGCCCGCTTCATGCAGCGCTTCAGCCAGCCGCCTTTCCAATAGTACAGGATGAACAGCCCGGAGGTCAGCGCCCAGGTGATGGGATAGCTGACCAGCACTGCCGACAGGGTGCCCACGCCCGGCGCCACCCACCACAGCCAGCCAATCCGCAGCAGGCACACGCCAAACAGGGTGATCAGGGTGGGGATCAGCGAATCGCCTGCGCCCCGCACCGCGCCGGACAGCACCTCAATGCACAGGTACAGCACATAGGTGGGCACCAGCAGGTTCAGGATGTCCATGCCGTAGGCGATCACGGCCTCATCATCGGAGAAAAGCCGGTACAGCTGCCGTCCCGCCAGCAGGTACACCGTGCTGATGATGATGGTGGAGGCAAAGGCCATGCCCAGGCACACCTTCACCGAGCGGCGCACCCTGTCGTACTGCCGGGCGCCAAAGTTCTGGCCCGCAAAGGTGGTAATCGCCACGCCAAAGGCGCTGACAATCATCCAGAAAAGGCCGTCCAGCTTGCCATAGGCCGTCCAGGCCGCCAGCACATCCGTGCCAAAGGCGTTCATGGAGGTCTGGATAATCACGTTGGACAGGGAGTACATCACGCTTTGCAGCCCGGCAGGCAGGCCAATCTGCACAATGCGGCTGAGAATATGCGGATGAAAGCGTATGCGCCGCACCTCCAGCCGGTAGGCGGTATGGCTGCGCACCAGCACAATCACCACCAGCACCGCGCTGACCAGCTGGGAGATGATGGTGGCCCAGGCCGCGCCTGCCACACCCATTTCAAAGCCCACCACCAGCAGCACATCCAGCACAATGTTGGTCAGGCAGGCCGCCATGAGAAAGTACAGCGGCCGCCTGGAATCGCCCACCGCCCGCAGCAGGCCGGAGCCAATGTTATACACCAGGGAAGGCAGCATGCCAATGAAGTAAATGCGGATGTAGGTTACCGCGCTATCAAAGATTTCCGCGGGCGTGTCCATCCACTGGAGCATGGTGGGCGAAAGAATATACCCCGCCACCGTCAGCAGCAGGCCGCACACCAGGGCCAGGGCGGCGGCGGTGTGCACAGTGTCGGCTGTTTCCTGCTCCTGCCTGGCGCCGAAGAACTGGGAGAGAATCACCGTTGCGCCGGAGGACAGGCCCACAAAGAACCCCACAATCAGGTTAATCAGCGCACCCGTTGCGCCGCCAACAGCCGCCAGGGCCTCCTTGCCCACATATTTGCCCACAACCACCGCATCCACGGTGTTGTACATCATCTGAAAAAAGGAACCCAGCAGAATCGGAAAGAAGAAAATCAGCAGCTGCCGCCAGATAACACCCTGGGTAATGCTGTTCTCCTGGCTGGCCTGGCGCTTCCACGGCATAAAAAACCGCTCCTTTAATGCGAAAACTTGCAATGTATGGTATAGCATAATCGGCTGTGTTTGTCCATAGGCATAAGAGCGCAACAAATGAGAAGCCAGGCTATAAGTTTGGGTTGACGGATGTTGAATAAAGTGTTATCCTGTAAAAAGAGATACCATCTGCGCCAAATGGTGCAGCAACAATTAGGAGGGACGAAACATGGCAAACATTCCTGAGGTCAAGCTGGGCCTGGTTGCCGTTTCCCGCGACTGCTTCCCCATCACCCTGAGTGAGAAGCGCCGGGCTGCCATCGCTGCCAAGTGCGGCCAGAAGAACCTGGAGATTGTGGAAATCAAGACCACCGTTGAGAACGAGAAGGATATGCTCAAGGCCGTTGAGGAGCTCAAGGCCAGCGAGTGCAACGCCTGCGTGGTGTTCCTGGGCAACTTTGGCCCCGAAACCCCCGAGACCCTCATCGCCAAGTATTTCGACGGGCCCTGCATGTTTGTGGCCGCTGCCGAGGGCGATGGCGACATGATCAACGGCCGCGGCGATGCCTACTGCGGCATGCTGAACTGCTCCTACAACCTGGGCATGCGCCACCTGAAGGGTTACATTCCCGAGTATCCCGTGGGCAATGCTGAGGAGCTGGCAGACAAGATTATCGAGTTTGTGCCCATCGCCCGCGCCATCATCGGCGTGAAGAACCTGAAGGTTATCACCTTTGGCCCCCGTCCCCAGGACTTCTTTGCCTGCAACGCCCCCATCAAGGGCCTGTACGAGCTGGGCATTGAGGTGGAGGAGAACTCCGAGCTGGACCTGCTGGTTTCTTATAAGGAGCATGCAGGCGATGCCCGCATCCCCGCTGTGTGCGAGGATATGGCCAAGGAAATGGGCGAAGGCAAGTATTACCCCGAGCTGTGCGAGCGCATGGCGCAGTTTGAGCTGACGCTGCTGGACTGGGCCGAGAACCACAAGGGCGCCCGGAAGTATGTGGTGTTTGCCGACAAGTGCTGGCCCGCCTTCCCCTCCCAGTTTGGCTTTGAGCCCTGCTATGTGAACTCCCGCCTGGCGGCCCGCGGCATTCCCGTGGCCTGCGAGGTGGATATCTACGGCGCTGTGTCCGAGTACATTGGCGCCTGCATCACCGGCGATGCCGTAACCCTGCTGGACATCAACAACTCCGTGCCCGAGTATATCTACGACAAGGACATCAAGGGCAAGTTTGACTATCGCCTGCACGAAACCTTCATGGGCTTCCACTGCGGCAACACGCCTTCCTGCAAGATGTGCCCCGATCGCGCTGTGAAGTATCAGCTGATTCAGCACCGCCTGCTGGAGCCCGCCGGCTCCGAGCCGGACTTCACCCGCGGCACCCTGGAGGGCGACATTGCTCCCGGCGAGGTTACCTTCTACCGCCTGCAGTGCGACTCCAACGGCGACCTGCGCTCCTATATCGCGGAAGGCGAAATCCTGCCCGTGGCCACCCAGTCCTTTGGCGGCATCGGCATCTTCGCCATCAAGGAAATGGATCGCTTCTACCGCCATGTGCTGGTGCAGAAGGGCTACCCCCACCACGGTGCCGTGGCCTTCGCCCACTGCGCAAAGCAGCTGTTCGAGGTGCTGAAGTACCTGGGCGTGAAGGATATTGCCTACAACCAGCCCAAGTCCCTGCCCTACCCCACCGAGAACCCCTGGGCCTAAGACATTGCAACACCGCGGCGCACCTTTCGATGCGCCGCGGTGTTTTTTTGCGCGCCTGCCCGGAGAAATGTGCCCGCTCCATACAGCCGCACCCAGCAAAAAAATCTCCCCACTGCGGGGAGATTGCGAAAAGGCTATGGGGTTGTTTCGGGGGATGGGGTCAAATATCCTCCGCAATGTCGATGTTCACGCCGGTCAGGCCAATCACGGCGCCCTGGGCGGCCTCGGCAGTGTCGGCGTGGGCCAGGAGCCACTTGTTCCGAGCCCAGATGGTCTTGTCCATCACGTTGGCGCTGTTCACCGGGCGATAGTCCGTGTTGGTGCCGGCGGGCAGCGCCACCATCACCCGGAAGCCTTGTCCCCTGGCGGCGGAGCAGGGCGCATAGTGCAGGGTGGTGGCATAGCACTCCACCATCACACCGGCGGGCACGCGGAAGGCCTTCACCCTGGCGGTGTCCAGCACGCCGTTTTCAATCTCTCCCTGCTTGGCAATCAGCAGAATGAAATCCTCCGTGCCCAGGTTAAACTCGCTGTCCCGGTGGTATTCCAGGCAGTTCAGCCTGGTGTTGTGTCCGTTGCACCAGCCCAGCTGGAAAGGCATGCCGCCGTAGAGCTGCTCGCCAATCTGCTCCGCGCCGGGCGCCTGGTGCAGGGTTTCATCCCTGGGAACGTAGACAACTGCATCGGTGCAGGGGGTCTTGCGGAGGGCGTCCAGCAGGGCAGCGGTGTCGTATCCCTCCACCACGCGGCCATAATCCGCAAAGGAGGCATCGGTAATGGGCAGAATCTTCATATGTGTATCGTCCTTTCATTTGCCGCACAGGCGGCTGTTTGTCATTAGTTTACGCCACCTGGGCGCATCCGTCAAGCCTTCAGCACCAATTCCACCGGGCAGTGGTCGGAGCCGAAGATTTCCGGGTGAATGCAGGCGCTCTCCAGCCTGTCCTTCAGGCATTCGGACACGATGAAGTAGTCAATCCGCCAGCCGGTGTTCCGCTCCCGGGCGTGAAACATGTAGCTCCACCAGGAGTACGCGCCGGTTTCCTCCGGGTGAAAATAGCGGAAGGTGTCCACATAGCCGTGGGACAGCAGCAGGTCCATCTTTTCCCGCTCCTGGGGGGTGAAACCGGCACTGCCCTCGTTGGTCCCGGGGTTTTTCAGGTCGATGGGCCTGTGGGCCACATTCAGGTCGCCACAGAACACCACGGGCTTGTCCAGGCCTTGCAGATAGGCCAGGAAGGCCTCCTCCCACCGCATGCGGTAGGCCAGGCGGGTCAGCTCCCGCTGGGCATTGGGCGTGTAAACCGTGATGAGGTAATAATCCCCCATGTCCAGGGTGATGACCCGTCCCTCATGGTCGTGCTCCTCCACACCCAGGCCATAGCGGACGCCTTTCGGCTCCTGCCTGGTGAAGATGGCTGTGCCGGAGTAACCCTTTTTCTCCGCGTAGTTCCAGTATTGGTGATAGCCGGGCAAATCCAGTGCAATCTGCCCCTGTTGCAGCTTGGTTTCCTGCAGGCAGAACACATCTGCATCCAGCGTGGCGAAGGCATCCATAAAGCCTTTGCCCATCACGGCCCGAAGGCCATTCACATTCCACGAGATGAACTTCATTCCCGCACCTCCTGCAGGAAATTATACCACAAACACTGCTTTTCGCCCACCCCCAAGTATTTTTTGTTGCATCTTCTGCGCAATGATGGTAAAATAGGCATAAACATTGCCAAAATTGGAGGATGCGGTATGAAAAGAGAGAGCTTTGGCTCCCGGCTGGGATTCATTCTTGTCAGCGCGGGCTGTGCCATAGGCATTGGCAACGTGTGGCGCTTTCCCTACGTTGCAGGCGCAAACGGCGGCGGCGTGTTTGTGCTGTTCTACCTGTTGTTCCTGCTCATCATGGGTGTGCCCGTTTTGACCATGGAGCTGGCTGTGGGCCGGGCCGGGCGTTCCACCTCGGTGCAGGCCTTCAAGAGCCTGAAGCCTGGCAGCAAGTGGTACCTTCACGGCTGGGTCAGCGCCATTGGCTGCCTGCTGCTGATGATGTACTACACCACCGTTTCCGGCTGGATGCTGGGATACTTTGCCAAGTTTGTTGGCGGCGCCTTTGAGGGCATGCAGACCACTGAGGCCGTTAACGGCGTTTTCCTTGCCATGCAGGCCAACCCCGGTGAAATGCTTGTGTGGATGGGGATCATTGTGGTGCTGGGCTTCCTGGTGTGCAGCTTTGGCCTGCAAAAGGGCCTGGAGCGCATTTCCAAGTGGATGATGAGCGCCCTGCTGGTGCTGATTGTGGTGCTGGCAGTGAACAGCATCCTGCTGCCCGGCGGCGGCGAGGGCATCCGCTTCTACCTCCTGCCGGACTTTGCCCGGGCCAGTGAGGCCGGCCTTGGCACCGTGATTACCGCCGCCATGAACCAATCCTTCTTCACGCTGAGCATTGGCATTGGCTCCATGGAGATTTTCGGCAGCTACATGAGCCGGGAGCAGACCCTGGCTGGCGAAAGCGTGCGCATCTGCGCCCTGGACACCTTTGTGGCGCTGATGGCAGGCATGATTATCTTCCCCGCCTGCTCTGCCTACAACGTGGACGTGAACGGCGGCCCGCCGCTGATTTTCCAAACGCTGCCCAACGTGTTTGCCCACATGCCCGGCGGGCGCATCTGGGGTGCGCTGTTTTTCCTGTTCATGACCTTTGCCAGCTTCACCACGGTGATTGCCGTTTTTGAAAACCTGATGGCAAACTGCATGGACAATTTCGGCTGGAGCCGGAAAAAGGCCACTGTGATCAACCTGCTTGTGGTGCTTGTCACCAGCATTCCCTGCGTGCTGGGCTACAACCTGTGGAGCAGCGTATCCATCAACGGCAAGAACATCCTGGACATGGAGGACTTTGTTGTCAGCAACATTCTCCTGCCCTGTGGCGCGCTGGTATACCTGCTCTTCTGCGTTACCAAGTGGGGCTGGGGATACGACAAGTATATGGATGAAGCCAACACGGGCAACGGCCTGCGCCTGCCCCGGGGCAAGTGGATGAAAACCTATTTGCGCTTCATCATGCCGGTGCTGATCCTCATCATTCTCATTCAGGGTCTGTTGTAAAACATCCATGGCGGGAGCGTTGCTTCCGCCTTTTTGCTTGCCTTTCAGCCAAACCTGTCGTATACTGGTAGCGACATCAACGCGAGGTTTTGATTGACGTATGAAGAACGATGCAAAGCGTGCCCTGGGCCTGAGCTTTCTGGCGCTGATCGCCATTGCCGCCGTGGTGCTGGGCATTCGCGTAGCCGGGCTGGTGAAGCTGACGGCGGAGGAGGCACGCACCACGCCCACGCCCACACCACCGGCGCGAAACATGATGCAGGTTACCCTGAACCCGGACGCTGCAACCGCCCCGCCGGTGTTGCGCAGCGGCTCCCAGGGCGAGGAGGTATGGCAGCTGCAGACCCGCCTGCAGGAATTAGGCTACTACACCACCGCGGTGGACGGGCAGTTTGGCCAGGGAACCAAAACAGCGGTGATGGCCTTCCAGCGGGTGAACGGCCTGGAGGTGGACGGCATTGTGGGCGAAGGCACCAAGGCCGCCCTCTATGCCGCCAGCGCTATCCCCAGGCCCACGGATGCACCCACCCGGGAGCCTACCCCTGTGCCGGATGTTATACCCGCCTGGGTGCGCAGCGATGGCATGCCCATGCTGGTCAACCGGGACAACCCCATGCCCGGCGGCTATCAGCCGCAGGATTTGGTGGACATGTCCGCCTATTGCGGCACCGGGCTGGTGAAAATCAAGTATGAGGGCACCCAGGCCGAGCGCACGACAGTGGACGCCCTGATGACCATGCTCCGCGCCGCCAGCAACCAGGGCATTACCGTGTGGCAGGTCAGCGCTGCCTACCGCAGCGAGGCCTACCAGCAGCAGCTGTTTGATGAGCAGGTGGACAGCTACATCAGCCAGAACGGCCTGAGCCGGGCAGAGGCCATCAGCGCCACCAGGCTCACCGTGATGGAGCCCGGCTACAGCGAGCATCACACCGGCCTGGCCTTTGACATCACCGTGCCCGGCGTGGCCTTCAAGGGCACGGAGCAGGCCGCCTGGCTGGAGGAAAACTGCTGGCAGTATGGCTTCATCCTCCGCTATACGGCGGACAAGGAGGACATTACCGGCATCCTTGCTGAGCCGTGGCACATCCGCTATGTGGGCACGGAGCATTCCATCCCCATGCAGCAGCAGAACCTGTGCCTGGAGGAATACATTGCCAGGTACGGCAGCAAGTAAGGAGAGCGCTATGATTCATTACGCCATAGCCTGGCAACCCCATTCCACCAACCTGGGCGATGACCTGCGGGCCTATGCCGCCATGCAGCTCCTTCCCCGGGTGGACAGGGTGCTGGATGCCGATTGCCTGGATGCACCCCTGAACGACCTGCCCCTGGGCGACAGGGTGGTGACGCTTTTGTCCGGCAGTATCCTGCGGGAAAGCTCCCACTGGCTGCCGGATGGGCGCATCGCCCCGGTGTACATGGGCGTGCACCTGTCCAAGGAGGACGTGTGGGGCGTGCCCTTCACCCGGCTGGAGGGTGCAGGCAAGCGCTACCTGGACGGCTGCGCACCCATTGGCTGCCGGGATGCCCGCACCGCCCGGCTGCTGGAGCGCACCGGCATACCCCACCAGCTCACCGGCTGCCTCACGCTGACCCTTCAGCGGCCCAGCGTGCGCACCCAGGCCTACATCTGCTGTGTGGATGTGCCCCGGGAGGCCGTGGAAACCCTGCGCACCTATGCCGCCGGCGCCACCGTGCAGGAGCTGACCCACCAGCTGGACAACCCCTCCGGCGATTTCACCACCCGCATGAACAACGTGAAGCAAATGCTGCGGATGTACGCCGGCGCCCGCTTTGTCATCACCAGGCGGCTACACTGCGCCATGGCCTGCCTGGCCATGGGCACCCCGGTGCTGCTGCTGTACAACAGCGATTATGAGGACATCACCCGCTTTGCGCCCTTGGATGAAATGGTGCGCACCCAGCCTGTGGAGGCGTTCATCCGCCAGCTGCAGCAGACCGGCCTGCCCGAACCCTGGAGCAACCCCATGGGCCTGGAGGCCTGGCAGGACAAGCTGCGCCAGGCCGTGGCAGAGGGCCTCACCCGGGCGGAAAGCCTGCCGCTGCCCATCATCCCGGAGGATGCTGCCCAGGCCTGGCGCATGCAGCGCCTGCGGCAGCTGGCCATGAGCAGCGCCGGAAAGATTCACACCCTGGAGCAGCAGCAGCTGTCCGCCCTGCACGAGAAGTTCACCTTCATCCTCCGGGAGGACAGCGCCAAGAGCGTCCTTTCCGCCATGCTGAACGAGCCGGAGGTGCGCCTGGCCCTGCAAAAGGCCGCCCGGCGAAAGCTGCTGCACAGCTACCCCCTGCACCAGCGCCCGGGCGTGTGGCTGAAAATGAAGCGCGGCACCCTGACCCCCGAGGACTGGCACGCCCAGGCCATGGAGCAGCTGCGCCTGCTGGGCTGGCCCGAAAGCGAAGCGAAGTAAGCCTGAACAAAGGGTGATGATCGTAAACAAAACGGAGGTGCAGCCAATGAAGCACTACGCCCTGGTGGGCGAAAAGCTGGGCCACAGCCTGTCCGTGCCCATTCACCAGGCCATTTTCCGTCACCTGGGGTTGGAGGCGGACTATCGGCTGATTGAGATTCCCCGGGCGGATTTTGCGCCCACCATCCGCCGCCTGATGCAGGAGCTGGACGGCTTTAACGTAACCATCCCCTATAAACAGGAAGTTATGCCTCTGCTGGAGGCCATTGACCCGGGCGCCAGGGCCATTGGCGCAGTGAACACCGTGGTGACGGACGGCACCATCCGCGGCTACAACACGGATGTTTTGGGGTTTGCCGCCATGCTGCGCCACTGGGGCATTGACCCGGCAGACCAGCCCTGTTATGTGCTGGGCGGCGGCGGCACCAGCCACACAGCCTGCGCCGCGCTGATGCGCATGGGTGCCAGCCGGGTTACGGTGGTTTCCCGACACCCGGGCCCGGGGCAGATTGGCTACGCCCAGCTTGCCCGGGAGTTCTCCGGCGTGCTGGTGAACACCACCCCGGCAGGCATGCTCTATCAGCCCGACCCCTGCCCCATTGACACCAGCCTGCTGCCCCAGGTGCTGTCCCGGGCCACAGGCGTGGCGGATGTGATCTACAACCCGCCGGAAACCATGCTGACCGCCGCCGCCAAGGCCGCTGGCGTGCCCGCCTGCACCGGCCTGTATATGCTGATTGACCAGGCCGTGGAGGCCGAAAGCCTGTGGCAGGCCCGGCCCATGCCCGCCGGCCTGACCCAAACCCTGATGGAGGAGCTGAAGCTATGAAGCATTTCCTGATACTCAACGGGCCCAACATCAACCTGACAGGCCTGCGGGAGAAATCCGTCTACGGCACCAAAACCTTTAGCGACCTGACCGCCATGATTCAGCAGGAGGCGGACAGGCTGGGCGTGCAGGTGCGGTTTGTCCAGTCCAACCACGAGGGCGCGCTGATCGACGCCCTGCAACAGGCCTACTTCGATGGCCTGGACGGCGCCGTGTTCAACCCAGGCGGCTACACCCACACGTCTGTTGCCCTACACGATGCCATTGCCTCCGTGCCCATGCCGGTCATTGAGGTGCACATGAGCAACATCCACGCCCGGGAGGAGTTCCGGCACAAATCCGTCACCGCCGCCGCCTGCCGCGGGCAGATTGTCGGCTTTGGCTTTGATGGCTACCTGATGGCCCTGCAGGCGCTGGCAAGGGAAGCGCAGTAAAAACATAAACATACTGCGTGATGTAATATGCAGCGCACCCTCCGTGCGTCATGACCCCAGCTAGGCAGACGCACGCAGCACACCCAAAACCGGGATTCTTAAGGGATGAAATCCCTTAAGCAGGATTCTTAAGGGCAGCGCCCTTAAGCGGAGTGCAGAGGCAGAGCCTCTGCCAGGAGTCCAGAGGGCAGCGCCCTTTGGCACATGAAAGGAAGTATGAACGATGATTATGCTGTTTCCCAACGGCCTGCGGAAGGCCGTAACCCTGAGCTATGACGACGGTGTGGAACAGGATGCGGAGCTGATTTCCATCCTGAATCTCCACGGCCTGAAGGCTACCTTCAACCTGAACTCCGGCTGCTGGGCGCCGGAAGGCACCGTGTACCCGGAAGGCACCATCCACCGGCGGATGCCCCTGTCCCAGGCCAAAATGCTGTATGCCGAGTCCGAGCACGAGGTTGCCGTCCACTGCCTGACCCACGCCTCCCTCACCGAATGCTCCACCGACCAGATCATCCGCGAGGTTATGAAGGACAGGGAAAACCTGGAGCGGGATTTTGGCGGCATCATCCGCGGCATGGCCTACCCCTTCGGCACCTATAACGACCGGGTGGTGGACACCCTGCGGGCCTGCGGCATCCTGTACAGCCGCACTGTTCACTCCACCCACGATTTTTCCATGCCACAGGACTGGCTGCGCCTTGCCGCCACCTGCCATCACAACGACCCCCAGCTCATGCCCCTGGCTGATCGTTTCCTGGCGGATGAGGCAAGCTTCTGCGCCAAAATGTTCTACCTGTGGGGCCATGCCTATGAGTTTGAGGCCAACAACAACTGGAACGTGATTGAGGCCTTTGCCGAGAAAATGGGCGGACGCGAGGACATTTGGTACGCCACCAACATCGAGATTTGCAAGTATCACCTGGCCTACCAGCAGCTGGAATGCTCCGCCGACGGCAACACCATTCACAACCCCACGGACATCCCCATTTGGATTGGTCATCAGGGCCAGGCCATCGCCATCCAGCCCGGCGAAACCATCACCCTGTAAAGGGACTTCGTCCC
>CAYLIC010000038.1:0-20505 GCA_964383815.1 uncultured Faecalibacterium sp. | reverse complement strand
AAGTGGCAGAGCCACTTTTTCGAGGCATTGCGCTTCGTCACTGTCAGGTCTGCAGGCCTGACGGCCGTTCCTCCGCGTAAGGAAAGTTTCCGGCGTAGCCGGAAACGCCCCGCCCGCGCGGCAAAGCCCCGCGATACGAATACAGTCAGAGGGCCTGCGGGCCCTCCGACACCTCCCGGAGGTTTTTGGCAGTCTGAGCAAGGCCCTCTTCCACATGACGGAAGAGGGCCTTGCTTTTGCAGGATTGTAACTCTTTAAATGTACATATTAATTAGAAAAAAGTTTCAAGCAAAAGCCAAATCGCCCCAGGCACAGGAAAAAACCCTGCAAATCAATGACTTGCAGGGTTTTGGTGAGCCCGGCGGGATTCGAACCCACGACCTTTTGATTCGTAGTCAAACACTCTATCCAGCTGAGCTACGAGCCCACATGCTGTGCCGGAAGCTGTTGTGTTCCTGACAGCTTTAATAGAATACCACGGAAGGAGAGGAATGTCAACACCTTTTTTGAAGATTTTCAAAAGAAAAATGCGAAGCGGGCCGGGCAAGCAGGGAAAACTTGCAGCTTTTGGCTTGACAAGCAGGCTGATATTTGGCTATAATACCATCATAAGCGATGAAGGAAAGAGTACCCTGATGACTGGCGCTTCAGAGAGCTGCGGTGGGTGAAAGGCAGCCGCCAGGGGGCAGGGGAACATGGCTCCGGAGCTTCGCGGCTGAGGGTGCGCCTTAGGCTGCGACGGGTCGCGCCGTTATGCGTAGGATGAGCGACAAATCAGGGTGGCAACGCGGATGACAGTCCGCCCCTATGACAAATGGGGACGGACTTTTTTTATTGTCCGTCTACACAAGGAGGATAACACCATGTGCCAGGAGTGCAAGAAAACCTTCTACATCACCACACCCATCTACTATCCCAGCGGCAACATGCACATCGGCCACACCTACACCACCGTGGCGGCTGATACCATGACCCGCTTCAAGCGGCTGACGGGCTACGATGCTTATTTTCTGACCGGCACAGACGAGCATGGGCAGAAGATTGAGCAGAAGGCCGCTGAGGCCGGGGTGACCCCCAAGGCGTTTGTAGACAAGATTGTGGCGGAAACCAAGAAGCTCTGGGAGCTGATGAACATCCAGTATGACGATTTCATCCGCACCACGGATGAGCGGCACGAGAAGATTGTGCAGAAGATTTTCCGCCAGTTCTACGAGCAGGGCGACATTTACAAAAGCGAGTACGAGGGCATGTACTGTACGCCCTGCGAATCCTTCTGGACGGCCTCCCAGTTGGTGGAGAAGAACGGCGAGAAGGTTTGCCCGGATTGCGGACGCCCCTGTCAGCCCATGAAGGAGGAAGGCTACTTCTTCCGCATGAGCAAGTATCAGGATTGGCTGATTGACTACATCGAAACCCACCCGGACTTCATCCAGCCTGCCGCCCGGGCCAATGAAATGCTGAACAACTTCCTCCGGCCCGGCCTGCAGGACCTGTGCGTGAGCCGCACCAGCTTCAAGTGGGGCGTGCCTGTGGACTTTGATGACAAGCATGTGGTGTATGTGTGGATTGATGCGCTGAGCAACTACATTACCGCCCTTGGCTATGGCACGGATCATGATGATTTGATGAAAAAGTACTGGCCTGCGGATGTGCACCTGGTGGGCAAGGAGATTGTCCGCTTCCACACCATTTACTGGCCCATTATGCTCCACGCCCTGGGCCTGCCGCTGCCCAAGCAGGTGTTTGGACACGGCTGGCTGCTGTTTGGCGGGGACAGGATGGCGAAATCCAAGGGAAATGTGCAGTATGCACAGCCCATTGTGGCCCGGTATGGCTGCGATGCACTGCGGTACTACCTCCTGCGGGAGATGCCCTTTGGCGCCGATGGCAACTATACCAACGAGGCCTTCCTCACCCGCATGAATGCCGACCTGGCCAACGACCTGGGCAACCTGGTGAGCCGCACCGTTGCCATGCTGGAGAAGTATTTTGGCGGCATTGTGCCCGCCTGGACGGATGCGGTGGACGAAAGCGTTGATACCCCCCTGCAGCAGCACTGCCAGGCGCTGCCCGGGCTGGTTGAGGAGCAGATGAACAAGCTGCAGTACAGCCAGGCCCTGGCGGAAATCTGGAAGGTGATTGGCGAGTGCAACAAGTATATCGACCTGACGCAGCCCTGGGTGCTGGGCAAGGATGAGGGGAAGAAAAACCGCCTGGCCAATGTGCTGCTGACCCTGGCGGAATGCGTGCGCTATGTGGCGGTGCTGATCTACCCCTTCATGCCCACCACCCCGGAGCGCATCTTCAAGCAGCTGGGCGTGACGGATGACGCGCTGAAAACCTGGGACTCCCTGGAAACCTTCGGGCAGCTGCCTGCCGGCACCAGGGTGGAAAAGGGCGAGGCGCTGTTCCCCCGGATTGACGTGAAGAAGGAGCTGGAAATCCTGAACCCGGCGGCGTCCTCCGTTCAGCCGGAGGAAAAGAAGGCTGAGAAGAAGCAGGACAAGAAGGCCGAAAAGAAGCACGAGGAGCCGGAGTTCCCGGCGGAAATCACCATTGACACCTTCTGCCAGAGCAAGATGCAGGTAGGCCGCGTGCTGGAATGCAGAAAGGTGGAAAAGAGCAAGAAGCTGCTGCAGTTCCGCCTGTCCTTCGGCAAGGATGGCGAGCGCACCATTCTTTCCGGCATTGCCCAGTATTACAACCCGGATGACCTGGTGGGCAAGCAGGTGATTGCCGTTACCAACCTGAAGCCTCGGCCCATTGCCGGCATTGAGAGCCACGGTATGATCCTCTCTGCCGTGGACGACAATGGCAACCTGCGCCTGGCCACCGTGGGCGAGGGCGTGGAGGATGGTGCCATCATCGGATGATGGAGCTGTTTGATTCCCACTGCCATGTGGATGAACCCAGGTTTGACGAGGATCGGGACACCGTGCTTGCCCGCATGGCGGAGCGCGGCGTGACCCGCTATGCGGTGATTGGCTCGGACATGGAAACCTCCCGGCATGCGGCGGACTTTGCTGCCTGCCATGCGGGCTGCTACGCCGCTGTGGGCTTTCACCCCCACGAGGCGCGCCGCATGCAGCCTGGCGACCTGGACACCCTGGCCCGCTGGATGCAGGAGGACAAGGTGGTTGCCCTGGGGGAGATTGGCCTGGACTACTATTACGACCTTTCGCCCAGGGATGTGCAGATGGACGTGTGCCGGCAGCAGCTGGATTTGGCCTGGCAGGTGAAAATCCCCGTGGCCTTCCATGTGCGGGACGCACATCAGGACATGCTGGACATTCTCAAAAGCCGCAAGGCCACGCTGACTGGCGGCATCATCCACTGCTTCTCCGGCAGCTGGGAGATTGCAAGGGAGTACCTGAAGCTGGGATACTACATCAGCTTCGCCGGGCCGGTGACCTTCAAAAAGGCACCTAAACTGCAGGAGGCCGCCATCAACGTGCCCAAAGACCGGCTGCTGATTGAAACCGACAGCCCGTATCTGGCGCCGGAGCCCGTCCGCGGCAGGCGGAACGAGCCGGGCAATGTGTACCATGTGGCGGAGAAAATCGCCGCCCTCCGGGGTGAAAGCCTGGAGGATGTGGCAGCCTACACCACGCGGAACGCGCTGGCGGCATATGGCATCGAGTGAGAACCCATGGAGGCGTGAAGAGCGCCTCCTTTTTTATTGGTTGCATGATGGCATGCAAAATGATATAATAGGACAGTATGAGAACATGGGGGTGCTTTGATGATTACGTCGATTTGCATGAATCCCTCTTTCGATAAGACCGTGGAGGTGGACGCGCTGACCCTGGGCGAGGTGAACCGCATCCGCACCACCCGCACGGACATGGGCGGCAAAGGCCTGAATGTGGCTGTGGTGGCACAGCGCCTGGGGCTGGACAGCTGCTGCATTGGCATCATGGGCGAGGAGGGCGCCTCCCGCCTGCAGGCCATGATGGACGGGGAAGGGGTGAACCACGCCTTCCTGACCGTTCAGGGCAGCGTGCGCACCAACACGAAGATTTTCAGCCGGGACGGCAAGGGTGTCACCGAGCTGAACGAGCCCGGCGCACCGGTGAATGCCCGGCAGCTGGAGGCGTTCATTCAACTGGCGAAGGAAAAGGCCGCCAGCAGCCGATACATGGTGCTGACCGGCTCGCTGCCGCCCGGCTGCCCGGAGGGTACCTACCGCGACCTGATGCAGGCGCTGCCGGGCGTGGACTGCATTCTGGATGTGGGCGGCAGGGAGCTGGAGCTGGGCGCGGAGGCGCACCCGTTCCTCATTAAGCCGAACCTTTCGGAAATGGAGGCCACCCTGGGCCTGAAGCTGCGCACGCTGCGCTCCATCCGCGATGCGGCGCTGATTTTCCTGCGCAAGGGTGTGCGGCATGTGGTGGTGTCCATGGGCGGCATGGGTGCCATGTATGTCTGCAAGGAAAAAACCCTGTTTGCACCGGCTGTGCGGGTGGATGCAAAGTCCACCGTGGGTGCAGGCGATGCCATGGTTGGCGGCCTCCTGAAAGGCCTTGAAGCAGAAGGCGACATGGCAAAGGCCTTCCGCTACGGCGTGGCGGCAGGCGCTGCCAGCGTGATGACAGAGGGCACCCAGCTGATTGTTCCCGAGGATTTTGAAAGCCTGCTGGGGCAGGTGAAGATACAGGAAGTGTAAGCCTTGCTATTCAGAAGGTTTCGACCGGCGATGACGGACGGGGTGATTGACCTGGTACCCGTTGCCCTCTGCCCGCCGGAAAGCGACATGGGCTTTGGCCTGTGCTATGATTACATCATCGCGCCCCATGGGGTCAGCAGGGAGGCGGGGCGCATCAGCCTGCGTCTGGGTGAAAGCCCGTGCGTGTACTACTTCGGGCACATTGGCTACCATGTGGATGCACCCTACCGCGGGCAGCACTACGCACGCCGTGCCTGCGCACTGCTGGCACCGCTGATGCAGGAGCAGGGCAAGCAAAGCGTTGTTATTACCACCGACCCGGACAACTGGCCCAGCCGCCGCACCTGCGAAGGCCTGGGTTGCACCCTGGAGCGGACGGTGCCTGTGCCGGACAGCATCCGCAGAAGGTGGCTTATCAGCCCGGTGAAGTGCCGGTATATCTGGCGGCTGGGCGGCGAAGCGCATAGCCCGGAGGCCGGGCATGTATGATAGAATGCGGCAAACGCCGCGCGAAGGGAGCGAGCACATGGAGCTGCAGGCCAATGGCGCTGTGATCCATTACGAACTATCAGGCCAGGGGAGCAACCGGGTGGTTCTCCTGCACGGCTGGGGATGCGACACCAGCCTGATGAAGCCTGTGGCGGATGACCTGGCCCGGGACATGCAGGTGCTGAGCCTGGACTTTCCAGGCCACGGCAAAAGCAGCCGCCCGCCGGAGCCCTGGGGCGTGCCGGAATATGCCGCCGCCACGCTGGAGGCCTTGCGCCAGCTGAACTTTCTGCCCTGCGCGGTGATTGCCCACTCCTTTGGCGGGCGCGTTGCGGCCTACCTGGCGGCGGAGGACAGCAGCCTGTTTACCAAGCTGATTTTCACCGGCGCGGCAGGCATTAAAAAGCCGCAAACGGAGGAAGGCCGCAGGCGCACGGCCCGCTACAAGCGGCTGAAGGGCCTTTGCCGGGCACTGGGGCGCATGAGGGTTTTCGGCTCCCTGCCGGAAAAAATGGAGGAGAAGCTGCGGCAGAAGTATGGCAGCCGGGACTATAACGCCCTGGATGCCGACATGCGGCAGACCTTTGTGAAGGTTATCAGCCTGGATCTGAGCGACAGGTACAGGGAAATCAAGCAGCCCACGCTGCTCATCTGGGGCGACCAGGACACGGAAACGCCCCTGTGGATGGGACGGCAGATGGAGCGGGACATTCCCGATGCCGGCCTGGCGGTGCTGGAGGGCGGCACACACTTTGCATACCTGGAGCAGGTGCAGCGGTTTAACAAAATCGCCCGCGTGTTCCTGATGGAGGAAGCGTCATGATATATTCCCTGGCGGTGGCGCTGGCCTGCGTGCTGGCCTCCCGCGGCTTGATTCATTTTTTTCAGCTGGAAAGCTACCAGTTTCCCGGCTATTTCCGCACGCTGAGGCGCAGCTGGCGGTGTTTGCTGCCCGGGACGCTGCTGTGCCTGGCAACCGGCGGCCTGTACCTTTTGTGGCAGGCCGTTGGCGGGCAGGATGCCGCCACCCATGCCGGGTATATGGCGGGCATGGCGGTGGCGTCCATCGGCGCCTTGCTGTGCGGCGGCGGGCTGTGCTGGCTTAGCACCAGGCAGAAGGCCAAGAAACCCCTGGTGTTCACCCCGCGTATCAAGCGGCTGTACGCTGTGGCAGTGGTGGTGTATGCCCTGGTGTGCATCCCTCTGCCGGGAAGGATTGTCTGGCTGTTCCCGCTTTTGCTGCCCCTGTGGGTGGCGCTGGCCGGGCTGCTGGCCTGGCCCATTGAGAAGCTCATCAGCGAAATGTATTTCCGCGATGCTCAGCGCAGGCTGGCTGCCCGGCCGGACCTGATTAAGATTGGCATTACGGGCAGCTATGGCAAGACCAGCGTGAAGTTTATCCTGGGCACGCTGCTGCAGGAGAAGTATCAGACGCTGGTCACGCCTTCCAGCTTCAACACGCCCATGGGTGTAACGAAAATCATCCGCACCAGGCTGCAGCCTGCACACCAGGTTTTTGTGGCGGAAATGGGCGCAAGGCATGTGGGCGACATTAAAGAAATGTGCCGCCTAGTGCACCCGACCTATGGCCTGCTGACCAGCGTTGGCCCGCAGCACCTGGACACCTTCAAGACCCTGGAGCGCATCAAGAGTACCAAGTATGAGCTGATGGACGCCATTCCGGCGGATGGCTGCTGCTTCTTCCCGGATGACGGCGGCATTTGCCGGGAGCTGTACGACAAAACCACCAAGGCCAGGCGCCTGTGCGGCCTGAGTGCAGGCCAGGCGGATGTGTGGGCGGAGGATGTATCCGTGTCCGCTGCCGGGAGCCGCTTCATGCTGTGCACCAGGGATGGGTGCATTGCCTGCGAAACCCGGCTGCTGGGCCAGCACAACATACAGAATATTCTGCTGGCTGCCACGGTGTGCCTGCACCTGGGACTGACACTGAAGCAGATCAGCCGCGGCATTGCAAAGCTGGAACCGGTGGAGCACCGCCTGCAGCTGATTCCCTCGCCGGGCGTGACCATCATTGACGATGCCTTCAACAGCAACCCCCATGGGGCGGAGGCCGCGCTGGAGGTTATCCGCCAGTTCACCGGGCGGCGCATCATCATCACCCCCGGCATGGTGGAGCTGGGCAAGGGTGAGGACGAGTTTAACCATGCATTCGGCGTGAAAATGGCAGCCTGTGTGGATGAGGCCATCCTGGTGGGCGTGAAGCACACCGCGCCCATTGCCGCAGGCCTGAAGGAAGTGGGCTTCCCGGAGGAGCACCTGCACCCCGTCCGCAGCCTGGACGAGGCGGCGGCGCTGCTGCGCCAGATGGGCCGGCCCGGGGATGTGGCGCTCTTTGAAAACGACCTGCCCGACCACTATTCCAAATAACGAGGAGGAATGAACATGAGCAAGGTTCAGCTTGGCGTGATTTTCGGCAGCCGCAGCTGTGAGCGGGAGGTGTGCATCATCTCCGCCGTGCAGCTGATGAACAATGTGAATACCGAAAAGTATGACATTATCCCTGTGTATATCAGCGAGCAGGGCGTGTGGTACACCGGTGAAGCGCTGCGGAAGATTGACACATACAAGCATTTCAGCCCGGATGCGAAGGGTGTGGAGCAGGTGTCCCTGGACATGACGGCCGGCTCCGGCGCGCTGCTGGCAACCAGGCCCGGCAAGGGGCTTTTCGGCAAGGCTGAAACAGTGGTGGTGGCCCGCATGCAGGTGTGCGTGGTGGTTATGCACGGCCTGAATGGCGAGGATGGCACCCTGCAGGGCATGCTGGAGCTGGCGAACCTGCCCTATACCTCCACGGGCGTGGCAGGCAGCGCCCTGGGCATGGATAAGATTATGATGAAGCAGTTCTTCCGCGGCGCTGGCCTGCCCATCCTGCCGGATTGCTGGTTTACCCGCTCCATGTGGGAGAAGGACAGGGCCGCTGTGGTGGCGCAGGTGGAGGATAAGCTGGGCTATCCCGTGTTTGTAAAGCCTGCCAACCTGGGCTCCTCCATCGGCGTCAGCCGGGCGGATGACCGGGAAGGCCTGGAGGACTCCCTCGACCTGGCCTTCGACTACGATCGGCGGGTACTGGTGGAAAAGGGCCTTGACAAGCCCATTGAGCTGAACTGCTCCGTGCTGGGCTATGATGATGCGGTGGAGGCTTCGCCCATCGAAATGCCCATTGCGGCAGACGCGTTTCTGGACTTTAAGGACAAGTATCTTGCCAGCGGCGGCAGCAAGGGTATGGCAAGCCTGCACCGCATTCTCCCTGCACCCATCCCGGAGGACATGCGGGAGCACATCCAGCGCCTGTCCTGCGACATTTTCCGCATGATGGACTGCAAGGGTGTGGTGCGCATCGACTACATGTGGGACAAGGCAACGGAGCAGGTGTTCATTACGGAAATCAACACCATTCCCGGCTCCCTGGCCTTTTACCTGTGGGAGAACGCCGGTGTGAAGTATGCCACGCTGATTGACCGCATGGTGGACTGCGCCATCCGCGCCCACGAGGATAAGAATTCCCGCAACTATGCCTACACCTCGGACATTTTGAAGAGCGTCAGCCTGGGCGGCGCCAAGGGCGCCAAGGGCTGCAAGGGTGCCAAGCTGTAACACGGAGGACGACCATGGAGCATCGCAGAGGAAACAGGTGGCAGGATGAACCCTTTGAGGACGAGCCCTATTACGACATGGAGCCTGTGGAGGAGGAGCCCTGCCGGGAACGGGTGAGCGAGCTGATTGCCACCAACCGCACGGTGCTGCTCACCTGCACCCTGGCAGCCATGCTGCCGCCCTTTGCGCTGTTCCTTTTGTTTGCAGAACGGAAAAGCCGTGCCATACGGCACTTTTCCGCCCAGTCTGTGGCGCTGACGGCTGGGCACATGGCGGTTGCGCTGGCGCTGGTGCTGGTGTGCACCCTGTTTGGCGCGATACCCTATATCGGCTTTCTGATGAACCTGATTGGGTGGATTGCCTACATCTGCGTGGCGCTGGTGCTGCTGGTTTTGCGGATACGGATGATGCTGTTCGCCTGGCGGGGTGTGCGCTTCACACTGCCGCTTATCGGCAGATGGGTGGAGCGGAAGAACGGATGAGGAGGATAGGATGCACCTGAAGGATGTGAAGGCTCCGGCAGACCTGAAGGGCCTGTCCTATGAGGAATTGTACGCCCTGGCGGCGGAAATTCGCGAGGAGCTGGTGACCACCGTGGCCCGGCGTGGCGGGCACCTGGCCTCCAACCTGGGTGTGGTGGAGCTGACCATGGCGCTTCACCGGGTGTTTGACCTGCCGGAGGACAAGCTGGTGTTCGACGTGGGACACCAGAGCTATGTGCACAAGCTGTTAACGGGCCGGTACGCCCTTTTTCACACGCTTCGGAGCTTTGGAGGCATTGCAGGCTTTCCCAAGCGGTGCGAAAGCGAATACGATGTGTTTGAAACCGGGCATTCCTCCACGGCGATTTCCGCCGCCCTGGGACTGGCCCGGGCCAGGGACTACCAGGGACAGCATCATGCGGTGATTGCCCTGGTGGGTGATGGCGCGCTGACCGGCGGCATGTGCTATGAGGCCCTGAACGATGCCGGCAGCGCCAACACCAAGCTGATTGTGATTCTCAACGACAATGAAATGTCCATTGCGCCAAACGTTGGCGCCCTTTCCCGGTACCTGACGGACATACGGGTCAGCAAAGGGTGGACGAGCACCAAGAAAAAGGTCAAGTTCCGGCTGAACAACATACCCTTCATCGGTAAACCGGTGTACCGCTGCATCAACTGGGTGAAGGACTCGGTGAAGTCCCTGCTGGTGAAGGAGGATGGCTTCTTTACTGCGCTGGGGTTCCACTACTTCGGGCCCATTGACGGGCACGACCTGAAGAGCATGGAGCGCACCCTGCGCCTGGCCAAGGACTTCGACGGCCCGGCTGTGATTCATGTGCTGACCCGCAAGGGATATGGCTACGACAAGGCGGAGGAGCGACCGGAGATGTTCCACGGCACGCCTCCCTTCTATGTGGAAACAGGCGGCCTGCGCAGTGCCTCCGCGCTGCCTTCCTTTGGCAAAACAGCCGCCCTGGAGCTGGCGGACATGGCGAAGGAGGATGGCCGCATTGTCACCATCACCGCTGCGATGCCCGGCGGCACCGGGCTGAACGCCTTTCAGGAAGCTTTTCCGGACAGGATGCTGGATGTGGGCATTGCGGAGGAGCATGCGGTAACCCTGGCGGCTGGCCTGGCGGCTGGCGGCATGAAGCCGTATTTCGCAGTCTACGCCACATTCTTTCAGCGCAGCTACGATCAGGCCATTCACGATGTATGCATGCAGCGCCTGCCTGTCACCTTCCTGCTGGACAGGGCAGGCCTGGTGGGCGAGGATGGCGCCACCCATCATGGGGTGTTCGACCTGGCTGCACTTTTACCCGTGCCCAACATGATGGTGCTGGCGCCAAGGGATCTGGCGGAGCTGAAGGCCATGGTGCGCTGGTCACAGGGATACGATGCGCCCTGCGCCATCCGCTATGGCAGGCGCAGCATTGACCTGAGTGCAGGCTATCCCTACCCGGGCTTTGTGCCGGGCAAGTGGGAAACCCTGGAGCAGGGACAGGACTGCGCGCTGCTGGCTGTTGGTTCCATGGTGGCGGAGGCCCTGGAAACCCGCAGGCGCCTGGCGGGGAGCGGCATTTCCGCGGCGGTTATCAACTGCTCCACCGTGAAACCGCTGGATGAGGCCATGCTGCGCTCCCTGCGGGACAGGCCCATCATCACCATGGAGGAGCATGTGCTCATCGGCGGCTTCGGCAGTGCGGTCAGCGCCTTCTGCGTGGCGGAGGAAATGCCCGGGCCAGTGCTGTCCTTTGGCATTGCGGATACCTTTGTGCAGCACGGCAGGCGGGACCAGCTGATGAAATACCTGGGCCTGGAGCCACGGCAGATGGCGGCCCGCATCATCGCTTACATGAAGAACAAGGGAGAACACCATGAGTGACAAAATGCGCGCCGATGTGGCGCTGGTGAGCCGCGGCCTGTGCGAAAGCCGCGAAAAGGCGCAGGCCAGCATTATGGCAGGCCTGGCGTACATTGGCGAAAGGAAAATTCTCAAGGCCAGCGAAACCGTGAAGCCGGAGGACGAGCTGATTCTTCGCGGTGCGGCCCACCAGTTTGTTAGCCGTGGAGGACTGAAGCTGGAGAAGGCCATCAAGTCCTTCCATGCGGATTTGGCAGGCAAGGTGTGCATGGACATTGGCGCTGCCACCGGCGGCTTTACGGATGTATGCCTGCGCAGCGGCGCCAGCCATGTGTATGCCATCGATGTAGGGTATGGCCAGTTTGACTGGAAGCTCCGCAACGATGAGCGCGTAACCGTCATGGAGCGCACCAACGCCCGCTACCTGACACCGGAGCAGCTTCCCCTGCACCCCACGGTGACGGTGATGGACGTGAGCTTCATTTCCATCAAGCTGATACTGCCTGTGGCGGCAAGCCTGATGGGCGAGGAAGGCGTGTTCTATACCCTCATCAAGCCACAGTTTGAGGCGGGAAAGGACAGGGTGGGGAAGAAAGGCGTGGTTCGCGATCCCAGGGTGCATGAGGATGTACTGCAGAGCATTGTGGATTTTGCGCCCACCTTCGGCTGGCAGGTGCAGGCCCTGGACTATTCACCCATCACCGGCCCGGAGGGAAACATTGAGTTTCTGGCGAAGATTACCAGGAAAACCAGCGAAACCGAGCCATGCACGGCAGAAATGATTGCCGACCTGGTGAGAAATGCCCACGAAAGCATGAAAAAGTAAGCTGTATATTCTGCATACACTTGCATGAATATTCATTTTGTGTTATACTTTCCCTGACTGTACGAAAGGGGAGCAATATGAAGCAAATCGGCCTGATGGTACACGGCAGGCGGGCGGATGCAATGGCCTGCGCTGCCAAGGCGGCAAGGTTTTTGCAGGGTGAAGGCATCCAGGTGCAGGCGGAGGACGATGCGGCGGCCCATCTGCCAGGCGTTACGCCCTTTTCCCGGGCAGTGGACGCGCCGGACATGATCCTGACCCTGGGCGGCGATGGCACGCTGCTCCGGGGCGCCCAGGCCGCCATCCGCTGGGATGTGCCGCTGCTGGGCATCAACCTGGGGCAGGTCGGCTTTCTGGCGGAGGCGGAGCCGGAGGACATCAACGATGTGCTTCGGGCCTTGCTGGAGGGCAGCTTTACCCAGGAGGAAAGACCGCTGCTGGAGATTGCCGCCGGCGAAGAAAGCTGGCTGGCGCTGAATGATGCGGTCATCAGCCGCGGCGGATATGCGAGGCTGATCACCCTGGAGGCCATGGTGGATGGCGAGCGGGCCGGGCGCTATGTGGCAGACGGCCTGGTGGTGGCAACGCCCACCGGCTCCACCGGATACTCCCTTTCTGCCGGCGGGCCCATTGTTTCCCCCAGGGTCGATGCCATGATTCTCACCCCCATTTGCGCCCACAGCCTGCAGCACAGGCCCTGCGTGGTGCCCGGCAGCGCGGAAATCTGCCTTCAGCTGGGCGCGGATGCAGAGCAGCACGCCTGCCTGGAGGTGGATGGACAAACCTGCGCCCAGCTGCTGGCTGGCAGCCGGGTATGCATCCGCCGCTCAGACAGGCACATTCGGCTGATTCGCACCCAGCCGGCACGGTTTTTCCAGCTCGTTCGGGACAAGCTGACCGAATGGAGCCGCTGACACACGAGAAAAGGAGAACACGCACATGAAATCTGTCCGACAGGTGGCTATCCTGGATATTATTGAAAAGCAGTGCATTGAAACCCAGGAGGAGCTGGCGGAGGCCCTACGCGCCCGCGGCATTCAGGTAACCCAGGCCACCGTTTCCCGGGACATTAAGGAGCTGCGCCTGCTGAAGGTGCTCTCCGCCGATGGCAGCTATAAGTACGCCACGGCCGACAAGGCAGAGAACGGCATGAACGACAGGTTCATCCGCATGCTGGCGGAATCCCTGCTCAGCGTTGCGGCCTCCGGCAACCTGGTTGTGGTCAAAACCCTGTCCGGCTCCGCCAACATGGCGGCGGAGGCCCTGGACAGCATGCACTGGCCGGAAATCCTCGGCTCCCTGGCTGGGGACAACACCATTCTGCTGGTGGTTCGCGCCGGCGAGGAGGCGCCTGCCGTGGTGGCGCGCATCAAGGACTTGATGAAGTAAATCCCGGCAAAGGAGCGAAGGAACAATGATCCTTTCCATGAGGATGCACCACATTGCCCTCATTGAGGAGCTGACCATGGACTTTGCCAGCGGCCTGCATGTGATGACAGGCGAAACCGGCGCGGGCAAATCCATTGTGGTGGACGCGGTGAACCTGGTGCTGGGCGGCAGAGCAGACAGGGACCTGATTCGCACCGGCACGGACAAGGCCTGGGTGGAGGCCGTTTTCGATGCCAGGGGTGACGGCCGGGTGGCAGCATTTTTGGCACAGCAGGAGATTGCCTGCGAGGATGGCCTGGTGACCCTGTACAGGGAAATCACCCGCAACGGGCGGAACCTGTGCCGCATATGCGGTGTGGTGATGCCTGTGGCTGTACTGAAGGAACTGGCGGCGCTGCTGATGGATGTGCACGGACAGCACGAGGGACAGTTCCTGATGGATCCCAGCCAGCATTTGCGCTTCCTGGACGAGAGCGGCGATGAGGCGCACATGCAGCTGATGGCTCAGGTGGAGGAGGCGTGCCAGGCCTTTATGGTCAACCACCGGCAGTATGCCCGGCTGGTGAAGGAAAACCAGCAGAAGCACTACCGCATGGACACGCTGAAAAAGGCCCTGGACGAGCTGAACAAGGCCAGGCTGAAAGCAGGCGAGGAGGAGGCGCTGACGCAGGAGAAGGAGCGCTTCCGCCATGCGGAGAAAATCGCCACGGCGGTACAGCTGGCCCACCACGCCATCTCCGCCGGCGAGGACAGCGAATCCCTCCTGGTGAAGCTGAAATCCGCCGCCGCCGCCCTGAAGGGTTTGTCCGGCTTGGGTGAAGCCTACGAGAGCCTGGCCGCCCGGTGCGAATCCGCCTACTACGAGCTGGAGGAAGTGGGCTACGAGCTTGCGGACATGATGGAAAACGGCGAATTTGACCCGGCGAGAGCGGAATATGTGGAAACCAGGCTGGACCTGATTCGCCGGCTGGAGCGCAAGTATGGGGAGAGCATTCCCGACATCCTTGCGGAGCAGGAGAAAATGCAGGAGGAGTACGACAACTACGCCTCCATGGATCAGCAGGTAGCAGCCCTGGGCGCAGAGCACAAACGGCTGCTGGCGGCATACCGGGCGCTGGCCCGGCAGCTGACTGAGGCCAGGCGTGCCTTGGCGGCTGACTTTGAAAAGAAAATGATGGCCCAGCTGGCTGACCTGGGCATGGAAAAGACGGTGTTCCAGGTGGCCTTCGAGCCCAAGCCCGAGGGCAAACAGCCCATGCCCCAGCCCACCGGGGACGACCAGGTTTCCTTCATGATTTCTCCCAACCCGGGCGAGCCCCTGAAGCCGCTGTCCAGGATTGCCTCCGGCGGCGAGCTGTCGCGCCTGATGCTTGCCATCAAGTCGCTGGAGGCGGAGCATGGCGGCGTGGGCTGCATGGTGTTTGACGAGATTGACACCGGCATCAGCGGGCACATGGCCCAGGTGGTGGCGGAAAAAATGGCGCTGATCGCCCGAGCCCGCCAGGTGATTTGCGTAACACATCTGCCCCAGATTGCCGCCATGGCAGACCATCAGTTCCTGGTGGAGAAGCAGGTGGAGCAGGGAAGGACGAACACCTGCGTGCGGATGCTGACAAGGGAGGAGCGCATTGGCGAGGTAGCCCGGATGATGGGTGGCGCCGAGGGCAGCCAGGACAGCGCCCGGGCCCATGCCGCCCTGATGCTGGAGCAGGCCGCCAGGCTTCGCGCATGATTTCCCTGGAATGATAAAAAATAAACAAGGATCGCCTTTGCAGAAAGCGTGCAGAACGCAAAAAAGTATGGTATAATGGGCCGGTATAGCATGCAGCATATGTGCTTCGCATGCCTTGAAGGCTGATACTCAAATTTGGAAGGGGGAGCTATACCCGTGTTTGGAGCCCGTATGTTTCCCGGCGGCACCCATCCCCATGAGGGTGCAAACGGCAAGCGCGTCAACGGTGGCAACGCCATTGTTCGCCTGCCTGCGCCGCCCCGGGTCATCATCCCGCTGTCCCAGCACATTGGCGCGCCTGCCAAGGCGCTGGTGCAAAAGGGCGATTTGGTCAAGGTGGGTCAGCTGATTGGTCAGGCTGGCGGCTATGTTTCCGCCAATGTGCATGCCTCCGTGTCCGGCGTTGTCCGGGCGGTGCAGCCCTGCCTGCTGGCCAGCGGCGTTTCCGTGCCCGCGGTGATTATTGACAACGACTACAAGGACGAATGGGTGCAGCTGACCCCCGCTGCCGCGCCGGAGAGCCTTTCGGCAGACGAACTGCGCCGGATGGTGACCGAGGCAGGCGTTGTGGGCCTGGGCGGCGCCACATTCCCCACGGCGGTGAAGCTGAACCCGGCACCCGGCAAGGTGATTGAGCAGCTCATCATCAACGGTGCCGAGTGCGAGCCGTACCTGACCGCTGACCACCGGCTGATGCTGGAGCACGGTGCGGAAATCATTCAGGGCATTCGCATTGTGATGAAGGCCCTGGGCGTGAAGGAAGCCGTTATTGGCGTGGAGGACAACAAGCCCGATGCCATTCAGGTGCTGAGCGATGCTGCCACGGAAGGCATATCCGTGAAGGCGCTGCCCGTGCGCTACCCCCAGGGCGGCGAGAAGCAGCTGGTTTATGCCCTGACCCGGCGCAAGGTGCCCGCAGGCGGCCTGCCGCTGGATGTGGGCGTTGTGGTGTGCAATGTGGGCACATGCTATGCCATTCAGCAGGCTGTGTGCCTTGGGCGTCCGCTGATTGAGCGGGTGACCACCGTGGGCGGCCTGGTGGAGAGGCCCGGAAACTACCTTGTGCGCATTGGCGCCACGGTGGAGCAGCTGCTGGATGCCTGCGGCGGCGTGCAGCCGGGCGTGAAGCAGATGATCTACGGCGGGCCCATGATGGGCATGGCCATCGCCCGGACGGATATCCCCGTTACCAAGGGGTGCTCCGGCATTCTTGCCCTGGGGCAGGAGGCCATGGAGCCTTTCGAGAGCGCGTGCATCCGCTGCGGGCGCTGCCTGCGTGGCTGCCCCATGCGGCTGATGCCTGCCAGGCTGGATGCCCTCACCCGGGCCCAGCGCTTTGACGAGGCGGAGAAGCTGGGCGTGATGAACTGCATGGAGTGCGGCGTGTGCACCTTTGTGTGCCCTGCCAAGCGCAGCTTGACCCAGTCCTGCAGGACGGCGAAGAAGGTTATCACCACCCGCCGCAAGCAGGCGGCCCAGAAGAAGGGGGAGTAACGACATGCAAAAGAACCTGGCTGTTTCCTCCTCGCCCCATTTGAGGGACAAGGCCTCCACCCGGCGCATTATGCAGGAGGTGGCACTGGCGCTGGCACCGGCTGGCATTGCCGGCATTGTGCTCTACGGCGCCAACGCGGCAGCGCTGATTGCTGTTTCCGTCATCACCTGCGTGCTGGCAGAATTCCTGTACCAGAAGATTGCCAAGCAAAAGATCACCATCAGCGACTGGAGCGCGGTGGTGACCGGCCTTCTGCTGGCCTACAACCTGCCTGCCAATGCGCCCCTGTGGCTGGCTGTGGTGGGCGGCATCATCGCCATTGTACTGGTGAAGCAAATCTTCGGCGGCATTGGCTCCAACTTCATGAACCCCGCGCTGACGGCCCGGGCTATTCTGTTCATCAGCTGGTCCAGCCTGATGAGCACCTACCCCCAGAGCAGGTTTGCGGTGGATGTAACGTCCTCCGCCACGCCCCTGGCGGCGCTGGTCAACGGCAGTGTGGAAAACCTGAGCCTGTGGAACCTGATGATTGGCAACTGCGGCGGCGTGCTGGGCGAAACCTGCAAGCTGGCGATTCTGGCTGGCGGCGTGTATCTGCTGGTGCGGCGGATTATCGACTGGCGCATCCCTGTCACCTTCATTGGCACGGTGTTCCTGTGCTACCTGCTGAAGGACGGCGCGGAGGTTGCGCTGTATCAGCTGTTTGCCGGCGGGCTGATGCTGGGCGCCTTCTTCATGGCAACGGACTACGCCACCAGCCCCACGACCAATGCGGGCAAAATCATCAACGGCATTGGCTGCGGCATTCTGCTGTTTGTGATTCGCGCCTACGCCTCCTATCCGGAGGGATGCAGCTTTGCCATTCTGTTTATGAACGTGGTGACCCCCATGATTGACAAGTTCACCACGCCCAAGCCCTTTGGGGAGGTGAAGAAGCATGGCTAACGAGAAGAAAGGCTTCTTTCAGGTATTTCTGAACGGCCTGATTTGGGAGAATCCCACCTTTACGCTGATGCTGGGCATGTGCCCCACGCTGGCTATTACCACCGCGGCCTCCAACGGCATTGGCATGGGGCTGGCAACCACCTTTGTGCTGGTGTGCTCCAACCTGTTCATTTCCCTTTTGCGCAACATCATCCCGGAAAAGGTGCGCATTCCTGCGTTTATCGTGGTGATTGCCTCCTTCGTAACCATCCTGGAAATGCTGCTGAAGGCGTACATTCCTTCCCTGAGTGAGTCCCTGGGCATGTACATTCCGCTGATTGTGGTAAACTGCATTATCTTCGCCCGGGCGGAGGCCTTTGCCTTCAAGAACGGCCCGGTGGTGTCCATTGCGGATGGTCTGGGCATGGGGCTGGGGTTCACCTGCGCGATTACCATTCTCAGCTGTATCCGTGAGGTGCTGGGCAACGGCACCATCTTTGGTGCGCAGGTTATGCCTGAGAGCTATCAGCCCATGGGCATTATGCTGAATGTGCCCGGCGGCTTTGTAACCCTGGGCCTGCTGCTGGCCCTGGTGAATGCCATCAAGACCATGGCTGCCAGGAAGGCTGCCGCCCGGAAGGAGGAGCTGGCATGAATAGCTATTTGACCATCCTTGTGGGCGGACTGCTGGTGAACAACTTCGTGATGAACAAGTTCCTGGGCATTTGTCCTTTCCTGGGCGTGTCCAAGAAGTTCGACACGGCGCTGGGCATGGGCATGGCGGTGACCTTCGTGATGACGCTGGCCTCCTTTGTCACCTGGATTGTGGAGCACTTCCTGCTGATTCCCTTTGACCTGCAATACATGAAAACCATTGCCTTCATCCTGGTGATTGCCGTGCTGGTGCAGGTGGTGGAAATGGCCCTGAAGAAAATGTCGCCTTCCCTGTACCAGGCGCTGGGCGTATACCTGCCGCTGATTACCACCAACTGCGCTGTGCTGGGCGTTGCCATCCTCAACTCCGACCAGGGGTATAACCTGCTGGAGAGCACCCTGAACGGCTGCTGCGCGGCACTGGGCTTCACCCTGTCCATGCTGCTGTTCTCCTGCATCCGCGAGCGGCTGAGCCTTTCCAAAATGCCCAGGTGGATGGACGGCTTTCCCGGCGCACTGATCACCGCTGGCCTGATGGCTGTAGCCTTTGCGGGCTTCGGCGGGCTAATCAAGTAAAAGGGGAGGAAACAACATGGAGATTTTGGTTGCTGCCCTTGTGCTTGGCGGAATGGGCCTTTTGTTTGGCGGCGTGCTGACGCTGACCTCCAAAATATTCGCTGTGCCCAGCAATCCCACCCGGGATGCCGTGCGCGAGCTGCTGCCCGGCGCCAACTGCGGCGGCTGCGGCTACCCTGGCTGCGATGGCTGTGCGGATGCCATTGCCTCCGGCAAGGCGCCGGTGAACGCCTGCCCTGTGTGCAGCACCGGTGCAGCTGCTGCCATTGCCGGCGTGATGGGCGTGGAGCCTGCCGACCCTGCTGCCCGGCAGGTGGCGAAGGTTATCTGCCAGGGTGACCTGGAGCGCTGCAAAACCAAGTTTAACTACACCGGCATACAGGACTGCGTGTCTGCCTCCCTGGTCAGCGATGGCAACAGGGCCTGCCGGTATGCCTGTCTGGGCCTGGGCACCTGCGTGAAGGCCTGCCCCTTTGACGCCATTCACATTGACGAATACAAGAAGATTGCCGTGGTGGATGAGGACAAGTGCAAGGCCTGTGGCAAGTGCATTGCCGCCTGCCCCAGGGGTGTGCTGGACCTGCAGCCTGTGACCCGCCCTGTGCGCCTCATGTGCCGGGCAGCGGAGGAAGGCTATCTTGTCAGCGACAACTGCCGCGTGGGGTGCATTGGCTGCGAGCGCTGCGCTGTGGCGTGCAGGTTTGGCGCCATCACCATGCAGAACCACCTGCCGCTGATTGACAATGAAAAATGCGTTGGCTGCATGATGTGCGCTGAGGTGTGCCCCACCAGCGCCATTTGGGCCGACTGGGATGACCGGAAGATTGCGGAAATCGACCAGGAGGTCTGCATTGGCTGCGGGCTGTGCAAGCGCCAGTGCCAGTTTGAGGCTGTGACCGGCGAGATGAAGAAGCCTCATGAGATTACCGCTGCCTGCACCGGCTGCGGCGCCTGCGCTGCCAGGTGCCCCAAGAAATGCATCACCATGAAGGTACGGGAGCACACCCGCGACCGGAATGCCAAGGTGGGCACCACGCCTGCGCCTGTCATGGCGGCAAAGCCGGAAAGGCCTGCCCGCACGCCGGAGATGGAGGAAAAGATTCAGGCTGCGCTGGCTTCCAGGGCCGCCAGGGAAGCGCAGAAAACCGGCGACGCCATGAAGGATACGGAGACCCCCATCCAGACGGCGGAGGCAAAAAAGAGCGAATAACACAAAGGAGCGCGCGGAAAAACTGCGCGCTCTTTCCTTTTTGGGCTGCATGTAAATACTATCATGGCGAAAAATTCGCGAAAAGCGCCGCCAAAGGTGGATAATCACTTGCAAAAAGGGAAAAATAATGGTATGATTTTACCGATATATGAAGGAACAGTCTGGCAGGCGGGAATGAAGCGCCTTGTCAGGCTATGTCCATGCGCAGGGAAACCTGTGCAGTAAACCAACGAGGAGGAGTTGTTTCCAATGGAGAAGAAGTATGTGTACCTCTTCAAGGAAGGCGACGCCGGCATGCGTGAGCTGCTGGGCGGCAAGGGCGCTAACCTGGCTGAGATGACCCGTCTTGGCATGCCCGTCCCCCAGGGCTTCACCGTTTCTACCGAAGCCTGCACCCGCTACTATGCCGATGGCAAGAAGATCAACGACGACATTACCAAGCAGATCTTCGATGCGCTGGCTGCCACCGAGGAAATCGCCGGCAAGAAGTTTGGCGATGAGGAGAATCCTTTCCTGGTGTCCGTGCGCTCCGGTGCCCGCGCTTCCATGCCCGGCATGATGGATACCATCCTGAACCTGG
>CAYLIC010000037.1:0-20961 GCA_964383815.1 uncultured Faecalibacterium sp. | reverse complement strand
CGGGCGCGTAAGAATCCGTGCCGTGCAGCGAATCTCAATTTGGTCTTCTTACGGGATGAAATCCGTTACGCGGGGCGCGGGGACAGGGTCCCTGCCGGAGTCCAGAGGCAGCGCCTCTGGTCAGGGCTGCTTGCCGATGTAGGCCAGGATGCCGCCATCCACATACAGAATGTGACCGTTGACAAAGTTGGAGGCATCGGAGGCCAGGAACACGGCAGGCGCCGCCAGGTCTTCCGGATTACCCCAGCGGTTGGCAGGGGTTTTGGCCAGGATGAACTGGTCGAAGGGGTGACGGCTCCCATCGGGCTGAATCTCCCGCAGGGGAGCCGTTTGCGGTGTGGCAATGTATCCCGGGCCAATGCCGTTGCACTGGATATTTGCTGCACCGTACTCGGAGGCAATGTTCTTGGTCAGCATTTTCAGGCCGCCTTTGGCTGCTGCATAGGCAGACACGGTTTCCCGGCCCAGCTCGGACATCATGGAGCAAATGTTGATAATCTTGCCGTGGCCCTTCCTGATCATGGAGGGAATCACGGCCTTTGCGCAGATGAAGGGTGCATTCAGGTCAACGTCAATCACCTGGCGGAACTGCTCGGCGGTCATCTCCGTCATGGGAATGCGCTTGATGATGCCTGCATTGTTCACCAGAATGTCAATAACGCCAACCTCTGCCTCCACCTTCGCCACCAGGGCGTTGACAGCGGCCTCGTCCGTCACATCGCAAACGTAGCCGTGGGCGGGAATGCCCTTTTCCGCGTAGGAAGCCAGGCCCTTGTCCACCAGCTCCTGTTTAATGTCGTTGAAAACGATGGTCGCGCCGGCCTCGTGCAGGGCGCAGGCAATGGCAAAGCCAATGCCATAGCTGGCGCCGGTAACCAGGGCCACCTTGCCCTTCAGGGAGAAGGATTCCATAATGTTCATGACAATCGCTCCTTTCGTGTCCGTAGGTTAGAGAAGATCCTTGGTGGCAATGCCATCCATGTCGTCAAAGTCCTGATTTTCGCCGCACATACCCCAGATGAAGGTGTAGTTCCGGGAGCCGGCGCCGGAGTGGATGGACCAGCTGGGGCTGATGACAGCCTCCTCGTTGCGCATGATGATGTGGCGGGTTTCGCTGCCCTCGCCCATGAAGTGCATTACAAAGGCATCCTCCGGCAGGTCGAAATACAGGTAGACCTCCATGCGCCGGTCGTGGGTGTGGCAGGGCATGGTGTTCCACACGCTGCCGGGCTTCAGGCTGGTCATGCCCATCACCAGCTGGCAGCTTTCCACCTGGCCGGGCAGAATGTATTTGCAAATGGTGCGGTGGTTGGAGGTTTCCAGGGCACCCAGCTCCACCCGCACGCAGTCCTCCGGGCGGATATACACCGTGGGGCAGGCCTTGTGGGCCGGGCAGGAATTGAAATAGAAGTGGGCAGGATTTTCAGCATTGGTGCTCTCCAGCACAATGTCCTTGCAGCCGCGCCCGATGTAAATGCCGTCGCGGGGCCGCAGGGTGTAGACGGTGCCGTCCACGGTCACCTTGCCTTCGCCGCCAATGTTGATGATGCCCATCTCCCGCCGCTGCAGGAAGTATTCCGCCCGCAGCTCCTCCCCTGCATCGATGCTCAGGGCCCTGGTGACAGGCACAGCCGCGCCGGTGATAATACGGTCGATATGGCTGTAGACCATCTTGACCTCATCAGCCACGAAAAGGTTTTGAATCAGAAATTCCTCCCGCAGGCGGGCGGTGTCATAGGTTTTGACATCCCTGGGGGAGGAAGCGGTGCGAAGCTCCATGGTGCAGACCTCCTTGATTCATCGTGTAAATGCTTACAATTTGTGGCAGCCCAATCTTTGCGGATATTCGGCTGCTGTTGGCTTTATTGTACAACCCTTTTGCCCGTTTGAAAAGGGACAAAACGGACCAATACCAAACAAATGGCGAAAAACGCGCCCAATTTGTGCTTGTGTTTTGGTGAAACGTGTGGTATCATAGTTAAGCGAAACTCAAGGAGGTTTTATCATGGGTGTTTTGAATGTGATTCTTTCTATCGTGCTGATTCTGGCTTGCCTGTTCATGATTGCCACCGTGCTGCTGCAGAGCAGCAACGCCAAGGGCCTGGGCGCCGTGGCTGGCCAGATGGAGAGCTATTTCAGCAAGAACAAGGCCAAGACCATCGATGCCAAGCTGGCGCTGGGCACCAAGATTGCCGCCGGCATCTTCGTTGGCATTTCCCTGCTGATGCTGCTGCTGAACTAACCTGCTCAGCGCACGAAAAAAGGGCTGCTCCGCTGGGGACAGCCCTTTTTGTCGTATCATGAGGGGAATCAGCGGCCCTTTTTCCGCAGCCTGGCAACAAAGAACCCCTCATGAATGCCATCCGGGCAAACGCAGAGCGTGCCCGGGAGCGTGGTGGGCAACTGTGGCACATGGGCCAGCAGCGGGTGGCTGATGGGAACGATTTCCGCGTTGGCCCCGGTCAGGCATCGGGTCAGCACATCCTCGTTTTCCATGCGGAGGATGGAGCAGGTGGAGTACACCATTTCGTGGCCCGGCTTCAGCAGGCGCAAGGCCTTTTGCAGCAGCGCCGCCTGGGTGGCAGCTGTTCTTTGCAGCCAGCTTTTGTCCATGCGGCGCTGGGGCGCACCCTCCAGCAGGGAGAGCGTTCCACTGCCGGAGCAGGGCGCGTCCAGCAGAATCCTGTCAAAGGCGAAGAAATCATCCAGCCGCCGGGCGTCCTCCGTCATCACGCTCACCCGGGAGGCGCCCTGCTTTTCCAGGTTATACTGCATGCGCTGGGCGCGGATGGCGTTTTTCTCGCAGGCGGTAATCAGGGCCTGATTGCCGGTCATGGCTGCCATTTGCGTGGTTTTCCCGCCGGGTGCGGCAGCCATGTCCAGCACGGTTTCCCCGGGGGCAGGCGCCAGCACCAGTGGCGGAATCATGGCAGACAGGTTCTGCAGGTACACGCCGCCCTCTTCATACACCGGCAAGGCCTGCACCGCCTCCTCCCGCACGGCGGGGAGCAGCATCGCGTCCCCATACCAGGGCACGTCCTGCCAGGCAATGCCCGCCTCCCTCAGCTGGGCCTCCACCTGTGGCCTGGTGGCCCGCAGGGTGTTGATCCGCAGGCTCACAGGCCGCTGGATGGAAAAACCTGCCGCAATGCACCGGGCGGTTTCCTGCCCGTATTGGCGCAGGAGAAGCTCCTGCATAGGCTCCGGTATCACTGGTGTCATGGGTCAAACCTCCGCACGCTTTCATGCTGAATGTTTTCGCCGCCGCACCGGGGAATTCCTCCCCCGAAGTATTGACAAATATCCTCCCTTGTGCTATAAAGAACTGTAACGATCTTTAAGTCGGTACCGTGAGACCGGCAAGATTCTCATAGCAAGCGTTCTTGTGCTGCATAAGAACTGCTTTTTCATGCGAATCTTGTCCTGCACGACAGGCTTTTTTTATGCTAAGGAGGAATCGCAATGGTACAGCTGCATCAGGCCGGCGGCGAGGCATCTGCCATGAGGCTGGCGCAGGCGTTTCTTTCTTCCAACAAGGACAAGGTGTTTCTTCCCGATGGTGTGTATACCGTTTTTCCCGGCTTGTGTGATGTGCATGTGCATTTCCGTGAGCCGGGCTTTTCTTATAAGGGCACGGTGGCCTGCGGCTCCCGGGCAGCGGCCCGGGGCGGATACACCGATGTGTGTACCATGCCCAACCTGTCCCCCGTGCCGGACAGCCTGGCAAGCCTGCAGCAGCAGCTGGACATCATCGGGCAGGATGCCGTCATCGGCGTGCACCCATACGGCGCTATCACCCAGGGCGAAAAGGGCGAGCGCCTGGCTGACCTGGACGCACTGGCAGGCAAGGTCGTCGCCTTCTCCGACGACGGGCGCGGCGTGCAGGAGGAAGGCATGATGCGCGCCGCCATGACCCGGGCCAGGGCACTGGGGAAAATGATTGTTGCCCACTGCGAGGTCAACAGCCTGCTCCATGGCGGATACATCCACGACGGTGCATACGCCAAGGTCCACGGGCACCGGGGCATCTGCTCCGAAAGCGAATGGGGGCAGATTCAGCGGGACCTGCGCCTGGCCAGGGAAACCGGCTGTGCCTACCATGTGTGCCACATTTCCACCAGGGAAAGTGTGGCGCTCATCCGCCAGGCCAAGGCAGAAGGCGTGGACGTGACCTGCGAAACCGCACCCCACTACCTAACCCTGTGCGAGGACGACCTGCAGGAGCATGGGCGCTTCAAGATGAACCCGCCGCTACGCACCAGGGCAGACCAGGAGGCGCTTGTGGAGGGTGTGCTGGATGACACCATTGACATGATTGCCACCGACCATGCGCCCCATGGTCTGGAGGAAAAGCAGCGGGGCCTGGAGGGCAGTCCCTTCGGCATTGTGGGGCTGGAAACCGCCCTGCCGGTTCTCTACACCCGCCTGGTGAAGCCGGGTATCCTGCCCATGGAAAGGCTGATGGAGCTGCTGGTTCACAATCCCCGCAAGCGCTTCCAGCTGCCAGAGGAGAACGGCTTTTCCCTGTGGAAGCTGGACGAAGGCTTTACGGTGAATCCGGATGAGTTTCTTTCCAAAGGCCGCGCCACACCCTATGAGGGCATGGAGCTTTGCGGCGTAAACTACCTGACCTGCCGCAACGGGCAGGCCGTCTATCAGAAATAAGGAGGAGAGCACTATGGCAAAGCGCACGGACATCAAGAAGATTCTGATTATCGGCTCCGGCCCCATTGTGATTGGTCAGGCGGCGGAGTTCGACTACGCAGGCACCCAGGCCTGCCTGGCACTGAAGGAAGAGGGCTACGAGGTGGTGCTGGTCAACTCCAACCCCGCTACCATCATGACCGACACCACCATTGCCGACAAGGTGTACATGGAGCCGCTCACCTTGGAATATATCGCCAAGATTCTTCGCTACGAGCGCCCGGATGCCATTGTCCCCGGCATCGGTGGACAGACTGGTCTGAACTTAGCCATGCAGTTGGAAAAGAAGGGCATTTTGAAGGAGTGCCACACAGAGCTGCTGGGCACCTCCGGCAAGAGCATCGAAACCGCCGAGGACCGGGAGCTGTTCAAGGAGCTGTGCCAGTCCATTGGCGAGCCCACCATTCCCTCCGAGATTACCTATAGCCTTGAAGAAGCCAAGGCCGCTGCGGCCCGCATTGGCTATCCGGTGGTGCTGCGGCCCGCCTTCACCCTGGGCGGCACCGGCGGCGGCTTTGCCAGCAACGAGGAGGAGCTGGTGGAAATCGGCATGAACGGCTTCAAGCTCTCCCCCGTGCACCAGGTGCTGATTGAGAAGAGCGTGAAGGGCTACAAGGAAATCGAGTTCGAGGTCATGCGGGACTCCAACGACCATGCCATCACCATCTGCGGCATGGAGAACATCGACCCCGTTGGCGTTCACACCGGCGATTCCATTGTGGTTGCTCCCATCCTGACCCTGAACGACCACGACCTGAAGATGCTCAACGACAGCGCCATTAAGATTATCCGCGAGCTGAAGATTGAAGGCGGCTGCAATGTACAGTTTGCCCTGAATCCTGAAACCAGCGAGTATTACCTCATTGAGGTCAACCCCCGTGTGTCCCGCTCCTCCGCCCTGGCCTCCAAGGCCAGCGGCTACCCCATTGCCCGGGTGACGGCGAAGATTGCCGTGGGCATGGCCCTGGAGGACATCAGCGTGGCTGGTGGCACCGCTGCCATGGAACCCAGGCTGGACTACATTGTTGCCAAGTTCCCCCGGTTCCCCTTTGATAAGTTTGCTGCTGCTCCCAACCTGCTGGGCACCCAGATGAAGGCCACCGGCGAGGTGATGGGCATTGGTTCCAACCTGGAGGAGTGCCTGCTGAAGTCCGTGCGCTCCCTGGAGATTGGCGTGTGCCACCTGCACATGTCCAAGTTTGACGGCTGCACCCAGGAGGAACTGCTGGACTATGTGCGGGACTTCCATTCCGACAACATTTTCGCCATCACCCAGCTGATGCGCCTGGGCACGCCCATTGAAAGCATCCACCGGGCCACCATGATCACCACCTACTTCCTGGAGGCCTTCCAGCGCATTGTGGACATGGAAAAGCAGCTGGCGGACAATCCTGGCAATGCTGCCCTGCTCCGCCAGGCCAAGGTGATGGGCTTCTCTGACCCGTACATTGCCAGACTGTGGAACACTGATGAGCTTTCCGTGTGCCGCACCCGCAAGGAAAACGGCATCACCCCCGTGTTCCGTATGGTGGATACCCTGCACACGGGCACCTATATTCCCTACCTGTATTCCTCCTACACGGGCGAGAACGATTCCCGCCTGACCGACCGAAAGAAGGTCGTTGTGCTGGGTGCCGGCCCCATCCGCATCGGTCAGGGCGTGGAGTTCGACTACTCCACCGTCCATGCTGTGACCACCATCCGCAAGGTGGGGTATGAGTCCATTATCATCAACAACAACCCGGAAACTGTGTCTACCGACTACACCACCAGCGACAAGCTGTACTTTGAGCCCCTTACCCCCGAGGATGTGATGAACATCATCGATTTTGAGCAGCCCGAGGGTGTCATTGCATCCCTGGGCGGTCAGACAGCCATCAACCTGGCTGACCCGCTCATGCGGCGGGGTGTGAAGATTATCGGTACGGACTGCGAAGCCATTGACCGGGCAGAAAACCGCGACCTGTTTGAAAAGCTGCTGGAGGAGCTGGACATTCCCCAGCCACAGGGCCAGGCCGTGACCAGAATTGAGGATGGCATTGCTGCTGCGGCCCGCATTGGCTATCCGGTGCTGGTGCGTCCCTCCTTCGTGCTGGGCGGACGGGCCATGCAGATTGTTGCCAACGAGGCGCAGCTCCGCCACTACCTGAAAACCGCCGTGGAAATCGACGAGGACAAGCCTGTGCTGGTGGACAAGTACATCAGTGGCAAGGAAGTGGAGATTGATGCCATTTGCGATGGAAGGGACGTGTTCGTTCCCGGCATTATGGAGTTGGTGGAGCGCACGGGTGTCCACTCTGGCGATTCCATCAGCGTGTACCCCTCCTTCAGCATTTCCAACAGGGTGAAGGGCACCATCCTGGGCTATGCAAAGAAGCTGGGTCTGGGCATCGGTATTGTGGGTCTGTACAACATTCAGTTCATTGTGGATGAAAACGATAATGTGTTTATCATTGAGGTGAACCCCCGCTCCTCCCGCACGGTTCCCTTCCTGTCCAAGGCTACGGGCTACTCCCTGGCGGACATTGCCACCGAGGTCATTATGGGCAAGAGCCTAAAGGAGCAGGGCATCTTTGACCTGTATCCTGAGGAGAAAAAACGCTGGTATGTGAAGGTTCCCGTGTTCTCCTTCAACAAGATTCGCGGCCTGGATGCTTACCTTTCCCCTGAAATGAAGTCCACTGGCGAGGCCATCGGCTATGATGACAAGCTGAATCGTGCCCTTTACAAGGCCCTGCAAGCCTCCGGCATGCACCTGCAGAACTACGGCACCGTTTTCGCCACCATTGCCGACAAGGACAAGCAGGAGGCTCTGCCCCTGATGCGCCGTTTCTATGACCTGGGCTTCAACATCGAGGCCACGGCAGGTACGGCCAGGTTCCTGAAGGAAAACGGCATTCGCACCCATGTTTTGAAGAAGATTGCAGAGGGCAGCAACGAGATTGGCGAGTCCATCCGCCAGGGACACATTGCCTATGTGATTAATACCAGCGATGTGGGCGCCACCAGCCAGCAGAGCGACGGCTACCAGATTCGCCGCTTTGCCACGGAAAGCAACGTGACACTGTTCTCCTCCCTGGATACGGTGAAGGTGCTGCTGGACGTGCTGGACGAAACCACTCTGCGCATTTCCACCATCGATGCATAAGCGAGGACATATGAAGCAAAGCATTTTCACCATCACAGAAAACACGTCGCTGACCGCGAACGTCTACCGCATGGTTCTTACTGGCGATACCAGCGCCATCACTGGCCCGGGACAGTTTGTAAACATCAAGCTGGATGGCTTCTTCCTGCGGCGGCCCATCTCCGTGTGCGACTGCACCGCGGGCACACTGACCCTGATCTACAAGGTGGTGGGCCAAGGCACCCAGGCCATGAGCACCATGGCCCCTAAGCAAACCCTGGACGTGCTGACTGGGCTTGGCAACGGGTATGATACCAGCGTTTCTGGCGAGCATCCACTGCTGCTGGGCGGCGGTGTAGGTGTGCCGCCCCTGTACATGCTGGCCAAGGAGCTGATTGTACAAGGGAAGCATGTCAGTGTGATTCTGGGCTTCAACAAGGCGGAGGAAGTGTTCTATGCCCATGAGTTTACTGCCCTGGGCGCGGAGGTCCGCGTAGCTACAGCGGATGGCTCCATGGGCATCAAGGGCTTTGTGACCGATGCCATGGAAGGTGTTCCCTACACCTACTTCTACACCTGCGGCCCGGAACCCATGCTGAAGGCCGTGTACAAGGCCACCAGCACCTCCGGTCAGTTCAGCTTTGAGGAGCGCATGGGCTGCGGCTTTGGTGCCTGCATGGGCTGCTCCTGCAAAACGATTACGGGCAACAAGCGTATTTGCAAGGAAGGCCCTGTGCTGCGGAAGGAGGAAATTCTGTGGGAAAGCTAAGTGTCAGCCTGTGCGGCATTGAAATGGACAACCCGATCATCCCCGCCAGCGGCACCTTTGGCTACGGATACGAGTTTGCCGAGCTGTACGACATCAACATGCTGGGCAGCTTCTCCTTTAAGGGAACCACCCGGGAACCACGCTTCGGCAACCCTACGCCACGCATTGCCGAATGTACTGCGGGCATGATTAACGCAGTAGGTCTGCAAAACCCAGGTGTGGAGAAGGTTATCTCCGAAGAGCTTCCGAAAATGCGCCAGTGCTTTCACAAGAAGGTGATGGCCAATGTCAGCGGCTTTTCGGTGGAGGATTACGCCTACACCTGCCAGCGCCTTGATGCCTGCCCGGAGGTTGGCTGGCTGGAGGTGAACGTCAGCTGCCCCAATGTGCATGGCGGCGGCATGAGCTTCGGCACCTCGCCGGAGGCTGCGGCAGAGGTGACCCGGGCGGTGAAGAAGGTCACCGCCAAGCCGGTGCTCATCAAGCTCTCGCCCAACGTGACGGACATTGTGTCCATCGCCAAAGCCTGCGAGGATGCAGGCGCGGACGGCATCAGCCTCATCAACACCCTGCTGGGCATGCGCATTGACCTGCGCACCCGCCGCCCGGTGATTGCCAACAAAATGGGCGGATTCTCCGGCAGCGCCATCTTCCCGGTGGCTGTGCGGATGGTGTATCAGGTGGCCAACGCTGTGAAGATTCCCGTGGTGGGCATGGGCGGCGTTTCCACGGCGGAGGATGTCATCGAAATGATGCTGGCGGGTGCCACTGCCGTGCAGGTGGGCGCTGCCAATCTGGTGAACCCCTTTGCCTGCCGGGACATTATTGAGGCATTGCCTGCCACCATGGAGAAATACGGTATCAGCGCACTCAGCGACATCATAGGAGGTACACGCTAATGGGGAAGGACGTTATCATTGCCTGCGATTTCGACAGCGCAGAAAAAACCTTTGCATTCCTGGACAAGTTCACCGGTCGCAAGCCCTTTGTGAAGATTGGCATGGAGCTGTACTATGCCGAGGGTCCGTCCATCGTGCGGGAAATCAAGCGCCGGGGACACAAGATTTTCCTGGATCTGAAGCTGCACGACATTCCCAACACGGTGAAAAAGTCCATGGCGGTGCTGTCCCGGCTGGATGTGGATATGTGCAACCTGCACGCTGCCGGAACCATCCGCATGATGGAGGCCGCCATTGAGGGCCTGACCCGTGAGGATGGTACCCGTCCCCTGCTGATTGCCGTTACTCAGCTGACCTCCACCGATGAGGAAAGCATGCGCAAGGATCTTCTGATTGAGCAGCCTATGGCAGACGTGGTGATGCACTACGCCGCCAACGCCAAGGCTGCCGGGCTGGACGGTGTGGTTTGCTCCCCCCTGGAGGCGGGCAAGGTACACGAAAAATGTGGCGCTTCCTTCCTGACTGTTACGCCTGGTGTTCGTTTTGCAGATGGGGACAAGGGCGACCAGAAGCGTGTCATGACACCTGAAGAGGCCAGGAAGATTGGCTCCGACTACATTGTGGTAGGTCGGCCTATCACTGCCGCTGAAGACCCTGTTGCTGCCTACGAGCGCTGCATTCGCGAATTTGTTGATTGATAAAGGAGAGTATCACCATGGAAAAGCGTATCGCCAAAGACCTGCTGTCCATCAAGGCCGTTTTCTTCCGTCCTGAGGAGCCCTTCACCTGGGCCAGCGGCATCAAGAGCCCTGTGTACTGCGATAACCGCCTGACCCTCACCGCGCCCGCCGTCCGCACCGATGTGGAGGAAGGCCTGGCGGAAACCATCCGCAAGCATTACCCCGAGGTGGAAGTGCTGATGGGCACCTCTACCGCAGGCATTGCCCACGCCGCCATCACCGCCCACCTGATGGGCCTGCCCATGGGTTATGTGCGTTCCGGTGCAAAGGATCACGGCCGCCAGAACCAGATTGAGGGCAAGCTGCTCCCCGGCCAGAAGGTGGTTGTAGTGGAGGATCTGATTTCCACCGGCGGCAGCGTGCTGGAGGTGGTCAACGTGCTGCGGGAGGCAGGCGCGGAGGTGCTGGGCATTGTGAGCATCTTCACCTACGGCATGAAGAAGGGCATTGAACGCCTGGCTGCTGCCAACGTGAAGAACGTGTCCCTGACCAATTTCGACGTGATTGCCCAGGTGGCAGCTGAGGAAAACTACATAAAGCCTGAAGATGTGGCCCGGCTGATTGCCTTCCGCAACAATCCTTCCGATGAAAGCTGGATTGGCAAATGAGAAGCCTCATCGACATCAACGATTTCTCCGTGCAGGAGTTGGACCAGCTGATTGCCACCGCCTGCGACATGATTGACCATCCCGCCAGGTACGCGGAGGTCTGCCATGGGAAGAAGCTGGCGACCCTGTTCTTCGAGCCTTCTACCCGTACCCGCCTGAGCTTTGAAGCCGCCATGCTGGAGCTGGGCGGCAGCGTGATTGGCTTTTCCGAGGCCAGCAGCTCCTCCGCCGCCAAGGGTGAAAGCGTGGCAGACACGGCCAGGGTCATCAGCTGCTATGCGGACATCATCGCCATGCGCCACCCCAAGGAGGGTGCGCCCTATGTGGCGGCGAAGAATGCCAGCATTCCTGTCATCAATGCAGGCGATGGCGGGCATGCCCACCCCACGCAAACCCTGGCAGACCTATTAACCATCCACCGGGAGAAAGGCCGCCTGGGAAACATGACCGTGGGCTTCTGCGGCGATTTGAAATACGGGCGCACGGTGCATTCCCTCATTGCGGCACTCTCCAGGTACGAGGGTGTGAAGGTGGTGCTCATCTCCCCCAGGGAGCTGCGCCTGCCAGGCTATGTGAAGCACGAGGTGCTGGAAAAGTGCGCCATGCCCTATGTGGAAACCACCAGCCTGGAGGATGCCATGCCTCAGCTGGACATCCTGTACATGACCCGCATCCAGCGGGAACGCTTTGAGGATGCAGATGAGTATGAGCGGCTGAAGGACAGCTATATCTTAACAGTGGATAAGCTGACCACAGCCAAGCAAGACCTGGCCATCCTGCATCCTCTGCCCAGGGTGAATGAAATCAGCGTAAAGGTGGATGATGACCCAAGAGCCTGCTATTTCAAGCAGGTGCTCAACGGCAAATACATGCGCATGGCGCTGATTCACAAGCTGCTGAACAACCCCGGCACCGCCAGCCCGGAGGAGGTTTTCTCCGGCAGTCTCCGCTGCCAGAACCCCCGATGCATTACCTCCTGCGAGCAGGAGCTGGAGCACCTGTTCAAGTGGACGGACAAGGCAAAGGGCCAGTGCCGCTGCGTGTATTGCGAAAGCAAGCAAACCTTATAATCTCATAATAAACAAACAGCAGCCTGCCGCGTACAGGCTGCTGTTTGTTGTGCCGTTATTATTCCAGGCCGAAGAACTCCTTCAGGGCCTGCCGGTTCTTCTTCAGGTCGGGCCGGAAAACCGCCATACCGTCAATGGTGGTGCTCTTGTAAGCGCCGCTGACAGGGATGGTCAGGGTTTCAAAGGTGGCGTTCTTGCAGCGCAGGGCCAGTGGGATCAGGTCGATGGCATCGAAGATGGTCAGGTCGGTTTTCACGGCGCTGATGTTCTGCATAATCAGCGTGCTGATTTCCGCCATGCTCAGCTGGGTCACCTTGTGAAAGGCTGCCTCCAGCACCTTGCGCTGGCGGCCTGTGCGCTGAAAGTCTCCATCTATCTTGCGGATGCGGCTGTAGCACAGGGCCTGCTTGCCGGTCAGGTTCACCAGGCCGCTTTCCTGCAGCAGCTGGTCGCCTTCCGCATCGCCAATCTGCACATTGTAGAATTTCAGAATGCTGTTCACCTGCTGGCGTTCCTTCTCGCTGACCTCCACCTCCACACCGCCAATGCTGTCCACCACCTGCACCAGCCGCTCAAAGTTCACCTCGATATACGCATCCGCCGTTACGCCAAAGTTGGTCTCCAGGGTCTGGCGGAGCAGCTTTTCGCCGCCCCAGATGTAGCTGGCGTTCAGCCGGTTGCTGCCCTTGCCGGGGATTTTCACATACATGTCCCGGAGAAAGCTGGCCATGCGAATGGTCTTGCTATTGCCGTCCACCTGCACAAGGATGGTGGTGTCGCTCCTGCCCCGGTTTTCGCCGCCATAGGCATCGCTGCCCACCAGCAGCAGGGTGTAGGTGTCGTCCTCGGGCATGGCAATGTCCTCCGGCAGCACCATGAAGGCGGAGTTGTCCTCCCCTGCCTCGGGAATAACAGCCATCATGTCCAGCAGCTCATCATCGGTATAGTCGGTCACGCCGTCCTCCGCCAGGGCGCAGGGCAAGGCCAGCAGCAGGGCAAAGGCCAGGCAGGCAAAGCGTTTCAGCATGGCAGTTCCTTCTTTCATTCCTTGGTATCGTGGTAGAAGTCCATATCGAAATGAATCACGCAGGCATACCTGGTGTCAATGGCCTTTGCCGCCGCGCAGATGCGCCGCCGCAGACCTTCCACGTCCTGATAGTCCACAGGGATCGCCACATCGAACACCAGGTTAATCTGCTCCTTGCCGGGCACCCGGCGCAGATCGTGGAGCATCAGGCCTTCCCTGGCAAGAAAGGCGCTGAGGGCATCGCGAGCCCTGTCGGTCTCCTCGTCCCCGGAAACGATGGGATCCATGTGGATGCACACAATGATGTTCAGCTTCTCGGCAATCTCCTGCTCCGCCCGGTCGATGATTTCGTGCAGCTCAATCAGGCTGCCATCCGCCGGAACCTCCGCATGCAGGGAGGCCATGCACCGGCCCGGGCCATAGTCGTGCACCATCAGGTCGTGCACGCCCAGAATGCTGTCGTAGGCCAGCACCATATCGCAGATTTTCCGGCCCAGCTCCTTGTCCGGCTCGCCGCCCAGCAGCTGGTCGATGGTATCCTTGCACACATCAAACCCGGCCTTGAAAATCAGCAGCGCCACCACCAGACCCATCCATCCATCCGTTGACCACCGGAGGAAGCGCCCCGCCAGCATGCTGACCACCACGGCGGAGGTCGCCGCCACATCGGACAGGGAATCCTTGCTGGCAGCCAGCAGGGTGGAGGAGGCAATCTCCGTGCCCACCCGCTTGTAGAAGCGGTACAGCCACAGCTTCATGCCAATGCTGACCAGCATGATGATGAGCGGCACCCAGCCAAAGTCCAGCAGCTCCGGATTCATGATGCTGGCAACGGAATCCTTCAGCAGCTCAAAGCCCATGAGGATAATCAGCACACCTACGCCCAGGGCGCCAATGTACTCCATGCGCCCATGCCCGAAGGGATGCTCCTTGTCCACAGGCTTTTGGGCCATGCGCATGGTTACCAGGGATACCACGCTGCCGCCCGCATCGGACAGGTTGTTGACCGCATCCGCCGCCACAGCAACCGAGCCAGTCATGGCGCCCACCAGAAACTTCATGGCAGCCAGCAGGGCATTGACCACAATCCCCACCAGGGAGCCGGCCTGACCAATCTTCCCCCGGTTCGCGCTTTCGCCAATGAAACGATTCAGCGGCCATATATTCATCCCATCGCCTCCAATTTCCATTGCTCCGCTGCTGCCAGCAGCTGGTGCGCATCGTTCGCCAGGCGGTCTTCCATCACTTCATTCAGCAAGTATTCCAGGCACTTCCCCACGGCCTTGCCCCTGATGCCCAGCTGCATCATATCTCCGCCGCGGACAGCCAGCTCCTTCAGCGTTACGCAAGGCTGCATTGCCAGCAGCGCGTCCAGGGCCTGGCGAAGGCCGTCTGCGCAGGCATTGATTTCCCCGGCTGTCATGGTTCCCTTGCCCATCATGTCTGCCCGGCGCACTTCAATCAGCTGGCGCACCGCCTCCTCGCCAAACTGGTGCAGGCGGCGCTTCAGGCACTGGGGCGTGTTATCCAGTGGAATATCGTGGTGCTTCACCAGCAGCAGCACCCGCTCCCTGGTGGCATTGTCCACACGCAGGGTTGCCAGCGCCCGGTCTGCAATTTCCGCTGATATGGCCTGGTGCCCACAGGCGTGCCCCACGCCATCCCCGTCCAGGGTGAAGGCGGCAGGCTTGCCGCTGTCGTGCAGGAGCATGGTCAGCCGCAGCACCTCGCTGGCAGGGATGCTCTCCACCCCGCGGAGGGTGTGCTCCCACACATCGTAGCGGTGGAAGGGTGTGTGCTGGTCGAAGCCACGCATGGGTGCCAGCTCCGGCAGCACCTGAAAGATAACGTCGGCATACTGCCGCAGAATGTCGCCTGCCCCCTTGCCGCACAGCAGCTTGCCCAGCTCGGCACGGATGCGCTCCGCCGCCACGCCGGTCAGGGTTCCCTTCAGGCTATGCACGGCAGCGGCGGTTTCTTCCTCAATGGCGAAACCATAGGTGGAGGCAAACCGCAGCGCCCGGAGAATCCGCAGCGCGTCCTCATCAAAGCGGCGCGCCGGCTCACCCACGCAGCGGATAAGGCCTGCCGCCAGGTCGGCCTGCCCGCCAAAGGCATCCACCAGCCCGGTTTCCGGGTGATAGGCCATGGCATTGACGGTAAAGTCCCGCCGGGCCAGGTCCTCCCGCACGTCCTGCACAAAGCGCACCTGATCCGGGTGACGGTGGTCGGTGTACTCCCCATCCACCCGGAAGGTGGTCACCTCATAGGGCACATGATGGATTACCACGGTCAGCGTGCCGTGCTTCAGGCCTGTTTCCACCACATGCTGGCCCGCAAACACCCGCTGCATGTCCTCCGGCAAGGCAGAGGTGCAGATGTCCCAGTCCCTGGGCGTTGCGCCCAGCAGGGAATCCCGCACACAGCCGCCCACGGCATAGGCCTGGTAGCCGCATTCGTTCAGCCTGTTGATGATAAACTCCGCAGCCGCTGGCAGCGCAAACCTCACACAAATCACTCCTAACCCGCTTATTATAATGGAACTTGCGCGCCCATGCAAGCGCCGCGGGAAAACTAACGCTTTCCTGTTGAAAAAAAGCACCCGCATCGGGTGCTTCAGCCTGTCAAAAAACCTCCGGGAGGTGTCGGAGGGCCCGCAGGCCCTCTGACTGCATTCGTATCGCGGGGCTTTGCCGCGCGGGCGGGGCGTTTCCGGCTCCGCCGGAAACTTTCCTTACGCGGAGGAACGGCCGTCAGGCCTGCCTGCAGGCCTGACAGTGACGGAGCGCAATTCCTCGAAAAAGTGGCTCTGCCACTTTTTCGACACGCAGAAGCACCCGCATCGGGTGCTTACAGCGGCTGCAGGTGCAGCAGAATCAGCTCGCAGGGGTTGTTGAGCCTGGGTGCGCCGGCGGAGTTGGTCAGCCCGCGGCTCACCAGCAGGCGGCGGTCGAAATACCAGCCGCCGGTCAGCCTGGGCAGCAGGCCTTGCCCGGGTGCGTACAGGCCCTGGCTGCCAATGCGCACCTGACCGCCGTGGGCGTGGCCCGCCAGCGTCAGGTCAATATCATAGGGCGCAACATACCGCCGGAACCACTCCGGGTGGTGGCACATCAGCAGCTTGAAGCCGGGCTGGGCAGCCATGTCCGCCACCAGGCGCCGGTCTATCTTCTCCCTGGGTGCAGCGCTGAGCGCCCCAAGGGTGATGCCGCCAAAGGGCACACAAGCATTGTCCAGCACGGTAGCATCGCTTTTCAGCACCAGCGGCCAGTATTCCTCCCGCTGACGGGTGCGCCACTCGTGATTGCCAATGGCATAGAAGGTAGGCGCCAGCCTGGGTGCCTCCCGCAAAAAGCCTGCCGCGTTGGCATAGCCTGCCCTGTGGCGGTTAATCAGATCGCCCAGGATCAGCACCGCATCCACGCCCTGCAAATGGGGCAGAATGTCCTCATAGGGGCCGTTGTGCAGGTCTGCCACCAGGGCCAGGGTCAGCGCCGATGGAATCTTGGGCGAGGCAAGGGATGCATGGTTCACCTGGCGGTTCATGCCTGGGTGCTCCCTTCGCGCTTGCACAGGCGGCGCATGTCCCGCTGGTGCAGGGCAATCAGCCCCATGCCCAGCAGCAGCGCAGCCGCCGCAAAAATGCCTGCCTGGCGCAAAAGCGCGCCGCCCAGCAGCTTCAGCTGCAAGGCCAGCAGGCTGCTGACCTGCCCCACCAGCCCGCTGATGCCCGGCAGGCCTGCCATCAGGCACAGGCCCAGGGTGCACAGGCCCGCCGCGCCCAGGCCCGCGCCTAGGTACAGTGCCGCCTTGCTCAGCCGGGCATGCATCACCGCCAGCAGCAGCAGCGCCGCCAGGCATGCCACCGCGCCGCACAGCGCCGGCAGCAGGCGAACCCCATGGGCCAGTGCAGGCAGGTTCACCCGCTCCGTCACCGTGGGCATCAGGGCAGCAAGGATATCCGCCCGCACAGGCAGCACCGCCCGCCGAATGGCCTGGCCTGCCTGGTAGGCCACCTTGTCCCTGGCAATGGTGCGCCGCATGTTGGCGGCTGTGCTCTCCTGAAACAGGGCATCCTCCCGGACGGCCTGCTCCATGGCGCTGGTGTCCCAGGAGGGCGCCTCCAGCTCTGGCTCCGGCTGGAACAGCCCCATCCACCACCGGGTCACCTGCCTGTTGTAGTCCGCCAGCGATTCCTCATCAATCAGGCTCATTATGGTTTCCGGCTGAAAGGCATAGTCCGCCGCCAGCTGGGCAACCTTTTCCTCAATGCGCGCCATCTGGGCAGACTGCACCCGGCTGTCCAGGGCCACACCCTCGTGGAGGGATGCATCCGTCAGCACCCGGGCCGCCTGCCAGCCCAGGCAGGTCATGGTCAGGCACAGGGTCAGCAGCAGGGTCAGCACCCAGGCTGCGCCATGGGCCACCCTGCCGGGCAAGCGAATCTCCTTCATGCAATCACCGCCAGTTTCACCGCAATGCCAATCAGCTCCCGCAGCTTATCGCCCCACAAAAGCAGTGCAGCCGCAGCCGCACACAGAAACGGCACTGCAAATATCAGGGGCAGCAGCCAGCTGCCGCGCCGGGCCTTGGCTTGTGTTTTTGCCATATTGCAAGCTCCTTTGCGTGGTATTCACACTGGCATTATACCCTGAATTTCTCCGTCTGGCAAGCCATGTTCCCCCTTTACGCAGGCGGATAATTGTGGTATGATGCTTTGTGGAACACATGTTCGCGGAGGTGTGTATGAACCGATTTGTGCTCAAGGCTCCCTATCAACCCAGCGGCGATCAGCCGGAGGCCATTGCCGCCCTGGCCCAGGGCGTGAAGGACGGCCTGGACAAGCAGGTGCTCCTGGGCGTAACAGGCTCCGGCAAGACGTTCACCATGGCCTCCGTGATTGAACAGGTGCAGAAGCCTACCCTGGTCATCGCCCACAACAAGACCCTGGCGGCCCAGCTCTGCTCCGAGCTGAAGGCCTTCTTTCCGGACAGCCGTGTGGAGTATTTCGTTTCGTATTACGATTACTACCAGCCGGAGGCCTACATCGCTTCCTCCGATACCTATATTGAAAAGGATGCCTCCATTAACGAGGAGATTGACCGGCTGCGGCACTCCGCCACCGCCGCCCTGCGGGAGCGGACGGATGTGATTATCGTGGCCTCCGTCAGCTGCATCTACTCCATGGGCGACCCCAGCGAGTATGAGGGACAGATGATTTCCCTCCGGCCCGGCATGCCCCTTGGGCGGGACAGCCTGCTCCGGGCGCTGATTGACATCCAGTATGCCCGGAACGATATTGACTTTGTTCGCGGCACCTTCCGCGTCCGCGGGGACACGGTGGAAATCATCCCCGCCGGCGAACACGAGCATGCCCTGCGCATTGAGTTCTTCGGCGATGAGATTGACCGTATCAGCCAGATTGACGCCGTCAGCGGGCATGTGCTGGCTGTGCTGGAGCATGTGGGCATCTTCCCTGCCACCCATTACGCTACGGATCACTCCCACCTGGAGGAGAACCTGGCGGTGATTGAACACGACCTGCAGGAGCGCATTGCCACCTTTGAGCATGAAGGCAAGCTGCTGGAGGCCCAGCGCATTGCCCAGCGCACCCATTACGACATGGAGATGATGCGGGAGATTGGCTTCTGCCAGGGCATAGAGAACTATAGCCGGTATTTCGATGGTCGCCAGCCCGGGGATGCGCCCTACTCCCTGCTGGACTACTTCCCCAGGGATTTCCTTTGCTTCATTGATGAAAGCCATGTGACCATTCCGCAGATACGCGCCATGTACAACGGCGACCGGGCCCGGAAGGACACCCTGGTGGAATACGGCTTCCGCCTGCCCTCTGCCTACGACAACAGGCCGCTGTTGTTTCAGGAGTTCGAGCAGCGGATCCGCCAGACCATCTTCGTTTCCGCCACGCCCGGCCCCTATGAAATGGAGCGGGCCCAGCAGGTGGTGGAGCAGATTATCCGCCCCACAGGCCTGCTGGACCCGGAGATTGTTGTGCGCAAGGCCACCGGCCAGGTGGATGACCTGGTGGGCGAGATCCGCCGGGTGATTGCCCGGAAGGAGCGCATCCTGGTAACCACGCTGACCAAGCGCATGGCGGAAAGCCTGACGGACTACCTGAAGGAGCTGGAGATTCGCGTCCGCTACCTGCACAGCGACATTCAGACCATGGAGCGCATGCAGCTTATCCGCGACCTGCGCCTGGGGGAATACGATGTGCTGGTGGGCATCAACCTGCTCCGCGAAGGCCTTGACCTGCCGGAGGTTTCCCTGGTAGCCATCCTGGATGCAGACAAGGAAGGCTTCCTCCGCAGCGAAACCTCCCTGGTGCAGACCATCGGCCGCGCCGCCCGGAATGCAGACGGGCGGGTGATTATGTACGCCGATGTGATGACCGACAGCATGATGCGCGCCATTACGGAAACCAACCGCCGCCGCGCCCTGCAGCAGGCCTACAACCAGGCCAACGGCATCACGCCGGAAACCGTGCGCAACGCCATCCGCGATGTGCTGGAGATTACCAGGGCAGCGGAGGCAGCCTCGCCCACCGCGCTGACGGAGGACGAGCGTGCCGCCCTCATGCGGCAGATTGAGGACCAGATGCTGACCGCCGCCAAAGCGCTGGAATTTGAAAAAGCCGCCAAGCTCCGCGACCAGCTGCTGACCCTCCGCGGCGAAGCACCCCAAAAGCCCGACACCCAGCAGCGCCGCTCCCGCGCCCCCCGGGCCAGGAAGTCCGTCAGACGGTGACGGAGCGCAAATCCTCGGAAAAGTGGAATGTGATTTGTCAAGGGTATTTTTATCCATCTATTCTTTTGCTGAAAGCCACGGCCTGTCCCTTAACATATAGACATGCAGCAGAATCGCCTGATGCCTAAACTCCTCTTGACAAACAATCAACAAATCGCTATGATGAAGTTGAACGATAAATGATATGGAAGGTATTGGCGTTGGTTACGATCAAGGAAATTGCAGCAGAAGCTGGCGTCAGCGTGATGACGGTATCGAATGTCATCAACAACAATCATTCCCGTGTTTCCAAAGCAACTGCGCAGCGCATCCGCGAGATTATGAAAAAGCATAATTATGTGCCCAACATGGCAGCGCGCAGTCTGATTTCGAAGGCTTCACACATCATCACCATTCTACTGCCCATCTGGTATGAAACGCCGGACAGCCTGCTGCTTGATCCCTATGTGGGTCAGGTGACAGGCATGCTGGAGTCAATCTTGCGCGAGAGGCAGTACTATGTGATGATCTGTTCCTTCAGAACCGTGGATGAGGTGCTTGAGATCCAGCGGACATGGCAGACAGACGGCTCCATTCTCGTTGTTCCGCATGAGGACACGATCACATATGAGCTGGTTAAAAACAGTGAAGCGCCCCTGGTCGTGCTTGATCGACACTTTGATGACTTGTCCATGATGTCCGTATGCCTGGATGACTACAAGGGTGGCTATCTGGCAACGAAACACCTGCTGGAAAAAGGACACCGGGATATTGGCTTTGCTTCTCCGCGAATCAGCTCGTCGATGGTTATTCAGGAGCGCTATCGCGGCTATCAGGATGCGCTGAAGGAATATGGCATAGCTGTCAATCCTGCATGGGTGCTCGATGATGCAGTGCATCAGGAGGGTGGCGAGAGGATCGGCAGTACCGTTGCGGAGCTCCAGCACCGGCCAACGGCAATGGTAGCAACAGAAGATCTGATCGCTTGCGGTATCATCAAAGCCTTTCAAGCGAAGGGACTGAACGTGCCCGGTGATATTTCTGTGGTTGGCTTTGACGATTCCAGACTTTCCAAACTTATTTCGCCTGCACTGACAACAGTGGGACAGAGCGTCAGGGACAAAGCAAAGCATGTTGTAGATATGTTGATGGAAGCCATCGAAGACAGCAGCATCCGTGACCGACATGTGGTGGTGGATGTTTCGCTGGTTGAACGCGACTCAGTGGCACAAAAATGATCTGCGGTCAGACCTTAACGGCCTGACCGCTT
>CAYLIC010000036.1:0-21352 GCA_964383815.1 uncultured Faecalibacterium sp. | reverse complement strand
GACGGAGCGCAATGCCTCGAAAAAGTGGCTCTGCCACTTTTTCGACACGCAAAAGCGGCCTGCTGCAAATATCTGCGGCAGGCCGTGCTTTTTTACTGGGGATGGGAGAGAATGTGCATGCCCTCCGGGGTGATGCGCTCCTCCGTGCGGGTGTCGTGGTAGTAGGGTGCCTGCGGCGCATCGTGGGTCAGGCTCAGCCGGCCTACGGAAACCTCATACGCCATTTTGCTGATGACGCTGCCGTCCGCCAGCTGCTTCTGGTAGGCCCGGCTCTGAAAGCGGCCCAGCAGCTGCACCTTTTCCCCAACCTTCAGGTGAGAGGCGAAGCGGGCCGTTCTTCCCCAGGTGATGCAGGGAATGTAGTCGCTTTTGCCATACGCCCGGTTCACGGCCAGCATCAGGTCGGCAATTTCCCGGCCGAAGGGTGTGGTGCGGTAGCTGGGCGGCTTGCACAGGGCGCCGGTGAGCTGCACCTGATTGGGGTTCTCGTCGCTGTCCGGGGGAAGAAGCCGCTGGGCAAAGCCGGTAATCAGCAGCCGTCCTGCGCCCTCCACCACCTTGTTGTAGCTGCGCAGCTGGCCCTCCAGGCACAGGGGAGCGCCAACCTCCAGGGGTGTGCCGTCCATCAGCCGCTCGCTGAGGGTGATGGGCAGCAGATCCTCCGCGCCGGACAGCCGGGGAACAGCCAGCGTTGCATAGTAAAACCTTTCGCCAAACACCTCGTGTCCGTAGGCGGGCGCCTCCGTCAGCACACCGCACAATCGCAGCAGATTACCCATTTCTTCCATGTGAATCACCTTTCCTTTTGTCGTTACTCGGCGGAGCCTGTGGCGGCCGGGTGCTGTTTGCCCTGCACGTCAATGGTGGTTTCGCCTTCCAGCAGGATGTCTTTGGCAGGGATCATGGTGAAACCCTGCTCCTGGTAGAATTGCAGGATGGTGGGCAGCGCATCCAGGATGTACCTGGAATCGTTGTGAAAGAGGATAATGTCACCCTGCTTCACCCCGGTGGTTGCACGGCGTATCAGGTCCTCCACGCCCTTGTTCTTCCAGTCCAGGGAGTCCACGCTCCACTGCACCGCCTCATAGCCTTCGGCCCGGGCGGTGGTGATAACCTCGTTATCATAGTCCCCATAGGGCGGGCGGAAGGACGTGGGCCGCTGGCCTGTCAGCGCCTCAATCTTGTCCGAGCAGCCGGAAAGCTCTTTGACAATCTGGCCCTGGGACAGCTTGCTCATCTCCGGGTGGGAATCGGAATGATTGCCGATTTCGTGCCCCCGGGCATGAATCTCCTGCACCAGCTCCGGAAACTTATCCACCCAAATGCCCACCAGGAAGAACGTGGCTTTCGCGTTGTACTCGTCCAGCAGGTCGAGGATACGCAGGGTTTGCGTGCCGCCCCAGGAGGCATCGAAGGACACGGTAATCACCTTGTCCTCCCGCTCCACGGAGTACACGGGCAGCTCCCGCCTGGGCGCCAGCACGGTGGTAGCCTCCCGGCTCAGCGGCCCGGCATAGCACAGGGCTAGCAGCGCCAGGGTGCAGCACAGGGCTGCCTGCCGCAGGAAACGGGGAGTGTGCCGGGGTTTCTCCGGGGGTGCGCCCCACTGCAGGGCACGGCGGGTGCGAGGCTTCAGGGGTGTGGGCTGGCTCATGGGTATTGCCACCATCCTTTCATCATTCTATGCGGCTGGCAGGCCGGATAGTATAGCGGCGGCAAAGGTAGTGCTTATCCGACAAAAGAATCCTGCAATGCGCCGCCTGATGGGACAGTGTATGTGGGCAGGCAGGAGGATAGGCACAATTCTGCAAACAAAAAAGGCGTGCTCCTCTGTGTGAAGAACGCGCCTTGTTGCTTTGCGGTTTGATGGTGTTTATGTCCGTTCCCTCAGCGTGCCGCCCACGTCGAAATGGCGCACGTCGCCTTCAAAGCCGGAGAAGGAGAAGGCGTTCCCCAGGCGGCGGAGCTGGCAGCGGATGTCCTGGCCGGGGAGAATCTCCAGGTTGAAGTTCACGTCGAACTGGGAAAGGCAGTGCTGGCGCATGGTGTCAATGCCCAGGGCGTTGCAGCACCAATCCATGTACCTGGTGTTGTTCACATGGCCGTTCACATCCAGGTCGGTATACACGGGGAAGTGGGCGGAGGTTTCCAGCGTGCCGGATACCTCGGTTACGGTGGCGGGCAGGCCCAGGGGCGCCAGCAGGTCGCTGTTGTCGGGCATGAGGGCGGCGCAGATGTCCGGCTGGGCCATTTTGCGGGTGTTCACGTCCAGCAGCACCCATAGGCTGCCTGCTCTGCCCAGCTCCTGCCCGTGCTCGTCCCGGAAGATAAAATAGCGGGGAAAGAAGCACCGGCGCACCGGCATGGGGAAGGTTTCGATGGAGATATTGTCGCCAATCTTCGGGTAGCGGTCCATCACCACCTCCACACGGGTCAGCACCCACACAACGCCCTTCTGCAGCAGCGCGCCGCGCCCAACGCCCAGCAGCGCGCTGTGTGCACCGGCGGTTTCCTGCATGGCCTCCAGGATGGCGCTGGGGCGCCACTGGCCCGTCAGGTCGCAGTCCTTGGTTGGCAGGCGCAGGTCTTCGCGATAAGTTTTCAGCATTGGTCAATCACCCTTTCCATTAGCGGAGGTTAACACAGGCAGCATTTGCAACAGCTGCGACAGATACCCCGTGGGCACCAGCCTGCCTGCCTGTACCATGCCGGGCAGTTCACTGGGGGAGGCATAGCGCACGGCGGATACCTCGCCGGGCTGGAGGGTCAGGGTGCCGGGATCGGCATCCTGGCAGAAAAGGTACACATGGTGGATGCTGTGCTCGCTCACATACTCAAACACCTTGCCGCCCCGGGAAAAATCCAGCGCAAAGCCAATCTCCTCCCGGGTTTCGCGGATGGCGGCCTCGTCCGGGGTTTCGCCGGACTGGATGGCGCCGCCGGCGGCCTCGCACCACTGGTTGGGGTGATTGGGCCTGGAGGCATCCCGCAGCTGCAGGAGCAGCTGACCCTGGCTGCTGTACAGCCATACATCAGCGCAGGCCAGGTACAGGCCCAGGGGGATTTCCTCACCCCGGCGGATGGTTACGCCTGCCGGCCTGCCGTCGGCAAAAAACAGGTCGAGCATTTCATCGGTCATGGTATCACCTCTTGGGGAATATTATAGCGCGGCAGGGTGAAAAGGGCAAGGTTGATTTTATGTGGAAAGGCATGAAGCCGGCTGTACAGGCATACAAAAAAGGGGCAAGCCAAACAGGCCTGCCCACTTTTGGCGGGTGGATAAAACCGCCTTACTCCTTGGCGTTCTTCAGCTCTTCCAGGCACTTCTTGCAGACCAGCTTGCCCTTGTAGGGAACCACATCGCGGGCATCGCTGCAGAAGATGCAGCTGGGATGATACTTCTTGAGGATAATCTGATCGCCCTCAACGAAAATCTCGAGCATGTCCTTCACGCCAATGTCCATGGTTCTGCGCAGTTCGATGGGTAAAACAACACGGCCCAGGGTATCAAGCTGACGAACAACACCAGTAGACTTCATAACGGTACCTCCTTGTTTGAGTAATATATTGGAATCGAATGGAACGATTATCATTTTATAGAGAATGGAAACGGATGTCAAGCGATTGCTCCGGAAAAAAGACAAAAAAGTTTCGCAATCGGGAGGAAAGTGGCGCTTTGAACAGGATGTTTGTGTTTCTGTGCACAGCAAGCTGTGTATACGCAATGGTGACAAACGGCACTGCCTGTGCAATGAAAGGTATGCTGGACAGCGGCAATCAGGCGGTGACGCTGATGCTGACCCTGCTGGGCAGCATGACCCTGTGGAGCGGGCTGATGGAGGTTCTCAGCGCCACGGGGGACGTGAAACGGCTGGGACATGTGCTGCGGCGGGTGCTTGCACCCCTGTTTCCCGGAGTGAAGGACGAAAAATGCTGGTCTGCCATGGGCATGAACCTGGCTGCAAACCTGCTGGGTCTGGGCAATGCTGCCACGCCTGCCGGGGTGGAGGCGGCAAGGCTGCTATCCGCCCAGGGGCAGGGAGGCATGCAGGCGCTAGCCATGCTGCTGGTGGTGAACAACGCAGGCCTGCAGCTGCTGCCCACCACGGTTATGGGCCTGCGGAGCGCGGCAGGCGCGGCAAACCCGGCGGACATCTGGCTGCCCACGCTGGCAGTATCCGCCTTTGGCACGGCGGTGGCCTGCCTGCTGATGCACCTTGTGCAGCGGGGAGGGAAGCGCCATGGGTGAGGGCATGCTGCTGGCGGCTGTGGGGCTGATCCTCCTGCGCGGGTGGTGGAAGGGTGCGGATGTTTACGCCGCTGTGCTCCGCGGCGGCAAGCGTGGCATGGATGCGGCACTGGGCCTGCTGCCCGCCCTGTGCGCCATGACCATGCTGCTGGCGCTGGTGGAGCACTCCGGCCTGAACAACCTGCTGGCCCGGCTGCTTTCGCCGGTGCTGCGGCTGCTGGGCCTGCCTGGGGAGGTATCCGCCCTGCTGGTGCTGCGGCCTCTGACTGGCTCCGGCAGCCTATCGGCCCTGCAGCAGGTGTTTGCACAGTGGGGTGTGGACAGCCGGGCAGGCCGGGCAGCATCGGTGCTGATGGGCTCCTCGGAAACCATCTTCTACACCATGACGGTTTATCTGGCGGCAACGGATGTGCGGCATCTCCCATGGGTGCTGCCGGTTTCCCTCCTGTCCTACCTGGCGTCGGCATGGCTTTGCGGCATATTGGTGTAGGAAAACATTGCACCAGGGCTGCCGATGTGATACAATATAGCGTATGAGGATAGGAGCGGGGGTGATTGCACATGATGCGTGAGGCCGGTGACAGCCGCGCTGTTGCCCGGGCGGCGATTATGCTTGCCATGACTGCCAGCCGGGAGGAGGAAGCCACCATGAAGGCCCAGCTGGCCCAGGGGGGCATTTCCGCTGCGGCAGTGGACTACGGCGGAGAGTTTGTAACCTCTGTGATGAAAATGGTGGAGCGGGCCGTGGTGACCGCCAAGCGGGAGAGCATCATTGGCGATACCTCCCACGATGAGGGCGTGGTGGCTGGTGCTGCCCACGAGGCGCTGACCCAGGTGAGCAACAAGGCGCTGGGCCTGAACGTGGGCGGGAAAATCAGCGTGGCCCGTTGCGGCGAGCATGTGGCGGTGGCGGTGTTTCTGGGCATTGGCCTGGTGCACCTGAATGAGGTGTGCATCGGCATGGGGCACCGGACCATTGCCAGCCAAGTGTAAGGAGGAAACGTTATGCCTTTGAATATTGCCATGGACGGCCCTGTGGGCGCGGGAAAATCCAGCATTGCGGCGGAGGTTGCCAGGCGGCTGGGCATCCTGCACCTGGACACCGGCGCTATGTATCGCGCCATTGGCCGCACGGCGCTGGTGCGCGGTGTGGATGTGACGGACGAGGCTGCTGCCACTGCCCTGTGCCACCAGCTCAACATCACCGTCAGCCATGAAAAGGATGGTCAGCACACCTATGTGGATGGCGAGGACGTGACCGGTGTGATCCGCACGCCGGAGGTGAGCCTGGCTGCATCCACCGTGGCGAAATACCTGGGCGTGCGCCAGGCCATGGTGGCCCTGCAGCAGAAGCTGGCCGGGGAGACACCCATGCTGGTGGATGGCAGGGATATTTGCATCCGGGTGCTGCCCAACGCCACCGTGAAAATCTACCTGACTGCCTCCGCTGAGGAGCGGGCCCGCCGCCGCTGGCTGGAAATGCAGCAGAAGGGCGCGCCCGACACCTACGAGCAGGTGCTGGCTGACCTGAAAAAGCGGGACGACCAGGACATGAACCGCCAGGTGGACCCGCTGCGCCCCACGCCGGATGCCTGCATTGTGGATACCACGGAGATGAACTTCGACCAGGTGGTGGAGCATATTCTTTCCATTGTAAAGGAGAAAACCCATGCGTGACGAGCAGAAGCCCCGGTGGAAGCGCTCCGGGCTGTACACCTTCCTGCGGGCGCTGGCCAGTGTGGCGCTGAAAACCATCTGGCCGGTGTGCTTCCATGGCAGGGAGCAGCTGGACAGGCCTGCACCCTTCATCCTCATCGGCAATCACCAGTCCTGGCGGGATCCGCTGCCCATGGCGGTGGCTGTCCGGCACGAGCAGCTGTGCCTGGTGGGCAAGCGGGAGCTGAATGCCGGCGGGCTGCTGACAAAAATCATGAAAAACCTGCATGTGGTGCTGGTGAACCGCCACAACACGGACATGGAGGCAATGCGCGCCTGCATGAAGGTGGTGCGGGAAGGGCACATCCTGGCGATTTTCCCTGAGGGCACGCGCCACCACAAGGGCCTGATGGAGGAGCTGGAGAGCGGCACAGCCATGATTGCGCTGCGCTCCGGCGTGCCGCTGATTCCCATGCTGATTCCCACCAGGCTGAAATGGTTCCGCCGGAACCACTGCTATGTGGGCGCACCCATCCCCATGGATGACCTGCGGGAAGCAGGCGTGAACAAGGACACCTGCGCCCAGCTGCTGCAGCGCATTACCGCCGCATATGCGGACATGTCTGCCGCTGCGGAGGCCTGACGCAAATACCAAAAAAGTTTTTTGCACTTTTTTTTCAAACCTTGCAGGAATCACGGAATTTGCGGAGAACATAGTAAAATCAGAGCATTTTTGAAAGGATGCTTGCCTATGCCGATTGAGGTGGCAGCCCACGCGGGCTTCTGCATGGGTGTGCGCCGGGCGGTGACAGCCGCCATGGCAGTGGCAGACTCGGGCGTGCCTTCCTGCACCCTGGGGGAGCTGATCCACAACCCCCATGTGGTAGACATGCTGGCAAAGCGCGGCATTCCCCCCATCGCCACGGTGGAGGAGGCTGCAGGGCGCCAGGTGCTCATCCGCAGCCACGGTGTTTCGCCCACGGTGCTGCAGGCCCTGGAGGCTGCAGGCTGCCAGGTGTGCGACCTGACCTGCCCCTATGTGGACAAGCTGCACCGCATTGTTGCCGAGGGCACAGGGCCGGACTGCCCGGTGATTCTGGTGGGGGAGAAGGAGCACCCCGAGGTGCGCGGCACGGCTGGCTGGGCCAATGGCCCGGTATACGTTGTTGCCACGCCGGAGGAGGCGGAGCGCCTGCCGGACATGCCCCGGGCACTGGCAGCGGCACAGACCACCTTTCCCCCGGAGCGGTGGGAGGCCATCACCCAGGTGCTGCACAGAAAGGTGAAGAGCCTTTCGGAGCACTGCACCATCTGCTCCGCCACGGAAACCCGCCAGCGGGAGGCCAAGGAGCTGGCCCAGCGGGCGGATGCGATGATTGTGATTGGCGGCAGAAACAGCGCCAACACCCAAAAGCTCTACGCGGCCTGCAAAAGCAGATGCCCGCGGACGATTCTGGTAGAGTGCGCGGCGGAGATTCCGCCTGCCTTTGCAAATATTGATTCCGATGAAATTGGAATTACCGCCGGCGCTTCCACGCCCGACGGCTCACTTAAGGAGGTTGTAACCCGCATGACTGACATTGAGAACAAAGATTTCATGGCTGAAATCGAAGCTACCCTGGTGAAGATCCGCCCCGGCCAGACCGTGACCGGCACCGTTGTCCAGATGAATGACGACGAAGTGTGCGTCAACATCGGCTACAAGGCCGATGGCCTCATCAAGCGTAGCGACCTGACCCAGCAGGATGTGCAGCTGGGCGACGAGATTGAGGTCGAAGTCGTTAAGGTGAACGACGGCGAGGGCAACGTCCTGCTGAGCCAGCGTAACATCGTGAACCGCAAGGCTTGGGAAGCGCTGATGGCCAAGTATGAGGCCGGCGAGTATGTGGATGGCGTGGGCAAGGAAGCCGTTAAGGGCGGCCTGATTGCCGATGTGGAGGGCGTGCGCGCCTTCGTTCCCGCCAGCCAGCTGTCCCAGCGCTATGTTGAGAAGATTGCTGACTTCGTTGGCAAGGAAATGAAGCTGAAGATCATCGAGGTGGACAAGCAGAAGAAGCGCATTGTTGCCTCCCGCAAGGCCGTAATGGCTGAGGAATCCGCCGCCAAGAAGGCTGCCGCCTGGGCCAACCTGGAGGAAGGCATTGTGATCCACGGCATCGTTCGCCGCCTGACCGACTTCGGCGCCTTCGTCGATGTTGGCGGTGTGGATGGCCTGATTCACATCACCGACCTGTCCTGGGGCCGCATTAAGCATCCCTCCGAGGTTGTGAAGCCCAACCAGGAAGTGGACGTGAAGATCCTGAGCCTGGACAAGGAGCGGGAGCGCATTCAGCTGGGCTACAAGCAGCTGCAGCCCCGCCCCTGGGACAACGCTGCCGAGAAGTACCCCGTGGACTCCATTGTTGAGGGCAAGGCTGTCCGCCTGACCGAGTTTGGCGCCTTTGTTGAGCTGGAGCCCGGCCTGGATGGCCTGGTGCACATCTCCCAGTGCGCCCTGAACCGGGTTGCCAAGGTGGAGGACGCTGTGAAGGTTGGCGAGACTGTCCGCGTGAAGGTGCTGTCCGTTGACACCGAGAAGAAGCGCATCTCCCTGAGCATCCGCCAGGTGCTGGAGGAGGAAGCCTTCGAGGAGATTCCTGCCGAGGTGGAGTTTGAGCTGGTTGCTTCCGACGAAGCTCCCGCTGAAGAGGCTCCCGAGGCCTGATGCTGTTGCCAAAAGGAGGTAAGCTGCTGCTTGCCTCCTTTTTTTCCTTGCACAGGGGGCGGGGTAATGGGCAGCCTGGCCTCATCCCCTGCAAAAAGGCAACAAAAACTGCAGTATTTCGCTCTTCGGGGTTGAGTCCTGGGGCGAAATCTGTTATAATTTCATCTATCTGCAGAGATAGGAGCGACCAGCATGGTGGAAATGGGCAAGCTGCTGACTGAGGGCAAGGGCAAGCGCGTTTATGCGACCAACGAGCCGGACAAGGCCATCGTTTACTTCAAGGATGAGGCAATGGCCTTTCACGGGCTGAAGCGCGGGCGCATCCTGGGCAAGGGTGAGGTTAACAACGCGGTGAGCCGGCAGTTCTTTCAGCTGCTGACGAAGAACGGCATTGAAAACCACTACCTGGAGCAGCTGGACAGCCGGCAGAGCCTGGTGCGGCGGGTGGAGATCATCCCCGTGGCGGTGAAGGTGCGCAACCGGGCCGCTGGCAGCCTGGCCAAGCGCTGCGGTTTTCCCGTGGGTGAGAAGATGGATCCCACGGTGGTGGAATTTTGCCTGAAGGACGATTACCTGGATAATCCCCTGGTGAACGCCACCCACATCCAGGCCCTGAAGCTGGCTACGGCGGAGGAGCTGAAGGAGATTAACGCCACGGCGCTGCGGGTCAACGATATTCTGACCGAGTATATGAAGGAAATCAACATTGAGGTGATTGACTTCAAGCTGGAGTTTGGCAGGTTTGACGGGCGGATCCTTGTGGCGGATGAAATCTCCCCGGACACTGCCCGCTTCTGGGATGCACGCACCCACGAGCCCCTGGACATCGACCGGTTCCGCCGGGATCTGGGCAATGTGGAGCAGGCCTATCAGGAGCTGCTGCACAGGATGATGGGCATGGACGAGAACGGCAGCGAACAGTAACGCCACAAAAAAAGCGGTTAGCATGCAGCTAGCCGCTTTTTTGCTACAGCTTCCACCACTTGTGGCGGTTGCGGTAGGCGTTCACGGGTGTTTGAGGCGTCAGCGCAACGGGGGACAGGCTGCGGTGGCGGGTTACGTTCAGCACCAGGGCGATGCCGCCCATGTTGGTTACCATGTTGGAGCCGCCGTAGGACAGGAACGGCAGCGGAATGCCCGTGATGGGCATCAATCCCAGGGTCATGCCGATGTTCTCAAACACATGGAACAGCAGCATGGCCATCACGCCGATGATAATCAGCATGCCAAACTTGTCACGGGTGTAGCGGGCCAGGTACAGCATGCGGAGGATAATCAGCAGGTACACCGCCAGCACGCTGATGCAGCCCACAAAGCCAAAGGCCTCGCCAATGGTGGAATAGATGAAGTCCGTCCAGTCCGCAGGGACGTAGTTCAGCTGGTAAATGGCGCCATCCACAAACATGCCAACGCCCCGGAGCCCGCCGGAGCCAATGGCCTTCATGCTTTGCAGCTGCTGGTAGGCATCATCGGAGGGTGAAAGCTCCGGGTTGATGAAGGCCATGATGCGGGCCAGGCGGTAGTCGTCGGAGCCGGTGGCGACCATGAAGCCATACAGGGCCAGCAGCGCCAGCACGGCTACAGCTGCCATGCCCAGCAGCAGCTTGATGTCCACGTTGGAAAAATACAGCATAATGGCGAAGATGAAGATAATCACCAGCACGGAGCCAGTTTCGCCGGAAAGCAGGATAATCAGGCTGGGAATGCCCACCAGGGCCATAATGTGCATGAACTCCCGCAGGGTGCTCATGGGCCGGTTGTACCGGGAGAGGGTTTTCGCCAGCATAAGAATCATAGCCAGCTTGGCAAACTCCGAAGGCTGAATGGTGAAACCCCACAAAACGTCCAGCCAGGCCTTCACGCCCTCGGCACGGTTGAATATCCACACCACGAAAACCAGCAGGGTTACGCCGTAGTACACCAGGTTGGTATTGCGGCGGAGGAAATCCGTGGGGATGCTGGAAACAACCAGGATGATAAAGGGCGCCACAGCCAGGAAGATGCACTGGTTAACCGCGAAGGATGAATTGACAATGTGGTTCAGCAGGGACATATCGGACGTGGAGGAGGTGGAATAGGTTGCCACACACACCGCCAGCACGCCGAAGATTGCCATGCCGAACACAAGAAAAAGCAGCGTTTTGTCTGTATGCGCACGGGAGCGCCTGTTTTCAGCTATCAATACGCTTAACCTCCTTCAGCTTTGGGCCGAAAAGACGGCGGAAGAAGCCGGGCCTTGCCGTGCCAATGCCAGGCAGGGCGCATTCCTCGCCCAGCATGCGGCGGGAAATGCGCCACAGGGCATGCCGTCCTTCGCAGTCCACATCCATCAGGGGCAGGTGCTTCAGCAGCGCCCGGTAAATCATCGGTTCCTCGGGTATCTCGCCCAGCAGCTCCAAATCCAGGGTCTGCGCCACGGTGGATGCGGCGTACATCTCCCCGGAGGCAATCAGCTGGGCATCCAGCCGGTTAACAATCAGCTGCGGGCGGGGGAGCGCCTTCTCCTGCAGAAGCGCCGCCATGCGCTCCGCGTTGCGGATGCACACATCATCCGGCGTGGAAACGATGAGGGTGTGGTCTATCAGCGGGCAGATGAGGCCGCGCACACCCCGCTCCATGCCTGCGGGACAATCAATGAGCACAAAATCGTTGGCCTGCTGGAGCAGCAGCAGAATTTTGCGGAAAGGCTTGCGCTCCAGCTCCCTGGCCCGGCTGAACTGGGCTGCCGGCAGCAGGGTCAACAGGGGCAAATCGGGCGGGCTGATCAGCGCCTGGGGTAGGGTGCAGTCCTTCCTTGCCACGTCCAGCAGGTCGTAGACGATGCTGTCCTGCAGGCCCAGAATGGCGTCCTGATCCCGCAGGCCAATGTCCGCATCCACAATGCAGACCTTGCGACCCTGCCGGGCCAGCGCCGTGCCCAGCCCGGCAGCGATGGTGGACTTGCCCACGCCACCCTTGCCCGATGCTATCATCCAAACCTGACCCATGTGAATATCACCTCGTGTGCGAAATGTGACCCGGGAGAAACCTTGCCGCATCGGTCGCCATGCAGCGCTCCCGCGTTTCGGCAGGCCTGTCGCCTGCCGTGACCCCGGCAAAGGGGTTCACAGCCCTCTGGTTAAGGTGCCAGGGAGTTGCCGGAGGGAAGAATGTAATCGGTGGTGCGGAGGGTCTTTTGATCCATGTACCACTGAACAAAGTCGCGGATGGCAGGAGAGGCATAGCCGCCGGAATAGCCGTTGGGGATGAACACAACAATGGCGATTTCCGGGTTTTCATAGGGGACAAAGGCCACCTGCCAGGCGTTGTTTTCCAGGTCGATGGAGGTAACCTGGGCGGTACCTGTCTTTGCGGCAATTTCGTCCTGGTAGTCAAAGCTGCGGTAGAAGGTCTTTGCGGTACCGGACTCGTCAACCACGCCCTTCATGCCTTTCTTGATAAGCGGCAGGTACTCTTCAGCATACTCGAGAGCGTTAATCTGCTCCGGCTTGCGCTGGGAGAGGATTTCACCCTCGGGGGATGTGATGGAATCGATGATGGAAACATTGTACACAAAGCCGCCGTTGGCAATGGTGCACACATAGCGGGCTGCGGCAATGGGGGTAATCACCGTAACGGACTGGCCAATGGCAGTCAGAATGGTCTGCGCGCCGCCCCACACCACGTCGTTCATGTAGTTGAAGGTATCGCCAATCACGGCCTGCAGGTACACCATTTCCTTGGTCATGTTCAGCTCTTCCATCAGGATGGTACGCATGTTTTCCACCCATTCGCTCTGGCTGGTGTTCACGGCCATATCCATCAGGCGCTTGGCGCACACGGAAAGGCGCTCGTCATCGTATTCAATGTTGCGGGAGGCGCCACAGTTTTTCAGGTGGGTTTTGATGGCATTGAAAACGATGATGGGCATGGAGGTATCCTGGCTGGCCTCGTTCATGGCCTTGGTGGTGTCGTACAGGGTGTTTTGGGAACCGACCACGCTGCGCACCTCGCCTGGCAGGTCAATGCCTGTGCGGGAGGTAAGGCCGAAGAGGGAGGCATAGCGGTAGAGGCGCTCCTCACCCAGGCGATGGCCCAGCTCGTAGAAGAAATAGTTGCAGGAGTGGGAAAGGCCCTCCACAATGGTCTGGTTGGCATGATCGCCAATGCGGTTCAGGTTGATCCAGCACTTAGGTGCGGTGGACTCATCGTTGTTGTAGGTTTTGAAGTAGCCGCCGTCGGAGATGCGCTCGTTAACCTGCAATTCACCCTCCGCCAGCGCGCCGTAGCCGGTGACCATCTTGAAGATGGAGCCAGGCGTGCCACGGGCGTGAATGCCGTAGTTCAACAGCAGGTTCCGCTCATCGGACAGGATGGCGATAGCCTCATCGCCGGCGGCAACCAGGGCGTTCAGGTCATAGGTGGGGTAGTTTGCCATGGCAAGCACCCTGTCCTGCATGTCCAGGACAATCATGCAGCCGTGCTCCGCCAGGGACATGGGGTATTTCTCCCAGTTGCGGTTGGCAATGTCCTCCTTGTTGGCCTCCAGCCAGGAATCACTGGTCATGAGGGATTCCTGCTTGTCGCGGACGGTGTTCACGTTGTCTGCCACGGCCCGCTCCGCCACCTGCTGATAGCTGGCAAGCAGGGTCAGCTTCACGTTGTTGCCGTCCTGGGGCGCGGTGTAGGACAGCTCGCGGATGACCTTGGAGTAGTTGTCGCGCTCCACCACCCGGCTGCCCTTGCGCAGGGAGGAATTGGCGGTAAGCCAGTCCTCCATGGAGGACTCGATGCCGTCGCGCCCGATGGTATCGCTGTAGGAGTAGCCTTTGGTTTGCAGCTCGGCCCACTTGTTCTGGCTGGGAATGGCGCCCGTGTAGCCGATGATCTGGCTGGCCAGGGTGGAGCGGGGGTACACGCGCTTGGTGCCCACGGAAATCTCCATGCCGGAAAGGGACATGGACTTGGTTTCCACCTCGATGACGGTTTCGTACTTCACATCCTTGGCAATGACGATGGGCTGGGAGTTAAACACGTTCATCTGCATTTCGGAATAAACGGACATAACCTTCAGCATGGTGGCCTCATCCACCATCAGGATGTCCACATCGGAATAGCCCTTTTCCCTGTCAAAGTCCTTCAGCGCCTGGTATTCCTCCTGGGTGGTGGCCAGGCGGAACCTTTCGCGCAGACGCTTAATGCAGTCCGCAGGCGTGGGGTAATTCTTTTCCGTAACGTAGTTGTTGCTGCGCCACTGGGACTCGCGCTTTTCCAGCACGCTGTCGCTGACGCCGGAGCCAAAGTTGAAAATCCACTCGTTGGTTTCCGGGTCCCGCTCGATAACGAAATCAATGGCCAGCTCACCGCCGTTTTTCTCGATGATGCTGATGGTATCAACAATGGACTTGGAGAAGGACAGGTAGCTGGCGCGGCTGGTCTGGGAGCCGTCTTTGTAGAAGGTTACGTTGTAAATCAGCTCGTCCTCTGCCAGGATGACGGAATCCGCATCGGTAATGTTGCCGCGCTTGCCGGTGATGGCAATGGTTTTTGTGCGGGTGGATTCGGCCTTTTCGGCGTACTCCTCGGAGTTTTGCAGCTGTAGGCGCACCAGACCCGACGCCAGGTAGGAAAACATGAGCAGAAGAATAACGATAAAGGCGAGATACCGGGCCTTCATGCCCTGGGTTAGCTTGTTCAAGCGGGAAACCTCCTTTCAGGCGGGCTGCATAAGGGGCGCAGCCGTCCTTTTTCAGGCCCGGCCCATATGGAACCGGGGCTTGCCTGGCTGGGCGTTTCGGGGCAGCTTTTTGAAGCCCAGGAACCGCCGCACAGGCACCATGATGACGGCCGTCAGCGCCGCTGTCCACAGGATGCCGCCCAGCGCCTTGCCAATGGCGGCAAAGCCAATCTCTGCGCCACCCAGGTACATGTAGACCACGTTGACCGTTTCGTGCAGGAATGCATTGGCGGCGGCACAGCCAAGGGTGCGGAGATAGGGGTTCACGTTGCGGGCTTCCTTGCCCAGGGAGCGCTCTGCCTCCAGCTTTTTCTCACTCTTGTCGGAAAAGGCCAGGCACAGGAAGAACGCGCTGAGGGGATAGAGCAGCAGGTTCATCAGGGTGATGGTGGGACACATGGTTTCCATCAGAATGCCGTAGATGCACCCAACCCAAACGGCACGCAGCTTGTCGTATCCCACGGTGATGATGGCGATGATGGCGCACAGCAGCGAGGGTGTTACATCGCCAATGCGCAGGTAGGGCATCAGGCACATCTGCAGCAGGTAGCCCAGCAGTACCATAAGGAAGAACCTGAACTGCCCCAGGCCTGCCCGGCACAGGGATTTCAAAAACCGCACAGGTCAGTCCTCCTCATAGGTCATGTCCAGGGGACTCAGGGTGATGAACGGCGTGGGGGAAGGCGTGGGCGTGGGCGAGGGTGTGGGCGTAGGCTCGTCGCTAAAGACCTTATACTCATACACCGGGCCGGAAATGGTGGCCTCCGGCGTGGGAGAAGGCGTGGGCGAGGGTGTGGGCGTGGGGGAAGGCGTGGGTGTGGGCGTCGTGTCCGGGTTGGGGGTTGCGGTGGCACCCCACACGCTGGTGCTGCCAATGCGCAGGGTGGGCATGGGCCGCACCGTGGGCAGGGCAACAAACTCGTTATAGGTGGATTCCCGGCCCTGAACGGCCTCCGCCGCAGGCTTGTACCGCAGGACAATCACATACTCCAGGTGCTCGAAATCCGCATTCGGCTCCACCACAATGTATTGCTTGTTGGAGTCCATGCCGCGGGTGGATTCCCGCACGGTGCCGATGGGAATCCCCTTGGGGAAGGACATGCCCACGCCGGAGGTAACCACCACATCGCCCGGGCGGGGAAGGTGATCATCCGGCAGGTAGTACATGCGGCACATGGGCTGCCCATCGATGCCCAGTGTGCCGCGAACGGTGCCCTGATCACGGCTGGACTGGATCAGCCCGGCAATGGAGGCCTCGCTGTCGATGATGGTGCGCACCTGGGACTTGGTTTCCGTTACGTTTTCGGTATAGCCCACCAGGGCGCCGGAGATGGTGACAGCCATATAGTCCTCAATGCCGTCACGGCTGCCCCTGTTGATGGTGAAGGTGGAGAAGTAGTTGCCATCGCCCTTGCCAATCACGGTGCAGGCAATGGGGTCCATATTCTCGTTGACGGACATTTCATCGTACATGTTTTCAAACTGGGAAAGGGTCTTTTGCAGCTCCTCCGCCAGCATGGCCTGATAGACCAGCTGCTCGTTTTCGGCACGGAGCTTGTTGTACTCGGTTTCCAGGTTGGCGCGCAGCTTCAGCGTGCGCAGATACCCGGCAAAGCTCTCCGTTACGGAGGAGAAAAGGCTCTGCACCGGGGTGATAATCCGGGCCAGTGCGCCCTCCGGCTTGCCGAGAAGCTCCGGCGCGTCGGGCACAATGCGATAGGCCGCCATGATGGCGAAAAAGCCGAGAATGATAACGGACAGCACAATCAGCAGCAGCTTGCGGGCACGGCTGGGCAGCTGAAGGCGCTCCCGCTTTTCCTCCGCCTGCTCCTGGGCGGCGCTTTGCCGCCTTTTCCGCATGCGGCCCACCAGGGTGGCGGCCTCCTGCTCCTCGTCCTGGGCCTGGCGCTCCTGGCGCAGCTTTTCCAGGGCGCCTTCAGGGGTGTCGAAGGCGTCCTCTGCGGCCTGGCCGGCAGGCGCTTCGGGCTTTGGGGCAGGCAGATCCCGGGTAATGCTGTCCAGGTCATCGTATTTAAAATCGTCATAGGTGGGCAGCACATCCTGCTGGGACGGCTGCTCCCGATCCTTGAATGCCATGTGGGGGTATCACCTCGCTTCGGTTGCGAAATCAGTTGGAAAAGCCCTGCTTGCTCATCTGGGTCAGCAGGTGCATGTTTTCCACCAGGTAGCCAAGGCCCATCACGGTGCAGTCCTCCGGTTCCTTGGCAATCAGCACAGGCAGGCCCAGCTCGGTCGCGATGTACTGGTCCAGGGCATACAGCTGGGCGCCGCCGCCTGTCAGGTGGATGCCGCTGCGCATAATGTCCGCCGCCAGCTCCGGTGGCGTGCGCTCCAGCACCCACTTGATGGCGTTGAGAATGGCCTTGCAAGGCTCCACAATGGCCTCACGGGCCTGGGCGGAGGTGAAATCAATCTCCATTTTGTGGGGCGGATAGGGTACCTTGCCGCGGATGCGAACCTGGCGGCTCTCGCCCATGGGCATGGCGGTTGCCAGATCCAGCTTCAAATCCTCGGCTGTCCTGTCGCCAATGGAAACCTTGAAGGTTTTTTCGATGTAGTTGACAATGGCTTCATCCATGCAGGCGCCGCCCACGGGAACGGAGTGGGCCACCACCAGGCCGCCCAGGGAAACCACGGCTGCATCCGTGGTGCCGCCGCCGATGTCCACCACCATGCTGCCCACCGGGTCGTACACGGGCAGGCCGGAACCAATGGCTGCGGCAAAGGGCTTTTCCACCAGGTAAACGGTTTTCGCGCCGGCAATCTCCGCTGCCTCCCGCACAGCCTTGCGGGACACGGCAGGCAGGCCCACCGGCACGGAAACAACCACCTTGGGTTTGATGACATGGCTCACACCAATGGCCTTGCGGATGAAGTACCGCAGGAGAATCTCCGTCATGTCAAAATCCGCAATGGTGCCCTTCTGCATGGGGTGCACAAGGGTCAGTGCATCGCTGGTGCGGCCCAGGAGAAACTTGGCCTCGTCCCCAACGGCGCGGACGTTGCGCTTGTTGTTGGCGTCGATGACCACCATGGTGGGTTCGCTGATGACAATGCCGCGTCCGCGGACGTAAACAACGGTGTTGGAGGTACCCAGGTCAATGCCCAGATCGGGTGCAAAAATCGCCAAGAAATTCACTCCGTTCGTTTATGGTCAAGCTGCACAGGGCAGCGGTTACAGATCCAATGGGTGCAAGCCGCATTCTTCAAGCAGGCGGCGTGTCAGTGTCAGGGGAAGGCCAATCACATTGGTGTGGGAGCCGCGGATCTCCTCAATCCACAGCCCGGCAATGCCTTGCAGGGCGTATGCTCCGGCCTTGTCCATGGGCTCGCCGGTGCGGATATAGGCGCGGATGGCCTCATCGCTCATGGGGCCAAAGCGCACATCGGTGGCGTCCACCCGGGCGTGGCATGCGCCGTCTGTGCCGATGGCGCACACACCGGTGTACACCTGGTGCCAGCGGCCTGCCAGGCTCTTCAGCATGCGGAAGGCGTCCGCCTCGTCCCTGGGCTTGCCAAGGGGCTCATCGTCCACCGCCACCAGGGTGTCGCTGGCCAGGATCACCTGGCCCGGATGCCTGGCGGCAGCGGCATGGGCCTTGCGCCGGGAAAGCTCCAGCACCGCATCCCTGGCGCCCAGGGTACAGGTTTCGTCCACCTGGGGCGCATCCACCGTAAAGGGGATGCCCATAAGGGTTAATAGCTCCCTGCGCCTGGGGGACTGGGACGCAAGAATCAGCCGTACATCACACATAGGGGTCTGCCTCCGAATATCAGGACATGCCAGAATGTATTATAACACAAGAATCCCTCATATGGAAACATTTCTGTAAAAATTCATGAAATCATCAGAAGAAAGCTGCCAACGACACGCTGTACAATTTGGTTTGCGTCCTGTATAATGGTTTTGCACGGCGGAAAGGGGTGAAGGCATGCTGGAGGAAGTGCTGCGGTATATGGGTGCCGCCCGGGGGGATGAACCCCTGCGGGCCCGGGTGGCCCAGGTGCTGGCGGAAACCAGGCAGAGCTTTCCACCCAGGTATGCCTATCGGCTGTCCCGGGTGGAAATGGCGGCGGATGGCGTGCACCTGCCGGAAATTCCGCTGGTGTTGCCCGGCGGCCTGGCAAAAAGGATGCTGGGCGGCTGCCACCATGCGGCGGTTTTGGTGTGCACCCTTGGGCTGACCTTTGAGCAGCACTGCCGGGCCTGGCAGGCCAGGGACATGACCCGCGCCCTGATGCTGGATGCCTGCGGCAGCGCCCTGGTGGAGCACGGCTGCGACCGGGCGGAGGATGAGCTGCGCCAGCGCTTTCCCCACGCGCACCTGACGGAGCGCTTCAGCCCGGGATATGGAGATTTGCCGCTGGAATTGCAGCCTGCTATCTGCACGGCGATGGACAGCAGACGCAGGCTGGGTGTGTATGCCTCATCCGCCTGCATGCTGACGCCCCAGAAAAGCGTGACCGCCGTCATTGGCCTGGCGGACGAACCCCAGCCTGCCCGGATACGCGGCTGCGCCTTTTGCGCGCTGCGTGGTGAATGTGCCCTGCGAAAGGAAGGACATGCCTGTGAAGATTGATTTGCATCAGCTGATGATACTGGATGGCGCCATGGGCACCATGCTGCAGCAGAAAGGCCTGCAGCCCGGTGAAAACCCGGAGCTCCTCAGCCTGACCCACCCGGACTGGGTGCAGGACATTCACCGGGCTTATGTGCAGGCCGGGAGCCAGGTGCTGTACGCCAACACCTTTGGTGCCAACAGCCGCAAGCTGGCAGGCACCGGCTACACCGTGGCCCAGGTGGTGGAGGCTGCCATCCGCAACGCCCGTGAGGCTGCGCGGGGCAAGGCCCTGGTGGCCCTGGACATGGGGCCTGTGGGTGAACTGCTGGAGCCACTGGGCACCCTGACCTTTGAGGCCGCCTACGACCTTTTTGCGGAGGTTGCCCGGGCAGGCCAGGCGGCAGGCGCTGATCTGGCTGTGATTGAAACCATGACCGACCTGTACGAGGCCAAGGCCGCGCTGCTGGCGGTGAAGGAGCAGACCACCCTGCCTGCCCTGGTCACCATGAGCTTTGACCAAACGGGGCGCACCTTCACCGGCTGCACGGTGGCCTCCATGGCGCACACGCTGGAAGGCCTGGGGGCGGATGCCATCGGGCTGAACTGCTCCCTGGGCCCGGGACAGCTGCTGCCCGTATTGCAGGAGCTGTGCAGCCACACAAGCCTGCCGGTCATTGCCAAGCCCAATGCGGGCCTGCCTGACCCGGTGGACGGACACTACGACCTGCCGCCGGAGGATTTCGCCAAGGCCATGCAGGCCATGGTGGCGGCGGGCGCCAGTCTGGTGGGCGGCTGCTGCGGCACCAGCCCGACATACATCGCCGCATTGAAGAAGGCCGTTGCAAACATGCAGCCCGGCACCCGGGTGTACGACGAGAGCAGCTACCTGTGCACGCCCACCAGGCCTGTGGCCTTGCGGGGTGTGCATGTGATTGGCGAGCGGATTAACCCCACGGGGAAGAAGCGCTTTCAGCAGGCGCTGCTGGAGGACGACCTGGACTATATTGTGGAGGTTGCCGTCCAGCAGATGGATGCAGGCGCGGAGATACTGGATGTGAATGTGGGCTATCCCGGCGTGGATGAGGCCGCCATGCTCCCCAGAGTGGTGAAGAAGCTGCAAGCCGCCATCGACCTGCCCTTGCAGCTGGATTCCACCAATGCCGCCGCCCTGGAGGCTGGCCTGCGGGTGTACAACGGCAAGCCTGCGGTGAACTCCGTCAACGGGGAGGAGAAATCCCTTTGTACGGTGCTGCCGCTGGTGAAGAAGTACGGCGCGGCGGTGGTGGGCCTGACCCTGGATGAAAAGGGCCTGCCCCAAACAGCGCAGCAGCGGGTGGACATTGCCCGGCGCATTCTGGACAGGGCGCAGGCCCTGGGCATTCCCAGGCAGGATGTGTGGATGGACTGCCTGACGCTGACGGTGTCCGCCCAGCAGGACCAGGCAGAGGAAACCCTGAAGGCCGTGCGCCAGGTGCACGAGGAAATGCATTTGCAAACGGTACTGGGGGTCAGCAACATATCCTTCGGCCTGCCCAACCGGCTGCTGATGACACAAACCTTCCTGGTGCAGGCCATCCGCAGCGGGCTGACCCTGCCCATTGTGAACCCCAACCAGGCGGAGGTTATGGGCGCCATAGCGGCCTGCAGGGTGCTTTCCGGGCAGGATGCAGGCTGTGGGGCCTTTGTGGAGAAATACGCAGGCCAGGCACCGGCAAAGCCTGCCACACCGGACAGCATGACCCTGGGTGAGGCCATTTGCCGTGGGCTGCGGGGCGATGCGGTACGCCTGGCCAGGGCAGCGCTGGGCACGCACGACGGTATGGCGCTGGTGGAACAGCACCTGATACCCGCACTGGATAGGGTGGGTGCGGACTATGAATGCGGCAAGGCCTTCCTGCCGCAGCTGCTCAGCGCGGCCCAGGCGGCACAGGGCGTGTTTGAGGTCATCAAAACCGCCATGGCGGAAAGCGGTGGCAGCACAAAAAGGCACCGGGTGATTATCGCCACGGTGCAGGGGGACATCCACGATATTGGGAAGAACATTGTGAAAACCGTGATGGAGAATTACGGCTATGAGATGATTGACCTGGGGCGGGACGTGCCGCCGGAGCGCATTGTGGCGGCGGTGCAGGCGCAAAACGTGCGCCTGGTGGGCCTTTCCGCCCTGATGACCACCACCCTGCCTGCCATGGAGGAAACCGTGCGGCAGCTGAAACACCTGTCCAATCCGCCTTCTGTGATGGTGGGCGGCGCCGTGGTGACGGAGGACTATGCAAGGCGCATTGGCGCGGATGCCTACGCCCGGGATGCCCGGGCCGCTGTGGAGGCGGCGCGAAGGCTGCTGGGGTAAACGAATTGCCTGAGAAATGATTCCCAGGCAACAGACTGTCAAAAACCTCCGGGAGGTGTCGGAGGGCCCGCAGGCCCTCTGACTGTATTCGTAT
>CAYLIC010000035.1:0-21792 GCA_964383815.1 uncultured Faecalibacterium sp. | reverse complement strand
CAAAGGAAAATCCCTCTTCCAATACAGAAAGAGGGATTCCTGCGTGTCGAAAAAGCGGCAGAGCCACTTTTTCGAGGCATTGCGCTCCGTCACTGTCAGGCCTGCAGGCCTGACGGCCGTTCCTCCGCGTAAGGAAAGTTTCCGGCAGAGCCGGAAACGCCCCGCCCGCGCGGCAAAGCCCCGCGATACGAATACAGTCAGAGGGCCTGCGGGCCCTCCGACACCTCCCGGAGGTTTTTTGACAGTCTGACAGCATCCGTGTTCATGCGGATGCTGTTTCTTTCACTCCTTCAGCCATGCTTCCCACACCTCCGGCTGGTAGCCCACGGTAGCCTTGCTGCCGCAGCGGAGGATGGGACTTTTCAGCAGCCAGGGTGCTTCCAGGATGGCTGCCACCAGCAGGCTGTCCTGGTTGTAGTAGCAGGCGGGGTGCTCCTTCACCTTCCTGTCCTCCCGGTCAATCAGGTTTTGCAGGCCGCCTGCCCGGGCCATGACCTGCACCTCCCGCTCGCCCAGCCTGTGCTTTTTCAGGTCCATAACCTGCACGGCAATGCGCCGCTCCTTGAAGAAACGCTCCGCCTTCTGCACGTCGAAATTCTTCTTGCTCACATACATCTGAATGGTCATTATATCCTCCTGATGTCCCGGCCCATGAACACCATCTGCGTGCATTGCCGCTTGTCCGTCAGCCGGGAGGCCACCCGCTCGGTGTAGCGCTCCCGCAGCTCCCGCAGGTTCAGGTTGGTGCTGATCACCGTGCTCCGGCCTGCGCTCTGGCGTTCGTTAATCAGGTTGAACAGCTGAACAATGGTCACGTTTTCCACCAGCGGCTCGCTGCCCAGGTCGTCCAGGAACAGCACATCCGCCTCCATCATGCTGTCCAGCTGGCTCATTTGCCCGGTGAAGTACGCCTTCCGGGCAATGTCCAGAAAGCGGTAGGCGCTCACCATCAGCACGTTGAAGCCCCTGTCCAGCAGGCGTTTGGCCATGGCGTGCATCAGGAAGGTTTTGCCCAGGCCGCTCTGGCCCATAAGCAAAAGATCGCTGGTGTCGGCCTTGGGGTAGGTGTCCGCCCAGTGCTGGCCCTGCTGGCGCAGCATGTTCATCAGCTGGCGCTGGGTGAAGGGCTGACCCTCGATTTTCTCATCCGGGAACACGGACAAATCAAAGCTCTCAAAGGTCTGGCTGGCCTTCTCACCCAGGCCCACCTGCTGGTATAGCCGGGCATAGAAGGCGCTGCGCAGGCAATCGCACATGTCCTTCACAGGCTCGCCCACATAGCCGGTGTCCTTGCACCTGGGGCAGCGGTACACGGGCTCCAGGTAATCCTCCGCATAGCCACTCTGCCGCAGCAGCTGGGCAAGGCGGGTGTTCATCACGTCCATGCGTTTGGGCAGGTCGTCCCCCTGGGTTTTCCCGTCCAATATGCCCCGCAGCCCGGCGTAAATCATCCGCTGCCGCTCCTCCAGCACCTGGCCGGTTTCCGGGCAGGCGGCGGTGACCTCCGCCAGGCGGCGGCGGTTTTCCTCATCGTTGCGCATGCGCTGCTGCTCGTATTCCGCCTGCAGCTCCCGCAGAATGGTGTTACGCACCGCCGCTCATCTCCTTTATGCGCTGCTGCATCCACTCGGGCAGCTGCTGCTCATCATCGTAGCTCCGCTGTTCGTATTGCTGCTCCCGCACGGTTTTGCCTGGCTTTTTCTCCTCCCGCTGCTCGTGGGCCTTCACAGCCTCCTCCGGGGTGGAAATGCCCTGCTTGCGCAGGCCGTCCAACACACCGTTCAGGTAGGGCATGGGGCGCTCGGCCTCCCTGGCAAAGGCAGCGCAGGTCATAATCATCTCCGGGCTCAGCTGCCATTCCTCCAGCCACTTGCGCACCAGCGTCCTGTTGGCGGCGGAGGACCGGGAGGTCTTGCCCCACAGGGCGTAGAGCTGATCCACAAAATCGTTATACCTGCCCACCTGCTGCATGTAGGCCTCGATTTTTTCCGGGGTGTCCAGGCCGTTTTTGCTCCAGTTTTTCAGCGTCCGCAGCACATCCTCAAACTCGCATTGCCGCTTGGCGCACTCCCGGCCTGCCATCAGGATGGTATCATCGTCATACAGGGTACGCATCTCGGCATACATGGCCAGGGTGCTTTCGTTCACGGTCACGCCGGGCTTGTTCAGGGCAGCCAGCAGGCGGCGCAGGGGTGCCTCGGTAGCCTCCCGCAAGGCCTGGCCTTCCGCCACCTGCCGGGCGGAAATGGTCTTGCTGCTCAACTTTCCCCGCTTGTCCCGCAGAATGCTGTCCAGGTATTTGAAGGACGGATTCTTGCCATTGGTGGTATCCTCGCAGGCGGCGAGGATAGCCTCCTGGGTGAATCCCCACTCGTTCATCCACTTGCTGTACAGGTTCATTTCCGGCTGGGTCGGCTCCCGCAGGGTGTTGAACACCCGCAGCACGGCCCGGCTGCCTTCCAGGGCCTTTTTGTCCCTGTCCAGCACGGCGTCCACATCCTGGGCGCACCTGGCGCCGGCCTCCGCCAGCTCCACCGCCCGCTTTTCCGCCATGTCAAAGGAGAATCGCGGCCCGCGCAGCTCCATCAGCCGCTGGAGGAGCCGCAGCACCACTTCCTGGCTCAGGCCCATTTGCTCCACCCATTCATAGCACCGGCTGACCTCCTTGCCATACAGCTTGCGCTTGTTGTCAAACAGGCCGTGAACCGCCTGGGCGAAGGCCTCGTAGGCCTGGTCGGTCTGGTTGTCCATGAACATGAGCTTTTTCGCATTCACATAGCGGAAGGTGGGCGGCCTGTCGCTGACCCGGTGCACCAGTCCCCGGCGCTCCCAGTAGCGGTACGCCGCCAGAATCTCCTCCTCCGTCATGTTCAGATCCTGACCCATCCGCTCAATGGAGGACTCCTGGGGGTGATAGCACTGCATCAGCCCATACAGGTAGACCTTCACATGATCCCCCTGTGCGCCCGGCATGTGCTCCAGAATGAACAGATTGTCCACCGGCGTCACGTCAAACATGGTATACTGTTCCTCAAAGCTGAACAATCCGCCCACTCCTTTCTCTCCTGTGCATCATTATATCACATCTTGTCGCAAATGGGAACCCGGCAGAGGCTCCGCACTCCGCTTAAGGGATTTCATCCCTTAGGAATCCCTTCTTTTGGTGCGTTGCCCACGCCTGCATGCCATCCCGCACACCAAAAAGTAGGCCTGCCGCCATCGCGACAGGCCCATTCCCTCAGGGGTTATCCTCCAGAATCGCCCTGGCGGCCTTCTTGCCGGCGCCCATGGCGAGGATCACCGTGGCGGCGCCTGTTACCGCATCGCCACCGGCATATACCCCGGGCTTGCCGGTGCGACCGTTTTCATCCGCCGTAATGCCGCCCCACTTCTCCGTGGGCAGGTCAGGCGTGGTTTTCTTAATCAGCGGGTTGGGGCTGTTGCCAATGGCAACAATCACCGTTTCCACAGGCAGGTCAAACTCGCTGCCGGGCTTGGGCACAGGGCGGCGGCGACCCCTGGCGTCAGGCTCGCCCAGCTCCATCTCCACACAGGTCATCCCGCGGACAAAGCCATCCTCCCCGCCCAGGATTGCCACCGGGTTGGTCAACAGGCGGAAGGCCACGCCCTCCTCCTTCGCGTGGTGGATTTCCTCCTTCCGGGCGGGCATTTCCGCCTCGCTCCGGCGGTAGACAATGGTCACCTCAGCACCCAGGCGCTTGGCGCAGCGGGCCGCGTCCATGGCCACGTTGCCGCCGCCAATCACCGCCACCCGGGCGCCCACCTTCACAGGGGTGTCGTGCTCGGGGAAGGTGTAGGCGCGCATCAGGTTGATGCGGGTCAGGAACTCGTTGGCAGAGTACACGCCGCACAGGCTTTCGCCAGGAATCTTCTGGAAGTTGGGCAATCCTGCACCGCTGCCGATGAACACCGCATCGTTGCCTTCCTCCAGTAGCTCATCCACCGTCATGGCGCGGCCCACCACCGCGTTGGTCACAATCTTCACACCCAGCTTGCGGATGTTGTCAATCTCCTTCTGCACCAGGGCCTTGGGCAGGCGGAACTCCGGAATGCCATACATCAGTACGCCGCCAGGGGTATGCAGCGCCTCGTAGAGTGTCACGTTCCAGCCTGCGCGGGCTAAATCAGCCGCACAGGTCAGTCCAGCAGGGCCAGAGCCAACCACAGCCGCACGCTTGCCGCAGGCAGGCCTGGTTTCGGCAGAAATCTTCCCCTCGTTCATGGCATAGTCTGCCGCAAACCGTTCCAGCCGTCCAATGCCCACCGGCTGACCCTTGATGCCGCGCACGCACTTGCTCTCGCACTGGGTTTCCTGGGGGCACACCCGCCCGCAAATGGCAGGCAGGCCGTTCTGGGTGCGGATGATTTCATACGCGGCCTGAAAGTCCCCGCCCTTGATTTTCTCGATGAAATCCGGGATGGGCACATTCACCGGGCATCCGCTAACGCAGGGTGCATTTTTGCAGTGCAGGCAGCGGTCGGCCTCCTCCATGGCGATTTCCCGGGTGTACCCCAGGGCAACCTCCCTGAAGTTGGTTGCGCGTACAGCAGGTTCCTGCTCCGGCATGGGATGCTTTTCAAGAGACATATTAGCCATGGCTGCGCACCTCCCCTGTCAGCCTGCACTTGTGCAGCTTTTCCCTGGCCTGGGCTTCCTCCGGGCGGAACATGCGGCTGCGGGCAATGGCCTCGTCCCAGTCCACCAGGTGTCCGTCAAAATCCGGGCCATCCACGCAGGCAAACTTGGTTTCGCCGCCCACGGTCACCCGGCAGCCGCCGCACATGCCTGTGCCGTCAATCATAATGGGATTCATGCTGACAATGGTCTTCACCCCATAAGGTTTAGTCAGGTCGCAAACGGCGCGCATCATGGGCAGCGGGCCAATGGCAATCACCACATCGTACTTCTCGCCGGCCTGGAGCTTCTTCTCCAGTGCCTGGGTCACAAAGCCCTTGTTGCCGTTGGAGCCATCATCGGTCATGATGGTCAGGTCGGTGCAGGCGGCGGTCAGCTCGTCCTTGAGGATGACCAGGCTCTCGTTGCGGAAGCCCACAATGAGATCCACCTTCGCGCCAGCCTCGTGCAGGGCCTTGGCCTGGGGATAGGCAATGGCCACACCCAGTCCGCCGCCAATCACCGCCGCCCGGGTAATGCCATCGGTATGGCTGGGCTCGCCCAGGGGGCCAACAAAGTCCAGCAGGGCGTCGCCTTCCTCCAGGGTATCCAGCTTTTCGGTGGTATAGCCAACCTTCTGAAAGATGATGGTTACTGTTCCTGCCTGCCTGTCATACCCAGCAATGGTCAGCGGCACACGCTCGCCTTCCTCATCAATGCGAAAAATGATAAACTGGCCTGGCTGTGCCTTGCGGGCCACCAGCGGCGCCTGTATTTCCATCAGCGTGACTGTGTCGTTCAGCACACGCTTTTTCACAATCGGAAACATGCCGAAGCCTCCTTGCGTATCGTCCTGTTCATTCTACACGTTTTTCGTTTTTTGCACAAGCCACAGCACAAAACCAGTACAGAAACAAAACAACCCAGGGCGCATACCCTGGGTTGAAGAAAGCGTTACAGCACATGCCGATACCAGATGAAGGTGGAAGCCTGGTCGTAGTCCCGGAGGGTCAGCTTGTAGCCGTCCTCCAGCTCGAACCAGTAGAAGTCGTCCACCTGCACGGTGGCGGAGTGGGGCGCAGCCTCGTAGGGCACGCCAACGATGGACACGCACACGCAGCCGTTGGTGGTCTTGCAGCGGCCATACTTTTCCGTGTTGGCGTCAATCACCTGCTGGAAGCGCTCGCCTGCGTCCGGGTTCGGGCCGCAGTGCACCACCAGCGGATAGTCAAGGTAGTTTGCCAGCTCCGGCACCTGTTCGGCGGTGTAGCCATAGTCCCGCAGGGTACCGATGTACATCATCACATGGCGGGAGCGGTGCTTGGTAATCAGCAGGTCGCCTACCTGCAGGTAGTTCTTCAGCTCCTCATAGGCCGGCGGCTCCTTCCCCTTCCGGTGGCTGAAAATGTGATATTTACCATACTTGCCCCACTCGTTCACCAACTTGGAAAGGGAGTCATGCTCCGTCCAGCCGTTCTGCTTAAACAGCCACTTGGTAAAGCCGGAGCAGTCGAAGCCGTACATGTACTTCTGATCCTTCCGGTAGAAGCGGGTGGTTTCCCAGCAGGAGCGGACAACGTATTCCGGCACATCTCGGAAAACCAGCTTGGAATCCTGTCCGCCGAAGAAGTAGGGCACACCATTGGGGAACACCGGCTCCACATTCGCACCAGTGATGTCATTATACCGCTTCAGGAAAATGTTGTCTTCCTCAAGCATGGAGAATGCCGAATCCAAAAAACACACTGCTGCACACCCTGGCTTTCCTCTCCCAGGGCAGGAAGCGCCGTGCCCAGCAGGCTCAGCAAAGCCAACAGAAATGCCACTAGTCTTTTCATAGGGGTAATCCTTCCTTTCTCTGTCACTAAAGCAAAGTATACCATATGCCGCATTTTGTGTCAAACCATGGAACCTGGCTGCCTGTTCAAAAAGTGTTTATAGTTTACCGTTTCGGCTGTTGACATATTTAATAGGAAGGACTACAATAGTCACGCCGTTTTCGACACGGCTTTTCTATTGCTCAAGGAGGGTATGCAATGTTCTTTCTGTTATTCGCATTCTGGATTATCCTCAACGGTCGCTGGACAGCGGAGGTCGCCATCGTGGGCGTGGTGGTCAGCGGGCTGATATACCTGCTGGCATGGAAGTTCATGGACTATTCTCCCCGGAAGGAGTGGGCCGTGGCCCGGCGCATTCCCAGGGCCTTCTGCTACTTCTGCTACCTGGTGGGCGAGGTGTTCAAGTCTGCCTGGCAGGTGATTAAGTTTATCTGGTCGCCTAAGATGGAGGTGCAGCCGGAGGTTACATCCTTCCACACCCGGCTGCGCACCGATGCAGGCAAGGTGGTGCTGGCGAACTCCATCACCCTGACCCCCGGCACCATCACCGTGGACATCCGGGACAACAGGCTGCTGGTGCACTGCCTGGACGAAAGCCTGGATTCTGACCTGGAGGGCTCCGGCATGGAGCAGCGCATTATGAAGGTTGAGGGAGGTCACAGCCATGAATGAGGCCTACAGCATTCTATACAATGTCGCACTGGCTGTCATCGGCGTGCTGCTGCTGGCCTGCCTGGTTCGGGCCATCATCGGCCCCCGTATTGCCGACAGGCTCATTGCCATCAACATGATGGGTACGCTGATTGTGATTACCATCTGCATCCTGACCTTCCTGCTGGGTGAAGGCTCCCTGGTGGACGTGGCCATTATTTATGTGATGCTGTCCTTCCTGGCGGTGGTGCTGCTGGCGAAAATCTATATGGGCGTTTATCACGAAAAGCGCCGCCGGGAGGAGGGTGAAAAGCATGCTTGATACCATCCGCTTTATCGTTTCCCTGGTGCTTACGCTGGCAGGCCTGTTTGTGCTGGTGTCCGGCGTGGTGGGCATTTTCCGCTTCAAGTATTCCCTGAGCCGCATCCACGCAGGCGCCCTGTTTGACACGGCGGGCATTGTGCTGATGCTGCTGGGCGTTATGGTGGGCGTAGGCTTCAACCTGACCAGCCTGAAAATGCTCATCATCATCGGCATTCTATGGCTGACCAGCCCTGTTTCCGGGCACCTGATTGGCAGAATGGAGATCACCATCAACGATGAGCTGGAAAAGGACATGGCTGTCCTGGACCAGGAGATTGTTCACCACGAAAAGGAGGGTGACTGAGCATGCCTGTGCTGAATGTGCTGCTGCTGGTGTTCATCATCGTCTGCGCCGTTTCGGTTTCGCTGACGAAAAACCTGTTCACCTCCATTGTTATTTTCATGAGCCAGTCCCTGGCCATGAGCGTTATCTGGATTATGCTGGAATCCCCGGACCTGGCTGTGACCGAGGCCGCCGTGGGCGCGGGCATTACCAGCCTGCTCCTGTTTGTTACGCTGAAGAAGATTCACGCCATCGACCAGCAGAAGAAAGGAGCGCAGCCCCATGGCGAAAATCAGGAATGATTACGAGCACAGCTGGTGGCCTCGCCTGCTCCAGTGGCTGGAGGACGGCTCCACCTGCCTGGATGACGAGCTGACCGACGAAATGGACGAATCCCGGGAGGGGCACCTACTGCCCTCTGCCGAAGAGGCCGTCCTGGCCGAGGCTAAGCGGGAGGAACGCCTGCGCAAAAATATTGAGGACGAGCAGGCCATGTACGACCACGCTCACCAGTGGAGCCGCACCAAGGGCGCGAAAATCGCCACCTGGGCCTATCGAATCATGGCAGTGGCCATTTGTGTCAGCATCATCTGGGTGCTGCTGCAAACAGCCTCCTACCTGCCGCCCTTCGGCTCCCCCGACAACCCCGTGAACAACGCGGTTAGTCAGCGGTACATCGAAAAGGGCATGGAGGAAACCGGTGCAGTCAACATTGTGGCTGGCATGATTCTGGACTACCGTGCCTTTGACACCCTGGGCGAGAGCAACGTGCTGTTCATCGCCGCCTGTTCGGTGCTGATTCTTCTGCGGGTGTCCTCCGACAAGCGGGACACGCCTTCCGTCCACCAGCTGGAGGTTGAAGCGGACGACCGCATGTACGAGCCGAAAAACGACATGATTCTCCAGCACACCACCGCCTTCCTGGTACCCATGATCCTGCTCTATGGCGTGTATGGTGTGATGAACGGTCACATTTCTCCTGGTGGCGGCTTCTCCGGCGGCGCGGTCATGGGCGCTGGCCTGATCCTGTACCTGAACGCCTTTGGCTTCAAGCGCAGCGAGCGGTTCTTCACCTTCGCCACGTTTAAGGTGGTGTCCGTGTGCGCACTGAGTTTCTATGCCATCAGCAAGGCGTATTCCTTCTTCACCGGTGCCAACCACCTGCCCTCCATCATCACTACGGGCAACCCGGGCGATCTGTTCTCCGCCGGGCTGATCCCCTACCTGAACATTGCTGTGGGCCTGGTGGTGTGCTGCACCATGTACGCCTTCTACACCCACTTCCGGAAAGGAGATATGTAACGCCATGAGCCTGCACAATTACGAAGAAATGGCTGCCATGATCCTCTTCGGCATCGGCTTTACCACGCTGCTTTTGCACAAGAACCTGATTAAGAAGATCATCGGCTTCTCCATGATGGACTCCGCTATCTACCTGTTCCTGGCTGCCAAAGGCTTCATCGAGGGCCGCACGGCACCCATTGTGGTGGATGGTGTCACCAGCATGGAAGCCTACATCAACCCCATTCCTGCCGGCCTGGTGCTGACGGGCATTGTGGTCAGCGTGTCCGTTACCGCCCTGATGCTGGCGCTGACGGTGCGCCTGTACCGGCGCTACCACACCCTGGATATTGACCGCATTACCATGCTGGTGAGAAGGGAGGAGCAGTAAGCCATGGAGCTTTGGCAATCCATTCCCTTTGCATGCATCCTGCTGCCCCTTGGCTCCGCCGCCATGACCAGCGCGCTGAAGGGCCGCTGGGCGCGGAACTGGACGATTTTCGTTTTGACAGTGGTCACCGGGCTGTCCGTTGCCTTTGTGGCGCTGATGAGCGGCTTTGAGGGCAGCTACACCTACATGATGGGTCACTTTCCCGCCCCATGGGGCAATGAGCTGCGGGCCGGCATGCTGGAGGCTGTCACAGCGCTGTTTTTCAGCATCATCATGCTGCTGTCCCTGCTGGGCGGCCTGAAGAAGGTGGAGGAGCACATCCTGTGTGACAAGCAGAGCCTGTATTACGTTATGCTCCTGCTGCTGACAGCCGCCCTGATGGCGCAGATCTACACCAACGACCTTTTCACCGCCTATGTTTTCCTGGAAATCATGACCATCGCCGCCTGCTCGCTGATTACCGCCCGCACCAAGGGACGCACGCTGGTGGCTGCCACTAGGTACATGATTATGAATCTGCTGGGCTCCGGCCTGTTCCTGCTGGGCATCACCATGCTCTACGACCTGACGGGCCACCTGCTGATGAGCAACATCAGGGAGGCCGTAGCCGCCCTGGCGCAGTCCGGCGAATACCACCTGCCACTGACGGTGGTGGTGGCGCTGATGAGCATTGGCCTGGGCATCAAAAGCGCTCTGTTTCCCTTCCACACCTGGGTGCCGGATGCCTACAGCTACTCCACACCCACCTCGGCTGCGGTGCTTTCCTCCCTGGTGAGCAAGGGGTACATCTTCCTGCTATTGAAGATATACTACCGGGTCATCGGCCTGGATGTGATTGCCTCCACCGGCATTCTGGACGTGCTGTTCGCCTTTGCCCTGGTGGGCATGGTGATGGGCTCCCTGTCCGCCATCCGCCAGAGTGATGTGCGGCGGATGATTGCCTTCTCCTCCGTGGCCCAGATTGGTTACATTTTCATGGGCTTCGGCATGGGCACAGAGCAGGGCATGGTGGCTGCCGTGTTCCACATTTTCGCCCATGCGGTGTGCAAGGCCATGCTGTTTCTTGCTGCTGGTGGCCTGGCGGATGCCTCCGGCAACAGCAAGCAGTTCCGCGACCTGCGGGGTTCTGGCTTCCGCAGCCCCATTGCAGGCGTGGCCTTCACCATTGGCGCGCTGAGCATGGTGGGCTTTCCCTTCCTGGGCGGCTTCACCAGCAAGATCAATTTCGCCATGGCTGCCATGAACGCCGGTGATGTGCGGATGATTCTGGTGCTGGCAGTGCTGGTGATTTCCACCTGGCTGAACACCATCTATTTCCTCAAAACCGTTATCACCCTGTACCGCAAGCCGCTTCCCGGTGCTGAATACCCGGTGGAGCGCGGGCGCCGCGGCTTTTGCTTCAACGCCTCGCTGGTGCTGTTTGCAGGGGTGAATGTGGCCCTGGGCCTTTTCTCCCAGGGTGTGATTGAGGCCATTACCCGGGGCCTTACCAACTTCGGCTAAAGGAGGCATTGCCATGATTGGTTCCTGGTATCTGCTGATTCCCGTGCTGCTGCCCATTGTTTCCGGGCTGGCGGTCTGCTTTGTAAAACCCTTTGAGGATGCAAAAAAGCGCAACCCCTTCACCCTGCTGATGCTGGTGGTGAACGTGCTGGCGCTGCTGCCCCTCCTGTTCGCTGACGATATGACGCTAACCCTGTTCACCCTCAGCGATTCCCTGCCCATCTTCCTGCACACAGACACCCTGGGCAAGATTTTCGCCACGGTGATGGCCTTTGTGTGGGCGGCGGCTGGCGCGTATTCCTTTGAATACATGGCCCACGAGGGCAACCAGCGCCGATACTACAGCTTCTATCTGTGCACTCTGGGTGTGCTGATGGCCCTGTGCTTTTCCGGCAGCATTGTCACCTTCTACATGTTCTACGAGTTCATGACCCTGCTAACCGTGCCGCTGGTGATGCACACCGGCAAGAAGGACGCGGTGGCTGCCGGCATCAAGTATCTGATTTACTCCGTGGCTGGCGCATCCCTGGCGCTGCTGGGCATTTTCCTGCTCAGTCCCTATGTGTCCAGCTTCTCCTTCACCGCCGGCGGCGTGCTGGATGCCGCCAAGGCAGCTGGACATGAAGGCTTCATCCTCACCGTAACCTTCCTGATGATTCTCGGCTTTGGCACCAAGGCAGGCATGTTTCCGCTCCACGGCTGGCTGCCCACGGCGCACCCGGCGGCGCCTGCACCTGCCAGTGCGGTGCTCTCCGGTGTGATTACCAAGGCTGGCGTGCTGGGCGTTATTCGCCTGATGTACTGCTTTGTGGGCGCGGATTTCCTCCGGGGCTCCTGGGTGCAGGTGGCCTTCCTGGGGCTGGCGCTGTTCACGGTGTTCATGGGCTCCCTGCTGGCGTACAAGGAAGGCGGGCTGAAAAAACGCCTGGCCTATTCCTCCGTCAGCCAGGTGAGCTATGTTCTGCTGGGCGTGGCATCCATGCACCCGCTGGGGTTCATCGGCGCGCTGCTGCATGTGGTGGCCCATTCCCTTATTAAGGATACCCTGTTCATGTCCGCTGGCGCCATCATCCACAAGACCGGCAAAACCCAGGTGGCGGAGCTGGAGGGCATCGGCAGGCAAATGCCCGTCACCATGTGGTGCTTCACCCTGGTGAGCCTTGGCCTGGTGGGCATTCCCCCGTGCCTTGGCTTCGTCAGCAAGTGGTACCTGGCCCAGGGCGCCCTGGGCATGACCGCCGTGCCCACCTTCCTCACCTGGCTGGTGCCTGCCGTGCTGCTCATTTCCGCACTGCTGACAGCCGGGTACCTGCTGCCCGTCAGCATTCGCGGCTTCTTCCCCGGGAAGGACGAAAACGGACAGCCCAAGCTGTATGAGAAGTGCGAGCCTACCTATGTGATGCTCATTCCCCTGCTGGTGCTGACGGCCCTGTCCATCCTGGCGGGCATGTTCCCCGGCAGCCTGGTGGAGCTGTTCACCACCCTGGCCGGCACCCTGATGTAAGGAGGACACGCCATGCTGTTGTACCTTACCATCCTGCTGCCGCTGGTGGGCGGCGCACTGCTGCCCCTGTTCCGCTTCAGGAGTGTGAAAACCCGCGGCATTTATGTGGAGGCGGTGGTGATTGCCACCTCCGCCCTGGTGTGGACGCTGCTGCTGACCCGCACCGATACCCGCTACGACCTGTTCACCATCATGGACGGGCTGACCCTGTCCTTCAGGGTGGATGGCATGAGCTGTGTGTTTGCCGGGCTGATCAGCGTGCTGTGGCCCCTGGCCTCCCTCTACGGCTTTGAGTACATGACCCACGAGGAACGGCCCAACACCTTCTTCGCCTTCTACACCATGAGCTATGCCGTCACCCTGGCTGTTTCCCTGGCGGCAAACCTGTTCACCCTGTATGTGTTCTACGAGTGCCTTACCCTCATCACCCTGCCGCTGGTGGTGCACAAGCAGGATGCCAAGTCCATCCGCGCCGGGCGGAAGTACCTGTACTATTCCATCACCGGCGCTGCCATGGCGTTCATCGCCCTGGTGTTCACCCTGCACTATGGGCACACCACGGATTTCACCCTGGGCGGCATTCTGGATATGACAAAGGTTGCCGGGCATGAGAGCATCCTGCGCCTGGTGTTCCTGATGGCCTTTGTGGGCTTTGGCACCAAGGCGGCGGTGTTCCCCATGTATGCCTGGCTGCCTGCGGCCTCCGTGGCGCCCACGCCCGTTACCGCCCTGCTCCACGCCGTTGCGGTGGTGAATGCCGGCGCCTACGCGGTGCTCCGCGTGATTTACTACGCCTTCGGTGCGGATTTCCTCTACGGCACAGCGGCACAGGCCATTGCCCTGGGCATTGCCTGCTTCACCATCGTGTTTGGCTCCGCCATGGCTGTGAAGGAGCAGCACTTCAAGCGCCGCCTGGCCTATTCCACCATTTCCAACCTGAGCTACATGCTCATGGGCGCCGCGCTGATGACCCCCGCCGGCATGGTGGGCAGCCTGAGCCACCTGGTGTATCACGGCGTGATGAAGATTACCCTGTTCTACTGTGCCGGTGCCATTCTGGTGAAAACAGAGCAGGAGTATGTGCAGGACCTGCGCGGCTTTGGCAAGGTGATGCCCTTCACCTGCGGGGTGATGCTCGTTGCCAGCGTTGGCATGGTGGGCATACCGCCGCTGGCAGGCTTCGTCAGCAAGTGGAACCTGCTGACCGCCGCCGCAGATACCGGCCTGGTGATGGGCATTGTGAGTGTGGCAGCGCTGATGATTTCCGCCGTGCTCACCGCCATTTACCTGTTCAATGTGGCGCTGCCCATGTACTTCAGGCCCCTGAACGAGGGTGTGACCCTTTCCGGCAACCACGACCCCAGCTGGATGATGAAGCTGCCGCTGACCATCCTGGCGGTGCTGATCATCGGCCTGGGTGTGTTTTCCCAGCCCCTGGTGACCTTCCTGCGCCAGGTGGCTGCCGGTACCCTATTCTGAGAAAGGAGGCTTCCCCATGGCGATTCTTCCCCTGTTGACCTTTGGCCCCATGGCGATGGCGCTGGTGTGCTATCTCATTGGGCGCAAAAGCAAGCCTGCCCGGGACGCTGCCGTGTGCCTGACCGGCATTGCCACCTTCGCCCTGTGCGCGATGACGTGGAACAGCCAGGCCTCCTTCAGCCTGGAAGGCTTCTGCGGGCTGGGCCTGCACCTGCGGGCAGACGGCTTCCGCAGCCTGTATGCCACCATTGCGGCCTTTATGTGGATGATGAGCGGCCTGTTTTCCCCGGAATATTTCGCCCACTACCGCAAATGCAACCGCTACTATTTCTTCAACCTGATAACCCTTGGCGCCACCCTGGGTGTGTTCCTGTCCGATGACCTGTATACCACCCTGATTTTCTTTGAAATCATGTCCTTCACCAGCTACACCTGGGTGGCCCAGGAGGAAACACCCGGCGCTATGCGTGCCGCCGCCACCTATCTGGCAGTTGCCATCATTGGCGGGCTGACCACCTTGATGGGCCTGTTCCTGCTCTGGCACGAGCTGGGCACCCTGTCCTTTGCCGGCATGAAGGCCGCGCTGACCACCTATGAGGGCGACATTTCCCTTGCCGCCTGGCTGACCCTGGTGGGCTTTGCCGCCAAGGCGGGCCTGTTCCCGCTGCATATCTGGCTGCCCAAGGCGCACCCGGTGGCGCCTGCGCCTGCCAGCGCGCTGCTCTCCGGCATTCTGACCAAGAGCGGCATTTTTGGCCTGATTGTCATCTGTGCCAGCCTGATGCCCGGCAATGCCTCCTTCGGCAATGGGCTGCTGGTGCTGGCTGTGGTCACCATGCTCCTGGGTGCAGTGCTGGCGCTTTTCTCCACCGACCTGAAGCGCACCCTGGCCTGCTCCTCCATGAGCCAGATTGGCTTCATCACCGTAGGCCTTGCCATGATGGTGCTGCTGGGCGAGGAAGGTTCCCTGGCGGCCTATGGCAGCGTGATGCACATGGTGAATCACTCCCTCATCAAGCTGGTGCTGTTCATGGCTGCAGGCGTTGTATATATGAACCTGCATAAGCTGAACCTGAACGACATTCGCGGCTTTGGGCGCAAAAAGCCTGTGCTGCACATTGCCTTTCTGCTGGGTGCGCTGAGCATCGGCTGCATTCCGCCCATTGGCAGCGGATACAACTCCAAAAGCCTGCTGCACGAGAGCATTCTGGAGTACATCCACCACCTGGAGGCCGCAGGCGCATCTGCCCTGCCCTATCGGCTGGTGGAGATCCTGTTCATCATCAGCGGCGGGCTGACCGTGGCCTACATGGCCAAGCTGTACATCTGCATCTTCTGGGAGAAGCACCCCACCAGGCAGGCGGAATACGATGGAATGAAGGGATACATCACACCCTTCTCCGCCGCTGCGCTGCTGATCAGCGCCGTGCTGCTGCCTTTCCTGGGCGCACTGCCGGAGCTGCTCATGTCCCCCCTGGGTCAGCGCTCCGCCGCCTTTTTCGGGCAGGAGGCGCTGCACCACAGCATTGCCTACTTCAGCGGTGAAAACCTGCTGGGCGCAGCGGAGAGCATTGGCATTGGCGCGGTGGTGTACCTTGCCATCGTCCGTCCGCTGCTGATGAAGCAGGAAGGCGGCGCCCGCGTGTATGCCGACCGCTGGCCTGCCTGGCTGGATTTGGAGAACAGCGTGTACCGCCCCATCCTGCTGAAGTTCCTGCCCGGTGTGCTGGGCGGGGTGACCAGGTTCATCGCCAGCATTCCGGAGAGCTTCGCCGTGATGAAGGTGATTCCCGGGCTGATTGTTGGCGCGGTGCGCTTCCTTGCAGAGCTGCCGGAGAAGGCAGTGCTGTGCCTGCGCAACACGGTGTTCCGCATGCGGCGGAAGAAGCAGCCTGTGCCCGTTGGCAACCGCTTCACCTACGCCTGCGGGCAGGTGATGAACGCCATCGCCCGGGCGCTGAACGCCACACTCCGCAGGCAGAAGCCCATCCGCACGGATTTCGAGTTTGTGCTGGATGCCTCCTGGCAGGAGCTGACCCGCGGTACCCATCGGGTAACAGCCAGCATCTCCTTTGGCCTGCTGCTCATGTGCATTGGCCTGCTGATTACCTGCCTGTACCTGCTGAACTGATAGAAACGCCCACGCTCGTCAAACAGAGCGTGGGTATTTTCTGCTTGCCGCATCCTTGCTTTTCCCCCGGTTCGCACCTTCGCTTCCCGGTGCTTGTCCTGCTGGTGGAGGTTGGCAGCTGCCCGGTGGAAGGGTGTCAGGTTTGTGCAGGCACAGGGTATTCAGGCCTGCAGGAAGCGCATGTCCGGCCTCCTGCGCCCGCCGTACGGTGAAGGGTGCACCCCATCGAACATCTCCCACAGGCCCATAGCCTCCTTGCGCCCCATTGTCCCAAGCAGGCCAACCAGCGCAAGGGGTTGCCAAAGGCGGCATTTGGGGCTATAATAGGGTTCAAAAGCCCTGGAGGTGCGCCATGAAAATCGCGCTTGCACTGCTTCTTTCCCTCTTGATGATGACCACCGCGAATGGAGAGATTGCCATGAACACCATCATCCCCACCCGGGACAACGTGAAACCCCTTGGACGCGCCCTGCCCAGGGAAGACTCCCTGTGGCTGTGCTTTTCCGGCACGGGCGCTGAGTTCACCGCCACCTGCACCCGCCTGTCCGTAACCATGAAGGCGGATTCCTCCTATGCCGACCCGTCCAGCCGCACCCGCCTGGCCATGGAGGTCAATGGGCAGCGCCTGGTGGACGACATGCTGGACGCCGCCGAGAAAACCTACGACCTGTGGCAGAGCGACGCACCGGAAACCATCACCGTCCGCATTATCAAGCTGTCGGAAACCGCCATGTCCACCTGCGGCGTGAAGGCCATCATCACCGATGCCGCCAGCATCCAGCCCACGGCAAAAAAGGCCCACAGCATTGAATTTATTGGCGACTCCATCACCTGCGGCTATGGCGCAGACGACCAGGTGGCAGAGCATTCCTTCGCCACCAGCACAGAGAATGTCACCGCCGCCTATGCCTACAAAACCGCACAGGCCCTGGATGCGGACTACAGCATGGTGTCCATCAGCGGATACGGCATCATCTCCGGCTATACCGCCACGGAAGGCGTTAAGTCCGCCGGGCAGCTGATACCCACCTACTATGAGAAGCTGGGCTTCTCCTACGGCGCCTACGAGGGTCAAACGCCTGCGGATGTGGCCTGGGACTTCTCCGCCTACACGCCGGAGCTGATTGTCATCAACCTGGGCACCAATGACGATAGCTACACCGGTGCCGACCCTGAGCGCCAGGAGGACTACCGGGCCAGCTATGCCCAGTTCCTCAAGGTGGTGCGCCGCAACAATCCGCAGGCCACCATCCTGTGCACCCTGGGCATCATGGGCGACCGGCTCTACCCCCAGGTGAAAAACGCCGTGAACGCCTATACCGCCGAAACCGGGGACAGCAACATCGCCTGCCTGAAGTTTGACGTGCAGAACCCTGCCGATGGCTACGCTGCCGACTGGCACCCCAGCCAGCGGACCCACGACAAGGCCGCCGACAAGCTGGTGCAGCGCATTCAGCAGCTGATGGGCTGGTGAAGAAATCACCGCCGCTGCCACCCATGACCCCGCGGAACCTGACCCGCCGGAAATAAGCAAACGCAAAAAAGGAACCCTTCGCATTTTCCCTGCGAAGGGTTCCCTTTTTGCTTACCAGTCTTCCTCGAAGATGACCTCGTCGTCCTCCAGCTCCATCTCATCCTCGCCCAGCTCGTCGGTTTCCTCTTCCACTTCCGCCGGATCGCTGAGGTAGGCTTCCACAATGGCCTGGCTCCAGGTGGCAGAGGAGGAAATCATGTAGTTCTGCAGGGTGTTGGTGTAGAAATCGAAATACGCATTGGAGTACACGGGAATGGCGGGCAGCTCCGTCATCCACTCCTCCTGGAAGGCCACCCACTTCTTGCAGTAGGACAGCACATCGCCAGGCTCGGTCATGCTCATGTCCTTTGCCATTTCGAACAGCTTTACGCTGTCGATGGCCTGATAGTTGCTGCCCACAAAGTCGCCACTGGCGGGCACATAGTTCAGCGTGGGGTCGAACACCACGTCGAAGTTGGTAGCCAGGTACATCATGTCGCAGTCCCTGTCCACCTGGCGGTAATACTGCTTCAGCAGCTCCGTCATGGGCACAGGCGCCATGGTCACCCGGATACCCACCTGGGCCAGGTTGTCCACGAAGGTGGTCTGCAGGCTGGCGGCAATCGTGTTGCCCTCGGGGTACACCAGCTTCAGCTCCAGGGGAACAAGCTCCCCATTCACCTGGGCGCAGCGCACATCGTCCGTCGCCGGGTCGTAGGCATTGCCTTGCCGGTTCAGCGTCCAGCCGTTATCCTCCAGCAGGGTCCTGGCGGCCTCCAGGTTCAGCTCATAGGTAGGAATGCCGTCCATGCTCAGCTCCGCCCAGGCCTGCGCGGCCTCCTCATAGGCGGCCTGCTCCTCCTGGGTGGCACCCTCGGCAGGCTCCTCCAGCGGCGGCTGAATGGCGCCCGTCAGCATCTGGTACATCCACTGGCCAATGCCATAATAGCCATCCACCCGCAGGCCGAAGTTGCCCACATAGCTGCTGACCAGCGCATCCTTGTCCAGGCAATAGGCAATGGCCTGACGGACGGCCTGGCTGCTGACGGTGGGCTTTTCACAGTTGTAGGAAATGAAGCTGTAGCCAATGCGGGCATAGTTGCTCATGCCCAGGGTGCCGGTGCCCACGCCCGCCATGCCCTGCATGATGCTTTCACTGTTCACGGTCTTGTTCACAAGGCCCAATTCGCCCGTGAGCAGCTGATCCATCATGGTTTCGTTGCTCACCGTCTTGAAGGTCAGGTGCTGAATGCTGGGCACCACACCCTCCGCATCACCCTTGTAATACTCATTAATTTCAAATTCCGCCACCGCACCGTCATAGGACACCAGCTTATAGGCGCCGCTGGTAACGGTAGGATGGGACACATAGCCGTTTTCGGGGTCCAGCAGGGTTTTCTTAAGCACCTCAGCGGTGAAGGCGCCGTTGGTCTGGTCGATATAGACGCCCATGCCATCGTCCTTCACCTGGCAGCCGGGAGCGATAACCTGAATGGGCATCGGTGCACAGCGCAGCAGGCCAAGCTCGTAGAAGAAGGGCCGATACTCCGCCGACACGGTAAAGGAAAGAATGGTGTCGTTGGTAACCGTCAGGCCCTCCAGGGTGCTGGCCTCGCCAGACTTGTAGGCCTCCATGCCCAGCAGACTGCCATAGCCATTGGTGTTGCCGCCAATCTCCGCCACCTGGGGCGCCACGGACAGCAGCACGGAGAAGGCATAGTCCCATGCGGTGATGGGCGTGCCATCGCAGTAGCGCAGGTCGTCGCTGAGCACCATGGTGTAGATGCGGTTGCCATCGGCGTCATCATACACCACAATGCCGGTGACCACCGTGGGATCCACCTGGAACAGGCCTTGATCCTGCTCCCAGCGGATCAGGTTGTAGCCGGAAAGCAGCTCCTTCACGTCCAGGTCAGCGGTGTTGTTGCCCCAAAGGCCTGTGGAGAAATGCCCGCTGAAGGCCGTGGTGTGGCCCACCACCAGGGTATCGTAGGCCGGCGGAACCTCCGGCTCGGGGATTGCTGTTGCTGCGGATGTTTCCGCCGCAAGGTCCTCCGCCAGTGCAGCCGTCTGGGCGAAGGCCAGCATCAGAGCCATCACCAGGGCCAACCACTTCTTCATATCAAATCATCCTTTCTTTTCCGTCGGGTTGAAAAGCCTTGTAAACCCGGAATGCCCGACACGCACGGGGCGTGCCGGGCAAGCATTTCCGGTCAGGCTTGGTTCAGCTTACTCGAAGCACTCGCCGGCGTTCAGGTTCACATTGCCAATGCCCAAAGGCGTTTCGTAATCTTCAATGATGAAAAGGTTCGTCCCGGTCCTGGTTTTGCCAGGGTTGGGCAGATTCGGGTTGATGTAGATAACCGTTGCGGTCATATCCCAGGCAGGCATCACACCGGCAACCGTCTTGCGGGAGGCCAGCGAGCCGTCAATCTCGGGAGAAGCTACGTTGTAGGGTTCGCCAAACTTCAGCGTCTTGGTCACGTCGGGCGCAGCCTCGGTGCCATCAGCGTAGATGTAGCGGATGGTCAGGGTGTGTTCCTGCATGGTGTACACCACATCAACAACAACGTCCTCCTGGGCCATCACGCCGCTGACCTCGGCCTTGTCAACATCCCAGCCGGGAATCTTCCGGCTAACCACCTTGTAGGCCTCGCCGGTGGCGTACACATTGGTGAAGGTCTGCCCGGCAGGCACGCCGCCAACCTTTTCAAACCAGTACTTCACCGTCACGCGGTACTTCCCAGGCTCCTGGGTGGGTTCTTCCGTAGGTTCGGGCTCCTCCGCAGGCTTCTCGGGTTCAGGCGTGGGCCTGGGCGGCTCAGGCCGAGGCGTGGGCTCCTCAGTGGGCTCTTCGGTAGGCTCCTCGGTAGGCTCCTCAGTGGGCTCCGCAGTGGGCTCCTCGGTAGGCTCCTCAGTGGGCTCCTCAGTGGGCTCTTCGGTGGGCTCTTCGGTAGGCTCCTCGGTGGGTTCCTCGGTAGGCTCCTCAGTCGGCTCCTCAGTGGGCTCCTCAGTAGGCTCCTCGGTGGGCTCCGCCGGCGTGGGAGAAGGCGTGGGAGAAGGCGTGGGCTCCTCGGTGGGCTCCGCCGGCACGGGAGAAGGCGTGGGGTCATCCGCAGGCTTCGGCGTAGGCGTTACCTTCGCCTTGAACTTCGCCACATAGGTGGTGTCGGCGTACAGGCTGTCGTTGTCGGCATCCTTGTTCAGGTTGGTGTGGGCAGCATCAGCGGACAGGGTCGCATCGGTGGTGATAAGGGTATCACCCTTGTACCAGCCGTCGAACTCATAGCCGTCCGCCGGGGTGGCGGTGGAGCCAGTCACAGTGTTGCCGGTAATCTTGCTGGCGGTGTCCTTGTCGTGGTTCACACTGCCGCCGGTGCCTTCCACCTTGTACTCAACTTTGATGGTCTTGGGCGCAAACTTCGCCACATAGGTGGTGTCGGCGAACAGGCTGTCGTTGTCGGCATCCTTGTTCAGGTTGCCCTTGGCAAGAGCATCGGTCAGGTTCGCGTCGGTGGTAATGGCGGTTTCTGCAAGCACGCCATCGCTGATTTCCTTATACCAGCCGACAAAGTCGTAGCCGGGGTTTGCGGTAGCAGTGGAGCCAGAAACCTGACCGGCCTGGTTGCCGGTGGCAGGCGCGGTGGCGCTGACGCCGGTGTTGGAGGTGGGGTCAACAGAGCCCATGGAGGCATCCTCGGGCTTGTAGGTCACGGTGATGGTGGGGTCAACCTCGCTGGACGCCTTTGCCTGATAGGCCAGGTTGATGTAATGCTTGGTGCCCTTGGGGTCATTACAGGTGTAAGTGAAAGGTACGCTGGCATCTGTATGATTGGGCAGCTCTGCATCAGTGCCCAAAGCCCACTCCTGTGCCGTGGTGTTGTAGTGGTACTTCCACAGTTCGAAGGTGGTACCCTTGCCCTGGTAGTACCCGCTGGCAATGGAATCCTTAGCAGCAATCTCATTCCACTCAATGTTCGGGAAGGTGATCGTTACCTTCTCGCCATAATACAGGTTGAGGTACTGTCCGTCCTTCACGTCCCTCAGCATCTGCCAGGAAGCATCTTTCGTCCTTGTGCCAGCCTGCACCTCGTTGTATTCGTTCTGGTCATTATACTCCTTATAATAGGAGAAGGTAATGTCAAACCAGCCGTAGTTTTCACACTGCTGCAGGCCATAGGTCAGGTAGATGGTGGAGCCGGGCTTCAGGGCACTGTA
>CAYLIC010000034.1:0-22495 GCA_964383815.1 uncultured Faecalibacterium sp. | reverse complement strand
AGTTTCCGGCAGAGCCGGAAACGCCCCGCCCGCGCGGCAAAGCCCCGCGATACGATTGCAGTCAGAGGGCCTGCGGGCCCTCCGACACCTCCTGGAGGTTTTTTGACAGTCTGACGCCCCCATCCCGGGGGCATTTTTTTACGAATGTACTTATTTTGTGCTAAATCTTCCAACCGGTTGACATGGGGCAGTTTTTCAAGGTAAACTCTTGCTTGTAGATGCAGAAGCTGCCTTCTGCAAGTAGCATTTGAAGGAGGAACCCCACCATGAAGAAACTTGCTGCCCTGATGTTGTCCCTGTGCCTGCTGCTTGGCTGCACCGCCGCCTTGGCCGAAGGAAAGACCTACGAAGTTGGCATTCTCCAGCTGGTGCAGCACCCTGCGCTGGATCGCGCCACCGAAGGCTTCAAGGATACGCTGTCCACCCTGCTGAACGGTCAGGTCAATTTTGCAGAAACCAACGCATCCGGCGATATGCCCGCCTGCACCACCCTGGCAAACGAGCTGGTGACCGACCAGGTGGATTTGATTCTTGCCAACGCAACGCCCGCCGTGCAGGCCGTGATGAACGCCACCGCGGACATCCCGGTTGTGGGCACCTCTGTTACCGTGTATGATTTCATCGAGGGTGCTGCCAACGTGACCGGCACCTCCGACCTGGCTCCCCTGGACGGACAGGCTGCCATGATTCAGGAGCTGTTCCCCGAGGCAAAAACCGTTGGCATCCTGTACTGCTCCGCCGAGGCCAATTCCGTCTACCAGGTGAAGGCCATCACCGACTACCTTGTCAATGCCGGCCTGACCGTGAAGGAATTCCCCTTTGCCGATTCCAACGACGTTGCCTCCGTTGCCCAGCTGGCCACCGAGGAAATCGACGTGATGTACATCCCCACGGATAACACTGCCGCCACCTATACCGAAACCATTGCCAACGTGGTGATTCCCGCCCGGATTCCCGTCATCGCCGGTGAGAGCGGCATCTGCTCTGGCTGCGGCGTGGCAACCCTGTCCATTGATTATTACGACCTGGGCTGCGCGGCTGCCGAAATGGCCTATGAAATCCTGGTCAATGGCGCCAATCCCGCTGAAATGGAAATTCGCTATGCGCCCAAGTTTACCAAAATGTACAATGCTGCCAACGCAACCGAGCTGGGCGTGACCATCCCCGAGGACTACCTGCCCATCGAGTAACACCGTTCTTCCTGCGTCATGAAGGCGGATATGCCCCTTCATGGCGCACTTTTGCATCACTCGCGCAAGGAGGATTCCCGCTTTGGAAATCATGAAGCTGCTCAACGCCATGCCCGGCGCTGTTTCCCAGGGTGTCATCTGGGGGATTATGGCGATTGGCGTGTACATAACCTATCGCATTCTGGACGTGTCCGACCTGACGGTGGATGGCTCCATCGCCACCGGCGGCGCTGTGGCTGCCATGCTCATCACCTCCGGGTGCAATCCGGCGCTGGCCTTGCTCGCCGCCTTTGGCGTGGGCATGCTGGCTGGCCTGGTGACAGGCGTTTTGCACACCGGCATGGGCATTCCCGCCATCCTGGCTGGCATCCTGACGCAGCTGGCGCTGTACTCCATCAACCTGCGGATTATGGGCAACAAAGCCAATGTATCCATCAGCGCCAATAAATTTGACCTGCTGGTATCCTCCCGCTATGTTCGGGAGCTGAGCGTAAACAACCCCATTTTTCTGCTTTCCCTGTTCACCCTGGCGCTGATTTTTCTGCTGTACTGGTTCTTCGGCACCGAGTATGGCTGCGGCCTGCGTGCCACCGGCTCCAACAGCAGCATGGCCCGGGCCCAGGGCATTAACACCAACCTGGGCAAGGTGGTGGGCCTTATGCTTGCCAATGGCATTGTGGCCTTCTCCGGTGCGCTGCTCACCCAGTATCAGGGCTTTGCAGATGTGAGCATGGGCCGCGGCGCCATCGTCATTGGTCTGGCGGCAGTCATCATTGGCGAGGTGGTGTTTGGCAAGCTGTTCCGCAACTTTGGCCTGAAGCTGCTTGCCGTGTCCCTGGGCGCGGTGATTTACTACATGGTGATTCAGGTTGTGCTGTGGCTGGGCCTGAACACCAACGATTTGAAGATGCTCACCGCCCTGGTGGTGGCGCTGTTCCTGGCTATTCCCTACTGGAAAGGCAAGGCCGCAACCCTGCGCACCATGAAAAAGGGGGAACAGCCCAATGCTTAACATCAACCATATCGCAAAAACCTTCAACCCGGGCACCATCACCGAAAAGCGTGCCTTGACCGACTGCGACCTGCACCTGCAGGCCGGTGATTTTGTTACCGTGATTGGCGGCAACGGTGCAGGCAAATCCACCATGCTGAACGCTGTGGCAGGCGCCTTCCTGGTGGACAAGGGCACCATCGAGATCGACGGCGTGAACGTAACCCGCCTGCCGGAGCACAAGCGCGCCAAGTATCTGGGCCGGGTGTTTCAGGATCCCATGACAGGCACTGCCGCCACCATGAGCATTGAGGAAAACCTGGCGCTGGCCTACCGGCGCGGCAAGTTCCGGGGCCTGGGATGGGGCATTACCGCCAGGGAGCGTAGCCTTTTCCGCCAGCAGCTGAAAACCCTGGACCTGGGCCTGGAGGATCGCCTGTCCGCCAAGGTAGGCCTGCTATCTGGCGGGCAGCGCCAGGCGCTGACCTTGCTGATGGCGACCCTGCAGGAGCCCAAGCTCCTCCTCCTGGACGAGCACACCGCCGCCCTTGACCCCAAAACCGCCGCCAAGGTGCTTCACCTGACCCGCAAGCTGGTGGAGGACAACGGCCTGACCGCCATGATGATTACCCACAACATGAAGGACGCGCTGCAGTACGGCAACCGCACCATCATGATGCACGAGGGTCGGGTCATCCTGGACATCGGGCGTGAAACCAAGGCCACCCTGCAGGTGGAGGATTTGCTGCAAATGTTTGAAAAGGCCAGCGGTGCCGGCCTGAACAACGACAGGATGCTCCTTGGCTAATGAAAACTCGCTTCCGTTCCCATGCGGAAGCGAGTCTGCGTGTCGAAAAAGTGGCAGAGCCACTTTTTCGAGGAATTGCGCTCCGTCACTGTCAGGCCTGCAGGCAGGCCTGACGGCCGTTCCTCCGCGTAAGGAAAGTTTCCGGCGGAGCCGGAAACGCCCCGCCCGCGCGGCAAAGCCCCGCGATACGAATGCAGTCAGAGGGCCTGCGGGCCCTCCGACACCTCCCGGAGGTTTTTTGACAGGCTGACTCGCTTCCGTTCCCATGCGGAAGCGAGTTTTTTTCAGTTGGCGTGCAGCACATGCTGGCACATTTCCAGAGGAAATTCCACCAGCGTTTCCCCTTCCAGGTTGGCGTTGTGCAGGTGTACCGCCGTCAGCTGATTGTTGCCATAGGTCTTGTAGTAATACACGCCTTCGTCCCCGTTGATGCAGCAGGAATACAGGGTGTGCTCCCAGCCGCCACCGGGGGCCATCACGCTGCCCTTCGTCATGGCAGCGGCGTCCAGCAGGTGAAAGAAATGTGCCACGCTGGCTTCCTCGCTTTCCTCGCAGGCGGAGTTCAGCTTCAGGAAGGCTGCCCGCACATAGCGTGACGCAGGCGACGCATCGCCCGGCAGGCCAAAGCCGCCCAGCCCGCGCCCAAAGGGCTGCAGGTTCACCCTGTCCGTCATGCGGTTCACAGGCCATTGGGCGGTCAGCCCCATGTACTGGGCCAGGTTCTGACGGTGAAAGTCAAAGGGCGGATTGTTGGTCAGCACGCCCACCGGGTCATCATGGATGTGCATGCCATCCGCCATGCATTCCACCGCAATGGCTTCCCGCTTGTCCGCCACATGCCAGTGCAGGGGTGAATTGGGCACACTTTCGCTGAAGGGGATGTCCATCACTTGGGTGCAGGCCAGCAGCACCCGGGCCTCCTGCACGGTGGCACACTGGCCCAGCAGCCACCATGGCAGCTCAAAGGGCGCAATGTGGTGCTTGCCCGGCGTTTCTTCCGCCGCGTAACTGGCGTTTTGGGGAAAGTTCAGGCCTGCCATGCACAGGCCCTTTTCGTTGGCTGCCTCCGCATACAGGGGACAGCCGTCCATCACCGTTGCCATACCAATCATGGCATAGTGCCGGGCCATGGGCTTTTCCCTGCGAAGGCTCAGCAGGTGCCGCCGCGGGGTAATCACCACCCGCTGACCAAAGGCAACCTCCAGGTCAAGGTTTCTGCCAAAGTAAAAGTCGCCGTTGCGCCAGGCCAGGCTGGTGCACATGTTCATCATCCTTCCACACTGCATTTCCCGTTCATGCCAAAACCCAGGCATGAACCCTACTCCAGTGCCTCCACAATGGCCTGCGCCAAATAAGGCACGCCGCGCAGCACCTGCTCCAGGGTGTTGTGGTTCAGCCCGCATTCAATCAGCACACACCTTGGCGCTATGTGCTGGTTGAACCGACCTGTTTTCACCTTCACCGGGCGGCACAGTCCATCCGCCTGGCGGTTCATGCTTTGTGTCATCTGTTCGGCAATGGCGTAGTTGGCCTCCCAGTCCGGCTTCACCTCATAAGTCTGACCCTTCCCCACCAGCACCATGAACCGGGCCACATCCTCACCGCCTATGCTAACGGTGCGCTTCAGCGTGGAGGCATCGCCCACCGCATCCCTGTGCAGGTCAATGTAAAGGTCGTAGCTTTCGCCACTGGCCTGCCGTTCCTCCAGCATGGCAAGGGAGCGCTGGTATGCGGTGGACAGGTCCGGCGGCTCAAAGGCGGTGGTGTCGTGCACCACGGTGCAGCCCTGGGCGGTCAAGGCTGCCGCCAGCGCCTGGCCCACTGCCACCACGTTTGCGTCATTGTCCTTGCTGCGCCACTTTTCTGTTTCCTGGTAGCGGTTGCTCTCCACCTGGGCAAAGGCCTCCCAGGTGTGGGTGTGATAGATGAGGATACTTTTGCCCGTTGCCTGCGGCTTTTCGGCACGGATGACCTCCACCTGCAGCATGGGAACAGGGTTTTCCGCCATGGCAGGCCTGGACGCCTGGCAAAGCAGCGCCACCGCCGCCGCCAGCAGTGCCAGCAGCATCCCGCCGCCCAGCCAAACCTCCGCTGCCTGTCCCCTGCACCAGCCTTTCCGCCCCATACCGCACCTCGCCACACTTGTTTGTGATAGGCTATGCAGCCGTTGGCGGAAATAGACTCAGTGCAGGTACAGGCTCAGCTCCTTCATGGACAAGTCCGGCTGCAAGGCCGCATTGATAGCCAGCGCCAGCATGTCCGCCAGGCCCTGAACCAGCTCGTCAATGTTTCTGGGGGTCACCACAAAATCCTCCGCTGCGCCCCGGGCCAGGCTTTCCGCCATGGCCTCCGCCTCCCGGGTCTGGCTCTCCCGGGCAAATATGCCCTTCAGTGCATCCCGGACGATGGTGGAGGCGTATACCACCATGGGAATGCCAATGGCGATCACCGGTACCTGCAGCCACTGTGCGTTGATGCCCTGGCGATGGTTGCCCACGCCGCTGCCGGGACTGATGCCCGTGTCCGTCAGCTGAACAGTGGTGCAGATATGATTCGTCTCCATGGCAGCCAGCGCGTCAATGACCAGCACCGCCGCAGGCTTCAGCTTCTGCGTCAGGCTCAGGGCCAGCTCTGCCGTTTCCACGCCGGTAATGCCCAGCACCCCGGGCGCCATGGCGCACACGCTGCGCAGGCGGCTGTCCTTCATGTGCCTGGTGACCATAATGCCGCCAACCACCCTGTCCCCCAGGGCATCGGCAGTCATGTGCCGGTTGCCCAGGCCCAGCACCAGCACACTGCCTGTGGGCGGCAGCAGCAGCCGCAGCACCTGGCTGATTTCCCGGGCAATGCGCATGCGCTCCTGTGGCTCCAGTGCCGGCAGGCGCGGATGGTTCAGTGTCCAGTACACGCCCTGGGCCTTTCCCAGCCTGTCCGCCGCCGCCCGGGACTGGATGCGCACCCATGTGGTTTCCATGTCACCCTGGCGCTGGGTGTCAACATGCACGCCTTCCCCCATGCCGCCTGGCCGCACCGTGCGCTCCATAGCCAGGTCGGTTCTGAATCCATTCATGCCGCATTCCTCCTCGAATGCGGTCATTATGCCCGTTGATTCACCAAGTCATACACAAAAAAAGACCCGCCGAAGCAGGTCTATTTCAACTGTCTTAGCCGATGATTTCGCCTTTGGCGTTGAACAGGGGCAGCTTTTCCAGGTAGGTGATGTCCGGGCGCTGCTGGGCGTCGCCTTCAGCCAGGATGCACAGCTTGCCAACAATGTTGCCTCCGGCCTTTTCCACCAGCTCCTCAATGGCGTGAAGGGACTCGCCTGTGGAAATCACATCGTCCACAATCAGAATGCGCTTGCCCTTCATCATGGCGGCATCGTTGCCGTCCAGGTACAGCTTCTGCACATGGTCAGTGGTGATGGACTTCACCTCAACGGAGAGCACATCCTGCATGTAGACCTTCACACCCTTGCGGGCCAGCAACCACTTGGCATCGCCATGCTGGCGGGCCATTTCATACCCCAGGGGAATGCCCTTGGACTCGGCAGTAATCAGGTAGTCATACTCAGGGGCCCTGGCAAGCAGCTCCCGGGCGCAGGCCACGGTTAGCTCCACATCGCCAAAGATGACAAACGCACCGATGTACAGCTCATCCGATACAGGGCACAGGGGCAGCTCGCGCTTAAGGCCAGCGATCGTCATAGGATACTTCATCGGTAACAACCTTCGTTTCGTATGGATTTGCAACGGTCAAGCGACCCTTACATCCAATTTTAGCGCGAAATGCCTTACTTGTCAACCTCACAAAAGAATGCATATCATGCCGCCGTCGCCCTCGTTGATGATTTTCGTCAGTGTTTCCTGCACCTTCTGCTGTGCATCCGCGGGCATGCGGAGCAGCTTGTTGTTCAGGCCTTCCCGCACCATGTCGTTCAGGCTCTTGCCAAAGAAGTTGGTATTCCAAATCTTCTGCGGGTCGCTTTCAAACTCCTCCAGCAGGTAGCGCACCAGCTCTTCGCTTTGCTTTTCGGTGCCCACCACCGGGGTTACCTCGGTTTCGATGTCCACGCGGATCATGTGCAGGGAAGGCGCATGGGCCTTCAGCTTCACGCCAAACTGTCCACCCTGCCGCACAATCTCCGGCTCCTCCAGCGCCATTTCCGCCATGGATGGCGTCACCAGGCCATAGCCGGTCTCCCGCACGGCTCGCAGGGCCTCCGCCACATGGTCATACTCCGCCTTGGCGCTCACCAGCTCCTTCATCAGGGAAAGCAGGTGTGCATCACCCCGGATCTCCGTTCCGCACTCCTCGCCCAGCACCCGGTTGAACAGGCCATCCTTCAACGGCAGCACATAATCGATTCTGCCTTCGCCCGGGTATTGCCTTTGCAGCTGAACTTCCTCCGCGTAGTCCGAGCCGGCGAACGCCTCAGCAAACACATCGCTTTCCCGCATGCGCCTGGGGCTTGCACCGGCTGTGCGCACACCATCCAACACATGGCGCACCAGCCAATGGTCGCCATCCAGGGCGCCCAGCCAGGCCGGGGTCAGCAGCCGTGCCTCCCGCAGGGGGAACTCCATCAGCACGCTTTCCAGCACATGCTGAATGTCCTCCACGGACATTTCCTTCACGTTCAGCAGCATGACAGGCACAGCGTATTTGTCCTCCAGCGCATCCCGGAGCGCCAGGGTTTCCGCTGCTCTTGGCTGGGCGGAGTTCAGCACCATCACAAAGGGCTTGCCCAGCTGCTTCAGCTCGCCCACCACCCGTTCCTCCGCATCCACATAGGCGCCCCTGGACAGGTCGGTAATGCTGCCATCCGTGGTCACCACCATGCCGATGGTGGCGTGGTCGGTCATAACCTTCCGGGTGCCAATCTCTGCCGCCTGCTCGAAGGGAATGTCCTGGTCGAACCATGGGGTGTGCACCATCCGGGCAGCATCGTTCTCCGCGGTGCCCAGGGCGCCCTTCACCAGATACCCCACGCTGTCAACCATGCGCACGCGCACGGCGGTCTGCTCCTGCAGCATCACCTCCACCGCTTCCCCAGGCACAAACTTGGGCTGCGTGGTCATAATGGTTCTGCCGGAGCCACTCTGGGGCAGCTCGTCCGCAATGCGTTCCCGCCTGGGCCCGGCGCTGAGCCTTGGCAGCACCAGCTCCTCCATAAACCTGGCAATAAACGTGCTTTTCCCCGTGCGCACCGGGCCAACCACACCTATGTACACATCGCCGTCCGTCCGCTCCGCAATATCCCTGTACAGGTTGAAAGCCGAATCCTTATCCATGGATGTCCCTCCTCACCAACGCTTATCCATGCATATGGCGGCTGGGCAGGAAATATGTCCTTCCACGCGCAGCAAAAAAAAAGAGAGCCGAAGCTCTCTTCTTTTGCAAGCAAGTTTTCCTTCCCGGGGATTACACGCGCTTGATCTCCTTGATCTTGGCTGCCTTGCCCTGCAGAGAACGCAGGTAGTACAGCTTGGCGCGGCGCACCTTGCCGTGACGGATCACCTCAACGTGATCCACGCGGGGAGAGTGGATCGGGAACGTACGCTCAACGCCGATGCCATAGGACACGCGACGAACCGTAAAGGTCTCGCGGATGCCGCCGTTGCGCATAGCGATCACAGTACCCTCGAACGCCTGCAGACGCTCGCGGCTGCCCTCAACAACCTTCACCCACACGCGGACGGTGTCGCCCACGGTGATCTTGGGCAGATCGGTACGGAGCTGCGCTGCTTCGATAGAACGGATAATTTCGCTCATGGAATGTGCCTCCTTCCCTCATAGACGTTCATGTCCGTTTCGTGTGACGCGCACACAGAAATCACGGACAGCGGACCGCCCGTATGTCACCCAATGAGTATACCACATCTTGTGCCCAAATTGCAAGGGTTTTCCCAAATTTTCTTGCAGGTTTTCACTTTTCTGCATTCAGCAGCCGTTCTGCTGCCCATGCGGCGTGCTCCCGCACCACTGGGGATGGATGCTCCCGCAGTCCTGCCAGGGCGGGCAGCAGGTCTTTTCTGCCGCTGTTGCCTGCCAGCAGACAGGCCTGGGACAGCAGCCGGTTGGGCAGGGTCAGGTTGGCGCCAATCACATCCCGCAGCTCTACCGCCATGGTCTTTGGCTCCGTCAGCAGCCGGAGGAGCGGCGCCGGAAGGCCTGCTTCTCCCGTGGCAGGCGGATTGTGTGGACAGCACCGCTGGCAGGTGTCGCAGCCAATCAGTCTGTTGCCCATGGCGCAGCGCAAGTCCTCCGGCACTGCCTTGCCGGAGAGCATCCAGTTTCGCAGGCATCGCTCCCTTATAAATCCATCCGGGGTAATGGCCCCCGTGGGACACGCCTCCATGCACCTGGTGCATCCATCGCAGTGGCGGTCATGTGCCGCCGCTTCCAGGCGTACCGTAGGCGGCAGGGGCGCATCCACCGCAAAGAGTTTCGCGTGAAAGCGGCTCCCCTCGCCCGCCAGGTACGAAAGGGTGTTTCTCCCCTGGGAAAGGCCCGGCAGCCTGGCAAAGATAGGCTTGAGGAGAATATCATCACGGACGCAGGTGGGCAGGCCTGCAGCGGTTGCCTCCCGGGCAAACTGTTGCGCCGCCTTGTACGCCCGGTGGGAGGCAGGATAGTACGGGTGCACCCATGCCTCTGCCCGGGGCACATCCTTTTCCGCCTGATAAGTCCACAGGGCCAGCACCAGAGCCTTCGCATCGGCGCCGCACGCCGCACCGTCCAGGATCATCACATGGGCAAAACCGGTCTCGTTCAGCCGGGAAATCACGTCCATTGGCTGCACCTCCGCGAAAAGTATAACATAAATCCGTAAAAATGAAAAAAGTTTCTTTTTCAGTTCACAAACCTATGGTATAATGAGTATATCTCCCGGAGGAAAGAAAGGAGCTTACCCATGGTTCAAATCATCTCCGACAGTACCTGCGACCTGTCGGCGGAGCTGCTCGCCCGCTACGATATTGCCATCATGCCTTTGCACGTTCTGCTGGGCACCGACGAATACCTGGACGGCAAGAGCATCACACCCGATGAGATCTACAGCTGGTCGGACGCCCATAAAACCACACCCAAAACCTCTGCCGCATCGGTGGAAGAAATTAAGCAGCTTTTCCGTCCCTACCTGGCGGAGGGCAAGGAGATTGTCTGCTTCTCCATTTCGTCCAGCATGTCCGTTACCTATCAGAACATGTGCAATGCCGCTAGGGAGCTGAACGCCCAGGAGCACATCCGCGTGATTGACTCGCAAAACCTGTCTACCGGCGTGGGCCTGCAGGTGATTGAAGCAGCCGAGCTGGCCCAGCGCGGCGCATCCCTGGATGAAATCGTCCGGCACCTGGCAGAGATTACCCCCAGGGTGCGCGCCAGCTTCGTGGTGGATACGCTGTCCTACCTGCACCGGGGCGGGCGCTGCTCCGGCCTGGCAGCGCTGGCTGGCGGCGCCCTGCGGCTGCACCCGCGCATTTCCGTGACGAATGGTGCCATGACGCCCGGCAAAAAATATCGTGGCCGCATGCGCCATGTGCTGACTGAATATGTTGCCGACATGAAGGACGACCTGCTGGATTCCCGGCCCGACCGGGTGTTCATCACCCATTCCGGCTGCGACGAGGAGATTATCGCCGCCATCAAGGATCAGCTGGAGGAGCTGCACCACTTCAGCGAGATTCTCATCACCCGTGCAGGCAGCGTGATTTCCAGCCACTGCGGCCCGGGTACCCTTGGGGTGCTGTTCATTGGCTGACGAACCCATTGATTTTTCCGCCGTTACTGCCTGCGGCGAATGCTGCACCGGCTGCAAGAAGAAGAAGGATGGTCTGTGCCAAGGCTGCACAGCGTCCAATGGTCACTGCTAGGAGTGGACACAATCTGGTGGCTGCCCCATTCACCGCTGTTCAAAGGAGCACGGTGTGCAGTTCTGCGGGCTGTGCCGGAAATTTCCCTGTGCAGACCTGACCAGAAAAATTTCCTGGCGACCCCATGTGGTTCAGGAACTGCAAGACCTGGCAGATGCCTATCATCAACAGAATACATAAAAAACGGGCGCGTATCCATGCAGGTACGCGCCCGTTCATTTTACCAGCAGAAAGACCCCAGCAGCGTCACCCCATCGGTACCAACTGTCAAAAGTCCCCCATCGGAATGACCAATCTTCTCCGTGCCGTCCTCCAGCACAACCTTCACATTGCACGGCTTCACCGTGGTGATGAAGGGCACATGCCCTGCCAGCACAGCCAGGTCGCCCTCCAGGCCGCGGACAGTCAGCATAACCGCCTGCCCGGAAAACACGCTGCCGTCCGGCGTGGAAATGTTCAGCAGAAATGTTCTCATGCCTGCACCTTCTTCGCCTTGGCGACCACATCGTCGATGGTGCCAGCGAACAGGAATGCGGACTCAGGCAGGCTGTCGTGCTTGCCCTCGATAATCTCCCGGAAGCCGCGAATCGTTTCGCTGACGGGCACATACACGCCGGGGAAGCCTGTGAACTTTTCGGAAACCGCAAACGGCTGGGACAGGAAGCGCTGAATCTTACGGGCGCGGCCCACCAGCAGCTTGTCTTCGTCAGAAAGCTCGTCCATACCCATGATGGCAATGATGTCCATCAGCTCGTTGTATCGCTGGAGGATGCGCTGCACCTCGCGGGCCACAGCATAATGTTCTTCGCCAACCACATCGGGGCTCAGCACACGGCTGGTGGATTCCAGGGGATCAACAGCCGGGTAAATGCCCTGGGAGGCAATGGCGCGGGACAGCACCGTGGTTGCATCCAGGTGGGAGAAGGTTGTGGCAGGCGCCGGGTCCGTCAGGTCGTCCGCAGGCACATACACGGCCTGAATGGACGTGATGGAACCTTTCCGTGTGGAAGTGATGCGCTCCTGCAGGGTACCCATTTCCGTCGCCAGCGTAGGCTGATAACCCACAGCCGAGGGCATACGGCCCAGCAGAGCAGACACCTCGGAGCCAGCCTGGGTGAAGCGGAAAATGTTGTCGATGAAGAGCAGCACGTCCTGGTTTTCCTCGTCGCGGAAATACTCCGCCATGGTTAAACCAGACAGGCCCACGCGCATACGGGCTCCCGGAGGCTCATTCATCTGGCCGTACACCAGGGCGGTGTTTGCCAGCACGCCGGATTCCTTCATCTCGTTGTAAAGGTCGTTACCCTCGCGGGTGCGCTCGCCAACGCCCGTGAACACGGACAGGCCGTTGTGCTGCTTGGCAATGTTGTTAATCAGCTCCATAATCAGCACAGTCTTACCCACGCCGGCGCCGCCAAACAGGCCAATCTTGCCGCCCTTGGCATAGGGGCAGATCAGGTCGATGACCTTGATGCCGGTTTCCAGAATTTCGGTAGAGGTTGCCAGCTCGTCAAAGGAGGGCGCAGGGCGGTGGATGTCCCAGCGCTCGGCCTCAACAGCCTCGCCGTTGTCCACGGTTTCGCCCAGCACGTTGAAGATGCGCCCCAGGGTTTTGCGGCCCACGGGAACGCTGATGGGTGCACCGGTGTCGGTCACATCCACATCCCGCTGAAGGCCATCGGTGGAGGCCATGGCGATGCACCGCACGGTGTTGTCGCCAATGTGCTGGGCCACCTCGCAGGTCAGCTTGCGCTCACCAATCATCATGGTCAGCGCGCTGTGGATGGGCGGCAGCTGGCCTCCCTCAAAACGGACGTCCACCACAGGCCCCATAACCTGGGCGACCTTGCCCGTGTTCGTATTTGCCAAAGGTAATACCCCCTTACTCTATTGGGTGGTTCACTCGCCTGCACCGGCGACAATCTCGGTAATCTCCTGGGTAATGGCACCCTGCCGCGCCCGGTTGTACTGCAGCTGCAGGTCATCAATCATGGCCTGAGCGTTCTTTCCGGCAGCGTCCATGGCCATGCGGCGGGCAGCGGTTTCGCAGGCGTAGCTTTCCCGCACGCAGCGCATCAGCACACCAGCCACATAGTCGGGCACGGCAGTGTTCAGGATGCTGGCCTCATCCGGCTCGAAGATGGCGGAAACAGCCTTCTGCTCCTCAGTGCGCTCCAGTGGCAGGAGCCACACAACGCAAGGCTCCTGCACCATCATGCTCACATACCTGGTATATACAATGCCTACCCTGTCGTATTCACCATCAAGGTATGCCTGGCACAGCCGGCGTGCCATACGGGTAGCCTTAGCGCCGGTGAAGTGCTCGGAGGAGAGGAACTCCCCGTGGTAGCGTTCGCAGGCACGCTTGCCAATGGGCACAAGGCTGTCCGCCTGCATGTCTGCCACATAGCGGAACACATTGGCATTGTAGCCGCCAGCCAGGCCCCTGTCACCGGCGATAACCACCAGGCAGGTTTTGTCCCCTGTGCGGTTCATATACGGGCTTTCAGCGCATTCCGGGCAGGCTGTCAGCAGGTCAATCACGCTGCTGAATGCCGCCGCGTACTGCTTGCCGCCGTTCATGGCCTCGGTAGCTTTGCGGATCTTGGAGGATGCCACAAGGCCCATGGCCCGTGTGGTGTGCAGCGTGTTGTCCACCGAGCGTATGCGGGACTTCAGCGCTTTGGTGTTGGCACCCATTCAGCTCACCTCCGCACGGAGGCCAGCGCCTCCTCCAGCTCCTTCACATCCGCATCGTCAAAGCAGCCGTTCTCAAAGCGAACCAGCAGGTCCTGATGCTCGGCCTCCAGCTTGTCTGTCATGCGCAGCTCCCACTCGTGCACCTTGTTCACGGGCACATCGTTCAGGTACCCATGGATGACGGCGTACACAATCGCCACCTGGCAGCCCACGCGAATGGGGCTGTTCTTGTCCTGCTTGAGCACCTCAACAATGCGCTCCCCCAGAGCCAGGCGGAACTTGGTGTCCGCATCCAGGTCGGAGCCAAACTGGGAGAAGGTTTTCAGCTCCAGGTACTGGGCGTAGAGCAGCTTCAGCTCGCCAGCCACCTTCTTCATGGCCTTCAGCTGGGCGCTGCCGCCCACGCGGCTCACAGAGATGCCGGGGTTGATAGCCGGGCGAATGCCGGAGTGGAACAGCTCCGTTTCCAGGAAAATCTGTCCATCGGTGATGGAAATCACATTGGTGGGAATGTAGGCGGAAACGTCACCGGCCTGGGTTTCGATGATGGGCAGCGCCGTGATGGAGCCGCCGCCGAAATCCTTGTGCACGCAGGCCGCGCGCTCCAGCAGGCGGGAGTGCAGGTAGAACACATCGCCCGGATACGCCTCGCGGCCCGGCGGGCGGCGGATCAGCAGGGACAGGGCCCGGTATGCCACCGCATGCTTGGACAGGTCGTCGTACACAATCAGCACGTCCTTGCCCTGCTCCCGGAAATATTCCGCCATCGCGCAGCCGGAATAGGGCGCAATGTACTGCAGGGGTGCGCTTTCCGCCGCAGAGGCGGAAACGATGATGGTGTATTCCATGGCACCGGCGCGCTCCAGCTCGTTGGCAATCTGCACAACGGAGGTGCGCTTCTGCCCAATGGCAACATACACGCACAGCACGTTTTGACCCTTTTGGTTGATGATGGTGTCCACCGCAATGGCAGTCTTGCCGGTCTGCCTGTCGCCGATAATCAGCTCGCGCTGTCCGCGGCCGATGGGGATCATGGCGTCAATGGCCTTGATGCCCGTTTGCAGCGGCACGTTCACGCTCTGGCGCTCAATAATGCCGGGCGCGTCGCTCTCAATGGGGCGGGTCTTTGTGGTGGCAATGTCACCCTTGCCGTCAATGGGCTGGCCCAGGGCATTCACCACACGGCCCAGCAGCGTTTCACCCACCGGAACGGACAGCGCGCGGCCTGTGCGGTACACCGTTGCGCCTTCGTGGATGGTGTCCTTGTCGGAAAGCACCGCAACGGATACCGTGTCCTCCTCCAGGTTCTGGGCCATTCCATAGCTGCCATCCTCAAAGCGCAGCAGTTCGTTTGCCATGCAGGAGCGCAGGCCGTACACCCGGGCAATGCCGTCGCCCACGGTGATCACCGTGCCAGTCTCCGCCATCTCTATGTGGGATTTGTAGTTTTTGATTTGTTCCTTCAGGATGCTGCTGATTTCCTCAGGCTTGTTGCTCATCGATTCATCACTTCCTTGATTTCATGCAGCTTGTGCTTCAGGCTGCCGTCGATCACCTTGCCATCCACCTGCACCACCACGCCGCCCATCAGGGAGGCATCCACCTGGCACACCAGGCGAATGGTCCGGTGCAGCCTGGCCTCCAGCCGCTGTTGCAGCTGCTGCTTTTCCTCATCAGAAAGGGCAACCGCGCTGGTTACAATGGCTGTGGATAGCTTTTTCGCGCTGTCGTACAGCTCCTCAAAGCGGCGAATGCTTTCGTTCAGCTGGCGCATGCGGCCATTTTGGCACAGCAAGTCCAGGTATCCCATTACATGCTGGGGTACACTCCGGGCAAAGGCATCCTCCAGGGCCTTGCGGCGCTCCGCCTTGGGAATGGCAGGCGAATCCAGCATCGCCAGCGCCTCAGGCTGGGCAGCAAAGCCGTCCCGCACCAGGTGCAGGGCCTGCAGGGTTTCCTCCTCGTCATGGTATTCCATGCACAGGGCGAAAAGGGCCTCGGCAAATTCGTTGCTCGTTTTGTTCATCACTCATCACCAATTTCGTCCAGGAAGGAGTCGATCATCGCGTGGTGATCCTCCTGCGACATTTCGCGGCCCAGCAGCTTTTCCGTCAGCGCGGCAGAAACGTCGGTAATCTCCCGGCGGATGCTGGCCTTGGCCTTCTGCTTCTCCAGCTGAGCCTCGTTCTGCGCCTGGCGGATAATGCCTTCCGCCTTGTCCTGGGCCTCGGCAACAATGCGCTCGCCCCGGCGGCTGGCGTTCACTGCAGCCTGCTCCAGCATGCTGTCGGCCTCGGCCTGGGCGCCGGAGAGCTTCTCGGCATAGGCAGCCTTGTCCGCCTGGGCAGCCTGCTCCGCCTCATCCGCGGCGCGATACTGGGCTGCAATGGCTTCCTCCCGGGCGTTCATGGTGGCCTTCACCGGCTTGTAGAGGAACTTCTTCAGCAGGGCGCAAAGAATCGCCAGGTTGCACAGGGAGATGATGATGCTCCAAATATTGACGGAAATGACGTCAAGTGCTTGCATTTCCTTCACCTACTTAGCCGCCAATGGCATTCTTCAGTGCGCCGACCATAATGCCAGGGGCAGCGAAAATCAGCAGAATGGCAATAACCAGGGAGTAAATGCCCGTGGTTTCGGCAATGGCGCAGCCCATGACCATGGTGGAGGTCACAGCGCTCTTGCTCTCCGGCTGGCGGCCAATGGCCTCGCAGGACTTGGCAACGGCGTTACCTTCGCCAATAGCAGGACCGATAGCACCAATGCCCATGCAGATACCTGCGCCCAATGCGCAGCAGCCCAGAATGATACCGATTGCGATTTCCATGATTCAAAACCTCTCTTCTTTGTTTTTTATTTGCAGCCTGAATCCATCAGGCCAGCTTGTGCTTTTTCGCCTTATAGGCTTCCACCACATCCGTGCCGGGATAGGCGCTGGTTATGTTCAGCACCGTCAGGATGGCAAAGATGTACGCCTGCATGCAGCCGCTGAAAATATCGAAGTAGACAGACAGCACCGCAGGCACGCCGATCTGCAGGAAGGGCACCTCACCCAGGAAGCCGGGCAGCCAGCCCAGCAGCGCATTGGACAAAAGCGCCAGGCCTGCCGCCACCAGCGTGGAGATGACCGTGCCGGACATGACATTGCCGTAGTGACGCAGTGCCATGGAGATAGGGGTTGCCACCTCGCCAATGATGTTCATGGGCAGCATGATGAAGATTGGCTCCAGGTATCCCTTCGCATAGGCGCCCAGGCCAGCCTTCAGCTTGTTTTTCGTAATCAGGATGAACACCAGGATGGACCAGCCTGCCACCACATTCACATCGGATGTGGGCGGGAACAGCCCCAGCAGTGCCATCAGGCTGGACAGGGCGGAGAATACCAGAATCGTGGCGATAAACGGGCCGTAGGAATCGTGAAACACAGGATCCATATTGCCGCGCACCATGTCCTCCACCTTTTCAATGGCCCACTCCGCCGCCAGCTGCCGCTTGGTTTTCACCCCGGCGCGAATGCCATGGGTCAGGTACAGGCACAGGCCTGTGATGGTTATCATCACCAGCCAGGCGTTGATTTGCGCCTCGGTGATGAGCAACGGCATCAGGGGCATGCCGTCAAACTGCCAGAAGATGCGTGCGCCAGAGATGGATATGCCGTCGGAGGCTGGCTTGGTCAGCACCTGCAGCACAATGCCCGCCACCAGCGGCAGTACAATCATGGCAATCAGCAGGCCATCCACCAGCCGAAAGCGGCGGCTTTGCTTTTCCATGGATCATTCACCTCCCATCATTTGAAAATCGTCAAGCGTCGTTTTTGATGATCTTGCCATAGAGCTTTGCGCCAATGGAGGGAAACAGCAGCGGCACCAGGGTGGCAATCAGGTTAAACACCCCAGGCAGCAGCGCCGCCACCGCGCAGATAACCACCAGCATCACCATTCGCAAAGAATGGGATGCCTTCATGGTACCGGAGGCTTCCTTTTTCTCCTCCTTGGCAACAGCCTTCTGCACGGACATGGCCATCATGAAGAAATTCAGGATAGCCGTTGCCGCACCCAGCAGGCCGCCAAACAGCACCGTGGTGTCCCACTTGCCAAGAATGAGGAAAACCGATTCCATCAGCGCCGTTAGGATTACCACCACCAGGACAATATATTTGGTGTCCCGCCTGATGGTTGGGTCAATTTGGCTCAGAAATCCCATCTGCTCCACCTTACCTGCTTATTTGGTACCAAACAGGCGGTCGCCCGCATCGCCCAGGCCGGGAACGATGTATGCGTGCTCGTTCAGCTTCTCATCCAGGCCAGCCACATAGATATCCACGTCCGGGTGGTCGTGCTGCACCTTGGCAATGCCCTCGGGGGCGGCAATCAGGTTCACCAGGCGGATATGGTTGCATCCGCGCTTCTTAATCATGGTAATGGCATCGCTGGCGCTGCCGCCGGTGGCCAGCATGGGGTCAAGCACCAGCAGCTCGCGGTTTTCGCTGTCGGCAGGCAGCTTGCAGTAGTACTCCACAGGCTCATGGGTTTCCGGGTCGCGATACAGGCCAATGTGACCCACCCTGGCGGCGGGAATCAGCCGCAGCACGCCATCCACCATGCCCAGGCCAGCCCGGAGGATCGGCACAATGCCCAGCTTCTTGCCGGCGAGCATCTGGGTGGTGCACTTGCAGATGGGGGTCTCAATCTCCACGTCCTTTGTGGGCAGGTCGCAGGTGACCTCGTACACCATCAGCATGGAGATCTCCTCCAGCAGCTCACGGAATTCCTTGGTGCCGGTGTCCTTGCTGCGCATAATGCTCAGCTTGTGCTGGATAAGCGGATGATCGAAAACGTGTACCTTGCTCATGGGAAGGTCTCCTCCTTCATTTGCTTCATGCGAAGGAATAATTGTCCTCCGCGTCCATTTTTCTTACCTATTATAACTGAAAACGCTTTCATGTGCAATGTATAATCAGGTATGACAGTTTTTCTTTTGCATTCTTTTTCTTCTCCTCCTTTCGGGCCCGTTGGTTATATTACAATCACTTTATGAATTGCGTAATAACTTTTGCATCCTTCCGCATGCTTGACATGGGAATGGGAAAAAACTATAATGAAACCAAACAAGGGGGAACATTTATGCTTGCAACGCCTTCCAGCCGCATGTTTTTCGGGCTGCTGCCCTGGTACAGCGTGCTGATTGTTCTTGGCATCTGCCTGGCACTTTTCATCGCCCTGCGCCAGGAGAAGCGCCTAGGCCTGCCCAGGGACACTGTGGTGGATTTAGCCCTGTGGGTCATTCCCCTGGGGATTCTGGGCGCGCGAATATACTATGTGGCCTTTGCCTGGGGCACCTTTGCTGCTGACCCCATCAGCGTTCTGTTCATTTGGCGCGGCGGCATGGCGATTTATGGCGGCATCATCGGCGGGTTCATCGCCATTGTGCTCTTTGCAAAAAGGCGTCGCCTGCCCGTTTTCACCCTGACGGACATGATTGCACCCGGCCTGGCGGTTGCCCAGGCCATTGGCCGCTGGGGAAACTACTTCAACATGGAGGCCTATGGTGCGGAAATCACCAGTGCCGCCTGGCAGTTCTTTCCGGCAGCGGTGTTCATTCCCTCCGACACCGGCGGTGCATGGCACATGGCAACCTTCTTTTACGAATCCATGTGGGATCTGCTGGTGTTCGCCCTGCTCATGTGCAGCCGCACCCGCATGCACCGTCGGGGAGATACCACCCTGTGGTACTTCCTGCTCTACGGCGCGGGACGGCTGGTGATCGAAGGCCTGCGAACCGACAGCCTCATGGCGTCCACCCTGCGCATCAGCCAGCTGCTAAGCGCCTGCCTGTGCCTTGGGGCCACACTGGTTTTCATCCTCCGCAACCGCAGAGATTTGCACCCTGTGCGGTTCATTCCAGCCATGTGCTTTGCGGCGCTGATACCGCTGTTCGCCGTGAAAGGCGTGCCAGTCCTGGCCTGTATGAGCTACGCGCTGGCCGTGCTTAGTGCCGCCTTTGCAGCCTATACCACCAATGAAAAGGAGCGCCTATGCCCACCACACCCATGAAAAACCTGCTCTACCGGGCCGCGCTGCCGCTGCTGGCGCCCACGCCAAGGTGGCAGATGCACCACACCCGGCAGGGACGTACCATCGGCCTGCCAGCCTACGAGCGGCTGCTGTGCCGCCACCATGTTTTGGGTGCTTCGCTCTTGCTGAAGGATGGCGAAAGCACCGCCGCTGTGTTCACATCCACCGGCAATCCCTGCCACCAGGCCAGCCAGCACACCATGTTCCGGGTGGCGTCCATTACCAAAATGGCAACAGCCCTTGTAACCCTCATGCTGGCGGAGGAAGATGCCTTCCGCCTGGACGATGCTGTGGCTCCCCTGCTGCCCGGCGGCACTGCCGAGCCTGCGCTGGCGGGCGTGACCATCCGCCAGCTGCTGTGCCACACCTCCGGCCTGCGGGATGTGCCCGCCTATGACAGTGCATTGCGGCAGGGTCAGTCCTACCGTGAGGTTCTCCATGCACCGAGCGTGCGCAGCACACAGGACATGGCCTACTGCAATTTTGGCTTTGGCCTGCTGGGCTGCGTGATGGAGCAGGTCACCGGCTTGCCGCTGGAGCAGGTCTTTCAGCAGCGGCTCTTCCGCCCGCTGGGCATGCACGCCACACTGGATGCATCCACCCTGGACGCATCCAGCATCATGCCCATGAGCCGTGTGCTGCCCTACCGCAAAGGCCAGGATGTAACCGTTACCGCCCTGGGCCGTCAGCCGCTTTCTGCAGCCGACCCGCTGCGGCACTTCGGCTATACCGCCGGCGCCATGTACACGGACGCAGCGTCCCTTTCCCGAATGCTGACCATGATTTCCCAGGGCGGCGCACCGCTGCTGTCCGCCGGATCCATCCACCAGATGACCGCCCAACACAGCTTCACCGGCCCGGCTGAACGGCCCGCCAGGCGGTATGGTTTGGGGCTTGTCATCATAGACAATCCCGATATTTCCGCCCACAAGGTTTATGGACACCAAGGCTTTGCCTACGGCTGTGTGGACGGTGCCTTTTTCGAGGAGGGTACAGGCCGGCAGGTCATCTTCCTCAATGGCGGCTGCTCCGAGGCAAGGCAAGGCCGCCTGGGGCTGTGCAACAAAGCCTTGCTCCAATGGGCATTGCAGAAGGAGTTACCCTCATGGACGTGATTACTTCCATCAAAAAAGAGCGTGGAAAGATGCGTGTTACCATCAGCGAATGTGATGAAATTCTCGTTCCCATCAGCCTCTTTCGTGAGCGTCCCCTGGAAGAGGGTCAGCCCATCGACATGGACGATTACGACAACTGGCTGATGGTACGCCAGTATCGCCATGCCCTGGACAGGGCAGTTGCCTTCCTGGCAAGCCGGGCCCGGAGCCGCAAGGAAATTGAGGATAAGCTGCTCCGCTGCGGCTATCGGCCCTGCACAGTGGAGATGGTGCTCTACAAGCTGGAAACCGAGAACCTGCTGGACGATGCGGACTTTGCCCAGCAATGGGTGGAAGCCCGGGTGAACCACAAGCTGGGCCGCAACCGCATTGCCCAGGAGCTGCGCCGCAAGGGCATCTCCGCCGAAGAGGCAGAGGCCGCCCTGGAGAACATCGACCCGGATGACCAGCTTTCCTCCGCCGTTGCCCTGGTGGAAAAGGCGCTTACCCGCACAAAATCCGGCGAAGACCCCCGCAAAACCGCCAGCCGCATCACGGCCATGCTGGCCCGCCGCGGTTTCGGCTGGGATGTGGCCCGCCAGGCCATCAGCCGCGCCATGGCCGACCTGGAGGACGAGCCATGAAGGCCTGTCATGTCAATAACCCTTGAGCTTTTTCAGGAGGACCGACCATGGATCGCATCACCTGTGTGCAAACCTATGTAAACCGCCTGCTGGACACCATTGTGGATGCAGCCGAGCACCGCACCGCCGCCGTGCACCTGTACGGCGTGGCTGGAAATGCAGCCCTGCTGGCGCTGCGCCGCAGCATCGACCCACAGCTTGCCACTGTCTGCGGCCTGCTGCACGACATTTCCGCCTGCGCCACCGGCGATAGACGCAATCACGCCGGGCGCAGCGCTGCCATGGCCCGCAGCTGCCTGAATGGCTCCGGCCTGTTCACCCAGGAGGAGGTTGCCGCCATCTGCAACGCCATCGCCCATCACAGCGACAAGGACAAGGTGCACGCGCCCCTGGACGAAGTGCTGAAGGATGCGGATGTGTTGCAGCATTGTCTGCACAATCCATCCTTGCCGCCATGCGAAAAGCACACCGCACGATACGCCGCATTATTAGAAGAGCTTCGCTGAATAGTACAACACCCGCCGCTGAAACTTGTGGCGGGTGTTGTGCTATTCATCCTTGTTGGAATCATCAGCACTTTTCCCCGCTGGATGCAATCACCGCACAAACGGATTCACGGAAGCACGAATCATGCGATGGTATGGTGCAGCCGGCTACCGCTGAGGAAAATGGAACATGTTCATCCACCAAAACCATGCAAAAAAGCAGCTCCTGCCTTTTCAGACAGGAGCTGCAGTTGTTTTTCGCACTGATGCCTCAGCGCTGGCAATTACTTACCCTGCTTCTCCAGGATAGCAGCGTGAGCAGCAGCCAGACGGGCGATCGGCACACGGAAGGGAGAGCAGGACACATAGTTCAGGCCAACCTTGTGGCAGAACATGATGGTGCTCGGGTCGCCGCCGTGCTCGCCGCAGATGCCCAGCTTGATGTTGGCGCGGGTCTGACGGCCCAGCTTGGCAGCCATTTCCACCAGCTTGCCAACACCCTCGGTATCCAGACGGGCGAAGGGATCGCTCTCGAAGATCTTGTTATCGTAGTAGCTGCCCAGGAACTTGCCGGCATCGTCACGGGAGAAGCCGAAGGTCATCTGGGTCAGGTCGTTGGTGCCGAAGGAGAAGAA